>JACPCL010000037.1 GCA_016179765.1 Chloroflexota bacterium
CTCTTCCGCTGTAAAAGTGCTCAGCATCATCACCTGGTCTTCAGCAGCTCCGCGCATACCATACTCCTCGTGCAAGCTGCCCCTATTATCCCTCACCTCACCCTTCTCTTATCCCTTTTTTACCCCGACTTTTTCATCACCCTGCTAAGCCCCACAACAATTTGTGAACCTTCACCATAACTAATGTTCTCACGCTGCCCCGCACCCACTTTCGTTGGATCAAAGCGAAAGCTCTCTGGCATTGGAGTCAATGGTTCGGGCGTTGTACTCCATCGCCCTTCCAATGCTAATACTTCGCTGTCCCCCACAAGATAAGAAACCCTCGCCTGACAATTCGAAGCAGCATATCTTGGCGGCAACCCTAACGGAGCAAGCCAAGCCAAACACCAGGGCGCTCTGGCGGTGTTAAGGACATTGATATGAACAAAACGCCATGAGTCGTCTCCCCGATTACCATCAGCCCACTCTCCTATTTGAAACGTCAGACGAGGGCGACGAAGCCGTTCGCCCACTAAATATGCCAGAAAGCTAGCCACAAAACCAATAACTCCACCGAGAACCAGTGCAGGAGTGTCCATTAGGAGGTGGTCTCCACTCTAACTGTGCTCAATTCAGTCCCTGGCTCACCTTCACCACCTGCTCCAGCTTGGCGGCGGCCGCCCCGCTCTGGACAGTACTCCGCGCCATCTCTACGCCCTCTTTCAGCGTGCGGGCCTTGCCACCGACCACCAGGGCAGCGGCGGTGTTCAGCAGCACCACGTCCAGGGACGGGCCTGGCTGGCCCCGCAGGATGCCGCGCAGCAGCTCGGCGTTGCGCTCCACCGTGCCGCCCTTGATATCGTCGGTGTTGGCGCGGGACAGACCGGCGTCCTCGGGCGCGAGCTGGTAGGTGCGCACCCTGCCCCCCTGCAAATCCCACACCCTGGTCTGGGCGCTGATAGAGAGCTCGTCTACGCCGTCCATGCCGTACGCCACCATGGCCCGCGGGGTCCCCGGGCGGCCCAGGGCCTCGGCCATCTTCTCACCCACCGAGGGGTCCGAGACGCCCAGCACCTGGGCAATGAAGCCGAAGCCCGTCTCCGCCAGGCATTGCTGGACACCCTCCGGGCTGAGGGCAATCTTGACGCCCACCGCCTCCAGCACGTCGGCGCTGCCGGGGCCGCCGGATGCGGAGCGGTTGCCGTGCTTGGCGACACGCAGGCCCGCCGCCGCCGCCACGATGGCTGCCGCCGTGGAGACGTTGATGGTGCCGCGGCCATCGCCGCCGGTGCCGCAGGTGTCCACGAGGAAGCCGTCAGTCTGGACGTGCAGCGACCTGGCGCGCATGGTGCGGGCCATGCCGGTGATCTCGTCGGCGGTCTCTCCCTTCATGCGCAGGGCGGTGATGAAGGCGGCGATTTGCGAGGACGTGGCCTGGCCCTCCATCATCTCGTCCATGACCTGGGCGGCGACTTCCTGGGTCAGGTTGTTGCCGGCCACCAGCGCGGCAATGGCTTCACGGATCATGGTTACCCACCTTTAGAGTTTCTCTAGCTACATACCATCGCGTTTTACGATTGATGAAAACGTTCATGTAGTGTCTGCCATTGGTCGTAAGGCACTTCTTGCCATTGAATATGCTCCAAGCCAAAGAACGTCAAAGCATCGCCCGGAAGAGTACGGAATTCGATAGGCACGTTTGCCATGAATCCGTTTTGCTGGATGTCCTGGTATATGCAACTCAGCCTAACCCTTGTACCACTCGTTGCCCAGTTAGGAGTATTTACAGCGTCTTCCATCTTCTGCCCTGGACTAAGCGATCCGAATGTCTCAAGACCCACGACTCGATTGTGTCTGGCGTCCTCCTGGACAAGCTCCCAGTGGGGATTAATTGCCGGGCCTGAACCTATGTTATGAAGAGACAGCCGCCAGTTCCCGCCAATGTACTGAGGAGGTTGTGTGTAGAACCATATGACTGGTCTAAAAGAGGCAAGGCTTTGCTCATGCATCTCCTTTGCCGTCTGGACACTAGCCTCTGCCTGCTTTTTCGTCTGTTTCCCTAAGTAGTAGGTGTAAAAAGCATATATGGCCGTGATTATTGCTAACGCCACAAGTATTCCAGCTTGCAGGATGACGGCATTCGTCTCATTGAGCCAACCTCGTCTTGTCCCAACGAGGGTTAGCAGGAGAGTGATAAACACCCCTAATATACCCAAGGGGGGAGCCCACTTGAATAGCCAATCGTCGACTTTGCCCCTAAAGCCGTTAGCTTTGCTCATACTACCCCTCCAGCCAGTTTCTCAGCAGCTTTGCCCGCCTGGCCTCACAGGTTCCTGTAGACCTCCCGCCTGTCTTCCAGGATCAAAGCTATCGCTTCCCGCAGGCTTTGCATGCATTCCTCTTTGGTCAGCCCCTGGCCGTTGGCCCCAGGCACCTCAGGGCAGTAAGCAATGTACCACTTGCCGTCGCGCTCAATGATGGCGGTGAACTCGTTGCGCATGGCTACCACATCCTGCCGCCATTATAGCGGCTCCTCCATTGGCCTGCGCTCCTCTAGCTCGTCAATCATGCGTGCCGCCTCTGCATCGGCGTACTCAAAGTCGCGCTCTACTTCCTCAATATCAGCCAAATATAGAGGGTCGCGGCTTGCCATTTCCAAGGAGTGAACCCATTTCTCCTTCGTCGGTTGTCTTGGCATCATACCTCTACCCCTCCAGAAAATTCCGCAGCAGTTCCTTGCCGGACTGCGTCAGGATGGCCTCCGGGTGGAACTGCACGCCCTCTATGGGCAGCGTCTTGTGGCGCACGCCCATGATGACTCCGCTGTCGGACCAGGCGCTCACCTCCAGCTCCGGCGGCACGGTGGCAGGCACAATAGCCAGGCTATGGTAGCGGATGGCTGAAAGAGGGTTGGGCAGTCCCTTGAAAACGCCCTTGCCGTCGTGCGTCACCTTGCTGGCCTTGCCGTGGACGATCTCGCCGGCGTAGGCCACCGTCGCGCCGAACACGTAGCCGATGCACTGGTGGCCCAGGCACACGCCCAGGATGGGGATGCGCCCGCCGAAGTGCCGTATCACGTCGTTGGAGACGCCCACCTCCCTGGGAGTGCACGGCCCCGGGGAGATGACGATCTTCTCCGGCGATATGCCCTGGATATCTTCCAAGCCGATCCTGTCGTTGCGCGCCACCTCCACCTTAGCCCCCAGCTCACTGAGGTACTGGTAGAGGTTGTAGGTGAAGCTATCGTAGTTGTCTATGAGAAGGATCATACCTAACCCCCTAGCCCCCTTCTATGAAGGGAAGGGGGAATGATAGATTCGGAGGACACGCCTTGAACCACAGCCTGCGCCTTCCTTTCCCCCTTCCCGTGGCGGAAAGGGGGACGAGAGGGGGTTAGGTCCCATACTCCTCCGCCTGCTGCACCGCGCGTAAAGGAGCGGCAGCCTTGTTCACCATCTCCTGGTACTCGGCAGCAGGGATGCTGTCGTAGACGACGCCGCCGCCGGATTGGACGTAGGCCACGCCCTTGCGCAACACAATCGTGCGGATAGGGATGGCCACGTCCATGTTGCCCTGGAAGCCGAAGTAGCCCACCGCGCCGCCGTAAGGCCCGCGCCGCTCCCCCTCCACCTCGGCGATGATCTCCATCGCCCGTATCTTTGGCGCGCCTGCAAGTGTGCCGGCAGGCAAACATGACCGCAGGGCGTCGTACATCGTGCGGTCGGCTCTCAGCACGCCGCGTATCTCCGACTCCAGGTGCATGACGTGGGAGTAGCGCACCACCCGCATGAGGTCCGCGACCTGGACGGTACCGGGCTGGCAGATGCGCCCGAGGTCGTTGCGGCCCAGGTCCACCAGCATGATGTGCTCGGCCCGCTCCTTCTCGTCGGTGCGCAGCTCCAGGGCCAGCGCCTCGTCCTGGTCGGGCGTCGCCCCCCGAGGTCGCGTGCCAGCCAGGGGGAAGGTGTACACCTGGCCATCCTCCACCCGGACCAGGGCCTCCGGCGATGCGCCGATGATATGGAAGGCGCCCAGGTGCAGGAAGTACATGTAGGGCGAGGGGTTCAAGGCCCGCAGGGCGCGGTAGATGTTGAAGGGCGATGCGCTGGTAAGCCGGGCCACGCGCCTAGAGGGCACCACCTGGATGATGTCGCCGGCGATGATGTACTCCCTGCACTTACGGACAATCTCCTCGTACTGGGGCTGCGTAAAGTTGGCGACGGCCTCCCCATTGCCCTTGGCCGGCGGGTTCTCCAGGGCGCGGCGTGGCATCGCCCTGGCTAGGCGGGCCGCCAGACGTTCAATGCGGGCAATAGCCTCCTGGTAGGCTGCCGCCACGTCGCCATCGGTATGGACGTGGGAGACAATCTTGATGGTGTGTCGCAGATGGTCAAAGACCAGGACGGTATCGGTGAACATGAGCACCGACTCCGGCACGCCCTGGGGGTTGGCCGAGGGCAGCGGCACGCGGGCCTCGGCGTAGTGGACGGTCTCGTAGGCCAGGTAGCCGATGGCCCCGCCCAGAAAGCGGGGCAGGCCAGGCGTTGGCACGTAGCGGTACTGGCTCAGCTCTCGCTCAACGATGGGCAAGGGGTCAAGAGCCCCTGTTTTCGTGCCAGGGCCGGTGGCCAGGACGCGGTGCGGCTCCGTGCCCAGGAAGCTGTAGCGGGCCTGGCGCTCGCCGCCCTCCACGCTTTCCAGCAGGAAGGAGTACCGCCCCCGTGCGAGCTTCAGGTACGCCGATACAGGGGTCTCCAGGTCGGCGTTGATCTCCCGGTACACGGGGATCAGGTTGCCCTGACAGGCCAGGGCTTTGACTTGGGCTAGGGTTGGTGTATACATGATTGGGCCTCTTCTTGTGCTTGGTAGTAAACGTCACGCAGCCCAAGGCGCAACGTTCGCCAGAAGAGGCAGCGCACGGGATGAGGCATGAGTGCGCTACTCTGCCGGTAGACCATTTGGTCAAGGCTGTGTGGGTGCATGGTTAGCTATCCGGTTTATCAGGGAATCCACAGCTTTTCGCGGCATGCTGTTGTTGCCGGGGGGTAATTCGCAGTACGTCTACAAGTAACCAACAAGTGCAAGTTGTTCCGCGGCTTCAGGTGTCATCGGGGCATCAATTGCCCTAGTCCGATATTCAAGACGGTATCCAGAAAAGCCCTGAACTCTTTCCAACTCATCGGATACCCCGTCCCACACTTCCCCTCCTTCACGTAGGCTCGAAAGGAATCTCTTGAGCTCATAGCGACAACTTCTGCCGCTCTTTCCAATGTAGTAAATAGCTTCTTTGTCAACACCACCCAGCCTTGGCACAGGGATAGGTTCACCCCTGGCATTGACAATCCTCACTTGATAGACTCCTCGGTTTCTTGTGGCGTCATCTTCGTAGAGATCTTCCTCTAAGTCTTGCCATTCAGTCCATTCAGCCACCGTGTGTTCCTCCGGTTTGGTACTGTGCTCTATGCAATTCCCTCGGAAAAGTCCTTGCTCGGTTGCTCAAAGCGCGTGAACGCATGAAGCCTTCTGTTGCTCGGCGCAGTGGATACAATTTGTCATTCTGAGCGAGGCGGTCAAACGACCACTGCCATCACCAGCGACTGCCTCGCGAAGAATCTAAGGCCTGTGCCGATGAACACGAACCGCTTGTTCAGAAAAGGTACGCTGCAACGGGCCTTCGCCTTGGATTCTTCGCCTGACTGCCGTCAGGGCTCAGAATGACAGTGGCATGTGCCACACCAGAAAACAAAGGCTCTTTGCTTGTTCACAAACTTTCAGCATGACAAAGGCTGTCCTACTTGAAATACAGTATCCCCATCTTCTCCCGCACCTCTGCCATGGTCGCCTCCGCCACGCGCTTGGCGCGGCGGGAGCCTTCCACCAGGACATCCGCCACCAACTGAGGGCGCTCCTCGTACTGGGCGCGGCGCTCCCGAATCGGGGACAGGAAGCGGTTGAGCGCCGCTGCCAGCTTGCGCTTCACCTCCACGTCCCCTACCCTGCCGGCCCGGTAGCGCTCCTTCAGGTCTTCCACCTCCGCCTTGTTATCGTTGAAGGCGTCGTGGTAGTCAAAGCAGGGGTTGCCCTCCACGTGGCCGGGATCGGTGGCGCGGATGCGCGTCGGGTCGGTGTACATGCCGCGCACCTTGCGCTCCACCGTGGCCGCGTCGTCGAAAAGGTAGATAACGTTGCCGATGCTCTTGCTCATCTTGGACTGGCCGTCGGTGCCCGTGAGGCGGGCCACGCGGCCTACCAGGGCTTGCGGCTCCGGGAAGGTCTCGCCGAACATGCGGTTGAAGCGGCGGACGACCTCGCGGGTCATCTCAATGTGCGGAACCTGGTCCTCACCCACGGGCACCAGGTGGGCCCTGGGCAACGCAATGTCCGCCGCCTGGCTTACGGGATAGGTAAAAAAACCCACCGATACTCGCTCGCCACGCGTTGTCACGCCTTCGGAGTCGCCTTCAATGCGCTCCCGCTCGGCCTTCAGCGTAGGGTTGCGCTCCAGCCAGCCCAGGGGCGTGACCATGGAGAGGAGCATCGCAAGCTCGGCGTGCTCTGGCACGTAGCTCTGCACCACAAAGGTGCTACGCTCCGGGTCCAGGCCCACGGCCAGCCAGTCCATGCCTACCTCTATGACCGAGCGCCGTATGCCGGCGATGTCGTCCAGGTGGTCGCCAAGCGCCTGGTAATCGGCGATGAGGAAGAAGCAGTCGTACTGCTCTTGCAGGCGCACCCAGTTCTCCAGGGCGCCCACGTAGTGGCCCAGGTGGAGGGCGCCGGTGGGCCGGACGCCGGTGAGGATGCGTTTCTTGGTTGGGAGACTTGTCATAGATTGATCACTCCCTGTTGATTTGCGCGGGCAAAGAGGCAAACGGGCAAGCTGGCAAGAAGACAACTACCGCTTGTCTTGTTTACCCCCCTCGTTTCCCTTGGCGTACGTCTTGGGGGTTTCACCTAGAGACTTCATCCTAAGCGTCACAGCCTTTTGGACTTCGGTGCATTGGTCCAAGAGACGCACCGCATCCTCAGCAGAAAGCAGACCCTGACGGGACAGCAAGTCCAGCCAGGACTCGGCTTCAAATGCAGACCCTCTGGCGATGGAAAGGTGGCTCCTGTAGGCAGCCTGTGAGAATCGCCCATAACCTTCCGCGATGTTGGCAGGAACCGAAGCAGCGGCCCTTAGCAACTGCCCTCCAATGGTTTCTGCCACTCTGTCCCTTGCGGGCAATGCTCCAACCACCTGAGCCACAGCAGCAGCAAAGTCCTGAGCTTTTTGCCACAGGGCCATTTGCCTGAACTCAGACCCGATATGCTTTGCACCGAACTCTTTGCCCGTTTGCATGTTTGCCTGCTTGCCCGTCCCCCTACAGCCTCGGCACGCCCCGCAGCGCGGCCTCCACCTCTGCACGCGGATAGGCGTAGTCCTCCAGGCGGCCGGAGAGGTAGGCGTCGTAGGCAGCCATGTCAAAGTAGCCGTGGCCGCACAGGTTGAAGAGGATGGTCTTGGCCTGGCCGCTCTCCTTGCACTTGAGGGCTTCGTCTATGGCTACCTTGATGGCGTGGGCAGGCTCCGGCGCGGGCACGATGCCCTCGGTGCGGGCGAAGAGCACTGCTGCCTCAAACACCGGGTTCTGGTGGACGGCGCGGGCCTCAATGATGCCCTCGTCGCACAGCAAGCTGATCAGAGGGGACATGCCGTGGTAGCGCAGGCCGCCGGCGTGGATAGCAGGGGGCACGAAGGTGTGGCCCAGGGTGAACATCTTGATAAGGGGCGTCAGGCCCACGGTGTCGCCGAAGTCGTAGGTGTAGACGCCGCGGGTGATGCTGGGGGCGGCCTCCGGTTCCACGGCGATAAGCTCCACCTTGCTCTTGCCTTCCAGTTTGTCCTTGACGAAGGGGAATGCGATGCCGCCGAAGCTGCTGCCTCCGCCCACGCAGCCAATCACCATATCCGGGTACTCGCCCAGCCGCTCAAAGGCCGTCTTGCACTCCTGGCCGATGACCGTCTGGTGCATGAGGACGTGGTTGAGCACGCTACCTAGGGAGTACTTGGTGTCCTCCCGCTTGGCGGCGTCCTCCACCGCCTCGCTGATGGCGATGCCCAGACTACCTGGCGAGTTGGGATGCTCGGCCAGGATACTGCGTCCGCCCTCAGTGTCCTGGCTGGGGCTAGCGACGACGCTTGCACCCCAGGTCTCCATCATGGAGCGGCGGTAGGGCTTTTGCTGGTAGCTGACCTTCACCATGTACACCTTGCACTCCAGGCCGAACTGGCGGCAGGAGAAGGCAAGGGCGCTACCCCACTGGCCCGCGCCAGTCTCGGTGGTGAGGCGCTTGACCCCCTGGGCCTTGTTGTAGAAGGCCTGGGCCACGGCGGTATTGGGCTTGTGGCTGCCTGCGGGGCTGACCCCTTCGTACTTGTAATAGATACGTGCCGGGGTGTCCAGCGCCTTCTCCAGACGGTGCGCCCGGAAGAGGGGTGTGGGCCGCCACAGCTTGTACACCTCCCGCACCTCCTCGGGAATCTCAATCCAACGCTCCTGGCTTACCTCCTGTCCAATGAGGGCCATGGGGAAGAGGGGGGCCAGGTCGTCCGGCCCAATGGGCTTCTTGGTGCCGGGGTGCACCACCGGCGGTAGGGGTTTGGGGAGGTCTGCCTGGATGTTATACCAGGCCCGAGGGATATCCTGCTCCTCCAGAAGTACCTTCGTGTCAGCCATATGAACCTCCTTTTTCTTGCGGCAGCTTTTGCCAGGCCGCCCTTGTACCGGTGTACCTCTCAGGTCACCCTGGCCGGAAAAGCTCCTCCAGGGTCTGGCCGATCCGCGCCCTAATGGCCCCCTCAAAGGAGCGCAAGGGGAGCGGAACGGCCATGTCCAACACGACGTGCGACTCGGTGGCCTCCAGGATGCCCTGAAACCGGTGCCCCACCGCCCTGAAACTGAACCGCATGGCGTCTCCCTCCCATGAGGCGTCTACCTGACTGGCGGAGCTGCCGTACTGACGCATAAGGACGGGCAGCACATCCTGTACCTTGGCCCTGGCGGCCTCTTTGGACAGGTGATGGGGCCGGGACACCTTCATGGCTTTGGCTCCTGTGCGCGCTCTAACACAAAAAGGGAAAGCCCCACCCACAAGGGGCGGGGCTTTCCGCGTTGCCACCCTAGTTCGTCCCGGTCACCTCGGGACCTTTTTGCAGCGTCGTCTCACACCTTCATCCTGCCCTCTCCCATCAAGGGAGAGGGGGTAAGGGGGAGAGTAACGCCTGGGCCGGTAACGGCGCCCTCCCGGCAGCGCCTACCCCCCCGCCGAGCGAGGGATCGGGCTGCAGCTCCAGGATCCATTCAGACTTTCCGTCTAGCGCCGGTTCACACCCTTCATCCCGATGTCATCGGGATTGCCCCGGCTCTCTGGGCCACGTGAAAGGCTTACTCTTTCCCTTCGCAGCTTTTCGTCACTCTTCTATGGTGCTGAGTATAGGGACGGCCCCCAACCCATGTCAAGCCCAGGTAGGTTGCCGGGGGTCCGCAAGGAGGGGGACGCAGCCTTCGCTTTTACTGGCACACCGGCGTGTACTCTGCGATGAGCTGCTTCTGCCGTTCTTCAATCCTAGCTTGCCCTGCGCCGGCCATAATCTCGGCGTACCAGATATTGGGTTCGTTGGCGGTGATGTTCGGGCTATCGTTGTTGACGTGCCGCAGCATTCGCGCTTTGATATCGCCGCTGTTGCCTACAAAAAGGGCAATGCCGTCCTTAAAGATGCCATAGACCCCGGGTCGGAACCCAGGAAACGCCATCACGTCTTTCCGGTTGTAGGGGCGCTGCTCACCTTGAAAGGGCATATCATCCTCCTTGCGCAGAGGGATTTGCTGAGTTGCCAAGCGATTGAGGTGCAGCCACTGAACCAAGAGAGTTCCGTGGCCGCCACGGTGGACCTTCCGCCCCCACCTACCCCACGGCTGAGACGGAAGGATGTGTCCAAAACGCACTATATATCCGGGATTTCCCATTTCAATTCGGGCTGTCTCCGTCAACCCCAGTGCCCCGTCCAGTTCCCGACAGGCCAGCAGTCCCGTATCCGAGGTGATCCTGGCCCCGTGGAACTCCAGTCTCAGCCGCTCGTCGAATTGAAGTCTACAGTGCCTGCTGACCCTTTTCACCCATTAGGTTCCTCCAGCCAGTTGCGCTTTTAAGGCTATTCTACCATAGGAACCTACCTACGGGCGAAGGTGAATATGGGAAATCCAGGCTAAACTGACCTATTCACTGGACAATGACAAGGGAAAAGACAGAGCTGCCAAAGGGGGCTCTCTTCGTCTCCTCTATCCGTTGTTTCTTGCCGGTCTCCTGACCAAGTAAACGACCACAGCGGCTATTATTGCCGCCACCACCATGCCTACCACGACCCAGACCCATTGGAAGGGCTTGGGAACCACTGGACGCACCGGTGTGGGGGTGGGTGTACGGACCGGCGGTGGCGGGGTGGGAGTAGAGGTAGGCGTCACCACCGGCGGCGGGGCAAGCGTTGGGGTCGGCGCCGGACTCGGTGTAGGCGCAGGCAGGGCCCGGGTCAACACGGCAAACAGAGTGAAGTGGCTGGTCCGCCCGGTAATGGTGTTGGTAACCGGGTCTACTAGAATATCGCTCAACTGGGTCCACTGGCCTAGGGTCCTATCATAGTAGGCTATTACCAGGTCTTCTTCTCGTACCCCCGGTGATATCAAAGCTGGGTCATACGGGAAGGTCACCGATATAGGAGGAGCAAAGGTTGCCCCGTCTGGCTTAAAGTCATAGGGCAGTCCAATGAAACGCTGTTCAGGGGGAGCAGGCGGAGGCGCCACGAAAGGCTCAATGCTTATGCTTTCCAGAGGCCTGCCCTCCGCGGTCAGGGCCCTGGTCCCTACAGGTGCATCTATCGTGGCCGTCCCATCTGCCGAGGTGGCCACCACCCTTTCTGTTATGATACCTGCGGACGTAATCCTCCCCGTCAGGTTCACTGTCACCGGTGGCACAGGAATCGGGGTGGGAATGGGCGTGGGCGTGGGTGTGACCGTAGGCGTCCGCGTAGGTGAAAGTGTCGGCGTAGGCGTCAATGTTCCTGTGGGAGTAGGCATAGGCGTCGCCGTGGGCGTTGGCGTGAGTGTAGGCGTAGGTGTTGGTGTAGGGCTGAACGTTGCAGTAGGCGTCAACCCTCCTCCTCCACCTCCGCCTGCGGGTTGCGTAGCCGTGGCTGTGGCGGTGGCCGTAGCTGTAGGCGTAGCCGTGGCTGTGGCAGTGGCCGTAGCTGTAGGCGTAGCCGTGGCTGTGGGCGTGGGTAGGAGCCCCGGCTGTGACACAAGGGTCAAATTCAGCCGTTGTACATCTTGCGGGTAATACGGCCACTCCTGCGGGGCGAATGCCCCTACGGTGCCAGAGGGCGTCACTTTGAAGCGTATGGTAAGGCCGACGTCCGCGTCGCTGCCCCGAACAATGAGCTTTGGGTCACCGCCACCCGCGCCGCCGTACTGGCCTGCTACGGTTGTGGTAATGCAACCCTTGCTTACATCCTGTAGGTAGCCGCAAACCTCAGTGCCAGAGGGCGCAGGTGTGCCGGCGATGGTGATGGTCCCCCAGAAGGCGGCCGGCAGGGGCGGTATCCCCCCCTGCGGCAGCACGAGGGTTCCGCCAGCCCCTAGCCATAGCAGCAGGCCAAGGGCAGGCGCAACTGCAAGCGTCCATCTCGGGAGGCGTGGCATGCTCCTTATATTACCAGACTGGCGTCATGCTGAATCCCGCCAGGGTGTCGGAGGCAGCCATGTAGACAAAGTAGCCACGCCACCGCGCCAGGGAGGGTATGTCAGTGGTGTTGTTCCAGGACCAGACCACCGACGTGCCGTCAAAGGGTAGCGACACCACCTGGGTGAAGTTCGGGACGGTGCTGGCGGGGATGTTGTACAGGCTGCCCAGGAGCTCGTTGGCAGGCAGGCTCACGGTGTTCGGGGGCAGCGCCGTGCCCGCCAGGTTCCAGCCAGCGCTCAAGGCCCTAGTCGGTGGCGAGGATATGTCCTGGCTCACCAGCAGCCGGACCTGGTGGCTGGTGGTGGAACGGACGACGATGGCCTCCAGGGGCAGGATGGTGTCCCCAGTCACAATCTGGTCCCAGGCCTGGGTCACGGCGTTGAACCTGTAGGCGATCGTGACATTCGCCGGGTCCATCATGCCGTCCTGGGAGGAGGCGCCGAAGGTCCCCGCGGTGGTGAATACCTTGTTCTTGAGCGTCGTGGCGCGGAGAGGGATAGAGAAGCTGGACCAGCCTGCCCTCAGGGTTGTGCCCAGGGCCGTGAGCTCCGAGGCGTCGGCCAGGGAAGCCGCGTCGGCCTGGGGCTTGCCAGCGATCGCCAATACGACCTCCGACAGCGTGGCCCCGTCGGACCTGGCCATGCCCGGCACGCGCACCAGGGAGTCGGATAGAGTGGCCCCGTCCGCCTTGGGCAAGCCCAGGAGCAGGCTCTCGGCCAGGGTCGCTGCGTCAGCCTTAGGCAGCCCCAGCAGCAGGGCGGCCGCCAGGCCTACGGCCTCGGAGCGGGGCAGGTTCAGCGCCTTCTGGAGGGCGTCGGCCAGGGAGGCGGTGTCCTCCCGAGGGAGGGTCAGGCCCTTGAGGATGGAGTCCGTTAGGGAAGCGGCGTCGCCGCGAGGCAGCGTCGCCGCCACCTGGAGGGTGGCGGCCAGGGTGGTGGCGTCAGCCCGGGGCATGTTCAGCGTCTTCTGGAGGGCGTCGGCCAGGGCGGCAGTGTCCTGCCTGGGCAGCGTCAGGCCCTTGAGGATGGAGTCCGCCAGGGAAGCGGCGTCGCCGCGAGGCATAGTCGCCGCCACCTGGAGGGTGGCGGCCAGGGTGGCGGCGTCGGAGCGGGAGATGGCCAGCGCGTTCTGAAGGGCATCGGCCAGGGCGGCCTGCTCCTGCCTGGGCAGCGTCAGGCTCTTGAGGACGGAGTCCGCCAGGGCCATCCCGTCGGCCCGGGGCAGCGCGGCGGCCACCTGGAGCGTCGCCGCCAGGGCGACCGCCTCGGAGCGGGGCAGGCCCAGGGCGTTCTGAAGGCCGTCGGTCAGGACCGCTGCGTCAGCCTTGGGCAGGCCCAGCAGGACGCTCTCCGCCAGGGTCGCTGCGTCAGTCTTCGGCAGGCCCAGCAAGAGGGCGGCGGCCAGGCTTATGGCCTCAGAGCGGGGCAGGCCCAGCGCCTTCTGGAGGGCGTCGGCCAGGGCAGCGGTATCTTCCCGCGGCAGCGTCAGGCTCTTGAGGAGGGAGTCCGCCAGGGCCACCCCGTCGGCCCGGGGCAGCGCGGCGGCCACCTGGAGCGTCGCCGCCAGAGTGACGGCGTCGCCCCGGGAGATGGCCAGCGCGTTCTGGAGGGCGTCGGCCAGGGAGGCAGTGTCCTGCTTGGGCAGCGTCAGATTATTGAGGATGGAGTCCGCCAGGGAAGCGGCGTCGCCCCGGGGCATGGTGGCCGCCATCTGGAGGGTCGCCGCCAGGGTGGCGGCGTCGTCCCGGGAGATGTTCAGGGTCTTCTGAATGGTGTCGGCCAGGGCCGCCGTGTCCGCCTTCGGCAGGCCCAGGAGCAGGCTCTCGGCCAGGGTCGCTGCATCAGCCTTAGGTAGCCCCAGCAGCAGGGCGGCAGCCAGCGTCACGGCCTCGGACCGGGAGATGGCCAGCACGTTCTGGAGGGCGTCGGCCAGGGCGGCGGTGTCCTGCTTGGGCAACGTCAGGCTCTTGAGGATGGAGTCCACCAGGGCCACCCCGTCGGCCCGGGGCAGGGTGGCCGCCACCTGGAGCGTCGCCGCCAGGGTGACGGCGTCATCTCGCGAGATGTTCAGGACCTTCTGAATGGCGTCGGCCAGGGCCGCCGTGTCCTGCCGAGGTATGCCCAGCAGGAGGCTCTCGGCCAGGGAAGCGGCGTCGCCGCGGGGCATGGTGGCCGCCGCCTGGAGCGCCGCCGCCAGGGCTGCGGCGTCGGAGCGGGGCAGGCCCAGGGCGTTCTGCAGGGTTTCGGCGAGAGCGGCGGTATCACTCCTGGGGAAGGTGGCCGCCTTCTGGACCGATTCGGTAACGGTTACGGCGTCCGGGCACCCTATCCTCAGGATGGTCCCTCCGCCGGTAAACTGGATGAGAGAGCAGTTACCCAGGGTCTCTACATCAATGATCGCCCAGACGGTCGTGGGCAGAAGGACTCCCAGCAGCAGGGCCAGGATGCCCGAGAGGACCCATACATTCAGGAGCTTGCGCATGGTTGCTGTCCTTATAATGACAGGTGGCTCATAATCATTGGCAATGTAACGCTTGACACACGGCCCGCCACTTTTGTCATTCTGAGTCCTTCCGTGGAAGGACGAAGAATCTTGTTCGCCCTCAGAGAGAAACGCCTCAGGGCAATCCCGACACGTCGGGACTTGGGCAGGCAGACAAGATGCATTCGGTGGTCCTTCCTACGCGGGAAGGACTCCCTCAGCATGACATCGGTCTGTATCCCCTTGTGTCAACTGAGACATCACCTCATTATTCATCATTACTTGCTGGACCCGCTCTGCTTCACCTTGCCCTGGGCGTCCCGCACCACGAACTCCACCTGCTCGCCGATGCTGGCTTCCTCATTCGTGCCCTTTGGCGTCGTTCCCCCACGCAACTGAACTGTCTGGGCCTTTGCCGCCGCCTCCTGGAGCTGCGCGGCCAGGGCCGCGGCTCGCTCCTCGGTCAGGCCCAGGGCCGATTGCAGCGCAGGAACAAGGGCAGCGCCACTATCCCCTGTGGGGGCCGTGGCTGCCGCCGACTGAAGCTGCACCGCCAGGGCCGAAGCCTGCTCCGCCGTAAGGCCCAGCGTCCGCTCCAGGGTCTGGGCGAGGGACGGCGCCTCCTCTCCGATAAATGCGGAGTCTTCGACTTGGCGGCTGACGGCGGCGATGATAATCCACAGGGATATGGCGATGCCCAGGACCAGCGCCAGCATCCCACCGCCAAAGACCGCGTATTTGGTCCGAGGAGCCATGCTCCCATCTACCTTGATCTGTCACCGCCGACTTAGTCGAGAGCCTCGACCTCCGGTCGGGCCTGAGGGACTTCATGTCGTTGCGAGCCCCGATACAATTGGGGCGTGGCAACCTGGTGGTGGGGTCTACCACCCCGCCAGATTGCTTCGCTCGCTCGCAATGACAACCCGACGGGGTTCGTTCGTCGTCATTGCGAGCCCCGATTTCATCGGGGCGTGGCAACCTGGGGTAGGGGGGCACCCCGCCCCAGATTCTTCGTCCCGACTATATCGGGACGAAGAATCTGGGGCTGCTCAACACTCTCATGGGGGCAAGGGGGCGGCTTTGGCGCGCCGCCCCTGCCCTTCAACTATGGGCTTGTGTCAGCCTCTACGCGGCCTAGGTAACGGTTATCGTCCACGTCACCTGCAGCGTGTCGGCAGCGGCCAGGACGATGGTGACTAGCTTGACGGCCCCAATGGTTGCCGTAGTGGGGGCAGTGGAAGCCGCGAGGGTTTTGCTGAGCTCAAGCTCGTTGATCGTCGACGCATCAGTAGCCGTGAAGGTCGTAACAGCCGTGTAAACGCCCTGGCTCGTGTTCGTAACGGAGGCCAACACGGGGTTTGTACCGATGTTAGACGAAAGGGTACAGGCTGCGGTCGGGGTGGCGCCGTTTGCAGTGACCCCCGTCGAGGCAGTTGAGCACGCCGAGATGTTCGAATATAGTGCAGCAGCATCCACGGTGGTTACCGTGCTGAGCCGGGTTCGTGCGTCATTCACGAAGTTACTCGAAGTGAAGTTGTGGCCAACGCCCTGTGACTTCAGAACACCGTCAGCGCCAAACACCTTCCAGTCAACGTTGGTCTTGATCAAAGCGTTCTCGCCGGCGCCGCCGCTTGGGTTGAAGGCCCACAGGGCCATGGCGGCTATCAGGGCCAGCACTACGACCAACGCTGGTATCCCAAACCTTACCAATCTTGCTTGACTCGCCATTCTCAGCCTCCTTATGGCTACTCGTTGGTTGGTGTCCACATTACCGTCCGCCCCAGGCGGACAGGATAGTCCCTGTGTGACCTTCTTTTTGGTTTATCTCTTCATTCGCCTGCTCACCTCCGTGTAGAAGGGGATAGTCTCCGTGCCAACAACCATGCCGGGGAATGCTTAAGAGACCTAACCCCCTTTCCTCATAGCGCTGACAGGCGCCTGGGTAACAAAAAAGGGAGCAACCTGACATTGCTGCCAAGGTTGCTCCCGCCGGATGTTGGATCTAGGAGCTGACTGCTAGGTTTTCGCCTGGGGTGCTATGAGTTGCTCTGTCCCTTGCCCTTCAACAAGTCAAGACCCCGCCGCAGTGCCTGGGCGTCCACCAGCCCAAAGGGATCTTCTCCACTCTTCTGCACTGCGCCCGTGACCTGGACCGTGAAGCTTTTGCTGTTCTTCTAGAGGGTCAATCGGGCGCCCTCCTCGGCGGTGGAAAGGAAGCTGGCCACGTCCACTGCGAGGGCCGGGCCAAGTAACTGCCCTACGTCGTAGGCCAGGCAAACCCCACCGATCACCGCACAATAAGGCCACCCCCTAGCGGCGCCCGCCGCGCCTCCACCGGTCTCACTGGCGCTGGGTGTCATGCAGTCGGCACACACTTAGCCGACTCATCCTGTCTTGTCAAGCCTTTGTACTGGTTCAGGACATATCGGACAATACCTCCTTTGTCATAGGGTGAGTCATAAGCCAGTCCTGGTAGAACTGATCAGGGGTCTTGTAGCCCAGGGCCTGGTGGGGTCGCACGGTCTCCTAGAGGCGATCCCATGGGAGGAGTGCTTCCTCCAGCCCGCCCAGGTCTGCGGGCAACTCCTCTACCCTTCGGCTTCGCTCAGGGCAGGCTCCGAGGCTTCGCCCCTCTGGACTCCCCTTTCTTCCACGGCCTGTTAGCAGGCCGCTGAATTTCATTCGGAGTTGGACGCTGGCGCTTTCACCCATGAGGCGCCTCCAAGAGCGTTACGGCTTCCGAGGGATGTCCAAATTAGCCATGGCGATGCTACCACAGAGGCCTCTGTTATCTACTCTCAGCCCGTCCGTTATTCGAGATTATCTCCGAATTACGACGTGCCCGTCCAAGCCCATCTGGGAAACGCACTATATATACTCTATTCCGCGGCAGACGGCAAGAAGCGTGGAGAGAAAACTTGCCTCAGACAGGGGGCCTGACGCCCACCAGCCTGGCGGTCACCACCAGGCGATAGTCGTACACAAGAGCGGGGATACAAGTGACCAGCGTAATCTCGGATTCTCCGGAGTCGGTCACGCGCAACTCCGTCTTGTACACGACATTGGTGGCGTACACCTCATACAGATAGTTTCCTGTGGACGATTCCAGCACGATAAGCACCCGCTCGCCCTGACGAAGCAAGCCTGGGATGCGCGGAAGGTCACGGAACACCGAGCCCTCGTTGCGCAGGGGAGTTTCCAGATGGCCGAAGTACCAGCCTCTGCCGGCTTCTCCTGGATTGCCGGTCGTTGGGATGTGCCCCACCACCTGGTCGGGGGTCTCGTACTCCCGGGAGTTTTCCAGCTCACGGATGGCCAGTCCCTTTACGGTGGCGTCCACCTCAATGCTGGGGATCCAGATGCGAGTAGCCGCTGGCAGCATGCCCACACCGGAAAGGAGCTCCTTTGGCGCCGGCAGGAACCCCCGGACAAACTCCGAGTCGTCGGTGGGAGGAGCAGAGGCCAGCCAAGGCTCAACCCAGGAGTTAAAGGGCATCAGAGGGCCAGGATAGAGGCCAAGGGTAGAGGGAGTGGGACCCGCCAGCCCTCCCACTTCAGCAAGATTGAAGGAGGCCGGCCCCTGCAGGTCTTCCAGCGTTGTTGGCCCGAGGGCTTCCCCCAGGGACTGACCTGATGGCTGCTGGCTATAGACCAGGCCATCCAGGTTCTGGGTGGCCACCTTGCCGTACACCAGATACGCGCCGCTCAGGAAAACGACGAGCGCCCCGCTCAGCGCCACGAGCCAGGCCAATGGGCGGCCCTTGTCTTTCTTGCTCACCATGATGCCCTGAAGATTCCGAGGTTGACAGTCCAAGGTGGGCTGCCCCTAACAGGCTGCGGAAAAAGGGGAGTCCAGAGGGGCGTCCGCCGCAGGCGGATGGCGGGGGTCTGGGGGTGTCCCCCAGCACCCTGCTAAGACTCCTCGTTCTCTGAGTTCTCTGGCTCACTCGCCTGAGCGTCGCCACCAATGGAACGCAGGAACTCCTCAATGGAAGGGGCCAGGCTAAGAGTGGGGTCTGAAGTCTTGGGCCGTTGGTCCGCCTCCTCCTGGGCAATGGTCTCCAGGCGAGCGTCGTAGTCGGACTCCAGCCTTTGCACCAGGGCCAGGACACCCGGATTGCGTTCCACCTCCGCCGTCACCCGCTCGTACTGGCGAATGCCTCGCTGGCTCACTCCCAGGTCCGGCGGCAAGAAGTCATACACGTCGCACAGCACATTCAGCAGGCGGGCCGAACCGTTCCGGTCCTCCTCAAGCTGAACGTACTGCGGCAGGCGCACCATCACGCTCATGTTCTCCACGCCCAGGGCCGTCACCTGGTCCCCGACCATATTCATGATGGAGGTAGGGCCTTGATAGGACCTGGGCCTGGAGGCGTTGGCGCCCCGTATGCCCTTGATAGGCTCCCCATTGGCGGTGGCCATGACCAGGAGTGGCCGGGTATGGGGGACGGCGTCGTACATGCCGCCCAACCGGCAGTATCGCCGCACCTTAAACTGCTTGAACAGCTCGGTAATAGACTCTATGTACTCTTCGGCAAAGGCGTGCGGCTCAAGCATGTGGAGGAAGATGAAGTCAAAGTCCCTGCCGCCGGAAGCGTAGCGCAGGATGGTGTTGGGTATGGACATCCGCCGCTGCTCCTCCACGTAGTAGGTCATGGGACGGTAGCGGGTGAAATCAAAGTAGCGCCCCGGCGTGGCCAGATTGCCGAGGTCCTGGGCCATGAGCTGGCGCTCCAGGCGTGAGAGGGCCATGGAGCCAACGCTGCCAGCGTCCACCCAGGGGCGCAGGGAGGCGATAACGTGGGGCTTCCGAAGCTCCGGGACGGGTTCGCGTATTTCAAAAGCGCCGATGTGCATGGCATTGTCCTATTCAGCTCGGGCTTTTCTGCCTCGTCACCGCAAACGCTTGCGGCAACGCACTTGTATGGTGGCATCTATTATAACTCTTGTTGACAATCTATCAAATCCGATGCCTTTTATACAAGAGCGATGCGTGCCGCTCGTGTGGTGTCCCCGAAAAAGGAGACTCATGGTCATTGCGAGGAATCCCGATTCCATCGGGACGGCGAAGGAATCTGACAGTCTGGTTTGTGGGCAGACCAGCGTGTCTGCCCACAAACCCCCGTAGGGTCACGATATATCATGCCCCTACAATTGCTTCAGGGACAGTACACTAGCCAGGAAGGCTCCGGCTGCCCAGCGCGACGTCTATCGCTATGCCCGCGGCCATGAGCAGCCCCGCCTGCATGTGCAGCCTGGCGGTGCCCACCAGCACGGCGTTGAGGGCGGGCCGGGCCTTGGCCCGGGACACCAGGCCCACCATCTTGAAGGCGCGGGGCATGGAGAGGAGAGCGGCAAGGGCGTACCACGGGACCACTCCGGCCATGGCCTCTACTACCAGCGCAGCGTACGCCCCGTACAGCAGCCAAGCATAGACCCAGCGGCCCACCTGAACGCTGAACAGCGTGGCAAGGGTGTGCTTCCCCTGGGCGCTGTCCTCCTCCCGGTCACGCAGGTTGTTGGCCTGGAGGATAGCCGTGACCCACAAAGCAACCGGCACGGAGGCCCAGAAGACCGCCCAGGTGACCTCTTGCCTTTGCACGTAGAAGGCAGCCATGACGATGAGCGGCCCCATGAAGATGAAGACCGTCAGCTCCCCCAGAAGGTAGCGCCCCAAGGGGAAGGGGCCGCTGCTGTGGAGGTACCCCGCCATGGTGCTCAGCAGGCCCACCACCAGGATAGGCCATCCCACCTGGGCAACGATGTACAGGCCCATGGCGGTGCTCAGGCCAAAGCTCACCAGGAGGCCCATGAGCACGGCTTGCGGAGAAAGCAACCCCCGCGCGATCACCTTATGGGGCGCGGGGTACTTGGCCTCACGCCCCTGGCTGCGGTGGTCGGTGTATTCGTCCGCCAGGTTGGTGCCCACCTGGATGAACACCGACCCCAGGAAGGCCAGGGCAAAGAGCGCCCAGCTCAGCGGCCCGTGCTCAGCCGCCAGCGCCGTGCCCACCAGCACCGGCACGATGGCGGCGGTCAGGGTGACCGGCCGCGCCGCCAGTATCCAGACCCTGACGTAATAGGCCAGGTCACGCCGGAAAGGCCGGGCTACCACGGCGTCTTTCGGAAGCGGGAGAAGTCGGGGTCCCGCTTCTCCAGGAAGGCCTGGGTGCCCTCCCTGCCCTCCTCGGTGGCGTAATAGAAGGCGGTGGCCCCGTGGGCCAGGTTCTGGATACCGTAGACGTGGTCGGTGTCGGCGTTGAAGGCGTGCTTCAGAAAGCGCAGGGCGGTGGGGCCACGCCCGAGCAGCTCTTTGGCCCAGGCCATCACCTCCGCCTCAAGCCCCCCCTGGGGCACCACCTTGTTTACCAGGCCCATCTCCAGGGCCTCCTGGGCCGTGTACCGCCGGCATAGGTACCATATCTCTCGGGCCTTCTTCTCGCCGACGATCCGTGCCAGGTAAATGGCGCCAAAGCCGGCGTCAAAGCTGCCGTACTTGGGGCCGATCTGGCCAAAGACCGCCCGGTCCGAGGCGATGGTGAGGTCGCACAGGACGTGCAGCACGTGGCCGCCGCCGATGGCGTACCCATCCACCATGGCAATGACCGGCTTGGGGATTTCGCGGATGATGCGGTGCAGGTGCGTTACCTGGAGCCTGGGGGCGCCGCTTTCGTCGTTGTAGCCCCCGTCGCCGCGGGCCTTCACGTCGCCGCCCACGCAGAAGTTGCCCCTGGCCCCCGCGAGCACCACCACGCCGACCTCCTCGTCGTCCCAGGCGTCCTGGAAGGCGGCGCGCATCTCGTCAATGGTGCGTGGGCGGAAGGCATTGAGCACCTGCGGGCGGTTGATGGTGACTTTGGCTACGTGGTCTTTCTTCTCATACAGAACGTCCTGGAAGTCCATGGGATCGCTCCTTTTTTGGATGTGCCCATACGGTCTTTCCCTTGCCCCCTATACTACCCCCTTCTCCCGCAGGCGGCCAAGTTCTCCTAGGGAGGCGTATACTACCTTCCGAAAAGGTGTCCAGCGTTATGTTCCTCTTGCCACGGTTCACGCTTATGAAGAGGGCGCCGTCGTCCCCTACCCTCCCCCAGGGGACGCTGGGGGAACTTCTTTTGGGTGAAAAGAAGTCCCCCCATACCCTCTCAAGAAAACCGGGCTCAGTTTGGTTGGCGGGGGCATTAGCCCCCGCCAACCAAACTGATTGTGGTTCTTTTTGGAGGGCGTGGGAACCTTTTTCTCCCCCAAGAAAAAGGTTCCCAGCCTCCCTGGGGAGGTGGGGATGAAGGTCGTGGGAGTGGCGTGGCAGGGCTTTGCGTTGCCCTTCCGGAAACCGTATGTGACGAGCGAGGGGCGGGCCACGGTGAAGTTTGGGATGCTGGTGACGCTACTGAGCGATGACGGCGTCACCGGCATCGGCGAGGCGTCACCAGTTGGCCCCAGCGCCCAGGCCGAAGTGAAGGCAGAAGCGGCCTTACTGGAAAGCCTGGCGCCCCACGTTGTGCGCGGTGCAAGGCCCGGCGCCGGTGTACCCATATGGACAGAGGACCAACTGCCAGACCTCAGGCCCTTTGTCGCGCTGCCATCCCTCGCCTTCGGCCTGGAGACGGCGTACCTTGACCTGCTGAGCAAGGCCAGGGGAAAGAGCATCTGCGAGCTCTTGGGCTGGACACGACAAGAACTGCCCGTCAACGCCATCATCGCCTCAGACTCGCCCCAAGAGGCGGCGGCGGAGGCCGCCCAGGCGGTAACGGAAGGCTTTACCAGCCTCAAGCTCAAGGTAGGCCAGGGGTTAGAGACGGACGTTGCCCTGGTGGGGGCGGTGAGAGGCGCAGTGGGGCCTTCCGTCAAGCTGCGGGCGGACACCAATGGGGCCTGGACCGTCCCCCATGCGATGGAGGCCATCAGGAGGCTGGCTCCCTTTGACCTGGAGTACGTGGAGCAGCCGGTGGCGGCCCACGACCTGCCGGGTATGGCGATGGTGCGTCGCAGCGGGTCTGTGCCCATCGCCGCCGACGAGGCCCTGCGTTCGCCCGGCGACGTGGAACGCATAGCGAAGGCCGGGGCTGCCGACATCTTCGTCCTGAAGGCGGCGCGACTGGGCGGATTGCGGGCCTCCTTGCAAGCGGTAGAGGCCGCGGACCGATGGGGCAAGACCTGTGTCGTAACCTCCTCCCTGGAATCAGGCGTGGGCCTGGCAGCCTCGGCCCACCTCGCATCCTTTCTTGAACGACATCCCTTCGCCCACGGGCTGGCAACGGGCCTGCTGTACCTTTCGGACCTGCTGGAAAGGCCTCTTCTGCCCAAGGGGCAAACCCTGCCCACGCCCCAAGGCCCAGGGCTGGGCGTAGCGTTGGACCAAGAGCAGTTGCGACGGTACGCCATAGACATCAGGGGGAGCGCCGGAGCGCCCGTGCTCCTGTAGGCCCCGCGGGCACGGTGGCCACCGCGTTCAAAAAGGCAGCTACCTGCTTCACAAAGGCCGCGGGCTGCTCCAGGTGGGCGGCATGGCCCGCCTCCTTGATGATGTGCAGCCGGCTGCCCGCCACGGCCTTGTGCATCTCCTGGGCCATAGCTACGTAGCGGGCGTCATCCTCGCCAGCGATGAACAGCGCCGGGGCTGTGATCTCGCGCAGGCGGTGGTAGAGGGCCGGCTGAGCGCCCGCGCCGACGCCCCGCAGGCTGTTGGCCAGGCCCAGGGGGTGGTTGTCCAACCGCTGGGCCCGCAGCCGCGCCCGGACCTCCGGGTCAAGGCGGGCCTGGCTGGCCCACAGCGGGAGAGCCTGCCAGTAGTCCACAAAAGGCGCTATGCCCACTTCAAGGAGCCAGTCTGCCATGCGCATGTCGTCCCGCACCCTGGCCGCTCGCTCCTGGGGCGCAGCCAGGCCTGGCGAGGCGCTTTCCAGGGTGAGGCTGGCCGTACGCGATGGCAAGGCGATGGCCGCGCTGAGGGCGATGCGTCCCCCCATGGAGTACCCCAGCCAGTGGATGCGCCCTACGTCCAGCAGGTCCAGGACCTCCTCCAGGGCCTGCACCGTGCGCTCCATGGTGTACAGGCGCGGGTCCTTGGGAGCGTCTGAAGCGCCGTGTCCCTGCACCTCCACGGCAAGCAGGCGGTAGCTTTCGCCTAGGGCGTCGGCCAGGAAGCGCCAGGTAGAGGCGCACCCTGTGAAACCGTGCAAGGCGAGCAGGGGCGCTCCGCGAGGCGCGCCCCACTCCTCCAAATTCAAGTGCGCGCCGTTCAGAGCTTTTATCGCCACACGCGCCATCTAGGGCCTCACTGCGACGCCTATGGCGTCGCCCACCGCCTGCCACACCTGCCGGTGCAGAGCCACGTTGGTGTCGCGGGCAGGGACAGGCACCTCAATGATGGCGACTCCCTTGTCTGTAAGGCTGTGCGATACCGCGCTCCTGTAACTGCGCCAGTCCTCCACCCTGGTATAGCCCAGGCCATACAGCTCTGCGGCGGCCTTGAAGGTAAGGCCGTGGGGCGTGCCAAAATAGGTTTCAAAGACATCGGTGTACGCCGCCTGGGGCAGAAAGGAGAAGATGCCGCCACCGTCATTGTTGATGACGATGATGGTAGCGTTAAGCTTGTGGGCCTTGGCCGCAAGGAGGCCGTTCATGTCGTGGTAAAAGGAGATGTCCCCAATCACCAGGACAATGCGCCTGCCGGAGGCGGCGGCAGCGCCCAGGGCAGTGGACACCACGCCGTCTATGCCGCTGACCCCCCGGTTGGCGAGGAAGCGCACCTTCTTGCTCATGGTGGGGAAGAAGGAGTCCACGTCCCGTACTGGCATGCTGTTGCCGGCAAAGAGGATGGCGTCATGGGGCAGAAGGGACGCTAGCTCTGCGAACACACGCCCCTCAAACATCTCGGCGGAGGTCTTCATGTGGCGGGCGATGGCATCCTTGGCCGTCCCGTTCAGGGAGAGCCAGCGCCGCAGCCAGGGGCTTTCCACTCTAGCGGAAGGCAGCGCAGCCGCCAGATCGCAGCAAAGGGGTGCGGCGTCGGCTTGAATCACCTCCGCCGTCAAAAAGGAGGGGTCGCGCCAGCCGGAGCCATCGTCCACCAAAACATGCCGCGCTGAGGGATGGCGCTCCAGGTATTGCGTGAGGGGCTTGGACACGGGCGCGGCGCCAAAACGCAGGACGACCTCCGGGGCCAGGGACGCCACGACGCCATTATCGCGGAGAAAGGCATCGTACCCGTCCACCACCATGGCGCGGTCGTGAGGGCCGCAGCGCACCTGGGAAAGGACATCGGCCAGCATCGGGTAACCCAGTCGGCGGGCCAGGGCGGAGACGGCCTCTGGAAAAGCGCCGTCCTCCTGCGGGCCGCAGACGATAAGCCCGCGCTCCTTGCTGGCAAGCTCTAAGGTCAGCCGCTCCACCAGACCGGGGGCAAGCCGCCTCTGAACGGGAGGAGCGCTGAGAAAGGGGCTACCCCCTGCCCGCCCCTGCCGGGCCAGGCCGAAGCCCTCCGAGGTGAAATCGCCAGGGACCGGCACGGGCTCCAGCGGCTCGCGGAAGGGGAGGTTCACGTGCACCGGGCCGGCGGGCGCGGCCCGGGCCGTCGCCCACGCCCGGCCCGCCACGGAGCGGACGTAGGCCAGCAGCGGGGCGGTGGCCTCGGGCGGCGGCAGCGTGACGGCCCATTTGGCGTGTCTACCGTACATGCCGTCCTGCTCCATCGTCTGCAAGGCGCCCCAGCCCACCGCTTCCGGCGGACGGTCCGCCGTCAAGACCAGCAGAGGCACGCAGTCGTTGTGCGCCTCGGCCACGGCGGGGTGGAGGTTGGCGGCGGCGGTGCCGGAGGAGCAAACGATGGCCACCGGCTCCCGCAGGAGACGGGTCATGCCCAGGGCAAAGAAGGCGGCGGAGCGCTCATCCAGGTGCATCCACTGCGTGATGGCGGGATGCCGCCCAAAGGAGAGGGCCAGAGGCGAGGAGCGGGAGCCGGGGCAGATGCAGACGTGGCGCAGGCCGCAGCGGGCCAGCTCGTCAACAAAGGCCCCGGCAAAGGAGTAGTTCCGGTTTTCAAAGGGGGTGGTCACGCCTGTCCCAGCGCTTTCAACAGGGGCTGGAACTTCAGTTCCGTCTCCTGCTCTTCCTGCAGAGAGTTGGAGCCTTCCACAATGCCCGCGCCGGCGTAGAGGGTAGCCTGGCTGCCTCGCACCAGGGCCGAGCGTATGCCTACCCAGAACTCGCCCTGGCCCTGGGCGTCCAGCCAGCCAATAGGGGCGGCGTACCAGCCCCGGTCACCCTCCAACCGGCGAATGACCTCCAGGGCAGCGGCCTTTGGCGCTCCACCCACCGCGGGAGTGGGATGCAGCGCCGCAACCATGTCCAGGATGTCTTTGCCCTCCAGGGCACGCCCAAAGAAGGCGGTGGCCAGATGCTGGACGCCCCGCAGGCGCACCACCTTGGGCTGGGCTTCCCAGCACAGCTCCTGGCAAAGGTCGCGCAACTCAAGGGCCACCTGCTCCACCACCGCGGCGTGCTCCCGCCGCTCCTTGGAGCTGGACAGCAGAGCGTCGGCCAGGGAGTCGTCAGCATCGGCGCTTTCGCTCCGGGCGGCGGTGCCAGCCATGCACGTGAGGCTGAGCTCGCCGCCATGCAACTGCACCAAGGACTCAGGGGATGCCCCCAGGAAACAGGAGCCTCCGCTCTCCACTGCAAACACAGCGCAGCCGGGGTACGTCTCTTCAAGGCTGCCAAGGGTTGCCTCAAGGGAGAAGGGGGCCACCGCGCGCAGCTCCTTCCTCCGGGCCAGCACCACCTTAGACAGCTCCCCGCCGTCTATCGCCTGAAGGGCTGCCTCCATACGCCTACGCCACTCCTCTGGCAACGTCTCCTCCCCAAGGCAACTCGCCGGCTGGCGGCGGGGAATCTCCTGGCCGCCAGCCACGCTTTCCAGCGCCCGCTCCGCGGCAGCGGCAGCCTCCTGGGGGTCTTCGGATGGCCCAACCATCACGTTAGCCGTAAGCCAAGTCTTGCCGCCTTCCCAGGTGAACATCAGGTGCGGTAAAGCAAGGAGGGCGTCGGGGAAATCGCCCCATAGGGCATCCTTCGCCACGGTGGGATCAAAGCAGAACCCGCCCATGAGCAGAGGCCCGACGCCTCGCAGGCGTGGGCCTTGCAGGACCGCCCCGTCAACCAGAGAGCGCCATCCATCCTGCGTCTGCCGAGCAGGAGCGGGGCCAGCCGGCGCCACCTGAGCGGCCCGTCCCAGGCCCACCAGCCAGAACCTGTCGGCGGGCCTTCCCCAGAAGATGCGCGGAACCCCCAGCCTCTTGCCGGCGGCGAAGGTCACCAGGGGAGCCAGCGGCCAGTCTATGCTCTGGGCGAGGCTCACGAGCACGGGGCGGCCCAGGAGGGCGGCCCGCTCCCTGGCCTGGGGGAACAGGAGAGCCAGGGTTTGGTGGAGCGAGGGGGCGGCCTGCGTGGACGCGGTCATCCCTTTCGCCTGCCAGTCCCGTTCCCCACGCGGCTAGGCGCAGCGGGGGGCGGCAAGGCCGGATCGGCGCCAAGGCTGCGCAAGAGGGTGGCCTGAAGCTGGGGCGTCACACTGGTAAGGGTGTGCGGCTGCCCAGTGAGGAGCCAGCGCAGGATCACCTCGTGGATGGCCCCTACCCACATCTGTGCAACCAGGGTGGTGTCCTGGGACGGTATCTGGCCCGCCGCCACCGCGCCATCCAACTCCTGCTGGATAAGCAGGGAGAAACGTTCCCGCATGGGCAGAAACCTCTTATCCGTGGCCCGGCCATGGCCGATGATGTTCAGTAGCAGCACCTGGGCCACTCTACGCTGGCGGGCAAAGGTAGCGATGAGGGCCTCTATGCTGGCAGCCACCCGGTGGAGCGGCGTGGGCTGGCCCTCCACCGACTCCTGCACATTGTGGAGCAGCCTCTCGCTCATGCGCTGCACCAGGGCCTCCACCATCTTCTCCTTGCTGGGGAAGTGGAAGTAAAAGCTGCCCTTGGAAGCGCCGGCGCGCTCTATGATCTCCTGCACCCCCGCGCCGGAGTAGCCCTGCTGGGCAATCACCTCCGTCGCCGCATTCAGAATGCGGTCGTAGGTGGTCATTTCAGGGGGTGGGGCTTTGCTCATGGCAAACAGACCAGTCAGTCTAGTATCCAGAATGCCAGAGGAAAAGGGAATTGTCAACGGCGTTCCGTTTGCTTGTGCGTGGTATTCATGTCCCCCGGTTAAAGTGGATGTTAGCCGAACCCAAACCTGGCGCTTTAGTAGGCTGCTGAAAAGGGGTGTCCAGAGGGGCGAAGCCCTCTGGCAGGGGTCTAGGGGTGTCCCCCAAATACAAATCAATCCCTGGAGAGGGAAGCCCCTCTGGGGCATCTTTGATAGAAAGGGGATACCTTGAACCCCCTTGCGGGGGTTCGGGGGTATTTTTAACAGTCTGTTAGTGCCAGGGCACGGCCATGAACACCCATAAGCAAGCAGAACCCTTGTCCCCGCTCCTTTGACAAGGGAGCGGGGGATTTGTTCGGCGATTGACGCGCCCGCACGTACGCCTGCACCGGCGATTACCTGGCTGCCGACCCCACCTGCCCCTACCAGCCCCAGAATGCCATGGCCGCCACGGGCACGCGCTAACGAGGCGAACCTTCCCTCGTCACGCCCCCCATACCCCCACCATCTGATAAGGTATGCTATAGTTCAAGGCACGCCCCCACCCCAAGAACATCGGAGGATGCTATGGACGGGAGTCAACTCCAGGGGCATCCATCCCCCAAACCGGCGGTCACCGTGGCCATACGCAACATGGAGAACCAGTTGCTGCGTATGCGCCAGGGGGAGATCACCAACGACGAGTTCCGCCCCAACAGGACCATCCTTGGGGTTTACGGCCAGCGGCAGCCAGAGGAGTACATGATGCGGGTGCGGGTGCCCTTTGGCGGCCTCTCGCCCGCCCAGCTCCGCACGCTGGCAGAGATTGCGCGGGAGCATGGCAACGGCGCCGCTCACGTCACCACGCGTCAGAATGTGCAACTCCACTGGCTTAAGCTGGAGAAGATAGCGGACATCCTTTGGACGCTCCGAAACGCCGGCATGACGACCCTCCAGACGGGGGGCAACTCCGTGCGCACCGTAGCGGCCTGCCCCCTGGCCGGCGTCTGTCCCAAAGAGGCCTTTGACGTCACCCCCTATGCTCAAGCCCTGGATGACCACTACCTGGGCAACCAGGAGGTCATGGCCTTGCCCCGCAAAGTAAAGATGGCCTTCTCCGGCTGCGCCCAGGACTGCGCCTACGCCGCCATCCAGGACTTTGGCGCCATAGCCCAGGTACAGGGAACGAACGGCGCAACCCGCAAAGGGTTCCGGGTCCTCGTGGGCGGCGGACTGGGCGTCTTTCCCCGCATGGCTCAAGTTCTGGAGGAGTTCCTGCCAGAAGAGAATCTCTACAGCGCCAGCGACGCCGTCATCCGGGTCTTTGACAAGTTAGGCGACCGGCACAACAAGCAGAAGGCGCGGCTGAAGTTCGTCCTGGCCCGAAGGGGCATAGAGGAGTTCCGCAGCCTGGTGGCGGAGGAGCAGCAGAACCATGGAACCACCTCCAACGGGACGCAGAACCTTGATACTCACACTCCTCACCATGATCCCCCCTCTCCTCTCACCCAGCACCCCTCGGACACCCCCGTTCCTGATGATCCCAGCTACCACCAGTGGGTACGCTGGAATGCCTCCGCGCAGCGACAGACGCCCTTCGTGTCGGTGCTCATCCCCTTGCAGCTAGGCGACGTCACCTCCGCCCAGATGGAGGCCGTAGCAGGCCTGGCGGAGCGCCTGGGCGCAGCGGACGTCCGCACATCCCAACAGCAAGACCTGGTGTTGCGCAACGTCCCCGCCTCCGCCCTGCCGGAGGTGTACCAGACCCTCTCAGGGGAGGGACTGACGAGCCTGCGAGCCTGGGGAATTGCCAACGTCACCACCTGCCCCGGCGCCAGTGCGTGCAGCCTTGGCATCGTCAGCGCAAAGGCCCTGGCCGGGCAGCTATCCCAGATGCTCCAGGCCTCCGCCTACCAGGAGGACGAGGCGCTGGGGGGCCTGCGCATCAAAGTCAGCGGCTGCCCGGACTCCTGCGGCCACCACTATCTGGCCGACATTGGCCTGTACGGCTGCGCCCTGCACCAGGAGGGACGCCTGTATCCGGCGTACCAGATCCTCTTAGGAGGAGAGGTCACCCAGGAGGGCACGCGTTTCGCACGGCCAATAGCGAAGATACCAGCCCGTCTGGCGCCCCAGGTCGTCGCTTCCCTTTTGCAGACGTACCGCTCAGCCCGCAATCCTGAAGAAGGGTTCTCCGCCTTCGTGGACCGCATAGGAACTGAAACCCTTAGGCAGGCGCTAGCCGGATTCACCCGCGTACCTTCGCTAGACCAGGACCCTTCCTTTTACATGGACTGGGACGCCACCCAGATGTATATTCTCCAGCGAGGCGAAGGGGAGTGCGCGGTTTAGGAAACTATGAGAGTCTCGTTGTGAGCGTCTGGGGCGTCCCGACAAGTCGGGACGCCCCAGACGCTCACAACTTTTTTCGGCCCCCTTCGCCTGACGTTTGCCCCCGCCCAACGTTGGAGTAAATAAGGGGGCAAGCAGTATGCTATCATGCAAATTAGCGCGTAGGCCAACTGATGTTCTTATGGCCTGAAGCTGAACGCACCGTCAGGACCGCATTGCTTTCCCGCGAACAAACGCAAGGCCCCTCTTCTACACGCTCGGCCATCGCCAATCTCTACGAGACCCACTTTGAGCGCGTGGCCCGCTATATCAGTGTGCGCATTGGCAATTTTTCGGAGGCGCAAGACCTGGCGAGCGAGGTGTTCATACGCGCGCTGCGTTCCGCCGACTCCTACAAGGACGTGGGAGCGCCCCTGGAGGCCTGGCTCTTCAAGATTGCCCGCAACCTCTCCATTGACCACCTGCGGCAGAAGGCACGGCGTCCCGTCCAGGTGCCGGTGGAGGCCCTCTTTTCCCTGGCCGCAGACACGGACGACCCCATAGATAGCCTGCACCACCAAGAGGAGGTCAAACGGCTCCATGACGCAGTCCAGCACCTCTCGGAGGCGCAGCGACAGGTGATAGCCTTGCGCTTCGGCGGTGAGATGTCCGCCGATGAGATTGCCCTGGTCATGGGCAAGAAGCCGGGAGCGGTGCGGGAGATGCAGAGCGCCGCCATTCGCAAGCTGCGCCAGCTATTAGGGGAGGAGACCTAAGAGCGGATAGTGACATGGAGAATAACCTGGAACAGCTTCTGGACGAGTGCATTGACCGCATCGCTTTCCGGGGCGAGGCGGTACAGGATTGCCTTGCCCGGCACCCGCAGCGCGCCGCAGAGCTGGAGCCGTACCTGCGCATCGTGACACGGTACGCCGCCGCCTTCCAGGAAACGCCCTCGGAAGCCGCCAAGGAGCTGGGTCGCCAGCGCCTCAAGGCGGAGCTGGACGCCCTGCGTGCGGCCGGGGCCAACGGCTCGCCGCAACCAGGCCAGCTTACGCCCCCTCCATCAACCCTTGCCAGCGCTGCCTCCTTTGACGAGGCGCTAGACCACAGCATCACCCGCATCCTCCGGGGCGAGCCTGTGGAGGCGTGCCTGGCCACCTACCCCGGCCACGCCGCAGCGCTGGCGCCCCACCTGCGCATCGCGGCCATGACGGTAGAGGCTGCTGCGGTGCAGGTAGACGCCAACGCCAAAGCCCAGGGCCGCCTCCGCCTGCAAGCCGAGCTGGCGGCCCTCCAGCGGGTACAGGTCTCTGTACCGGCGAGGCGAAACCCCTGGCCGTCCCTGGCCGTCCCTCTACAGCAGAGGTGGGCGGTGGCCAGCACCGCCGCTGCCTTCGCCCTGTTCCTCGGGGGCTTCGGCCTGGTATCCGCCTCGGATGACGCCCTGCCTGGGCAGCCCCTTTACCCGGTCAAACGCACCGCCGAGGAGGTGCGCCTGGTGCTGGACTTCTCGCCTGAGGCGAAAGCCCACCGCTACCTCTCCTACGCCGAGCGCCGGGGCCAGGAGATAAGCCTCCTGATCCAACAGGGAGAGCAAACAAAAGTCAGCGACCCCCAGGCAGCTCTGGTGAAACACATCGCCAGCGCGGCCACCATCGCTGCTGAGCTTGATAAGCCAGAGGCCGTTTCCAAGCTGCAAACGAGGTTTGAGCAGAACGCCTCCCAAATCTTGGCAGAACTCCAGACCTCCCTGCAAACCTCTCCGAAAGAGGCTAGGCAGACGGCCAGGGAGAGCTTCAAGTCTGTTGGACAGGCCTACAGCGAACGGATTCAGGATGTCGCCGCCAAGGCCCCAAAGGTCGTGACCTCCCCAGGCATCCTGCAGCTCCGGGCCACGAACCCGCTTCCCCCGGGCATAGAAGCCATCCTCCTGAAGGTAAGCCGGATTGAGGCCCATAGGGCCGACTGGCCGGACGACCGCTGGATTGACGTCGCCACCTCCTCCCAGGAGCTTGACCTGCTGCGCCTGGGAGAGGTGCAGAGGTTTCTTGGGGAGTTGGAGGTGCCAGCGGGCGTCTACACCCAGCTACGCATTGCCATTCAGGAGGCGACGGTGGTGGTAGGCGGCGTGGCCTACCCTGTCCAGGTCCCTGGGGAGACGCTGCATTTGACTCGCCCCTTCCGCGTGGAGGCGGGCAAGACCACCGTGGCCCTGCTGGACTTTGACGGCACGGCCTCCCTCCGCGCCACAGGAGTGGACAACTACATCCTGAACCCCCAGGTCCATCTCCTGGCCCGGGAGCCGCAAGAGACGCAGAAGAAGGGCAAGGAGACAGACACGCCGAACATCGCCGACAGCCGCCAGACGGTCGCCCCGGCCTCGGCTCCAGAGCACCCTTCAACCCCTTCCAAACCCTCGCAGCGCCAGGAGAGCAAGGTGGAGGTGTTGGAGGTGGAGGGCGACATCAAGAAGGTGCTGGATGGCATCTTCCAGGTCGGCGATGCGAGCATCATCCTGCCTCCTGGCGCTGACGCCTTTACCTATGAGGTCGTGCTGCAAGAGGGGCAAAGGGTGAAGGTAGAGGTGGCCGTCCAGCCCGATGGCGCCTTCCTCGCCCAGGAGGTCAAGGCTGCCGGCAGCAAGGTCCTGGAAAGGCTAACGGACGACTCCTCGGGCCGGGCCACCCCCTCTCCTCGGGTCACGACCTTTCAAGGAATCCTGGAGACCATGGCCCCGCAAACCTGGAGCGTCGCCAGCCAAACGGTGCGCATCAGCCTGGATACGAAGATTAACGGCATTGCCTTCGTTGGCGCCCGCATAGAAGTAAAAGGCATCCTCCAAATAGACGGCACGTTCCTTGCCAGAGAGATCACGGTCAAGTCAGCAACTCCATCGCCAACCCCCGCAAGCGGCAAACGGGGTCAGGAGACGAATACGGACAAGGAAAGCCAGGAGGTGCAGGTCAAGGGCATCCTGAGGCTGGACAGCCCAGGGGTCTGGTCCGTAGACGGGCGAAGGGTCATCATCGGCGCCGACACGGAGGTCCGCGGCGCCATATCGGTGGGGCGAGAGGTGGAGGTGATGGGAAAAGAGCTGCCCGACGGCACAGTCAAGGCCGCCAGGGTAACATCCACCCGTAGCGCCCTTCTGCCTGGGAACGGGGCGTCCCCTACGCCTACCCCTAGCGTTGCCCGTCCGACGCCTGCCCTCACCCCAACGCCAACGCCTACGCCCCCTTCCACCATTCGGCCCAGGCGGACTCCCACCTCCACACCAGTGCGCCAGACGCCACAGGCGGAGGAAGCGAAGTTTGAAGGCGCCGTAGAGGTCATGATTGGAAGGCACCTGGTGATAAGCGGCCGCCGCGTGGAGGTTGCTTCCAACACCAGGATTGAAGGTATCATCGCCGTGGGCGTCAAGGTGAGAGTAGAAGGTGAGGTGGGCGCCAATGGTGTTATCATGGCTGTGCTCATACGAGTTATCACTTAGCATCACCCCCTGAGCAAGGGTGAAGGCTGTACCTGCCTTCGCATCAATTGCCAGCGCCCTACCCTACTATTCCTCATCCTGGTGAGCGATGAAAGCCCTTGTCCTGGAAACACCCGGTAACCCTCCCAGACTGGCCCTCAAGGAAGTCCCAGAGCCGGCCCTGGGCGAGGGTGACGTGCTATTGCGTGTGCTGGCCTGCGGCCTATGCCACCACGACCTGCTGGCCATGACGGGTGTGCTCCGCCGGGGCATCCCTTCCCACGCCGTGCTGGGCCACGAGATATGCGGCGAAATTGTGAAGGTGGGCGCCGCCGTCAGCCGCGTACTTGTGGGCCAGAAGGTGGTGCCCCTGCTGACCAACGCTTGCGGGGAGTGCGACCGCTGCATCGCCGACCTGGAGCACCGCTGCCAGCGAGGCCAGGGCATAGGCCACGGCCTTCCAGGCGGCTTTGCCCAGTACACATGCGTGCGGGATACGGCCCTGGTCACCGTGCCGCCGGATATGCCGCCAGAGCAGGCGTGCCTGCTGGCCTGCCCCATTGGCGTGGCCCTGCAAGCCGCTCAGAACGTGGCGGGCCTGAAGGCTGGGGAGACGGCGGTGGTGACGGGGGCCAGCGGCGGCCTGGGCGTCCACGCCCTGCAAATCGCCAAGGCCCTGGGAGCACGCACCATCGGCGTCACCTCCTCGGAAAACAAGCTGAACTCACTCATGGAGCTAGGCGTGGACAACGTTGCGCCGGTGGGCGAGCTGGACTTCAGCGAGATCGTCCTGGCCATGACAGGCGAGCGGGGTGCAGAGGTGGTCCTTGACACCGTTGGCTCCCCCCTCTTTGAATCCTCGGTGCGCTGCCTGGCTCAGTACGGGCGACTGCTGCTCCTGGGTGAAGTAGCCGGGGGCAAAGCCCAGGTCAACCTGGCGGAGCTTCTGTTCCGTGACGCCATTATCCGAGGCTCCACCGGCGTCCAGCGCCACGGCCTGGAACAGGCAGTGCGCATGGTCGCTCAGGGCCAGGTGAGGCCGGTGGTGCACGCCACCCTGCCCTTGCGGGACATCCTCATCGGCGTGGGCTGGATGCAGGAACGCAAGCTCTTCGGGCGCGTGGCGCTGCTGCCCAACGGCTAGTGTCCCGTCCCTGAAGTTCAGTGATAATGTCATTGCGAGGGCCGATGGTTCAAGGTTCTCATCACAGGCTCAGGAGGGCCGTGGCAATCTGGCGGCAGGGTCACCCCTCCTCCAGATTGCTTCGTCGCCCTTCCAGGGAAGGACTCCTCGCAACGACAATTTGTAAACGTATTTCAAGGACAACACACTAGGGGGGGTGCTCTGCGTCCCAAAAGCAAGAGCTGGCGGGCCCACCGCTGCAATCATCGGCAACAAAGAAAGGGGCTCAATGAAGGCAACACTCAAGGGTCAGCGCGGCTTCACCCTGGTGGAGATCATCATCGTCATCGTGGTGCTGGCAATCCTGGCGGCCATCGCCTTCCCCGCGGTCCGTGGCTTCGTAGCCTCTACTCGGACTCAGGGCAAAGAGAGCGACATCAGGACGGTGGAGAGCGGCGTCCAGCGCTACTTCGCCGAACACGAAAACACCCTCCCCATCAGCGGCTCTGCCAGCCCCACCAACTCTTTGACGGACGTTGACGGTGATGGCATCCTTAAAGTGAAGGTCAACACCATCGCCGACGATCCTCCAGGCTTCCCAGCCGACGGCGCGGTGGACGTCGTATGCGGCGACGGCGACGGCGCGATGCAAGACGCCCTTGCCCAGTGCTTCGGCGCCTTGGACTTCGCCGGCAAACTGGCGCCCAACTACGTGAAGGAGCCGCCCAAGCACGCTGCCGACGCCGTGACGGCCACCTCCGATGGCTCGGGCGCTACCGCTGACCTGAACTTCACCGGCGGCGACAGCGCCGGCGCCAGGATTGAGCTCTACCTAGACGCCAGCATCGCCGCCACCGACGGCCTGAGGGTCTGGAACGTGGACAAAGAGGCCAAGGTCATCGTCCTCAAGGGGGATGCTGACTACGGCAAGGCCTAGCACGCCCAGAACCTGGGCAGCCGTTTTCTTTGCTCTAGGCTGCGGTTGTATTTCCCCAAAAGCAATGTGTGGGGATGTGTTTGCGGCAAAGCCGCAAACACATCCCCACATCTCTTTTACCTGTGTTGCCAGCTTAGCAGAGTGCTGAAAAACACCCCCAAACCCCCATCCCTTCACTTCCCCATTCGCTCCGCTCAGGGCTTCGGTTCACCAAGGGCAGGCTCCGGGGCTATCCCCCTCTGGACTCCCCTTTCTTCCGCAGCCGGCTTAGGCCTAGCCCACCAGATACAACGTGGGATAGATGAACACCCAGGCCACGTCCACAAAGTGCCAGTATTTCACCACGCCTTCTGCAGGCCAAAAGTTGCCTTTGCTGTAGCGTCCGTCCTTGCCCAAGCGGAACACCACCGCCAGAGCAATCAGGCCGGTGACCACGTGGAAGGCGTGGATGCCTGTAGTCGTAAAGAGAACGGTCCCGTATCCCGTATCGGGCGGGAAGTGCGAAAACGCCAGAGCCCACTCCACACCTACACCCACAATAAACAGGGCCCCCAGCAGAATGGTGAACAGCGTGTTCCTGCGGAAACCTGCCTGGTTACCGTGGACGGCGCTGGTCTCGGCACGGTAGGCGGTCAGACTGCTGAGCAGAAGGACTGACGTGAGGACCAACCCCAGAGGCTGGCTCACCTCCTCCGGCGTGCGCACCCCTTGCAGGTAGTAGCGTGTGGAGAGGAGCACTCCGAAGAAAACAGAGTCGGACAAGAGGAACAGCCACAGGCCAAGGCGGTTGATGCCCAGCCGGCTCTTGTGGGGATGAGCGCGTTCCTCTCGATGACTTGGAGCGGGCGCACGGGCTGCGAAGGCCATCTACTCCTCCTCCTGGTGTTCTCGCCAAAGCTGGGTTACATGCATGAAGTAGTGGGCGATAACGCCTGCTTTGGCGAGCGCAAAGACAACCAAATACGCCACGTTGCCATGGGGCGCCACGACGGGCACCAAATACTCCACCGTCGTCAGCACCGCCAGGGCCAGTATTACCCACAACCCTCGGCGCAGGGCCGATGCGCGCCTTGCTGATTGCATAGAGCTATCTCCTTCTGCTTCGTCCACGATACCCTAAGACTGCCCATCCTGCTCCTTAGACCCGCCGGCCGGGGCCAGCCGGGCATGGACAGAGCCCGCCACGCCATAGCCGTAAGGGGAACCCACCACCGTGGGCTCCGAGGGGAAGTTCTCCAGGGGCGGAGGCGATGAGGTCTGCCACTCCAGGGTACGAGCCTTCCAGGGATTGGCCGATGCCACAGGGCCTTTGATCCAGGAGTAGAGGAGGTTGCCGGCGAAGACCAGGAAGCTGGCCCCCAGGACAAAGGATGCAACGGTGACGAAGAGGTTGGCATCAGCCATGTTTGCCGGATAGTCGGCCACCCGGCGGGGCATGCCCAGGATGCCCACCCAGAACATGGAGATAAAGGTCACGTTGTAGGAAAGGAACAGCCACCAGAAATGCACCACGCCCAGGGCCTCGTTGTAGCTCCGTCCGCTCATTTTGGGGAACCAGTAGTAGAGTGCGCCCAGGATGGCAAAAATCTCGCCTCCCATGATGGTGTAGTGGAAATGGGCCACCACAAAGTAGGTGTCCTGGAGGTTGATGTCGGTGGGAACGTCCGCCAGGAAGATTCCCGTCACGCCGCCAATCACGAAGTTCATCAGAAAGCCCAGGGCAAAGAGCATGGGCGTCTTCAGCCAAAGCCTCCCTTGCCAGATGGTCCCAAGGCCAGATAGGAACACCATGCCCGTGGGGATGGAGATCAGCTCGGTGGTCACCATGAAAGGCAGGTGCAGGTAGTCCCCCATGCCGCTGGTGAACAGGTGGTGCGCCCACACAATGTAGCTCAAGCCCACTACCGTCAGCAAAGAGGCCACCACCCACTTATAGGCAAAGAGGGGCTTGCGAGAGAAGTGCGTGAGCATCTCCAAGGCAATGCCAAAGGCCGGCAGAATCATAATGTAAACGGCGGGGTGGGAGTAGAACCAGAAGACGTGCTCGTACAGCAGGGCGTTGCCGCCTTCCGCCGCATTATAGAAGGAGGTGCCGGCCACCCTATCCAGAATCACCGTCAGCAGACCCAGGGCCACCGACTGGGTGGCGGTCAGGCTGATGAGGGCCGCGGAGAAGATGGACCAGACGAAGATGGGCAACCGGCCCCAGCTCATGCCAGGCGCCCGTAACATGATGATGGTGGCAAGGAAGTTCAGCCCCCCTAAGATGGAGGAGACGCCAAAGGTGAGGAAGGCCAGCAAGAACAGGAGCTGGCCGGAGGCGTTGAGGACGCTCAGGGGAGGATAGGCGGTCCAGCCGGTATCAAAGCCGCCCATCAAGGGGGTTGCCAGCAACAGCACCGCCACAGGCGGCACAATCCAGTAGCTCATGGCGTTGATGCGAGGGAAGGCCACATCCTCGGCCCCTATCATCAGCGGCACGAAGAAGTTGGCAAACCCACCCATGACAGTGGCCACGGCCACGGCGATCATCATGATGCCGTGCAGGCTCATGGTGGTGTTGAAATCGCTGGCCCCCATAATGGTCTGGCCTGGGGCGGCCAGCTCAACGCGCATGAGCAAGGACAAGGCGCCGGCCAGCAGCATGATAACCACCATGGTCACCAGGTACTGCACGCCAATGACCTTATGGTCGGTGCTGAAGCGCAAGAACCTGGCCCAACCCTCGTGAAGCGGCTCCTTGGGTTGCTTGCCAAACCACTCCCTGGCCCAGGCGTCCCACAACCCTACTCCCAACAGCCAGCCTATGAGAGCAAAGACGTAGCCCATAGTCACCACAGGCTCAGTAGACCAGGGCTCCATGCCGAGAAGGTTTCGGAGGCCCGTGGTAGCCCCTGCACCCACGGCAAAGCCAATGGCCGCGAAGAGCACCGCTTTTATCAGAGGAAGGAACGCCATGCTTCTACCTCTCGCTACTTGGTCGGCTACTTGGCGGTGCTTTCTGCAATCCAGGCTTTGAACTCATCTTCTGTCACCACCCGTACCGACAACCGCATCACTGAGTGCCCCAGGCCGCACAGCTCGGCGCACTGGATGCGCATATGCTCATCGTCATCGTAGGAACCAAGGGTGTCCGGCGTTGCGTAGGTGGTGGTTATCTTGCCCGGGACGGCATCAATCTTGACCCGGAAGGCCGGGATCCAGAAGGAGTGGAGCACGTCCATGGCGGAGACCTCAAAGCGCGCCCGTTTCCCAACGGGTAGGACCAACTCCTTGGTGGAGCTGACGCCGTACTCCGGATAGGTCACCTTCCAGAACCATCGCCCTCCCTGCACCTGGACGAGAAGGTCAGGCGCTTCGCTGGCGTGGGCGCGCAGCTCCCGCAGGCCGGTGATGCCCGGGGTGATGATCATCAGGATCGTGAGGCCCGTGGTGACAGTCAGCCAGGCGAGGATAACGGAGCGCGGGCCATGGATGGCGGGGCCGTCCTCCGTGGGCTCGCCCCGCCGGCGGAAGCGCAGCATACTGTAGATGACCGTGACGACTACCAGGGCGAAAACCGGCGTCGCCAGCACCATAAGCAGCTTGAAAGCGTTATCAACGACGGCTGCCTCCTCAGCAGCGGCCAGAGGGAAGAGGTTCCAGGGAACGATCAAGAGCTCCAGCACGAAGGTCAGGAGCGCCCACAGGATAGCTACAAGCAGGAAGTCCTTGTTCAGAGCGCGCCTCCTCCTACAAAAACTGCAAGCTCCATGGGCATGACGGCCACCAGAGGAACGCCACACGTGATAGTTGTCACAATCAATGTTGCAGGAAGCGCATTTCCAATACTAGGTGCGGTTACATCAATATGGGGGGGCAGGCTGAACGAGCTTGGCCGGCGCAGCCCTACACAGACGTAGGGGCGGCCTGCGGACCGCCCCTACGTAGGCATCTCGTATTTGGCGAATGGCGCTTAGAGCAGCCCATGCTGGGAGGCGTACACCACCGCCTTCAGGCGGTTCTCCGCGCCCAGCTTGTTCAGTACCCGTGTGATATGGTTGCGGGCGGTGATGGGCTGTACCCCCAGGGTCCCGGCAATCTCCTTCGTGCTCTGGCCTGACGCCAAAAGGCGCAGTACCTCCTGCTCTCGGCGGGAAAGCCTGGGGGAAAGGGCGCTGGCGGTGGCGGGCGCTTCACCCTGCACTGCCGCCGTCTCCTCGGCCAGGAGCTCTCTCAGCGCCGCACCCGCCCTTTGGGCAAACGCTTCCGTGTGGCGACGGCTGGTGACGTCCCGGAACAGGTGCAGCACCTGGAAAGACCCACGATTGCGCCGGGGAATCACCACGCTGATGTTCAGCCATCGGTCATCCCCCTCTGGGGGCTGACACAGGATATCGTAGTTCGGCGTAGCCCGGCCGCGGCGGGCATTCAGGAGCACAGGGCAGTTGCGGCGACAGAAGCGGTAGTTGCGGTCGTCCCGCCCCCCTACCACATCGTAGCAGAACTTGCCCACCACATCCTCCCCTCTCATTCCCAGGATACGCTGGGCACTGTCGCTCCAATGCACAATGCGCTGGCGAGCATCCACGGAAAAGAGGCCATCGTGGGTGACCAGATCACTCCATGGTATCGCCGGCGGCGGAAGCTGAGTCATCTTAACCATCCTGGCCTCCTTTAGGTGGCCTTCTTTGGTTCGTTTTCCTTACGCTTGAGTATACCACTCCCCCACGCACCAGAAAGGGAGCTAAAGACACCAAGAACCAAAATTCAGGAAATATTAAGGCCCTAATTAACCGAAACTTGTCCGCATCTATACCGGATGTTGCGTCATGGTGCATGACGAAATTAACAGGGGACGTCTATTCTATGGGCGAGAGAAGGGAAAGGGCGCAGGGACGCCATCTCATGGGCAATAAGGAGGCGCCATGGTCTGGTTAAAGGGATGTCCAAAATGCAGAGGGGAACTGACGGATAATAAGGACACCTATGGCTACTACATTTATTGTGTCCAGTGCGGCTACCATCTCACGGAAGCGCAAATCGGCAAGCTGTGGACCCACACCCTGAACCGTAAGGCCGGCAAACCGGCGCCACAGCCCCAGCCACAACAGCACGATCCCTACCTGGCGACGGTGTACTACCAGTAGGCCAGCATAGTTGCCATCCCAGAATCATTGAAGCACCGCCCTCTGAAGGGAGCGGTATGATACCCCAGCCTGAAGGCCGGGGGTGAAAGAAAACCGTTTGGGGATAGCTTCCCGCTATCCCAACCTCCCCCTGGAACACCACACCCCCAAACAGCTCCTCACCCTTCATCCTCGCTCCCTCCGTTGACACCCCACTCCCTGGTAGTATCATGGATGCCAGCAACCCAGTCGCCTATTTCACTCCCCCTCGTGGAGAGGGGAGGCCGAGAGGGAAGCTCCTTTGGAGCTTCCTTGAAGGACCAGGGAGAGAGCATGACCACCAAGAAACCTCGTACCATCCGTGAGTTGCGCGCCAGCGGGTATCAGGTGCTGCCTATTCGGGAAGAGATGCGCCGCAACCTGGTACGCAAGCTGCGCAGCGCCGAGCAGCTTTTCTCCGGCATTGTAGGGTACGAGGACTCCGTTGTGCCTCAGATTCAGAACGCCATTCTGGCTGGCCAGGACATTATCCTGCTGGGGGAGCGCGGCCAGGCCAAGTCCCGCATCATCCGTGCCCTCGTCACCCTCCTGGACGAAGAGACGCCCGTCGTGGCTGGCTGCGAGATCAACGACAACCCGTTCAACCCCGTTTGCCGCGCCTGCCGGGACCAAGTAGCAGAGCATGGGGACATGGTGGAGATCGCCTGGCTCCCACGGGAGGAGCGGTATGGCGAGAAGCTGGCCACGCCAGACATCTCCGTCGCCGACCTCATTGGGGAGGTAGACCCCATCCGCGTCGCCGAGGGTCGCTATCTCTCCGATGAGCTCACCATCCACTACGGCCTCATCCCCAGGACCAACCGGGGCGTCTTCGCCATCAACGAGCTGCCTGACATGGCGGAGCGCATCCAGGTGGGCCTCTTCAACCTCATGGAGGAGCGGGACATCCAGATCAAGGGCTACCGGGTGCGCCTCCCCTTGGACATGTACGTGGTGGCCACGGCCAACCCAGAGGACTACACCAACCGGGGCCGCATCATCACGCCCCTCAAAGACCGGTACGGTGCCCACATACGCACCCACTACCCCAAGAGCATTGAGGAGGAGGTCACCATCGTTGACCAGGAGCGGGCGGACTTCGGCAACATTGAAGCCATGGTGGTGGTGCCTCAGTTCATGAAGGAGATTATCGCCGAGTTCACCGCCCTGGCCCGGCGCAGCACAGACATCAACCAGCGCTCCGGCGTCAGCGTCCGCGTCTCCATCGCCAACCTTGAGACGGTGGTGAGCAACGCCCTGCGCCGTGCCATCGTCAATGGTGAAGACAGGTGCGCCCCACGCATCAGCGACCTGCCCGCCATCCTGTCCTCCACCACCGGCAAGCTTGAGATGGAGAGCGTGGAGGAGGGCCGGGAGCCACGCATCGTGGACGATCTCACCCGCAAGGCGGTGCTCAACATCTTCGGGCGGTACTTCACCCCCAGAGAGTTTGACCCCCTGGTGGAGCGGTTCACCACCGGCCTGGTCGTAGAGACCGGGAACGAGATCCCCTCTGCCCAATACGCCTCCAAGCTCAAGGAGCTAGAAGGCATCAAGCCCGCCCTGGCCAAGCTCCACGCCGATGGCTCGCCCGCAGAGACGGCCTCCGCCCTGGAGTTCATCCTGGAGGGTCTGCACCTGAACCGCCGGCTCAACCGAGACAAGGTGGAGGGCCGCTTCCGCTACCACAGCTAGCATGACCTCTACCGGTAATCCCCGTAGGACGGCAGTCAGGAGTTACCTCCTCTTCCAGGAAGGGCATATTGAAGGTGAAGATGGGTGTTGCGGCTAAGCCGCAACACCCATCTTCACAACTATCAAGTCCCCCTTCCGCTTCGGAGAGGGGGACTATCAGGCTGCGGAAAAAGGGGGTGTCCAGAGGGGCGTCCGCCTCAGGCGGATGGCGGGGGTCTGGGGGTGTGCCCCAGATACAAATCCATCCGCCGCAGGCGGATACCTTGAACCCCCTTGAGGGGGTTTGGGGGTGTTTTTCAGCACCCTGCTACAGGAGGAGAGGTAGAGAAAGCGGATGAGGATAGCCTCGGGACCTGAGCATGGTGCGCGGCCTATCTCAGTGACAGAAGGGTAGCCACCGCGGCCTCGGCCAGGCCCAGCAGCGGCGCCGGAAAGATACCCAGGAACAGCACCCCCAGGCCAGATACCCCCAGGGCCAGGCGCACCGCAGGGGAGGATGGGACGGTTGCTCGCGATTCCGAGGAGGAGACGTACAGCGCCTTCACCACCCGCAGGTAATAGTAGGCGGAGACGGCGCTGTTGACGACGCCCACCAGAGCCAGCCACACCAGGTCCGCGCGAACGGCGGCGTTGAACAAGTACAGCTTGCCCATGAAACCGGCGGTTGGGGGAATGCCAATGAGAGAAACCAGGGAGAAGGCCAGCACCGCGGAGACGACGGGGGCCTTCTTGCCCATGCCAGCGAAGCCGTCCACCTGATCGTTGCCCGTCCTGTTGGTGATGGCGATAACGGCGAAGAAGGCGGCCAGGTTGGTAGCGGCGTATGCACCCAAATAGAAGAGAACGCTAGAGAGTCCAAGGCCTTCGGAGCCTGCCGGCTCCCGCACGGCCATGGCCGCCACGCCCACCAGAATGTACCCCGCGTGGGCGATGGTGCTGTAAGCCAGGAGGCGCTTGATGTTGCTCTGCCCCATGGCCATCAGATTCCCCACCGTCATAGACAGGGCGCTGAGCACCGCAAAGAGCATCCCCCAGTCCAGGCTGACTGCCCCAAAGGCGGTGGAGAACAGCCGGAGCAACACGGCAAACCCCGCCGCCTTGCTGGCCACCGAAAGGTACGCGGTCACCGGCGTGGGCGCACCTTCGTAGACGTCCGGCGTCCACATCTGGAAGGGGAACATGGCTATTTTGAAGCCAAACCCCGCGGCTATCAGCACGCCGCCAGCCAGCACCGCAGGGCTGCCAAAGGGCTGGCCACCTGCCGCCACCGCCTGGGCGATCTCCCCAAGCTGGGTGCTGCCAGTGTAGCCATAGACCAGCACCATGCCATACAGGAGCAAGGCGGAGCTCATGGCGCTCAGCAGCAGAAACTTGAGGCCCGCTTCCGTGGAGCGCTCGTCTCGCAAAAAGGCGGCCAGGGCCGCCAGGGGCAGCGACGTCAGCTCCAGGCTGATGTACATAGACACCAGCTCCGTCGCCGCTGCCAGCAGCATCATGCCCAAAGCCGAGAAGAGCACCAGGGCGTAAAACTCCCCTTTGTACCGCTGGAACCTGGCCACATAGTCGGCAGCGCCAAGGATCACCAGGGCCACCACCGCCAGCACCAGAAACTGGAAGAACAGGGCGAACTTGTCCACCACCAGGGTGTCAAAGACGCCCGCCATGGCCCCACCGGTGTTCACGTCGCCCCACAGGGCCAAGGCAAAGGCCGCTGGCAAGAGAAGGCCCAACAGAGATACGGCAGCCACCAGGCCTGTGCGCCTGGTGACCAGGTCTAGCAGCACCACAAGGCCCCCAACCCCTGCCAGGGCAATCGGTGGGGCCAGCAGATACAGGTCGTGCGCGGTCATAACCTAACCAAAACGTGAAATGATGGGCGCTACCCCAGAGGTAAAGACATCCGTCAGCCAGGCGGGATACACGCCCACCGCAAGAATGGCAATGAACAGCAGGACAACCGGGATCGCCTCCGCCAAGGTGGCGTCGCCCACGTGGTCGTACCGGCGCAGCGCAGGGCCGAACATCACCCGCTGCACCATCCACAGGATGTAGCCAGCCGTCAGCACGATGCTAAAGACGGCGATAGCCGTGGGCCAGCCCCAGACGCTGAAGGTTCCCAGGAACACCAGCAGCTCGGCAACGAACCCACTCAACCCGGGCAACCCCAGAGAGGCGAGTCCGGCCATGACTAAGAAGGCAGCCAGGAAGGGCATTCGCGCGGCAAGGCCGCCCAGGTCAGGGATGTACCGGGTGTGGGCCTTCTCATACACGAAGCCCACCAGCAGGAACAGGAGGCCGGTGATGGTCCCATGGGTGAACATCTGCAAGGCCGCGCCACTGAGCCCTACTGGGCTGAGCCGGTCCGCTGCAACGCCTACCGAGCTGATGCCGATGAGCACCAGGCCCATGTGGCTAATACTGCTGTAGGCGATCATCCGCTTCAAGTCGTTCTGGCGCATAGTGACGACGGCTCCATACATGACGCTCATCACGCCCAGAGCTACCAGCAGCCAGGCGTACTCTCGCGCCACCTCCGGGAACATGGTGACGCACACGCGGATCAACCCGTAGCCCCCCATCTTGATGAGCACGCCCGCCAGCATCACGCTGCCTGCCGTGGGCGCGTCCGTGTGGGCGTCGGGCAGCCAGGTGTGTACCGGCCAGGAGGGCAGCTTGATGGCGAAGGCGGTGAAGAAGAGGAAAAATACTACCTGGACGGGCAGGATAAGGTTGCTCCACTCCTTCTGCTGGCCGAGCGCCACCATGTCAAAGGTTCCTGTAGAGAAGTACAGCACGAGCAGGCCCACCAGCATGAAGGCAGAGCCAAAGATGGTGAACGCCAGAAACTTGAGGGCCGAGTACTCCTTGCGTCCACTCCCCCAGATGGAGATGAGGAGGTACATGGGGATAAGCTCCAACTCCCAGAAGACGAAGAAGAGGACAAAGTCCAGGGAGGTGAAGACGCCCATGACGGCGGTCTGGAGCACCAGGAGCCAGATGAAATGCTCTTTGGCCCGCCGCCGGACATTCCAGGAGGCCAGGACGGCGCACAGCCCCAGGAGGCCGTTAAGCAGCACCAGGGGCGCGCTCAAACCATCAACGCCAAGGTAATACTGAGCATTGATGGGGACTATCCAATCAGCGCGGGTGATAAGTTGCAGGCCACCCTGCGCCAGGTCGTAGGAGAGAAAGACCGTCACGGAGAGGAGGAGCTCCGCCACGGAGACCAGGAGGGCAAGGCTGCGCGCCCTTTGCGTGCGCGGACCGGCCTTCAGCCAGCCAGGGGTAGGCTTACGACGCGCCGAGCCACCCTGCCAACGTATGACCTTCGTAAGCCACGCCAGCAGCAGGATGGCCAAAGCCCCGGCCAGGGGTGTGAACACAACCGCCGTCAGCAACGCCCGCTCCTATGATATGACTGCCCCTGACCCTCGCCCTCTCCCATCAAGGGAGAGGAGATTTCCCCTTCTCCCCTTGTGGAGAAGGTTAGGATGAGGGGTAAGCAATCTTTCAACAACCTGATCTGTTACGGTCACAGAGAAGAGACTTCTATCTCCCAAAGACCAGATACACTCCTATGATCGCCAGAACGCCCAGAGAGATGACGACTCCATAGGCCTGGGTCTGGCCGTTTTGCAGGGGCGCCACGGTGCGGCCACCGTTCCGGCTAAGCCAGCCCAGGAAGTCTACAAACCGGTCTATCACCTCCCGGTCAAACCAGTTGAGCCCTCGGGCAATGCCCTGATAGAAGAGACTTCGGACAATGACCCCTTCGTACAGTGCGTCCATGTAGTACCGGTTGAGCAGCAGGGTGCGTATGGGGCCAAAAGCTCGGCCCACGGCTTCAGGCGAAGGCGAACGACGCCCGTAGACCAGCGCGGCCAGGCCAACGCCGCCGAGGGCTACTGCAGAGGAGGCCGCCGCCAACCCAGGGCTAAAGCCCTCCGCGTGCTCTTCCAGGAACTCCACAAACCAGTGGGCTGGAACGCCTGCCAGGTCGCCCAACGGGTTCGCCACGTAACCCGCAGCTATCGCCAGTACCGCCAGCACGAGCATTGGAGCGATCATCACCAGCGGGGACTCCGCCAGGTGGACGCTCGGTGCGGCCTCCTCACCAGCGGCATGGTCCTGGTCATGCTCCCCTCGTGCCGGCGGCCCTGGCTGCGGGTGCTCTGCCCCCACGCCGCCTCGGAAGGGGCCGTGAAAGGTCATGATAATGACCCGGAACATATAGAAGGCGGTCAGGAACACCGCCACGAATGCCAGCCAGAACACCAGGGAGTCCACGCCCTTATCGCCGCGCCACGCCGACAGGAGCACCTCGTCTTTGCTCCAGAACCCGGCCAGGGGGAAGACCCCCGCCAGGCTCAGCGCGCCTATCAGGAAGGTGGCGTACGTCCAGGGCATCGCCTTGCGCAGGCCGCCCATGAAGCGCATGTCAAAGGTGAGGATGGCATGGCTCACACTGCCCGCGCCCAGGAACAGGAGGCACTTGAAGAAGGCGTGGGTGAAGAGGTGGAAGATGGCCACCGCCGGCGCTCCCACGCCAATGGCCAGCATCATGTACCCAAGCTGGCTGATGGTGGAGTAGGCCAGCACCCGCTTGATGTCGTACATCACCAGGCCCATGGTGGCGGCGAAGACCGCCGTGAACCCACCCACCAGGGCGACCGTCGTCATGGCGGCGGCGGAGTGCTCAAAGAGGGGGAAGAAGCGGGCCGTCAGAAACACGCCCGCGGCCACCATTGTGGCGGCGTGGATGAGGGAGCTGACAGGCGTGGGGCCTTCCATAGCGTCGGGCAGCCAGGTGTGCAGGGGGAACTGGCCGGACTTGCCGGCGGCCCCGGCGAAGACGCCCAGGGCCGTCCACGTTGCGGCAAAGGTGGTCATCATGCCCGCCGCCGCAAGGATGTCGGGTATCTCAAAGGGGTTCCGCCCGGCGAAGGCGGCGGTGTCCCGCTGCAAAAACAGGTACAGGATCGCCAGCAGAAAGCCCACGTCGCCAATGCGGGTAACTAGGAAGGCCTTCTTTGCCGCGGCGGCTGCGGCTGGCCGCTGGTGCCAAAAGCCAATGAGGAGATAGGAGCACAGGCCCACCAGTTCCCAAAAGACGTAGAGCTGGATGATGCTGCGGGCCATGACAACGCCCACCATGGAGGCGGTGAACAGGGACATGTAGGCAAAGTAGCGGGCGTACCCTTCGTCGTCCTTCATGTAGCCCAGAGAGTAGACCTGCACCAGCAGGCTCACGCCCGTGACCACCACCAGCATGATGGCCGTCAGCGGGTCCATGAGGATGCCGATACGGATATCCAGGCCGCTGATGGCCAGCCACCGGTGGGACGGCCAGCCGATGGCCTGCTCGTGGCCTAGGGTGGAACGCAAGGCATAGGCCGACAGCAGAAAGGCGAGGCCGATGGCCAGAACTGTGACGTAGCCGCTCACCCTGGAGCGACTGCCCAGGAAGGGGCGGATAACCAGTGCGATAAGGGCAAAGGAAGCCAACGGGAGCAGAAAGATAGCCCAGGCCCCAAGCTCACTTATCATACGCCTACAGCTTCCTCAAAATCTCGTCAGCAACGTGCTCGCGGCCATGCGGCACCATGATCCTGAAGGGCACACGCTCCCCCCACTGAAGGATATCCCCTTCCGGCAGGATGCGCGTGGGCAACCCCTCACCCTCCAAGACGTTCTTCCACATCTCAGCGATGGCCAGGTTCGGCGCCTTCATGTAGTCAACCCACATAGATTGCCATCTCTCCCCTTCCCCAAAGGGGAAGGGGATGGGGGTTAGGGTATTCCTAAGGGCGCGGCAACCGCGCCTCTACACAACTCGCTCCATGGCGGGCCTCAATCTCCGCCAAGCATGTAGGGGCGAGGTTTCCTCGCCCCTTAAGGTCACCCTATCGCTTCATCAGATTCACCTGGGTCAAGTCCACCGTCCCGCGGCTGCGGTACACCGCTATCACGATGGCCAGCCCCAGGGCCACTTCCGCCGCCGCCACCACAATGACAAACAGAGCAAACACCTGCCCAGTCAGCACCCGCTGGACCACGGCGTCCGCGATAGAGGTGGTGTCGGCGCGCAGCGCCGCCGGCGTCACGTAGCGAGAGACGGCCACCGCCGCTACGTTGACGGCGTTGAACATCAGCTCAATGGACATGAGCACGACGACCACATTGCGCCGGGTCAGCGCCCCATACAGCCCGATGCTGAAGAGCACGACGGACAGCAATAAGAAGTTTTCCAGACTCATATGCCTATCCCAAGATTGCCAAACCGAGCGTCCAGAGGGGCAACGCCCAGGAGCTTGCCCTGTGCGAACCGAAGGGACGGGGGTCTGGGGGTGTCCCCCAGGCCTTTCCCTCCCCCTCTCCCTTGACAAGGGAGAGGGGGACACAGGGGGTATGGGTTCCAGTGAAGCTCATGGCTGGCGCTCCCGCACCAGCACCAGCGCGCCGACGATGGCCGCCAGCAGCAGCACCGAGGCCACCTCAAAGGGCAGCACCCACTCACTCAGGAGCAGGCCCGCCAGCCACTGGGGTGTCGCCGATAGCACCTCCTGCACCCTGGCCAGGCTCTCTGCCGAAAGGGTGTCTTCCATGAGCGACCAGTTGGTCTGAAGGACCACGGTGGCCAGGAAGGCCAAAAGGAGGGCCGAGCCCAGGAGGGCCGGCAACCGCAACCGGTTGGCGGTGTTGCCCGTCTCGGCGTCTCGGGTCAGCAGAGAGGCGAAGACCAGCAGCACCGAAACCGCCCCAACGTAGATGAGCACCTGCACCACCGCCAGGAAGTCGGCGTTGAGCAGGACAAAGAGGCCGGCCACCGCCAAAAATGAAAAGGCCAGCATCACCGCGGCGCGGAAGATGCTCTTCATCGTGACCACCGCCACCGCCGAGCCAACGCTGGCCCCTGCCAGCGCCCAGAAGAGGATGTCCTGCGCCGTCAAGGCTTCGCCTCCCGGTCTGTCGTCATCTCCTCTGTAGTGGGCCGCAGGGGCAGGTGGTAGGGCCAAGGTTCGCGACCCGCGCCCTGCCACGTCATCGGCTCGCCCCTACGGGGATCATAGTTCTGGGCCTCAAGCTGCGGGCGATACCAGGTGCTGGGGCGCTTTTCCGCCGTGCGCAGGCGCTCCACGGAAATCACCAGGTCCTGGCGGCGGTACTTGGCCTCCTCAAAGCCGCTGCCCATGAAGAGGGCGTCGTAGGGGCAAGCCTCCACACACAGGCCGCAGAACATGCACCGGCCTATGTCTATGTCAAAGACGTCAATAGCGTAGGAGTCCCCTTCCGCAGGCGTCTCCTGGCTTGGGTGGGTGACGATGCGGATGATCCCCAGGGGGCAGAACTTGGCGCAGCTCGCGCAGCCGGTGCACCGCTCCTCGTACCAGGTGAACTCCTCTCCCCGAAAGCGGGGATGCTGGGGCGCCCGCTGCTCCGGATAGGAGATGGTGAAGGGCCTCCGTATGAAGTTCTTCAGCGTCACCATGAAGCCATTAAGGATGCCAAGCCCGTACATCTAAACCACCTCCGCTGCAGACGGCTTTGGCGCGCTCACAGGCAGCGCAGGGGTCCGCAGGCTGACCAGGCGGGAGAAGGCGCCGATGCCCACCACCGCCACCGCGAAGTTGACAACGGACATCAACCACAGGTCAGCGGTAGACAGGACGATGCCCTGCCCGCCCGCCTCCTCGTGGCCAAACAGGAGGAGCTCCGCCGCCGTCATAAAGACGTTGATGATGCCCAGGGGCAACAGGAACTTCCAGGCGAAGGCCATGGTCTGGTCAATGCGTACTCTGGGCAGGGTCGCCCGCACCCAGATAAAGATAAAGGCCAGGAAGAAGACCTTCATGAGAAACCACACATGGGATGGCAGCAGCGGCCCTTCCCAGCCGTCAAGGAAGAGGGTGGCGATGACGCCGGATGTCGTCAGCACGGCGGCGTACTCCGCCAAGTAGAAGAGGCCGAACTTCATGCCGCCGTACTCAGTGTGGTAGCCCGCCACAATCTCCGACTCCGCCTCAAGCTGGTCAAAGGGTGGGCGGTTCATCTCGGCTGAAGCGCTCACCACAAAAATGAACAGCCCCAGGGGTTGCAGAAGGAAGAAGGGGATAACCTGGGCCTCTACAATCTCCACAAGGGAAAGGGAGCCGGCCAGAAGCAACACTCCCACGATGGAAAGCACCATGGGGACTTCGTAGCTAATAAGCTGAGCCACGGCGCGCATCCCGCCGAAGAGGGCATACCGGTTGCCAGAGGCGATCCCCGCCATGAACACGGCCAGGGCGTTCACCGAGGTCACGGCGATGATGAAGAGCACCCCCACGTTCAGGTCCGCGATGAAGGTGTGCTTGCCAAAGGGTATCACCGCCAGCACCATGAACATGACCACCACCATCATGAGCGGGGCCAGGTTGTACAGAAGCCAGTCCGCACCCTGGGGGACAATGGACTCCTTGGTTAGCAGCTTGATGGCGTCCGCCACGGGCTGGAGCAGTCCAAAAGGCCCCGCCCGGTTAGGACCTATCCTGCCCTGGAAGCGGCCCAGGAGCCGGCGCTCCAGGTAGGTGTAAAACATGGTCAGCAGCAGGAAGGCGCTCAGCAGCAGGAAGGTAATGGCAAAGCCCACAAGGGCAAAGGCCAGCCACTCCCAGCCCGCAGGCAACAGGCCATCCCGCCCGCAGTGCTGAGCGTTGCCCGAATTGCCCGCCAGCAGGCAGTAGAGGTTGCGGAAGAGGGCGTTCCCCTCCAGGAAAGCCATTACCGGTCTACCTCGCCCATGTTGATGTCAATGCTGCCCAGGGTCACAATCATGTCCGCCAGCTTCCAGCCGATAAGCATGTCCCTGAGCACCGTCAGGTTAATGAAGGAGGGGGAGCGTATTTTGAAGCGGTAGGGGGCAACGCTGCCATCGCTCACCAGGTAGAAGCCCAGCTCTCCCTTGGGGCCCTCAATGCGGCTATAGGCGTCGCCCACGGGTGGCCGCACCAGAGCCGGCACGTCGGCCCGCACGGGTCCCGGTTCAATCTGCTCCACGCACTGCTCAACGATACGCAGGCTCTGGCGCATCTCGTCTATCCGTATCTTGAACCGGTCATAGTTGTCCCCTGCCCTGCCCAGCGGCACGTCAAACTTCACCCGGCCGTACACCTCGTAGGGGTCCACCTTGCGCAGGTCCCAGGGAAAGCCGGTGGCCCGCAGCACCGGCCCCGTCACCGAGCCATTCAGGGCCTGGTCTACCGTGAGCACACTGACGCCCTTGGTGCGGGTGACCAGAATCTCGTTCTCCGATAGAAGCCGCTCATACTCGTCAATATAGTGGGGCATCTCCCCAAGGAAGATGCGCAAGGCGGGCCAGAACTCCTCCGGCGCATCCTGGAACACGCCGCCCACCCGCATGTAGGAGAGGGTGATGCGCGCGCCGCACAGCATCTCAAAAAGGTCCAGGATGCGCTCCCGCTCCCGGAAGCAGTACATCAGGGGTGTGGCGAAGGCCCCCAGGTCGTTCAGCAGGAAGCCTGTGGCCATCAGATGGCTAGCGATGCGCTGGAGCTCCGCGGCGATGACCCGCAGGTACATGCCGCGCTCCGGCGGCTGGACGCCCGCCAGCTTCTCGCAGGCCAGCACGTAGGCCTGGTTGTTGGTCATGGAGGCTACGTAGTCCAGGCGATCGGTCAGGGTGATGACCTGGGTATAGGTGCGCTCCTCGGCCAGCTTTTCCGAGCCCCGGTGCAGGTAGCCGAAGACCGGCTCCGCGTCCAGGATGACCTCGCCGTCAAAGGTAATGCGCAGGCGAAACACCCCGTGGGTGCTGGGGTGCTGCGGCCCGACGTTGACGGTGACCGGCTCTGAGCGCATGGGCATGACGGCCCTTAGCGGGGCGCTTCCAGATAGTCTCGGCGCAGGGGATGGCCGGGATACCCTTCCCAGAGCAGGATGCGCTTCAGGTTGGGGTGGCCGAGAAACTTGACTCCCATGAGGTCCCATACCTCCCGCTCCTGAAAGTCGGCCCCCAGCCAAAGGCCAACGACCGAAGGGAGGGACGGCTCCTCCCGGCCATACACCTTGGCCTTCAGGACGGCGCTGTGCAGGTGAGCCGTGGAGGTCAGGTGGTAGACGACCTCAAAGTACTCCACGTAGTCCACCGCGGAGATGGCGTTCAGCAGGTTGAACCCCATGCCTGGGGTCTCCTTCAGAGTTTGACACACCTCCAGCACACGCTCTGGCTTCACCCACAGGCACAAGCCCTCCCACCGCTCCACGGCCCCGGGGCACGCAACCTGCACGTGGCGAGCAAGCTCCTCCCCTGGTAGTTCTCGGATCATGCGCGACTAAACTCTTTAGAAACCTGGCCCACTTGTCATTCCTACGAAAATGGCTTCCTCCCCCCTTGCGGGGGAGGATTGAGTTGGAGGGTAGGCCCTTGTTCACCCCCATCCTAACCTTCCCCCGTCAAGGTGGAAAGAACTGAAAATTGACCCTTTTCATCCTTCCTGGCGCTGGATGCCAGCATGGGCGATTCTGAGTCCCGATAGCATGGGGACTCCCTCAGAATGACCGCCATCAAACACATTGAGTTAGCCCCCCGCCGGCGCACCCTTCAGACGATACCTCTGGATCTTCTCGTGAAGCTGCATGATGCCGTAGAGCAGCGCATCAGGGCGCGGCGGACAACCGGGGACGTACACGTCCACCGGCACGATGTGGTTGACCCCAGGCACCACGCTGTAGGACTGGTAGTAGGGGCCGCCGCTGGTGGCGCAGACGCCCATGGAGATGACCCATTTGGGTTCTGCCATCTGGGCGTACAACCGCCGGATGGCGGTGGCCATCTTCCAGGTCACGGTGCCGGCGACGATCATCAGGTCCGCCTGGCGCGGCGAGGCGCGGAAGGCCTCCATGCCAAAGCGGGAGATGTCAAAGCGGGACATGGCGCTGGCGATCATCTCAAAAGAGCAGCAGGCCAGGCCGAAGGTCAGGGGCCACACGGCAGACCTGCGCCCCCAGTTCAGGAGGGCGTCCACGGTGGTCAGCACCACACTGCGCCGCAGATCATCAGGCGCCTCAAGGAAAGGCTCCCCCAGAGGCAAAAGCGCCGTCTCTTTCAGCTCCTGGACCTCAGCGCCCTCGGCCCGGTCCAGGTCCCATGTGGTGGAATACAACGGTAGCCTCAGGTTTTTCCGGGTCTCCTCTTCCATCGCCCCCTCCTACTCCCATTCCAGGGCCCGTTTGCGCCAGGCATACGCCAGACCTATGAGGAGAATGAGTACGAAGATGAGCATCTCTACAAAGGCAAAGAGGCCAAGGTGCTGGAAACGGATGGCCCACGGGTACAGGAACACCGTCTCCACGTCAAAGACTACAAAGAGGAGGGCGTACATGTAGTAGCGGAAGTTGAACTGCATCCACCGGGTGGGGCCTATGGGCTGTACGCCGCACTCGTACAATTCGTACTTGACGGGGTTGGGCTTGTGGGGCCGGATGCGGACAACGGAGGCCACCCAGGAGATGAGGAGCATGGATAAGGGAATGAGAACGGCGCCACCGGCAAAGATGGCAATCAGGGCATACTGGCGGAAGTAGTCGTCAAACATATTGCTCGCAAAGAGGCCTGCTAGATTGCCTAGCTACTATACCATGCCCGCCTTTGGCCCATCAAGTGAAATAGAGCACAAAGTTGGGTGCAGACGTTTCGGCGAACACCTCGGTGAGGTACAATGGGAAGGTGTGCTCATGAACCCAACAGGTTTGGACCTTTGGTTCGGCAAATCTGTGTTGCACTAGAATGTCTTCAAGGGATAACATCACACCGGCCTATGGAGATGGAGGAGCCTTCTTTCCTATGAGAAGAGGTGGGCGACCCCTGGTTATCCTTCTTCTCCTCTTTGCTGTTGGCTTTGCCCTGACGGGGTGCTCGTCTCCAGCAACCCCTACTCCTAATCCTGCCTCTACAACGACTCCCACACCGGAACCGCCACCTACGAACGCACCCGCTCTCAGCCCTACTCCTACCTATTCGCCTGACCCCACGCGAACCCCCACACCAACCAGGACACCCACACCCACCCGGACCCCTGCCCCTACCGCTACCCCTACGCCAACCCCCATGCCATTCACCCAGCTAAGACTGGAAAGCAAGGGATTACAAACCAACAGTCCCAGCCAAATTCAGTTGGTGTTTTCCCTAAGAGACCAGAACGGGAGGGCTTTGGAGAGTCCAATTCCACCCCAGCAGATGCAATCGGCTATGACGATCTTTGAACGCGGCCCTAGCACCAACGGCTGGGAGCCCATAGACACCTCCGAGACAAGCTTCTTTGTCCACCCGGGTACCAACTTTGACCTGGAAATGGTGTTTGTCCTGGACTTCACGGCAAGTATGGCTCAGACCCGTCTTCCCGATGGCCGAAGCGGTATCCAGGTCATGGTGGATACCTTTATAGAGTCAATGGATAGAGTCTCGGTGGCGCACCGCATTGGCCTTGTGGAGTTTCACGATAGAAACTTCCCTCCGTTCGTTTTGTCTGAGCTCACTCTTGATCGGGAAGCGCTCAAGAAAAAGGCAGGTGATTTTGCAGCAGGCGCAGGAAAGAGCTATGAGCCAGGCGCCTCAGAGGTAAGAACGGCCCTTGTGGCCGCTTTACCCCTCTTCTCCAGCCAGGCGCAGAATCCCTACACAACCAGGGTGTTGGTCTTTCTCTCAGACGGAAAAGACCGAAGCAGCCCAACCCCTTGGCTAAATATCGCCACTTTGGCGAACAATAGGGGCGTTCAAATCTACGCCCTCGGGGTGGGAAACGTCCTGGAGAGCGACCTGAAGCAAATCAAGGAAGTCACCGGGAGCACTAAGGGGTTTTATTACAGCGCGGAAAACATTGAGCTTATCCAGATACGCCTCCGCGAACTGATCAGGGACTTGAGCGGCCAGTACGTAGTAAGCTACACCACACTGCGCAGCGTAGGAAGCTACGAGGTCCGCTTTGAAGTGAACATCGGTGGCATCGTTGGCACATTAATAGCCAGCATTGGCGACGTCAGCAAGTTCAAAGGTAATGACCTGCTGGGCAGGATCACTTTTGATCCCCCTACCATTGACCTGGCCCAGCACAAGGCTACCCTGTTCATGCGCGCTCTTCATATCCCTAGAGGTATCACAAAACTTCGCTTTAGACTGGATACCCAAAAACCTATTCAGCTAGCCATCGTGAAGAAAGAGGATGGCGGTCTTCTGGACGGCTGGACGTTGACAGGCCCCGACAATGGATACTATACGGTGGAGACTACCCCTGATAGGCCCCTTGCCTTTGGCAACTTTGGACCCCTCTTTAAGATTGAGGCGGATGACGTTACCGAACCCGGCCTGGCGATACCCCTCCTTTTTGATAGTACGATCTATGGACAAACAGGCAAGTCCTTTGCGTCCGTCGCCCCTCCACAACCTACGGGCACACCAACTCCCACACCGACGCCAACTCCCACACGTACGCCTACGCCCACGCCCACCCCTACCCCTGGCCCCGTGCAGATGGGTCTGAACGACGTGATGTTCAGTGGGGCAAGCCAATCGGGACCTCAGATCGCCGTCCCTCAAGGCAAATTGGTCAAGGTCTTTGCGAACGAGCTTACAGGATCATCCTTCGTGCACTATTATGTTCAGGTGCGATGGAACGGCGCCCTCATCTATGACCCAACAGATCCTGAAAAAAGACCCTTTGTTGAGACGATTGCGTAAGAGGTAACCTGCTTCACGCCTCAAGAATCACTGGCCCCCTTTCTCTTGACGGTGAGGCAAGGCAATATCCATGCTCATAGACCTACACACCCACACCTACCCCACCTCCGACGACAGCTTTCTCTCCCCGGACCAGCTCGTTGCCGAGGCGAAGCGGGTGGGGCTAGACGGCATCTGCCTGACGGACCACGACGGCTTCTGGAAGCCGGAAGAGGTGGTGGCCCTGGGCCAGCGGCACAACTTCCCCATCTTCCCAGGGTGCGAGGTGACTACTGAGGAAGGGCACCTGATCGTCTTTGGCCTGGACCGGTACATCTTCGGAATGCACCGGGCCGCCTTCGTCAAGCGGCTCGTAGACCAGGCTGGCGGAGTCGTCGTGGTGGCCCACCCCTACAGGCGTCGCTTCCGTGAGAAGGACGCCCCTGACCAGGACTCCTACTCCACCATGCTGGAGCAGGCCTGCCAGAGCGAGGTCTTCTCCCTGGCCAACGCCGTTGAGGTGATGAACGGCCGCGGCTCCACTGCCGAAAACGCCTTCGCTCACGAGGTCGCAAACCGATTCAACCTGAAGGGCACCGGCGCCAGCGACGCCCATAAGCTGAAGGAGATTGGCACCTTCGCCACGGAGTTTGACTCTCCTATCACCTCGCTGCACCAGCTCATCAATGAGCTCAAGGCAGGCAACTTCCGGCCAGTGGCCCTATCCAAGAGCAGGAGTATCTAACGTGCAGACCCCACCGGGGACACCCATTATCCAGGTGGAAGGCCTGAGAGTGGCCTTCTTCTCCAGGGAGGGGGTGGTGAAGGCCGTGAACGGCATCACCTTCTCCCTACGGGAAAACTCCATCCTCGCCATGGTGGGAGAAAGTGGGTCCGGCAAGACGGTCACCGCCCTCTCTATCCTTGGCCTGGTACCCTATCCTGGCCGCATCATGGAAGGGAGGGTACTCTTCAACGGCGTTGACCTGGTCACCATGCACCCAGAGGCCCTGCGCAGGGTGCGCGGGAAGGAGATAGGCATGGTCTTCCAGGACCCCATGTCCTCCCTCAACCCAAGCATTGCCATCGGCATACAGGTAGAGGAGGTGCTGCTGGCTCATACCGACGCCACCCGGCAAGAGGCCCGTATCTGGGCACAGGAGCTCCTCACGGAGATGGGCTTGCCCGATTCCTCCCGCCTCCTCAAGCAGTACCCCTTTCAGCTCAGCGGCGGCATGCGTCAACGGGTCATGCTTTCCATCGCCATGGCCCTGAGGCCCAAAGTGCTCATTGCCGACGAGCCCACCTCCAACCTGGACACCACCCTGCAGGCCGCTATCCTCAGCCAGCTCCGCAAGCTGAAGCAGGAGCACGGCACGGCCATCCTCCTTATTACCCACGACATGGGTGTCGTCGCCCAGATGGCGGACCAGGTGGCGGTCATGTACGCGGGCTCCATCGTGGAGCACGCCGCCACGGCAAACATCTTCCAGCGCCCCGCGCACCCGTACACCTGGGGATTGCTGCAATCCATACCCCGGCTGGACGACGCCAGCCGCAAGCTGCGCCCCATGGGGGGCCGGCCGCCAGATTTGATCAATTTGCCGGATGAGTGTCCCTTCCTTCCTCGCTGCTTTAAGGCCAGCACCCTCTGCCGCGCCAGCCCCAGACCAGCCCTGCGTCCCTTGCAGGAGGGGCATGTGGTGGCCTGTTTCAACGAAATCAAGCACGAGTGAAACCAGCCCGGCCGGCCAGGAATAATGGGGAACCTGGCGCCGTGGGGAGATTCGCGAACCGCCCCACGGGTGAATGCCACCCAGGCCTCAGCGCCTCCTGGCCGGCGCCCCCCTCTGCGCCAACTCCGCCACCAGCATCTCCAGCGCCAGGGGTTCCTCTACGTCGCCCGTCTTGATGGACACATCGGCCTGGAGCAACAGGCGATACATACCCTCCAACTGATCCGCCGTGTACTTGCGGGCCTGCTCCTCCACCGTGCGCAGGGCAAACTCCCCCGCCAGCCCCAGACGTTGTGCCAGCTCATTCCTGGGTAGGCCGCTGCCCACCAGCTCCTGAGCAACCATGACAAAGCGTAGCTGCCGCGCCAGCATGGTCAGAATATAGGAAGCGTCAGCGCCACCCTGCCGCAGGCTTCTAAAAAGTTGCAGGGCCCGTCCCGTCTGGCCGGCCAAGACTGCGTCCACCGCGCGAAAAATGTTTGCCTCACGACTGTTGGACACCAACGCCTCAACCTCCTGCTCCGCTATCGTCCCGCCGGAGGCATACAAGGCCAGCTTGTCTATCTCCCCTTGCAGCACCCAGAGGTTGCCGCCCACCAGCTCCACCAGTAGGTCTACCGCCCCCGCCGAAACAGACGCGCCAGCGGTGGAAACCCTGGCCCGTATCCAGCTCCGCAACGCATCGCCAGAGGGGACATGGAACATTTGAACCTCTGCCAGGGGAGCGATCCTCTGAAAGAGGGGACTCCTGTTGCGAAGGTCGCCTTCAAGAAACACCAGGATGGTGGTTGGCGGCAGGCTGCCCAGCGCCGCGGGCAGGCCTTCCCATGGGTCTGGCCCGCCTTGCACAGGGCGAGGGGTCCGGCCCCTTGGCCTCTGGCCTTGCGGCTCCCCTGCCTGGGACAGAAGACCTTCCACCAACACCAGGCGCCGCTCTGCCAGGAACGGCGCGGCGCTACAAGCGTCCTGGAGTCGCGCAAGCGTCAGGCCCTGGCCCTTCAGAAGCGTGGTATTCGCCTCCAGAACCTCTGGCAGGCCCACCGCAGCCTTCAGCCGGTCCAGGACCTCCTTTTTGGCAAACTCCTCCGGGCCATAGAAAAGGTAGACCCCTTGAGCAATTTTACTTGTCATAGTTCCTTAACTCATCCAAGCCGTATATAATAGCCATTACCCTTGAGAATAACAGCCAAGTTGCCCCTCATCTCTACCAAGCGCATCCCTCCTTCCTGGCTTGCCATAAGCCCAGCCCTGCCGGCCCTCGCCGCAGCACAGGCCAGGCCTCGCTACGTTTGTACCCACCTACCACCAAAGGACGTTTCATGACCCTTACCAGCGCCGCACTCCTTCGCTTCTTTGGCAAGTACGATGCCCTGGACCGCATTGGCACGACGGGCCTGGCAACAGTCTATAGAGCAAAGGACTCCCAAGGCAACCTAGTGGCTTTGAAGGTCTTGCTGGGCTACTTCGCCCAGGAGCCGGTCCTCCTAGAGCGATTTCTCCTGGCCATGGCCAAAGTCCAGACGCTCCACCATCCCAACATTGCCAACGTCCTGCAGATTGAACACGACGACTCCGGCGCCTGCGTGGTAATGGAATACGTGCCCTGGCCGACCCTGAAGGCGCGCAATTCCCCTACCCTACCCATGGGTGAGGTCCTGCACATCCTCCATCAAGTCGCCGCAGCCCTAGACTACGCCCACCAGCAAGGAATCGTCCACAGGGACCTGCGGCCCAGCAACGTCTTCTACAACCCAGAGACAGGGCAGGTCAAGGTCTCCGACTTCGGCACCATCACCCTCGTGGATGGGGGCTACCCTTTGGTGCGCACCACCGTCAACACGCCCCACCCCAGCTACGCTCCCCCAGAGCAGACCCAGGGACAACCTCCTGACCCAAGGAACGACGTCTACTCCCTCGGCGCCCTTGCCTACGAGCTCCTTACAGGTGAGATACCTTACGACGCCCTAAACCCCTACACCATTTTATCCAGGCAGCTCGTCACCAACCCTACGCCCCCATCCAGGATTGAGGAAACCCTGCCCCCAGAAGTGGACGAGGTGGTGCTCAAGGCGCTACACCGCCACAGCGACCGGCGGTATGCCAGTTGCACAGCCTTTGTGCAAGCCCTGGAGCAGGCCCTCAGCCAAATGGCGCCGCCGCCTACCTACGCGGGCTCCACTCAAGCCACCCTAGCGCCCACGCTGCCCGCGCCAGCCCAACAACCCGATATAGAAGGCGCACGAGTCATGTGCCCCCACTGCGGCGCCGGCAACCCCGCAGCCGCGCAGCGGTGCCAGAACTGCTGGATGACCCTGGGCCGCCAGCCCGTCCTTACCAAGGAAGAGGAGACCCAGTGGACCCGGCGCTACATAGAACGCCTGCGCAGGCACAACCGTGCCGTCAAACTGGCTACCCTGGGAGTTGTCTTTGGCCTCCTGGCCCTCTGGGCCTTCGCGGTCATTGAAATCCGCCCGCCCCTGCCCAAACCCACCACCACCATAAGCTCTGCATCCCCTCCAGGCCAGTGGACCATGGCCGGGTGGAACGCCCTGCACACCAGCGCCGTGCCTGGCCCCGCCTTTGTGCCGGAGGGCAAGACCCTGTGGAAGTTTACCTCCCAAGGGCCTATTCTAGCAGCCCCCGCTGTGGACGCCCAGCAGGTGTACGTCGCCACCAGCGATGGCCGCGTCGTTGCCTTGGACAGGGCCTCCGGCGCGGAGGCATGGAGCTTCCACGTCAACGGGCCAGTCAATACCACCCCGGCCAGGGCGGGAGACCTCCTCTACTTTGGGCAGAGGGATGGCACCATTTTTGCCCTGGACCCCCGGACGGGCAAAGAGCAATGGCGCTATACCACCGGCGGGGCCATGTACGCCTCCTTCACCGTAGTGGACGGCGCCCTGTACACCGGCTCCGCGGACAACCACGTCTACGCTTTGGACGCCAACACCGGGAAGCTCCGGTGGAGGCGCGAGGTAGGGAACTGGGTCATTAGCGCCCCCGCCGTGGTGGATGGCATCGTGCTGGTAGGGTCTCAGGACGGCGAGGTGTACCTGCTAGATGCCTCCAACGGCACGCTGCGCAACCAGGTGAACCTGGGTACCGCCATTGACAACTCACCCGTCGTGGTGGGAGACATGGCCTACTTCACCACCAGGGCTGGGCGCGTCATCGGACTCAAGTATCACCAGAAAGACATCCCCTTCCAGAAGGCGGTATGGACTATCTGGTTCAACCTCTATATATGGAACATGGCTCCACCTCCATCAGATCCCCCGGGCCTTATCTGGGGCGCCACCCTCAAGAACGTCCTGGTGCTGGCAGATATGGCCACCGATGGGCAGCGCCTCTTTGTTGCCACCTTTGACGGCGCCTTGTACGCCTTTGACGTGAACACCGGCCACCAGCTTTGGAAGAAGAGCAGCCTGGGCAAGCTCCGCGCCACGCCCATCGTCTCCGGCGACACCGTGATTCTTGCCGCTGACCCTGGCCAAGTCGTCGGCTACGACGCCGCCACCGGCGATGAGCGCTGGCGGTATGACCTGAGCGAAGGCTTCATGGCCGCGCCCGCCCTGGCCGGCGACACCCTGTATACGCCCACAGACCAGGGCAGTCTCTATGCGATTCAATAAGAAAACTTGAGCACCGGGCCAGATAACCTTCTGGCACGCTCCGAGTTGAACCCCCCATGCACATTGGCATCATCGGCATCACCAAAAGCGGCAAGACCACCGTCTATAGCGCCCTCATCCGCTCCGCCGCTACCCAAGCCACCGGCCAGATGAACCTGGGCGTCGCCAAGGTCGTTGACCCCCGCCTGGACAGGCTCACCGCCATCTTCAAGCCCAAACGCCAGGTGTACGCCGAGGTCCGCTACGTGGACATCCCTGGCGCCCCCGAGGGCCTGGGGAAGAGCCAGGGCATCGGCGGCGAATACCTGAACGCCCTCCAGCGGACGGACGCCCTCCTGCACGTTGTCCGCGCCTTCACCGACCCGGCGGTCCCCCACATCAACGGCTCCGTTGACCCCTACAGGGACGTCACCGCCATGGATATGGAGTTGGCCTTCTCCGACCTGGCTATCATTGAGCGGCGGTTCAAGCGGCTGGAGGCGGACCTCAAAGGGGCCAAACCCCAGGAACGGGAGCACGCAAAAAAAGAGACCGCCCTCCTTGAGCGACTGAGGGATGGCCTGGCCTCCGACGTGCCCATCCGCCAGCAGGACGTCTCCGCCGAGGAGCACAAGACCATCAGCAACTACCAGTTCCTCACCGCCAAGCCCCTCTTCATCATTTTCAACATCGGCGAAGAGCAGCTTCCCCAGGCCACAAGGCTAGAGGAGGAGATGCACAAGCGCCTGGCGAAGCCTAGCGTGCAGCTCGCGGCCCTGTGCGGCAAGCTGGAGACGGAGCTGGGCCAGATGACCCCAGAGGAGGAAGGGGAGTTTCGCGCCTCCATGGGCGCTGGCGAGTCTGCCGCGGCGCGGGTCATCCGCCTCTCCTACGAGCTGGTGGGCCTGGTCTCCTTCTTCACCGTAGGCGATGACGAGTGCCGCGCCTGGACCATCCCCTTGGGCACGTCAGCGGTGAAGGCCGCGGGCCAGATTCATTCGGACATAGAGCGCGGCTTCATCCGGGCCGAGCTGGTGGCCTACAACGACTTCCTGAAGGCTGGCAGCCTTCCCAACGCTCGCCGCCAGGGCCTACTGCGACTGGAAGGCAAGACCTACACCGTCAAGGACGGCGACATCATCAACTTCCTGTTCAACGTATGAGCCATCCCATCGCCCTTTACCTCCATATACCCTTTTGCGAGACCAAGTGCCCCTACTGCGACTTCAACACCTACGCAGGCATAGAACCGCTGATTCCGCAGTACGTGGACGCCCTGGCCGAAGAGCTCCGCCTGTGGGGTCAGGCCCTGGCAGACTCCCCAAAGGTCAAGGTAATCCTCCCACCCCAAAAGAGTAGTGAGGGTCGGCGCGTCCCACAGCAGGTGGGAACCATCTTCTTTGGCGGCGGCACACCTTCCTACCTGCCGCCTCAGCACATCCAGCGCCTCATGGATACGGCCCGTGCCTCCTTCCACCTGCTGCCTGACGCCGAAGCCACCCTGGAGAGCAACCCCGGCGACGTCACCCCAGAACGCCTGGCCGCCTGGCGACAGGCCGGCATCAACCGCCTTTCCATCGGCGTACAGAGCCTGGACGACGGCCTGCTGTCCTTGCTGGGCCGCCGCCACACCTCCGCGGAAGCGGTGCAGGCGTACCGCAACGCCCGGGCCGCCGGCTTCACCAACGTCAACCTTGACCTCATGTTCGGCCTGCCCCGTCAGACCCTGGCCCAGTGGCGGGACACCCTGGCTCCCATCCTGGACCTGCGCCCAGAGCACCTCTCCATGTACTGCCTCACCCTGGAAGAGGGCACGCCCCTGTGGGCCTGGGTGCGCTCCGGCGCCGTGCCCGAGCCGGACCCAGACCTGGCAGCGGACATGTACCTCCTGGCCCAGGAGCTAGCGGAGGCGGCAGGCTACGACCACTACGAGATCTCCAACTGGGCGCTGCCCGGCTACGAGGCCCGCCACAACCTGGCCTACTGGCGCAGCCAGCCCTACCTGGGCGTCGGCCCCGGTGCCCACTCCTACCTGGACGGCTATCGCTTCGCCGTCGCCAAGTCGCCACGGACGTACATCCAGCAGGTGCGGGAGTGCAGCAGCCTTCCCGCCTCCCTGTGGACGCCCCAGGCCTTGAAAGAGCGGGGACTGCTGGAATCGTCGGAGGCCATAGACGCGCGAACAGCCAGGGGGGAGACCATGATGATGGGCCTGCGCCTCTCCGAGGGTGTAGCCGATGCGGCCTTCCGTGGGCGGTTCGGCGTGGGCCTGCGGGAGACCTATGCCTCACAGATACTGGACCTGGAGGAGGTGGGCCTGCTGTGCTGGGAAGGCGACTGTCTGAAGCTGACCGCCCGGGGCAAGCTCCTGGGCAACGAGGTGTTCCAGCGGTTCCTGGGTTAGGTGTACGTGGCATTGGTGCAAGGGCGCGGATACCATGCCCCTACCGGTCTCGCGGTCTAGCCCTGCTGGCCCTCCCCCCTGCTCTCCTTGATGAACGGCAAAAATATCGCTGCCGCTATCAGACGCGCGATGCCCGAGATGAGAAATAGGGTCATGAGGGGATAGGCGAAGAGGGTTGGGACGTGGTTGGCTAGGACGCCGCCAAGGACGGCCCCCAGAAAGAGGCCCACACCCCCGAAGGCCGCCAGGTAACCCACCACCCGCGCCCGCTGGCCTGGCGGCGTAGCCTCATACACGTAGTTCAGTGAACACAGGGCAAAGCCGCTCCAGGAGAGGCCGCCAATGACATTGATGAGCATGAGGAAGGGCGGCTGCTGAGAGACCAGCCACAGAAAGGGCATAGAGCACAAGCCCAGCCCTGTGATGCGTATCACCCTCACGTTGCCGTGCCTATCGGCGTAGAGGCCCCACAACCGGCTGCCAATGATCGTCGCCATCACGTGCACCATCTGCAGAAAGAGAAAGGTGGTGTAGCTGAACTTCAGGTCCCGCAGCATGAAGATAGAGAAGTAAGGGCCCGCCAGGAATACCCCCAAATACAACGCAGCGGTATACAGGACCACTCGCCCCAGGTTGGTGCGCTGGGCCGTCCTGATGAACTCCAGCAGCCCCATCCCTGCCCTTGAGGGGCGCATGGGCGGCTCGTGCATTCCCCACACCATGACGAAGGAGCACAGCCGCATGGCCGCAGCCACCATGAACACAATGGTAAAGCCCCAGTAAGCCTCGCTGCTCATCCGGTCCAGGAGGAGCCCAAAGCTCAACACCACCGCAATCCCTACCATGTTGCCCGCCGACGCTCGCATCCCAAAATAGGCCCCGCGCCGGTGCAAGGGTAACAGGTCGGCAATCCAGCTCCCCCAGGCAGGCGCGGGAAGCTGGTACAGCACCGCCGTCAGAATGGCCAGGGGCACCAGCCACACCACGGGATCAGCCAGGGACAGGTGAGGAACGGCTGCCAGGGCGAACCAGGGCAGCGCACCGAGGCCAATGGCGATGAGCAGCACCCCCTTACGGGAGCGCACCCACGCCACAAAGGTATGCGTCAGCAGTTGCGCCTGGGCTGCCAGCAACTGGGGAAAGGCGCTGAGCAGGCCAATCTGCATGGGTGTGCCGCCCAGGGCAATAGCCAACGGGCCGATGAAGCTGTCTGCGATGGAAAGGGCCAACGTGCCGGGTATGCCCTCCCAGAAGGCCAACCGGAGGGTGCGGCGCGTGGCCCGCAGACGCCTTTCGTGGTCAGAGGCGCGGTCTTCAGGGTTGCCCGCACTGGCTATCGTGTCCAAAGTGCTTGGGAGCGTATTCGCTCTCGTACGGGTTTGTCAAGGAAATAACGATGGGTTGCCAACAGATTGGATTTGTGTTAGAAATAGGCCTGAGATGGGTAGAGAGGTCTTTGGGAGGCAGTAGGTTTAGCGAGGAGACGAACACGATGACGGATAAAACGTACGTGACTCCACAGATGAAGGCGGCCATCGGGGCGGAGAGTGACGCCTGGGAATCAACTATGGAAGCCACCTGGTCTGAGCATCGGCGCTTCATCCAGGCAATCATGGACGAAGACCCCATCTACTACGACGAAGAGTACGCCAAGAGGACCAGGTATGGCGGAATTGTCTGTGCACCCCTCTTTCCTTCCAGCGTCAATCGCCGGCCAATGGGCACACCAGACCCCCTTACGGAGGGATTCAGGAACAACCCTGAATACGACGCCAGGGGTGGGGGTGCGGAAGGGGGTGGGCAAGGTGGCTTGCCGCGACTAGATTTGTCCCACATCCCGCGAATGCTGAATGGTGGCAACGAGATTGAGATCTTTCAATACATGAAGCTGGGAGAGAAGACCATCACCAAGACTCGCATAGCTGACATCTTTCAACGGGAGGGCCGAGCGGGCCGCATGGTTTTCATAGTCAGCGAGACCGAGGTGAGGAACGATAAGGGGGAATTGCTGATGATCTCTAGAGGTACTGCTATCAGGCGTTAGGAGGGACTTTCATGGCCGCAGCATTTGAGGGTAAGCAGGTCTACTCTGACGACGTTCAGGTGGGAATGGATATCCCACCTGTGGTCAAAGGGCCCATGACCCAAGCCCACATCATGCGCTGGAGCGCCTCCCAGGAGAACTGGCACCGTATCCACTATGACCATCCATTCGCACTTGACCATGAGAAGCTCCCCGACGTCGTGATAAACGGAAGCTGGAAACAGCAGGTCATGTGCCAGCTTATCAAAGACTGGGTGGGGTTGGGAGGATGGCTTTGGAAAATCAGCTTCCAACACCGGGCAATGAACGTGCCGGGCGATACCCTCACCGCATGGGGCAGGGTGACTGATAAGTATGTGCAAGAGGGCCTTGGCATTATTGAACTGGAAGTCGGGATGCGCAATCAGAACGACGTTGAGGCGTGCCCTGGCAAGGCAACGGCCGTACTGCCCATAAGGGGCGGAAGGCCCGTTCCTTATCCCTTTGTGCCTCCTCAGGGAGAGCGGAGCACACCAGGGTTACGATGATGAGCTCGTGGCGAAAGTGACAGATCAACCGTTCCTTCGTTTCACTCAGGGCTTCGGCTGCTTGTCGCAAGCGCCATGACGGGGGCGGTCTGTGGTAAAATGCGAAGTCAGCGGGGCGTAGCGCAGCGGTAGCGCGCTTGGTTCGGGACCAAGAGGTCGCGAGTTCAAATCTCGCCGCCCCGACCACCTCATACTTCTTTCGCCACTGACCTTTCCAGGGGAAGGGTCAGCCCGTCATGGCCAGGACCCAGTCATCAGCTGGCCAGCGTAGCCATCTGTGGTAGTTGCGGCGTGCTGTGTGATGCTGCTTGGGTGGTCTCCTCTTGCCTCGGACAGCCCCAGTCTATGATGGCGACGAAGGCGCCCAGAACCAGCCTGGCCCAGCGTGTAGCTGGGAGGACCAGAATCCCGGATCGCCTTCCGCACCGTCCGCAGTGGTGATGCCTTTGCCATCATTTCCAAAGGCGAGTATCCCTTGACAGCAAGTGAGCTATCTGGTAGACTTAGTAGCATCAAAGAGGTGCTACATGGACAAGTTTACCATAGCTCGGTTCAATGAACTCTTCCCCGACGAAGATGCTTGCCTTGCCTACATCAAGGACATCATCTATCCAGACGGGATAACCTGCCGCAAGTGCGGCGGGCAGAAGCATTCCAAGATGTCCCAGCGCAAGGCATACGCTTGTCAGGACTGCGGCACTCACGTCTACCCGCTTGCTGGCACAATCTTTGAGAAGTCCTCTACTCCCCTCCGCTCTTGGTTCTACGCCATGTTCCTGATGGCTCAGACACGCACAGGCATTTCCGCTAAGCAACTCCAACGGGAGTTGGGCGTTACCTACAAGACGGCATGGCGGATGTTCAGTCAGATTCGGAAGCTACTTGCCCAAGACAGCGAACCGCTCTTAGGGCAAGTAGAGATAGACGAAAGCTACTTTGGCGGGGATTCCAAGAATCGCCATGCTAACAAACGGGACGGAAGGCGTGGCCGGGGAGCGACGGGCAAGACAGTGGTAGTTGGCCTGATAGAGCGCAAGGGCAAGGCTTTAGTCACTGTAGCCCCCGACGTGAAGGCCGCTACCTTGCTCCCCATCATCCGTGAGCACATCCCCGCCGATCCTGGCACTGTCGTCTACACAGACGAACTCCACAGCTACGACAGGCTCACATCTCTTGGCTATGCCCATGAGACCGTCCAGCACGCGGCCAAGCAGTACGTTAACGGACTGGCCCACGTCAACAATGTGGAGTCCATGTGGAGCAACGTGAAGCGCGGGATTGATGGCGTGAACCATGCCGTTAGCCCCAAGCACCTGCAAAGCTACCTGGACGCCTACGTGTTCCGCTTCAATCATCGGGACGATAGCCAGGCCATGTACGAGACGATGGTGGACCAAACGGCTAAGGTGCGGGATGGGAAACAGGGGGGCTATGCCCCTCTTGCCGAGATTGTGGGTAGGGAATAAAATGAGTTTGTTCGTGACGCCGAGTGCCTAGCAATAGGCAAAAACCCTGGGGCAATTTGCCCCAGGGTTTTTCTTCTGGGCATGGAGCTGAGAGGACTTGAACCCCCGACCTCTCGGTTCGTGACGCCGAGTGCTCTCCCAACTGAGCTACAGCCCCATTGCCAGAAATGTTACCATCTTTTGAGCCAGTGTCAAGGCAGAGCGGAGGCCAGAGGCAGAGTCTTGACACATCAGCCTCTAGGGGTTACACTGCGGCTTGGGTTACACTGTGGCTACTGCAAGGAGGGGAGAATGCCATGCAGGAACGGTTGGAAATCGGGACAATGGACATCGGCAGAATCCGTCTTCGTCTCCATCAGCGCCTTAAGTCTCTGGAAGCCGATAAGGAGGGGATAGAGCGTGATATCCTGGAAACCAAACGCCGACTTGGTGTTCTAGAAGACCTTGCTGCGTGGGAATTCCCGCAGGAAGCAACTGACTCTGTCACGGCAATCACGCCAGTTGACCAGGCCCGTCTCAACGGTCATGCAAAGCTATTGGTTCTGCCACTCGGCAAGGCCATAGAGTCGTTGCGCCTAGAGAATCCCGCCATCACCAAAAAAGAGGCGCGAAGGATACTTGACGAAATTGGCTACCGCTATGACACGGAAGGCCCCAATGTTGGGCGGTCTATTCACGCAGCATGGATAGCTGCTAACCGCTATCTGAAAGAGCACACAGGGGGCACTTCGCCTTGACTAGAACTAAGGGAATACAAATGCCCCAGAGACGTTGTAGCGTCCTGGGGCATAGAAAGGAGGTCAGCCAATGGCTAACCCATGTTCCTGGCTAAGTCCGGCGGCAGCTTGGGCAGCGGCCCAGGCGACTATCTTAGGTTGAGGCCCCTTTGGGGGCCTTCTTTACTGCCTTAGTCACAAGGCGGCGCAAGTCCTCTGGCTTGAAGTCAGGGGACTGCTTGGCCTCTAAGGACTTGTCCCGTAACTGTCCTTCCTCATAGGAAGGTCGTAACGGGTTCTTTTTCACGCTTCCGCCCATGCTACCACTATACCAGAGCCGTGAACGGCTGTAAAATCCAGAACGGCGTGGTGAGGTGAGGCACGTCATGGCGAGTCAGGGCATGGTATGGCAGGCTTCTCACCCCCACGCCTACTTGCTATGCGGGGATACTCACCTTTCCAAAAGATATTCGAGACCGCCCACAGCCTACAGGAGGTCTCCATCGCCCGTGGCTACGGGTGTCTCACCCCACTCGACCTGCCTTCCTTTGCTACCATCGGATACCGTCAGATCACCCGTAATGGAGTCGGCTGCACCCGACTCCCAGGCCTTCCCCGGTCTAGGTTTCCTGGTACAGGGAAAACAGGTGAATCGCTTTGTTGGGCGTGTAGCTGGGGTTTCACCACACAGAAGTTGAGACACGGTGGCCAGGATGAGAGTCCGGGCCTGGCGGACCGACGGCCCCCGAAGCGGGCGAGGCCGCCCTGATGAAAGACGCAGCGCTCTAAGGCTGTCCTTCCGATGGAGATGCCGAGTCGGCGTTGCTCACCCCATGTGGCCTATGAACAGGTATGGCCCTTCCAAGACTTTGCAGGGTGGCCGTCATAATAGAGGGGGTGACCTCCCGCTGGTGGTTGGCCGCTGCGTACTGGTCTATTGCCACTTTCACGCGTTGCCGAATGAACGTGGGGATATGATCGAGACGCTCTTTGGCCTCTGGGGTCCAAGTTAGGGGGTCACCACCCTCTGTCGAGCCTCGCGTCGTCGGCTGATAGGCGCACCAAGGATCTTCGCCGAGTAGCTTTCCTGTAAGAGCAAAGGCACGGGCACGGCATCCTCCGCACAAGTTCAGGAAGTCGCATTGGCCACACTTACCTCCGGGAGTCTCTGCCCGCAAGCGTCGGAACAAAGGGGCGTTCTGCCAAATTTCTGCAAAAGGACCGTTGCGTACGTTGCCGCCCACCAGTGGCAGGTATGGACAGGGCGTTACGTCGCCCTCTGGCGTGATGCGACAATACTGGCGCGCTGCAAGGCAGCCAGCGCTCCCAACCAGGGCCGAGCCCTGCTGAGAGCCCACGCGGCCTATCTGGGGAGCACACCGGGCACGTACCATCATCTGAGGGTAGTGACCCTGGGCCTCAACGAGGGTTGAGAGGGCATCCTCGTACCGTTGGGGAGTGATATCAGTGAGCGTCTCGCCTCGTCCAGTGCACACCAGGAAGTACAGGTTGAAGGCGCTGGCGCCCTCGCGGTGGGCGAACTCCACCATGTCGGGGATCTCCTGATAGTTCCACGGAAGCGCCGTCATCTGGAGCAGCACCGGCAGTCCCTGGGCAACGCACTCTTGAATGCCGCGCACGGCCCCCTTCCAGGCTCCGGGTACACCCCGAAAACTATCGTGTCTCTCCGGATGCACGGAGTCCAGGCTGATGCCCGCTCCAGCAACCCCCGCATCCTTCAGCTCCCGGACCAGAGTATGAGTCAGGAGCATCCCGTTGGTCCCCAGCACGACAAGCATCCCTGTGGAAGAGGCGTGAACCGCCAGCTTCACGATATCGCGGCGCATCAACGGCTCGCCCCCACTGAGGATGAGCATCCGCGTTCCAGAGGCAGCAAGCTGGTCAACAAGCTGGCACCCCTCTTCAAAGGAGAGCTCTGCCGGAGCACTACCTCCCGCTACCAAATAGCAGTGGCTACATTGAAGGTTGCACCGCTGGGTCACGTTCCACGAGACGATCTCCGGGGAGTATGCAATGGACTGGACCACGCCTGTCTGGCTGGAAGCCAAGCTCATGCTATCCTCCTCCCCGTTGCCCTCGAGGGAGACTTGTCGAACACGTAGCTAGAAGGGTATCTTGGCTGTTGGATGTGGAAAGAGTCAACCCCCGGAAGGTGCCGTCCGGCACCTGGTGTAGCTGTGCTGCTGCTTCCTCTGTCCACGCAAGAGGTTTGTTGTCATTATCGGTATTCATCTCGCTGCACTGCAATGCGCGCACTACATGCCCATTTTCCCACGGGCTTCGCCCATCACCTCGACCGTCACCAGGGGGTAGCCTTGCCTTCGGGCGTACTCCTCAATGCCCGTTTTCACCATAGGACGCACGAAGTCCGGTACCCGCTCCAGTCGCTCGACCGCCTCATGTGTCCAGGCGACTTCGCCCCCAGGCTGCCGCTCCGGCTGCCGCATGTGGCTGAGGGAGCCGCGGATAGCCTCCAGGGGCTCGTGGGGAGCGGTGCGTCCTCCTAGCTGCACATGCAACGAGCGCATGATTTGGGTCTCCTGGGGGTTTGTGAGCATGGCTATGTCCCGGCCACATCGTGGACACCGGAAGATTGCCGTCAAGGACCCGTCCTCGGGGCCCCTGGTCTCCTCGAAGGCCAGGGCTTCATCGCATTGGACGCAAAGGAACCTCATCTCCTGCCTCCTTCAGCTCCCCCTACCCCAAAACCCCTCTAAAGCTTGGGCCACCTGGCGAAAGGCCGCCGCCGCGGGGGCGTCGGGCGCCGCAACCGCCAGGGGCACACCCTGATCACCAACCTCGGCCAGCCGTGGGTCGAAGGGGACCTCCGCCAGGAGGAGGACGCCCAGATCTCTAGCCATCTCCTGTGCCGATGGGCCGGAGAAAAGTGTCTCACGAGCACCACAAGAGGGACAAAGGTGATAGGCCATGTTGCATACCAGGCCGATGAGGGGCGCGCTCAACGCATCCCGGGCCACTGTGACGGCCTTCTTGACCACAAGGAGGGAGACCTCTGAGGGTATAGTGACGACGATGCTGCCTCCAAGGGTCTATGATGAGGTAATCCAGCGGTCCCCACTGGGTATCACTCAATAGCTCCCGTAGGGCTGTCACCTCCATAATACCCCGCCAGGTAAAGGAGTCCTGGTTAGTAGGAGCGTCCCAGCGCACGGGGGTTGCGTCTCCGGGGAGGAGCAAGTCCATGGACATAACCGCGATGCCCTGTTGCGACCGTACTGGCTCCACAAAGGATGCCCCCGGTCTCAAGGAAGCTCCTCGTACCCCAAGCATCTTGGCCACCGAAGGGCCGTTGATGTCAGCGTCCAGGACCCCTACCGCATACCCCAACTGGGC
>JACPCL010000026.1 GCA_016179765.1 Chloroflexota bacterium
GGTAGAATCTCTCCCAGGCCGTCCCTCATGGGCGGCAGGGGGATTACGCTACTCATCAGTACACCCAACCACCGACGCCTGTAAACATACAAGGGGAACTACAAGGGGTGAGGCAAGGAGGCTACCCTTGCTGGAGCAGTGCCTGTGCCTGCTCCAGTTGCTTTTTCACCTGGGGCAGGGCCGTGCCGCCCGGCACGTCGCGGGCGGCCACTGACGCCTCTACGGTCACCTGGTATACGTCCTGGCCGAACTTGGAGGAGAAGCGGTGGTATTCCGCCAGGGTCAGGTCTCGGAAGGGCTTGCGGCGGGTGGAAGCGTAGGCAACGAGGCGGGCCATGAAGGCGTGGGCTTCGCGAAAGGGTACGCCTCTTGCCACCAGGTAGTCGGCCAGGTCCGTGGCCAGCACGTAGCTCTCCTCTGCCGCCTGGCGCATGCGCTCCTTGTTGAACTGGGCGGTGGCTATCATGCCGGCGAACACATCCAGCGTGGCGTGGAGGGTGTCCACGGTGTCAAAGAGGCCCTCCTTGTCCTCCTGGAGGTCGCGGTTGTAGGTGAGGGGGAGGCCCTTGAGGACGGTGAGCAGGCCAATGAGGTGGCCGTAGACGCGGCCGGTCTTGCCCCGGGCCAGCTCTGCAAAGTCCGGGTTGCGCTTCTGGGGCATGATGCTGCTGCCGGTGACGTATTTGTCGTCCAGGGAGAGGAAGTCAAACTCGGCGGAGGACCAGAGCACAATCTCCTCCGCCAGGCGGGAGAGGTGGGCCATGCACAGGGCGGCGTTGGCCAGGTATTCGGCGATGAAGTCGCGGTCGGCAACGGTATCCATGGAGTTGTCGCTGATGCGGGAGAAGCCCAGCTCCGCGGCCACGAACTTGCGGTCAATGGGGTAGGGGACGCCGGCCAGGGCGCCGCTGCCCAGGGGGAGCACGTCCACCCGGCGCAGGCACTCCTGGAAGCGCTCCCTGTCCCGCTGGAGCATATGGAAGTAGGCCAGGTAGTGGTGGGAGAGGAGCACCGGCTGGGCGCGCTGCATGTGGGTGTAGCCGGGCACGATGGTTTCCAGGTTGTCCTGGGCTACCTTTAGCAGCGCCTCTTGCAGGCGGCGGATGCGCTGGATGGCGCCGGCGATGGCCTCCTTGGTGTAGAGGCGCACGTCCACGTTGACCTGGTCGTTGCGGGAGCGGGCGGTGTGCAGGCGGCCGGCGGCCTCGCCGATCTTCTCGTAGAGGCGGGCCTCTATGTTCATGTGGAGGTCTTCCAGCTCCGGCTTCCAGGGGAAGAGGCCGTCTTCAATCTCATCCTGGATGTCTTCCAGGCCGTGGATGATGGCCTCGGCGTCCTGGGGGGAGATGATGCCCTGGCGGGCCAGCATCCTGGCGTGGGCGATGGAGCCGGCGATGTCCTGCTTGTACAGGCGCCTATCGTAATGAAGAGAGGTGGTATAGGGGTCGGTGGGCATGGTTCAACCTGTAGGCTATGGGTTAGGATACAATGAGGTGATCCCTAGCAGGGCGCTGAAAAACGCCCCCAAACCCCCTCAGGGGGGTTCAAGGTATCCGCCTACGGCGGATTGATTTGTATCTGAGGGACACCCTCAGACTCCCGGCAGAGGGGCAAAGCCCCTCTGCACTCCCCTTTCTTCCGCAGCCTGCTAGCGCGTATGCAATAGTACAACAAAGGGAAGACGGATGGCACCCTCACTCCAAACCCATAGTGTTACCTTCCGTGACATAGAGAAGGCGTTGCCCATTGTGGCGCGGGTGGCCCACCACACGCCGCTGCTGACGACGCGGCAGCTTTCGGCGCTGGCGGGGTGCCAGGTGCTGTTGAAGGCGGAGTGCCTCCAGCGGACCGGCTCTTTCAAGATACGGGGCGCCCTCAACAAGGTGGCGTCGCTCTCCCCCGAGGAGCGCGGACGGGGCATCGTTGCCGCCAGTGCGGGGAACCATGCGCAGGGGGTGGCGCTGGCAGCCCAACTACATGGCATCCCGTGCACTATCGTTATGCCGGTGGGCGCCTCCCTGGCAAAGGCGCAGGCCACCCGCGGCTACGGCGCCACGGTCGTTTTCTATGGGGAAAGCTTTGACCAAGCCGTGGACCGCGCCCATGAACTGGCCCAGGAGCGGGGCTTTACGTTTGTCCATGCCTTTGACGATCCGGTCGTCGTGGCGGGGCAGGGTACCCTTGGAGTAGAGGTATGCCAGGACGCCCCAGACGCCAATCTGGTGCTGGCTCCAGTGGGCGGCAGCGGGCTGATCGCCGGCGTGGCCCTGGCGGTGAAGACGCTGTCGCCAAAGACCAGGGTCATTGGCGTGCAAACGGCCTCGGCCCCCGCTGCGGAACGCTCCTTCCACCGGGGTCGCAGGGTTCGGGCGCCGATAGTACCCACTTTGGCAGATGGTATCGCTATAGGCGAGCCAGGGGTGGTGCCCTGGCGTCTGGTGCGCAGGTACGTGGACGATGTGGTAACGGTGAGCGAGGAGGCCATTGCTCACGCCCAGGTGTTGCTGTTGGAACGGGCGAAGCTTCTGGTGGAAGGCGCGGGCGCTGTGGGCGTAGCCGCCTTGCTGGAGCGTGCGACTCCAGTACGTCCGTCGGAAAAGGCAGTGGTGGTGCTCAGTGGTGGCAACGTGGACATGCACCTGGTCTCACGCATCCTGGAGCACGGCCTGGCCCAGGCGGGTCGGTATCAGCTCTTGGAGGTCATACTGCCAGACAAGCCCGGACAACTGGCGCGACTGCTCGCTGTGTTGGGGGAGGCCGGGGTGAACGTGCTGGACGTGGATCACATCCGCAACAAGCCGGGGCTGCCCTTTGGCCACGCGCTGGTGGAGATTACGGCGGAGACCCAGGACCAGGGACACGCCGGGGAGATGGTGCGCCGCCTTCAGGAGGCGGGCTACGCTCTTGTGGGTGTGCCGGTGCCGGGGAGCATAGAGCCGATGCGATTTGTGGCTAAGGCAGGATAGGCTAAGGAAAAGGTGAAGGGCAAAGCGCTTGGCCTGGCCCTTATAGTTTCCCGCGTCCTCATGTCCGCGCGCGCCGCATGGCAAAGGAGGCGAGCGCCACCTGTGCGGCGGCGAAGAGCAGCAGCGCCCCGATGTCCGCCTGCACGCTGGCGTCCAGGAGGCCTTTGCCCTTTACCATCACCTCCTGCATGGCAAAGTTGGCATAGGTGAGGGGCAGGAGGTGTGCGAGCCACTGGAAGATGGGGTGCATATCTGGTATGGGCCAGAAGATGCCGGCCAGCAGGGTCTGGGGCGTGATGACCATGGGGATGAACTGCACCGCCTGAAGCTCCGTTGCCGCGAAGGTGGAAAGGAATATGCCCATGTTGACCGCACCCAGGGACAGCACGGCTACGATAAGGAACACGATGAGCAGGTTCCCCTGGTAGTGGATGCCGATGACGTACACGGTGAACAGAAGGATGACGGCCGCCTGGGCCAGGGCGAAGATGCTGAAGCCTACCATGTAGCCCAGGACCATCTCTGCCTTGGTCAGGGGCGAAGCGGTCAGGCGTTCCAATGTGCCCTGGGAGCGCTCCCGCAGGAAGCCGATGGCGGTGAGCAGGTAGACGAAGAGGAAAGAGAAGAAGGCGATGAAGGTGGGTGCGAAATAGTCCAGGGTCGTGTATTCCGGCCCCGCGTGGACGTACGTCACCTGGGGCTGTGGCAGGGATGCACCCACCTGGTTGGCGGCCACCCTGGCGGTAGCTCGCGCCAGCCCCTGGAGCACAGCCGGCGCTGTCCGCGAGCGGGAGCCGTCCACCACCACCTCCAGGTCAGGCCCGGACTGGCCTGCGGAGCGCAGCCCGTATCCCTGGGGAATGATGATGACTGCTTCTAATCCGCCCCCTCGGATCAGGTCTTCCACCCGGTCGCGGCTGGCGGTTTGCGTTTGAAAGAGGGGCAGCGCGCGCAACTCCTGGGCCAGGCGTTGTGCTACCGGCGAGGCGTCCTCAACTACAACCCCCACCTGCATACTGCTGGGGGTTAGGTTGATGAGGTAGGCGAGCAGGGAGAGGATGACCATGGGCGCAACGATGATCATCGCCAGGGTCCGGTGGTCGCGGCGGAACTGGGTGGCAATACGCAGGGCCAGGGCAGATATGCGAGGGAGGTTCATGGGGGAGCCTTGCTCTCGTCAGAGAAGGCCAGAAAGGCCTGCTCCATGGTGTCCGCCTTGGCCCGCTCCCGCAACTCCTTGGCAGTGCCTTCGGCGATCAGGCGGCCCTGGTAGAGCAGCCCCAGGCGGGTGCACCGCTCCGCCTCATCCATGATGTGGGTGGAGACGACGATGGTCACACCCTGCTGGTTGAGGCGCTGGAAGTGGTTCCAGAACTCTACGCGCAGGTGGGGGTCTATGCCGACGGTCGGCTCGTCCAGGAACAGGACGGCGGGCTGGTGGACCAGGGCGCAGGCCAGAGAAGCGCGCCGTTTGAAGCCGCCGCTCAGGGTGGACACGATGCTCTTTGCCCTGGCGGAGAGGTCCACCAGGCCAACGGCCTCCTCCACCCTGGCGGGCGTGTAATTTCCCATGAGGCGGGCATAGAAGGAGACGTTCTCTTGGACGGAGAGGTCTTCGTAGAGGGCGAGGGCCTGGGGCATGTACCCCAGGCGGGTGCGCAGGACGCGGTCGGGCACGGGGCGGCCCAGGAGGGTGCTCTGGCCGCGGGTAGGCGGGAGGATGCCCATGAGCAGGCGGATGAGGGTGGTCTTGCCGGAGGCGTTGGGTCCCAGGAGGCCGTAGGTGACGCCTGGCTCCACCTGGAGGTCCAGGTTGTCCACGGCGGTGATGGCACCGAAGCGTTTCACCAGGCCCCTGGCCTGGAGGGCATAGGTGTTGGACATTCTTTACCATAGTCCCTCTCCGCTGCGGAGAGGGGAACTTAGTACGTTGCTGAAAAACACCCCCAGACCCCCGTCAGAGGGGCGAAGCCCCTCTGAACACCCCTTGGTCTGAAGGGGCGGTACCCCAAGGATTTTGGGATAGCTTCTACCTGTAGGCGCCGATGCCGTAGGTGCGGCGGCGAGAGCGCTGGGCGGCCCCTGTCTTGTGGGCCGCCTCTACCACGGCGCGGGCCACGTTGCGGGCCACGTTGCGGTCAAAGACGTTGGGCATGATGTTCTCTTCGTCAAGCTGGTTGGAGGGGACTGCCGCTGCGATAGCCCTGGCGGCGGCCAGCTTCATTTCATTGTTGACGTCGTGGGCGCGGCAGTCCAGGAGGCCGCGGAAGAAGCCTGGAAAGCACAGGGCATTGTTGATCTGGTTGGGGTAGTCGGAGCGGCCGGTACCTATAATACGCACGTAAGGGTCTGCCTCCTCGGGGAAGATCTCCGGGTCAGGGTTGGCCATGGCAAAGACGATGGCGTCCCGGTTCATCCGTTTGAGGTGCTCGGCGGTGATGACCCCGGAGACAGAGAGCCCTACAAAGAGGTCTGCGCCCTCCATCGCCTCCATAAGGGAACCGCGAAAGTTGAGGGGATTGGTCTTTTCGGCCAGCCACTGCTTGCCGGAGTTGTCGCTGAAGTTCCGGCCCTGGTGAACTGGGCCGGTTCTGTCAAAGCCAATAATGTTGCGCATGCCCGCCTGGTAGAAGAGGCGCGCCGAGGCGACGCCGCCGGCGCCTACGCCGACGATCACCGTTTTCAGGTCTTCTATCTTCTTGTTGACAATCTTGAGGGAGTTGTGGAGGGCAGCCAGGACCACCACGGCTGTACCGTGCTGGTCGTCGTGGAAGACGGGGATGTTGAGGGCAGTGCGCAGCTTTTCCTCAATGTAGAAGCACTTGGGAGCGGCGATGTCTTCCAAGTTGATGCCGCCGAAGCCCGTGGCGATGCTCTTGACCGTCTCCACGACCTCGTCCGGGTCTGTGGTGGCCAGGCAGATGGGCCAGGCGTCCACGCTGGCCATCTCCTTGAAGAGCATGGCCTTGCCTTCCATCACCGGCATGGCTGCGGCGGGGCCAAGGTCTGCCAGGCCCAAGACAGCGGTACCGTCGGTTACCACGGCGACGGTGTTGCTCTTGGTGGTGAGGTTCCAGACGGTGGCGGGGTCGTCGTGGATGGCCATGCAGACGCGGGCGACGCCCGGGGTGTAGGCCATGGACAGGTCGTTGCGGGTCTTGATGGGGGACTTGGACCGCATCTCTATCTTGCCTCCCAGGTGCAGGAGGAAGGTGGGGTCTGAGACGCTGGCCACGGTGACCTCTGGCAGCGCCCGGACGGCTGCCACAATCTGCTGGCCGTGGGCGACGTCCCTGGCGTTGACGGTGATGTCCCGAATGGTGATTTCGCGGCTGGAGTGCACCAGGTCCAGGCCGGAGATGTCGCCGCCGGCGTTGCCGATGGCGGAGGTGACTTTGCCCAGCATTCCTGGCCGGTTGGTGTATTCGGCGCGGATGGTGACGCCGTAGGCAATAGCGGGGTAGCGGTTCGTCATGGGTTTGTCCCTCTTTTGGAAGACAGAACTTACTGCCAACGAGTCAGGAGCTGGGGCTCTGCCAGCCTGAGGGGGTTGGGGAGCCATCTTCTCTGCACTCCTATCGCCCGGCGTCTAAGCCCCCTGTCAGCAACGAGGCGACCCTATGGCTACGCCGCACTCGGCGGGCCACGCCGGTGCGCTGGGCCGCCGCCGCCACCTCCCTGGCGACGGCGCGGACGACGTTGCGGTCAAAGACGCTTGGGATTATGTACTCCTCGTTGAGTTGGCTGTCAGGCACCGCCTGGGCGATGGCCCAAGCCGCTGCAAGCTTCATCTCCGTGTTCACCTCTCGTGCGCGGCAGTCCAGGAGTCCCCGGAAGAAGCCTGGGAAGCCCAGGACGTTGTTAATCTGGTTGGGGTAGTCGGAGCGGCCGGTGGCCATGATGCGCACGTATGGCTCGGCCTCCTCGGGCGCAATCTCTGGGTCGGGGTTGGCCATGGCAAAGACGGCGGCGTCGCGGTTCATCCGTTTGAGGTGCTCGGCGGTGAGCACGCCTGGGCCGGAGACGCCGATGAACAGGTCCGCCCCTTCCATGGCCCCCATGAGGTCGCCCCGGTAGTCCTGGGGGTTGCAGTCGTTGGCGAACCAGGCCTTTCCGGGGTGGCCGCCATACTCCTTGCCCCGATACAGGATGCCCTCCCGGTCGTAGCCGATGATGTTGCGGGCGCCGGCCTCTTTCAGTAGCTTGCCTGTGGCAACGCCCGCGGCGCCAGCACCCGAAATGACGATCTTGAGGTCTTCCAGCCTTTTGTCCACCACCTTGAGCATGTTGGTGATGGCCGCCAGCACGACCACGGCGGTGCAGTGCTGGTCGTCGTGCATCACGGGGATGTCCAGCTCCTCTTTCAGGCGCTCCTCAATGTAGAAGCACTTGGGCGCGGCGATGTCCTCCAGGTTGATGCCGCCAAAGGTGGGAGCGATGTTCTTGACGGCGCGGATGATGGCGTCCGGGTCTTTGGTGGCCAGGCAGATGGGCCAGGCGTCCACGCCGGCCATCTCCTTGAAGAGCATGGCCTTGCCTTCCATGACCGGCATGGCTGCGGCGGGGCCGATGTCCCCCAGGCCCAGGACGGCGGTCCCATCGGTCACGACGGCGACGGAGTTGCTCTTGGTGGTCAGGGTCCAGACGGCGCTGGGCTCCTCATAGATAGCATAGGCCACGCGGATGACGCCGGGCCGGTAGGCCATGGACATATCGCTGCGGGTCTTCAGGGCGACTTTGGATCGCATCTCAATCTTGCCGCGGAGGTGGAGCAGGAAGGTGGGGTCGGAGATGCTCAACACCTTGACGCCGCGCATGGACCGGAGCCTTTGGGCAATCTCCTGGCCGTGGGCGACGTCCCGGGCGTTGACGGTGATGTCACGGACGATGTACTCCCTTGAGGAGTCCACGATGTCCACGGCCCCAATGTCCCCGCCGACCTTGCCGATGGCGGCGGCGATTTTTCCCAACATGCCGGGCCGGTTAGGGTACTCGGCGCGGAGGGCGATGCTGTAGGCAACAGCGGGGTAGCGGTTGGTCATACAAAGAGCTCTCTGGCTTGCTGGGGTTTGAGTGTATCATACCCCTTTTGCGGCAAGCCATGCCACTCAGGGAGAGACTGGAAGGTGCTGAGGTTGGCGGGCCTTTCCCTCTGGGGGTGCAAGCATGGCGCCCCTATGCCATGTGCAGTTTGGCCTATGCCTTCGCTTTCCAGCGCAGGTCTGGCTGGCGGGCGGCGCGGGCCTCGTCCAGGCGGGAGACGGGCGTGGCGTGGGGGGCGTTGCGAACCAGGTCGGGCGTCTCCTGGGCCTCTGTGGCAATGGCCAGCATGGCGTCTATAAAGGCGTCCAGGGTCTCCTTGCCCTCGGTCTCCGTCGGCTCAATCATGAGGGCCTCGTCCACGATGAGTGGGAAGTACATGGTTGGGGCGTGGAAGCCGTAGTCCAGGAGGCGCTTGGCGATGTCCAGACCCTTGACGCCCTGCTTCTTCTGGCGACCTGCCGAGAGCACCACCTCGTGCATGCAGAGGCGGTCGTAGGCGAGATCATAGGCGTTGCGGAGCCTGGCCTGGAGGTAGTTGGCGTTGAGGACGGCGTCTTCGCTCACCTGGCGGAGGCCCTCGCCGCCCAGGGCGCGGATGTAGGCGTAGGCGCGGACCAGGACGCCGAAGTTGCCGTGGAAGGCGCCCACCTTGCCGATGGTCTGGGCAGGGGTGGTGAAATGGTACGCCTCCTTGCCGCCGGCGCTGGCGCGCTCTACCAGAGGTGCGGGCAAGAAGGGGGTGAGGGTGGGGCCGGCGCAAACGGGCCCGGCGCCGGGACCGCCGCCGCCGTGGGGCGTGCTGAAGGTCTTGTGCAGGTTGATGTGCACCACGTCAAAGCCAAGCGCGCCGAACTTTGCCTGGCCGAGGAGGGCGTTCATGTTGGCGCCGTCGCCGTATACCAGGCCGCCGGCCCTGTGCACGATGTCGCAAATCTCCAGGATGTTGTTCTCAAAGAGGCCCAGGGTGCTGGGTAGGGTGAGCATGAGGCCAGCGAGGTGTGGGCCTGCGGCCTCGCGCAGGGCGACGATGTCCATGTTGCCGCGCGCATCGGAGGGGATGGCCGCGACGGTGAAGCCGCCCATGGCGGCTGAGGCGGGGTTGGTGCCGTGAGCGCTATCGGGGATAAGCATGAGGTTGCGGTCCGTCTCGCCGCGGCGCTGATGGTAGGCGTGGATCATGAGAACGCCGGCAAGCTCCCCCTGGGCGCCGGCCATAGTGGCCAGGCTGGCGGTGGCCATGCCGGCCGCATCGGCCAGGTACTGTTGGAGGCGGTGCATGAGCTTGAGGGCGCCCTGAGCGGCCTGGGCGGGAGCCATGGGGTGAAGGTTAGCCATGCCGGGCAGCAGGGCGACCTGGTCGTTGATCTTGGGGTTGTACTTCATGGTGCAGCTACCGAGGGGGTAGAACTGCGTGTCAATGGAGTAGTTGAGCTGGCTGAGGCGGGTGAAGTAGCGCACCACCTCCGGCTGGGAGAGCTCGGGCAGGGGTAGGTCGTCGCGCAGGAGGTCCGCCGACGGCAGCGGCTGGGCGGGCACGTCCAGGTTGGGCAAGCGAATACCGCGCCGGCCGGGGACGCCGCGGTCCATCAGGAGGGCGCGGTCGGGGGTGTTGGGGGAAGGGGAGGTAGTGGTTTGGGTCATAGCACTATCTGGTGGCAGAAAGCGCCTTAGCCAGCGCCTCTATCTCTTCCCTGGTGTTCATCTCCGTGACGCAGAGCAACATGCCGTTGGGATACGCGTCGCTGATGTCCAGCCCGCCAATGATGCCGCGCTCCAGAAGAGCGGCGTTGACCTCCCTGGGTGGCTTGGGGCACTGGACGGCGAACTCCTGGAAGAAGGTACCGTTCATGGGCAGGCGGTAGCCAGGCAGCTTGGCGATGAGGCTCGCCGCGTAGTGGGCCTTGTGGTAGCACAGCTCCGCTACCTGGCGGAGGCCATGCTTGCCCAGGGTGGCCAGGTACACGACGACCATCAGGCCCAGGAGGGCCTCGCTGGTGCAGATGTTGGAGGTAGCGCGCTCTCGCCGGATGTGTTGCTCACGAGTCTGGAGGGTGAGGACGTAGGCGGTGCGACCCTGGGTGTCCACGGTGCGGCCCACGATGCGCCCCGGCATCTGGCGGAGGTACTGGCTCTTGCAGGTGAAGAGGCCGATGTAGGGGCCGCCAAAGCTCAGAGGCAGACCCAGGGGCTGGCCCTCGGCAGTGACGATGTCTGCGCCGTAGCTGCCGGGCGTTTTGAAGAGGGTTGCCGCCGTGGGGTCAGCGGAGACCACCAACAACGCCCCATCTTTATGGGCGGTCTGCTCCAAAGCCGTGAGGTCTTCCAGGTAGCCGTAGAAGTTGGGGTGCTGGACGATGAGGCAGGCGGTCTCTGGCTTCAGGGGTGCGCCTGGCGCAACAGGGTACAGCTCTATGCCCTGGGGCGCAGTGTAGGTGGCCACTACGGCGCGGTAGCTGGGCGAGAGAGTATCCCTGTAGGCGACCCTGTAGCGGTGGGTGACCCGGCAGGCCATGAGGGCGGCCTCGGCCAGGGCGGATGCGCCTTCGTACATGCCTGCGTTGGCGACTTCCATGTCAAGAAGTTGGCAGGTGAGGCTCTGGAGCTCGTAGGTGACCTGGAGGGTGCCCTGGCTGACCTCCGGCTGGTAGGGGGTGTAGGCGGTCAGGAACTCGCCCCGGTTGGCTATAGCGAGGGAGACGGCGGGCACGTAATGGTTGTATGCCCCTGCCCCCAGGAAGGAAGGCCCAGCGCCGGCGTGGCGGTTCTCCGCCGCAAGGGTCTCCAGCTCCCGGCGCAGCTCCAGCTCAGAAAGGGGTGGTGGGATGTGCAGCGGCGGGTTGCGGTAGGCGGTGGGGATGTTCTGGAACAGGTCTGCCACCGAGGAGACGCCAATGGCCTTGAGCATGGCCTGGCGGTCGGCGTCGGTGTTGGGGATGTAAGGAGTAAAGGGTGTGGTCATGAATAGTTCTTGCCCTATGTCGGTATCCTAGCAGACTACGGGAAACCCCGACTTTTCAGAACATGAGCCGCTCGCTAGAGAGAACCTACGGTCGTCTTAGCGGTTCTACCTGCTTTCTTCAATATCTGCTACGTCAGCGGCTCTAAGTCGCCAGTATATACGTTGTACTTGACCAATTTCGTTAGTCCATGAAGAGGGTGAACAGCACTGGTGCTAACGAATCGCCTCAGTTTTGGGTCATTTGAGACGATTTCATAGGTGAGGCCGTCTGGATTATATCGGTAGCCTTTGATGACAACCTCTTCGTTACCTGCAACGGTACTATACATTGCCCTCTCCCCCTCAGCTACAACCTCCACCCATTCGGGTGCGACACCTAGCGGTTTGATTTGGGGTTCAATAGACTGTGGAATCAGCCGCAGTTCTTTTGAATATCCGCTTAGTTGCTGCAGTTTGGTTACATCATCTGTTTGGCCCCGATCTGTCGCGATTCTCACGGCCTCAAGTACTACGCCGTCAAACGTCTCAGCAAGTTTTTGAGTCAGTCGCAGACTACCTGTGGCAGCGTCAAAAATACAGGCGCCTTGGCATTGCTCATCACCCAAGGGCGAAAGCTTTGAATAGAATAGGCCCATGCCTACGTCGCGCGTCTGGATAGCAGAAACGTTGCAGAAAGCTTCAAGTAATATGGTTGCCATCTCTTCAGAGCGTAACGAACTCTCAGGGAAGTACCAACATACTCCTGTGGTTTCGAAAAACCTCGTTAGTTCATGTTGGTAGTACGGTGACCCGATACCATACAAATGTCTCTCAGCCTTCGCTGATCCACGTTGTTCAGTAAAGCCCAGAACCCTTTCGCTGACCTGAATATTCGCTTCTGCAACAAAGCCTTTGGATGATTTCAATAAGCAATGAATGCCTCCCTGGAATTGAGGGAAAGCCATGGCTTGTGAAATGGGCTTGGTAATCCAGCGTCTTTCTGGCTTCGCATGTATTTGCGCGTCTTTGTAGCTAAAATGAGCGATACGATACGGCCGGGCCATGTAATAGTAAATGGCTCCCGGGTAAGCTTCTCGCAGTGCCTGGGAAAATGTTATGTTGCCAAGTGGTTTGTCAAACGGTGCCTTAATGTCGAAGTCTTTTTCCACTCCACTGCGCAACGGGAACTCAAGATGAGGGCCGTCTTGGGCACGCTGTTTCAGAACGTAAAGGTCGCTGGGAACGATTTCTCTGGGGGTAATTTCATTATCCAGCATGTTTGTGAAGGTCGTTGGCAGGGAAGCAAATGGTAATAATTTGTCGGTTGTAGTGCTAGCAGCCATCATCTCTCGGGCAGCACATAGGGCATTGGAGTACTGAACATATTTGTTTTCCAGATAGAGCCAACTTGGCTCCATTTCCCTTTTTAGGTAAGCCGACAAGCCGTTTTGGTCACTAGTGATGCGGCTCCTATCATCAATTAGAAGACACTGGGCATGGTTCTTGCGGCCTGCTCGTCCTACCCGTTGCCAGAATGACTTTATTGATGGAGGGACGCCCAACAGGAGAACCAGGTCGAGATCGCCTATGTCAATGCCTAATTCCAGAGCGCTCGTTGCTACCACTCCCTTAAGAGCACCTTTCCTCAGTGCAGTCTGGATGTTATTTCTGTCCTCTGTTTCGTAGCCCGCTCTGTAGGGTAGAATACCAAGTTCTTGACTGGAATCCGAACTGTCAGCATCATCACGATCACTTTTCGCAGGTCTCCGTGCAGCTGCAACTAGTACTTAGTTACATAAGTAGATAGACGATATGATAGCCAAGGTGGTATACTTTGGCCCATGAGCAGAAAGGCAATGCCTCTTGAGTTGACCCAGGA
>JACPCL010000038.1 GCA_016179765.1 Chloroflexota bacterium
GGGCAAGAAAACCGGATCGGAAGACACCAAAAGCCACCCTTCACCAAGAAAATATCCCATCTATCTGGTTACAACAGCCTTTTTCAACACCCTGTTAGGATAACCCAGATGCATATCCTTCTCATACACCAGGCGTTTGCAACCGAAGACGAGGCAGGTGGCACCCGTCATTATGAGATAGGGAAATATTTGTCTCAAAAAGGCCATGTTCTTACTGCCGTAGCTAGCACCGTAAACTACCAAACCAGGCAAACTATCAAGAAGCTAAAAGGGAAACGCCTCCCCCAGCAAGGTCCTGGACTCGTGATTTGTAGGGCTTGGGCATATCCCACAAGGCGAGGAGTATTTTGGGGGCGTTTAATGGCGTTTGTCAGCTTTATGATTACCTCTTTTCTCGTGGGTCTGAATGTTAGAAAAGTGGACATGGTGTGGGGAACGTCCCCACCTATCTTCCAAGCAATAACTGCGTATTTACTCGCGAGACTGAAGGGGGTACCTTTTGTTTTAGAAGTCCGCGATCTTTGGCCAGACTTTGCTATTTCCACAGGTATTCTTCACAATAGGTTTCTGATCCTTTTATCACGTTATCTAGAGCGGTTTCTTTATCATAATGCAGACCAAATCATGACCAATTCACCGGGTTTCATTCCTATTATCCTTTCCAGAGGCAGCGCCAAGTTCCAGACACAGGTGGTATCAAATGGTGTTGACATAGCTATGTTCTCAAATCCCAATGACCAAGAATTGCGTGGACAGCTTGGTTTAGAAGGAAAATTTGTAGCCATATACGCTGGAGCACATGGCCTAGCCAATGATTTGGAAACCGTGCTAGCGGCGGCCAAAATCTTGCGCAAGCATCAAGACGTTGTCTTCGTGCTCATGGGTGATGGCCCGTTGCGTGATTCTCTTATGCAAAAAGCTAGAGACGAGGAACTAAATAACGTACAGTTCATTCCTCCCCAGCCTAAAGCTCGCGTACCTTCCTACCTTGCAGTTGCTGATGTTTGCATAGCTACCCTAAAAGCTGTCCCTATGTTTGATACAACTTATCCCAATAAAGTTTTCGATTATATGGCAGCTAGGCGACCTACCCTGTTGGCTATAGATGGAGCTATCCGAGATGTGGTTGAGAAGGCAGATGGCGGACGCTTTGTACCACCTGGCGACGCTCAGGCGCTTGCTGAAGCAACAATGATGTACTATCGGAGCAGAGAGTTACGACTCCGCCAGGGAGAAAACGCCCGTCTGTATGCAGAAGCCTACTTTGACAGACCAGTCCAGGCTGCTAAGGCTGAAGCGATATTCCAAAAGGCCCTTCGTGACCATGTCATGAAGGGATGGTTCAGAATGATGTTCAAGCGAATCCTCGATATCATCAGTTCTCTCGTTGCACTTCTATTTCTAGCTATCCCCTTTGCCATCTTCGCTATTGCTATCAAGCTGGACTCCCGGGGCCCCGTGTTCTTCCGGCAGGAGCGGGTGGGACTTAAGGGAGGGGTCTTCAAACCCTGGAAGTTCAGGACGATGGTGGACGGGGCGGTCCACACTGGCCTTGGCCTTTCTGCGGCAAAAGATGACCCACGCATCACACGAGTAGGCCGGTTTTTGCGCAACACTGGCATAGACGAGCTGCCACAGTTTATCAACGTCCTGATGGGCCAGATGAGCCTGGTGGGGCCGCGGCCTACGGTGCCCAGCCAGGTGGAGCGCTACGATGATGCGCAGCGCCGGCGGCTTCTGGCGAAGCCAGGCGTCACGGGCCTGGCCGTGGTGCGCGGTCGCAACGCCCTCTCCTGGGAAGAGCGCATCAAGCTGGACACGTGGTATATTGACCACTGGTCCATCTGGCTGGACATCAAGATTCTGGCGCTAACCCCCTGGAAGGTGCTGGTGACCAGGGAGGGGCTATATGGGGAGGATGGGGTCAATGAAGACTTCGGATCCCCATCGCAACCGTCCCTTTCCAAGAAGGAACAGCAGTGAGGCTTCGGCCGGTCATAGTGTATGGGGCTGGGGGACATGCAAAGGTCGTCATAGACATCTTGGAGGTGGCCGGCCAGCATACTATCCTTGGCCTCATTGACGACGATCCCTATAAAATAGGAACCTTCTTTTGCGGCTACAAGGTCCTCGGGGACATGAGGACGCTCCAGGATTGGCAAGCCGACCCTCCAGCCATCATCCTGGCCATCGGCGATAACCACATCAGGAGCCGTCTGGCCGGCCGCCTGACGAGGTTTCCATTTACAACGGCTGTCCACCCTACAGCGACAGTAGCTCGGAAGGTCTCGGTAGGAGAGGGTACGGTTATGATGGCCCACGCTGTTATTAATCCTGGAGCAGTGATTGGGAACCACGTAATTGTCAACACGGGTGCGATTGTTGACCATGACTGCATTATCGGTGACTTCGTACACCTGTCTCCAGGGGTAAAGCTGGGCGGCCATGTTACCATCGGCTCCAAGGCCCACGTGGGCATCGGCGCCACGGTCATCAACGATGTGAGCATCGGCGCTGGGAGTATCATAGGCGCAGGCGCGGCAGTCGTTGAAGACGTCCCTGACGGCGTCCTGGCCATAGGCGTCCCGGCCGGGGTCATCAAGAGGGTGGAACCTATTCCCTAACAAGGAGTCAAGAATGGCTCAGGAAAACCCGCGTCGGTACGGCATATATTTCTCTGACTACGGCGTCAAGGCCCTCAAGATTGACGCGACCGACATTGCTGCCTCCATTGGGACACCTTTTGACAACATCTATGCCCAAGGTCTGAGCCCTCTCATGGAACGCAGCGAAGGCGACGCCAGGAACCGCATGACCTATGCTTCGATGCATGCTGTTCTACGGCCCAAGGGCCGCGTCATTATGGTGCAGAGCGCCTACCGAACTAGCAAGTCGGGGAGGAAACTCTATCTCTCGTTACGAGAGCAACTCGCGATCGTGGATTCGATGAAGCTCTTTCAGGTGGTAAAGGTTTTCAACCACATGATCATCCCGCCTGGCTTTTACTCATACTACAACCGGAGGATTCTGAATTGGATCGACTTCAACATCGGAGGGGTGATTCCGTTCCGTCACATCATTATCCTGGAGAAGATCTAGGGGAGATTCAATTCTCTTGTTTGGGTAGTAGGAAAGGTGTGCAGCATATGTCCAACCTTCCCCTGGCCGCTCCCGACATCACCGACCGCGAGCGGGAGCTGGTGATGCAGGTGCTCAGCACACCTATCCTCAGCGGCGGGCCCATGGTGCAGCGCTTTGAGCAGATGGCCGCCGCGGTGGCCCGCCGCAAGCATGCCATCGCCGTCAGCAGCGGCACCGCCGGCCTGCACGTCATCGTGCGAGCTCTGGGCCTCGGCCCTGGTGACGCCGTGATTACCACGCCCTACAGCTTCATCGCCTCCTCCAACTGCCTGCTGTACGAAAGTGTACAGCCCATCTTTGTGGACATTGAGGCGGACACCTTCAACATAGACCCCGACCGCATCACTGACGCCCTGCGCTCCGATGGCTCCAGGCGCAATCGTATCAAGGGCATCCTGGCCGTGGACATCTTTGGCCATCCCGCCCGGTGGGAGCATCTGGAGGCCATTGCCCAGGAACACGGCCTCAAGCTGATTGAGGACTCCGCCGAGTCCCTGGGGAGCAGCCTTAGCGGGCGGCCCTGCGGCTCCTTTGGCGACGCCGCCATCTTCGCCTTCTACCCCAACAAGCAAATCACCACTGGCGAGGGTGGCGTCGTCCTCACCGACAGCGAAGACCTGGCCGAGATGGCTCGCAGCCTGCGCAACCAGGGCCGTGGCCCCGCCAGCGATTGGCTGGAGCATGTGCGCCTGGGGTACAACTACCGCCTCAGCGAGCTGCACGCCGCCCTGGGCGTGGCCCAGCTTGAGCGGCTGCAGGAGCTGCTAGCCAAGCGCGCTCAGGTGGCCGCGTGGTACGACGAAGGGTTACGGGACATCTCCTACCTCACGCCTCCCGCCAAACAAGACGGCGCGGAGGTAAGCTGGTTTGTGTACGTGATACGCCTCAAGAACGCTGGTCACCGGCAGCAGGTGATGCAATGGCTCAAAGAGAGGGGCGTCCCTACCCGCCCCTACTTCCCCGCAATCCACCTTATGTCCTTTTATCGGGAGCAATTTGGCTTCAAAGAGGGGGACTTCCCCATTACCGAAGCCGTCGCTGCATCCACCCTTGCCCTGCCCTTCCACAACAACATGACGGAAGCTGAAGTCAACTACGTGTGCGACCAGCTTCAGGCACTCACGGAGAGTTTATCGTAGTGGCCTCCTTGCCCACCAAGACAGCCCTCCTCCGGAAGTACCGCCGGCCCCTGGTCGTTGCAGTCCACCTTACCTTGGTGATCGTCGTCTACTGGGTCGCCTTCCTGCTGCGGTACGATTTCCGTGTTAGCACGCTTCCGGCTGGCCTTATCCTCAAGAGCCTCCTGCTCCTGTTGGCAGCACGTGTCCTGGCTATGGGCCTCTTCCACCTCTTTCAGGGGCTTTGGCGATACGTCAGCGTCAAAGACATCTGGCAGATCATCAAGGCGAGCAGCCTGGGCTCCCTGGTCTTTGTTCCCACCGCCTGGGCCGTCTTTGGCCCAGGTCAAATCCCCGTGAGCATCTTCTTCATGGACTGGGCTGGCAACATCCTGGCCCTGGGTGGCGTGCGGATAGCCGGGCTGCTGGCCCGAGAGACGCTGGGGCTGGGCAGGCCCAGGGCCGAGGGAGGAAAGCACCTCCTCATCATAGGCGCAGGCGATGCCGGTGCGGTGCTGTGCCGGGAGGCGCAGGAGCACCCGGAGCGCGGCTACCTGCCCATCGGCTTCATAGACGACGCTCCCTGGAAGGCCGACGCATCGGTGCACGGCGTCCCGGTCCTGGGCAGTCGGGAGGCCCTCGCCCGCATCGTCACAGAGCGGCATGTAGAGACCATATTCATCGCCATCCCTTCGGCCACGCGAGAGCAGATGCGGGGCATGGTGGAGGCCTGCCGTGCCACCGGCCTGCCCTTCACCACGCTGCCGGCCATACCCAGCATCCTGGATGGCCGTGTTGGCATTGACATGCTCCGAAAGGTGGACATTACCGACCTTTTGGGGCGCGCACCCGTGGAGTTGGACCGGAAGGGCATCGGCGCATATCTTCTGGGCAAGCGCATCCTGGTAACAGGAGCCGCCGGCTCTATTGGCGGGGAGCTCGCCAGGCAGATTGCTGCCTTCCGTCCAGAGCTCCTGGTGCTGGTAGATCGCGCGGAGAACCCGCTGTTCTTCTTTGAAGACGAGTTCCACCGCACCTTCCCCGGCCAGCCCTTTGTGGCGGAGGTGCGAGACGTCTGCGACCTTCCCGGCATCGGCCAACTCCTGGAGGCGCATAGGCCCCACCTGGTCTTCCACGCCGCTGCCCACAAACACGTGCCTTTGATGGAGCGTACCCCCGCCGAGGCCGTGCGCAACAATGTCCTGGGTACCCATAACCTGGCCCGCGCATCCCAACGGTACGGCGTGGAGAAGCTGGTGCTCATCTCTACGGACAAGGCGGTCAAGCCCACCAGCGTCATGGGCGCCACCAAGCGGATAGCGGAAATGCTGTTGCAGGCCATGGACCAGCAGGGGTCCACGCGCTTGGTAGCGGTGCGCTTTGGCAATGTCCTGGGCAGCAACGCCAGTGTAGTGCCGATATTCCAGGAGCAGATCGCACGAGGCGGTCCGGTCACCGTTACCCACCCCGATGCGCGGCGCTACTTCATGACCATCCCAGAGGCAGCGCAGCTGGTGCTCCAAGCAGGAGCCATTGGCTCTGGAGGCGAGATCTTTGTCCTGGATATGGGCCAGCCAGTCCGTATCCTGGACCTGGCCAGGGAGCTTATCTCCCTGGCAGGGCTAGTGCCCGAAAAGGACGTCAAGATCGTCTTCACGGGCCTGCGCCCTGGGGAAAAGCTAACGGAGGAGCTGGCGCTAGAAGGCGAAGACTTGCTGCCCACCAGTCACCCCAAGCTGCGCGTGGTGCGGGAGTCTCCTCCTGCTGATGACATGGAGGAACGGATCGTGCAGTTGATCGCTCGCCTTCCCCAGCTTTCTCCCGAAGGCGTCAAGGAGGAGATACGCCACCTGGTGCCAGAGTACACACTAGCAGCACAGGCTAGCGTTTGGGACGGATAACTCCCTTCTCCAAGTAACCGTGTCGGGGCGAGGTAACCTCGCCCCGACTGTTTTACACGCATAGCTATGGGCTGGATGGAGTAACCCCACACTCAATCCTTTGCCGCTCCTCCAGGGTAAGGTCCGGCTTCCCTTCCCAGCGGCAGCGGTATTCGGCTTCCCCAACCTGCCGCCGCAGCTTGCCTTCCATGTCTTTGCGCAGGTCTGCCAAGAGAGAGGCCTTTGCAGGCTTTTCCTTTACGCTGAGGTAGAGGGTTGTCAGGGCTTGAGGATACCCCTCCTCCAGGGACTGCTGGTGGATAAAGGCCAGTTCTACCCCGATCAGCCCCGGGGCAAGCAGCTTTGCCTGCTCTATCAACTCACGTGCCCCGCTCAACAGACTGGGGGAAGAAGCTGACGCCGACTGGTACACCTTTGCCAGGCTCAGGTAGATGCGCGGGTTCTGCGGCTCGCTCCCAAGGGCAATCTTTCCTTCCCGCTCCACCTGCTCCAACACGGCCGGTACGTCGTTGCGAGGCGTTAGGGACCAGTTTTCGGCCAGGGTGTCAAGCAGAAACTGACGGCCCAGGGTGGCCAGGGGAGGGAAGGCCATGAAGCTGCTTTGGGCCTCGGCCACAAACCCGCGAACGCTGCTACCCTGTACAGGAAAAATCTCCGCGGCGTGGTACGGCCGGTAATTCACCCAGAAGAGCAGAAAGGGGACGGTCAGGACCAGCACCAGGCTAGCCCCAATCACCACAAGCCCCCCAAACTCACCGTCCCTTCCTCCAACAGCCTCGCTTCTCTGGGGGCCGGGTGGGGTGTCTCGGCTCACCCTCTCACTGGCCGTACGCCCTCGCCGGTCTCCCCTTCCGAGAGGCGCACCAGACGGTCCTTGCACCTCCTTTAGGGCACATTCCCTCGGTGTCCCCTGCGGGTATTCCCTTCCCGCAGCCCAGGCCACCAAGAGGAGGAAGGACAAGAAGATGCCGGACGTGTCAAAAAGGAACAGGTCCTGGACAATGTATCCTACCGACGCCGCCAGTACGAACAACGCCAGGGGTTGCTGGTTTCCTCCTTGTCGCACTGCCGCCGCCACAACCCACAGCAACCGCCCTGCTATCAGCAGGTAGAGGAAAAAACCTGTAGCCCCTTTGGTGACCAGCTCTTCAACGGGCTTGTTATGAGCTTGGTCTGCAATCTCCACACCAATGGGCGTTTTCTGGGTACGAGTGTTGCGATCAAAGGCCACCGCGAAGTTCTCCGGCCCCCAGCCCAGCAAAGGCTTCTGGGCAAAAGCGTTCAGGCCGGTTGAGGCAATGGTCATACGACTCGCCACTGAGGAATCGCTGCTGCCAAAGGTCAACGTGTAGTCAATCCGCCGGAGCAGCACGTTAGACCTGGCCAGGGCCTGGAAAGGCGCCGTGGTGTGCGCCAGAGGCAGCAGCGCCGCTATCAGGAGCGTCAGGGCCATCGCCACACCCACTCCCAGCTTGATCCTCCGCCGCTTGCCCCAAATGAGGTAAGCCGCTCCCGCGGCCAGGAGGCCTGCCGCAAGGCCCAGGGCTGCGCCTCGCGTGCCGGAAAGGGTAAGCACCCAAAGGCCCAGGGCTGCCGTCAGCCCCCAGAACACTCGCCAGGCCAGCAAGAACTCACCATAGGTTCTTCGTGCCTCCCGGCGTCGCGGGCGGCGGGCCCGGCGCACCGGCGGAGGCTCCTCCCTTGGTGTGCGCTGGAAGGATTGGACGAGAAATCCTAGCGCTACGAGGCTGTTCACCAGAGCATAGGCAGCCACATACGTAGCGTTGCCAAAGGTGATGTCAAGACGCGAAGTGGGTTTCATGTACCAGAAAAGGAAGTCAAAGACCCGCAGGTTGAAGTGCTGGGCCAGCCCAAGGATGGAGATCCCGAGGGCAATCCCCAGGTTGGCATTCAACAACCACCGCCAATGGGCCGTGTTACGCCAGACGCTTACCAGGACGATGAGAAACAGCAGCCAGTGGGCCAGGTCAAAGACGCCCCCCATGCGGCGGAAGTCGCCCCAGAAGCTGCGCTGAAAGCTGACCCCCGCCATGGCCGAGGCCAGGCTGGCCACCACGTACAACGCAAACAGCCACACAATCCACGACCGCGGCAGCCGGTAGCGCGGCTCCGCCAGGGCCAGGACTATCCACATACCAAAGACAATCTCCACCAGGGAGCGGAAATAGACGGCCTTGCCTACTACAAAGGGAAATAGAGTCCTCTCCGTGACCACCAGGGGCGTTAGAAGGATAAGCAGCACGCCGACCCAGATACCCGTGCGGAGAGCGTCTTGAAAACGGAAAGTCATTGCCTGCTACCCGGAGCTACGCTTAGCTTTGCGCCCGGAACAGGCCAAAGCCATCGGCTATCATAGCACAGTTGGCGAGTGCGCCTGCCCTTGCCTCCGCCAGCCATCACCCGTATACTTCCTTCGCTCTCACTGACAAGTCCAACCGTAAAGCAGGCCAACCCATGTACGCCGAAATCGTCGCCTCCGGCACCGAGCTCCTCATGGGCGAGACCCAGGACACCGACTCCTCCTATCTGGGCGCTCGCCTGCCGGCCCTGGGGTTGGAGCTGCGCCAGATCACTCTGGTGGGTGACGACATGGAGCGGTACGTAGAGGTGCTGGAACGCTCCTGGAAGCGCAACCCATTTACCTTCACTACGGGCGGCCTTGGCCCCACAGTGGACGACGTGACCCGGGAGGCCATCGCCCAGGTGTTTGGCGAGCAGGTGTATGTGGATGGCCAGCAGCGACAGGTGCTGATAGACCTGTTCAAGAGCCGCAGTACGGAGATGCCTGTGCGCAACATCAAACAGGCGTGGCTCATCCCCTCGGCCAGGGCCATTCCCAACCGCATGGGCACCGCCCCCGGCTGGTGGGCCGAGAAGGAAGGCCGCGTGATCGTCGCTATGCCTGGGCCGCCCAGGGAGCTGTACGAGATGTGGGAAGGGCAGGTTGTCCCGCAGATCAAGGAGCGAGTCAAGGGCAGCGTTGTCCTCACCCGCACCATCAAGACCATTGGTCTGGGCGAGGCCCTGGTGGACGAGATGGCCACTGAGGTTCTCGGCATCCAGAACCCCTATGTAGGCACCTACGCCAAGCCCGATGGCATCTACCTGCGCGTCATTGCACGGGGCAGCACCGAAGGCGAGGCCCAGGCTCTGCTGGCCCCCGTGGACGAAAAACTGCGCCGCATCTTTGACAAGAGCGTCTGGGGCATTGACGACGAGACGGTGGAGGAACGCGTCGGAACCCTGCTGCATCAGCAGGGGCTGACACTGGCCACCATGGAGTCCTGCACCGGCGGCCAGCTTGCTGACCTGATCACCAACGTCGCCGGCAGCTCCCGTTATTATAAGGGCGGCATCATCTCCTACACCAACGAGCTGAAGATAGCCTCTGGAGTTCCGGCCCACCTTATAGAGACCCACGGCGCCGTTAGCGAGCCGGTGGCCGCAGCCATGGCCCAGGCCGCTCGTATGCGATTGAATGCAGACCTGGGCGTAGGCATCACGGGCGTGGCCGGCCCCGAGGCGTTAGAAGGCAAGCCGCCAGGCACCGTCTTCATCGGCGTCGCCGACGCCAAGGCAGCCAAGGCCAGCGCCTACCGATTCCCAGCCAACAACCGTGGCCTGGTCAAGCGTCGCGCCGTGACATCGGCGCTGCTGGCTCTGCGGGGCCACCTCACGAGTGCTGTCTAGTCCCCCGAAGAATGCCCATGGACAGAATAAGCTATTCGGTCAACCAGGAGGGTTTCACCCCTACCTCAGTCCTCTCCCGTCAAGGGGGAGGAAGCCCGCCCCTTCCCCCCTTGTGGGGGAAGGCAGGGATAGGGGGTAAAGTCGTGCCCGCCAAAGCATAAGTAATTGGTTAATGACCATAAGTCGGGAGTTAGCGACTTCTCAACCTGGCGCCTTATTGCAAAGGATGCTAAGGCGCTGCTCCCGAGGGAACGGAACCCGGAGGGGGCTTCGTTGACGCGCCCCCTTAGGAATGTTAGCCTTGACCTATCCACTAACGCAGGGCATTGTCCCAAGCAAGTTTGACAACGGGGACTCCAGGCAAAATACTGTTGCAGCCTTACTTCAACTCCTGAAAGGGGATCTGTGTCTCATTCTGAATATCCCCTTCTGATTCAAGGCGGCATGGGAGTCAACGTTTCCAACTGGCAACTGGCTAGAGCTGTAGCATCCGCGGGAGACCGCTTGGGTGTTAGGACCATGGGCGTGGTTTCCGGGACCGGGATAGGAATCGTCGTTGCCAGGCGACTGCAAGATGGTGACCCAGGGGGACATATCCGCAAGGCTTTTGATGCTTTCCCCTATTCAGAGATGGCTGATCGTGTTTGGGACGCCTGGTACGTGGAAGGGGGAAAGCCCGAAGGCAAACCTTATAAATCCATCCCAATGGTTAATTTTAAGCTGAGACTTGACGTAGCTGAGCTGATAGTTTGTGCCAATTTTGCGGAGGTTTGGTTGGCGAAACAGGGCCACAACGGTCCCATTGGCATAAACTATCTGGAAAAAATACAAACCCCTCGCCTACCAGAAATCCTGGGAGCAATGATTGCGGGAGTGGATGTTGTCTTGATGGGAGCGGGGATCCCGCACCAGGTCCCAGGAGTGCTGGACAGGTTTGCCGCCTACGAGCCTGCCTCCTACTACTTGGACGTTGTAGGCGCTGGGTCTAGAGAGTTCCCAATGGCCCTTGACCCAGCCAGCATCGTGCCTGAAAGATTCGTCGGGCGATTGAGAAGGCCGCGGTTCTTCGCCATAGTCGCCACCCACGTTCTCGCGCAATTTCTTTCCGATCCCCGCAGGACCACGGGACGAGTTGACGGATTTATTGCCGAAGGCCCAACTGCCGGAGGCCATAACGCACCCCCGAGGGACAGGTCAAAGTTTAATCAGCGAGGTGAGCCGGTTTACGGTGAAAAAGATACGGTGGACCCACGAAAGATGCGGGAGTTGGGAAGACCTTTTTGGTTGGCGGGTTCATACGCCCATCCACAAAAACTGACGGAAGCCCTGGCTGAGGGCGCCGCTGGATGTCAGATGGGCTCCATATTTGCTCTTTGCGAAGAATCCGGTTTAAGGGTGGACCTGAAACGGGAGCTAAGGCGGTTAGCTTTTAGGCGTCATCTAGACGTAGTAGCGGACTCCAGAAGTTCCCCCTCTGGTTTTCCCTTCAACGTGGCGCAGCTTTCCGGAACCGTATCAGACGCAGAAGCCCATGATGCCAGGACAAGGATATGTGATATTGGTTACCTAAGACATGCTTACAAGACCGAGCGTGGGGCGATCGCTTTTCGTTGCCCTTCTGAACCGGTTGATACCTATATCAAAAGGGGCGGTAAGATTGAGGACACTGAAGGGAGAAAGTGCCTTTGTAATGGGCTTTTGTCCGCTGTGGGGCTAGCACAAATGCATCACTGGGGGGAGGAGCTACCGATTGTAACTCTAGGTCGCAACACAGATTTCATCCATGACCTTATTGACGATGAAGAGGGGCGGTATACAGCAGCGGACGCGCTCCGGTATTTGCTCGGAAAGCACTCCCGTTTGCTCAACTGAATCCACCTATGCCATCCTTCTCTGAACAACTCAGGGCAGAGGCCCAGCCTCTGTGGGAGCGCATCTTCCAGCACCCCTTCCTGCGGGAGGCGCGAGAGAAACGCCTGCCCGTGGAGAAGTTCCGCTACTACATCCTCCAGGACTTCCATTACCTGGAGTCCTTCGCCCGCACCGTCGCCATCGCCCTGGGCAAAGCCCCAGACTCAGAGTCGGTGGAGGCGCTGGCCAAGCGCGTCCTCACTCCCATAGAGCGGCCCTTGCACCGGCAGTTGCTTGCGTTGGTGGAGGTGACGCCGGAGGAGGCGGCCCGCGCCCACCCTGCGCCGACTAACCTGGCCTACACCAACCACATGCTCGTCACCGCCTTCCAGCACGGCCTCGGCCCCACGGCCGCCGCCCTCCTGCCCTGCCCCTGGACGTACCACCACTTGGGCGACGTGCTGGGCAAGATAGAGCATCCCATCTACGGCCCATGGTCAGACTTCTATCTGCAAGGCGCGTTGGAGCACAGCGTCCAGGCTTGGCGTGACTTCGTGGACCAGGCAGCGACGACCGCCGGCCCCGCCGAACAGGAGGCCATGCGCCAAGCCTTCCTTACCAGCAGCCGCTACGAGTTGCTGTTCTGGGACATGGCGTACAAGATGGAGCGGTGGCCGGCCTAACCCCCTCGTTCCCTCCTTCGCCCCGATTACATCGGGACTCAAGGCCTGCCCTGAGCCTGCCGAAGGGACAGGCTCTTCCCGATGCGGGAAGGGGAAGGAAAGCATGTGAAGCTGTGGGTTGCGGCTTAGCCGCAACCCACAGCTTCACACATCATAGTCCTCCTCTCCATTGGGGAGAGGTTAAACCCCACGCGGGAGGGAAAAGGGCCCAGAAAAGGCTTGCCAGGCAGAGGCAGCACAAGCACAAATAAAAGCGGGCCATCCACGTTAGGATGGCCCGCTTCCCACCCATAAGAAGGTGGTGTAGTTACATCTTGCCACCCTTTTTGGTAGCAGGCTTCTTTCCACCAGCCTTGTTATGAGTAGCGCACGTTGCACACATATAATCACCTCCTTTCTTAGTGCATACTATGTTGCTCCTATTCTCGGCGATTGTCAATGCCTTTCCTTGCACTGATCTGCAGGAGGATAGAGAAACCACTGCACCCTTGGGGTAAAATAGACGGAACCGCAATAACATTGCCAGGCCGTGAGGCTCCATGCTAGACTCCAAGGCCTTCGCTCCCCTGGACAGCGCTGAGGTCATTGCCTTCCTCTTTCATCCCCGGCGGGAATGGACTCAGCCCCCTGCTGGGGCCTTGGACCATGCTATCCCGCTCCTGGCGGACGTCACCCTCCTCTGTCGCTCCTACGCCGCCAGGCCCTCCAGCCCGGTCGTTCTCTTCTTTCACGGCAATGCCGAGATCGCCTGTGACTACGACGACGTGGCCCGGCTTTTCCGGGAACTGGACCTGAGCCTGTTCGTGGCGGACTACCGCGGCTACGGGAACAGCACGGGGGTACCCTCCTTCACGGCTTTCCTCCAAGACGCCGAGGCCGTGTACCGCTACGTCCTGGACATGCGGAGGGCCAAGGGGCTCTCCCCTACCCTCTTCCTCATGGGCCGCTCTCTGGGCAGCGCCCCTGCCCTAGCGCTCGCCAGCGCCCATCCGGAGGCGGTGCGCGGACTCATCATAGAGAGCGGCTTCGGCAGTCCGGCGCGCCTCCTGGCCTACCTGGGCATGCCCCTCGGCGAGGACGAGGCCCCGCAGGTGGAGGAGGCCAGCCAGCGGCTGGTAAAGGGCGTCACCGCGCCGGCCCTTATCATCCACGGCGCAAACGACCTGCTCGTGCCCCTCTCCGAGGCCCAGTACCTGCACGACGACCTGGGCAGCAAAGAGAAAACGCTGATCGTTATCCCGCGGGCTGCCCACAACAACATCCTGACGGTTGGGGAGCAGCGCTACTTCTGGGCCATAGACCAGTTCACGCGAGGCAAAACGTGGTGAAATACATAGGGGCGACGCCTGCGTCGCCCCTATGTATGTTACTAGAAAGCTATCCAACCCTCTTCACCCTATCTCCAATAGATGGTCGCTTGATACTTTACTATTTTGTTAGAGAAGGTAGAAAACGAGTTGTCAAAGCGGAGTGTGTATGTACCGGGAACAGAGGCAATGAAGCTGAATCCTTTCTGGCCGCTTACAATTCCTGCATTGACTACTACAGTACTAAAAGGGTCAAAGACGGTGAACTTAACATCGTTTCCTGACCCGCCTTGGATATCAAGCTGTCCCACTACCCTATTGCTGACATTCAACTGAAGCGGGATGTCTTTATATGTGCCAGGGGCTACAGCCACGGAATCTTGAGCATTCAGGGGGCTAGGCGTAGGGGTTGGCTTACTAACGAGAGGTACTTGGCCGCCGCACGCTAGGGAAAGAATCAGAAAAAGCGCACTGAGTCCCAACTGGACACGAGAGTTTAGCATCGTGACGCTCCTTCTGTAGGCCAAGCCAATCTACTGTTTCGGATAACTGCTGGTATAATAGCACAGATTATGTGATATTCACATAATCTGTGCCCCTTACTACACGGAAAATGGCCCACGATGAAGAATATCGTGGGCCCCCGGATTAGAAATGCCCGACTCCAGCGTGGCAATAGGATTAGCCAGGAAGAACTTGCTGCGCGCCTACAAGCCTTGGGTGTTGACTTGGATCAAGGAGCCATCTCCCGCATTGAGAATGGCGACCGTCAGGTCACAGACATTGAGGTTTTGGGAGTTTGCCTTGCGCTCGGTATCAGCATGAACGATCTCTTTGAGGGTACCGAACTACCCCAGCAAACGTAAGCCCCACGCTCTACACAATGACACAACTGCGAAAGGACTCGTCACCATGGCCCTCCTCCTGAAAGAAGCCGATGTCCAGAAGCTGCTCACCATGGACATGGCCTTGTATGCCGTGGAGGAGGCCTTCCGCCAGCGGGGCCGCGGCAGGGCATCGGTGCGCCCTCGCACCCGTATGCCCATGCCCGGAGGCGGCCAGAGCCTCATGGCTGGCTGGGTCGGCGGCGCCATCAACGCCTACGGCCTCAAGGTGTACGGCGGCCCCCGCGCCAGCGTCACGGTCCGTCCCACCGGCATGATTGTGATGCTGTACGACGGCGGGACCGGCCAGCTCCTGGCCATCGTGGAGGCCAACCACCTGGGGCGTATACGCACCGGCGCGGCCAGCGGCGTCGCCACCAAGTACATGGCCAGCCCCGATGCCTCCACCGTCGGCGTCATCGGTACCGGCGGCCAGGCTGCCACGCAGCTTGAAGCCGTCTGCCGCGTGCGAGAGGTCCGCTACGCCTGGGTCTACAGCCGCACGCCGGAGCACCGCAGCGCCTTCGCCCGCCAGATGAACCAGAAGCTAGGCATCCCCGTCATGGCTGTGGACAGCGCCGAGGAGTGCGTCGCCAACGCCGAGATCGTCGTCACCATCACCAACTCCGCCACGCCCGTGCTGGAGGGCAAGTGGCTGGGCGACGGCTGCCACGTGAACGCCGCCGGTAGCAACAACCCCCTGCACGCCGAAATTGACGTGGAGGCCATCCGCCACGCTGCCCTGATTGCTGCCGACGACGTGCCGCAGGCGAAGGTAGAGTGCGGCGAACTCATCGCCGCCGTGAGCCGCGGCGTCCTGGTGTGGGAGCAGGTGCAGGAGCTGGGCGACATCGTGGCGGGCCGCATCCCGGGCAGGCCATCGCCAGGGGCCATCACCCTGTTTGAGTCCCAGGGCATCGGCGCCGAGGACGTGGCCGCCGCCCGCGCGGTCTACGAGGCCGCCCTTAAGGCAGGCGCAGGCCAGGAGATTCCCCTCTAGGCCCTGCGCATCTGGCCAAAGGCGGCTGCCGCGATGAGGATGCACGCCACCGAGACGGCCATGAACCCCACCACCGCGCCCGAAGCGCCCCAGAGGCCAATGGCTACGCCCATGGTCAGGGAGCCGATGGGCTGCAGGCCGCCGATCATAGAGTGCAGGGACATGACCCGCCCTCGCACATCCTCACGCGACAGCAGCAGGAACAGAGTGTTCTGCAGGGTGGTGTTGATGGAATTGAAGACACCCGCAGCCATCAAAAAGGCCATGGCCAGCATGAAGCTGTTGGACAGGGCAAAGAGGGCGACGGCCACGGGATAAAGGGTCTGGGCCACCAGCATCACCTTGCCCTTGGCCCTCAGGTCGCCCATGACCACCAGCCCGGAAAGGCCCACCAGGGACCCCCAGCCCACGCCCGTAGCCAGGAACCCGTAGAGCGCAGCCGCTTGCTCTTCGCTGCCGAGGCGGGCGGCAAAGAAGGGCAGAAACTGGACATAGGGATAGATGAACAAGGTGGGGATGACGCCAATGACCACCAGACCCAGAATGGCCTTGTTCTCCCAGGAGTAGCGCAACCCAACGGCCAGGCTGCGAAGAGGGTTCTCCTGGGCGGCAAGGAACACCTGCCGAGTGTTGGAGCTAATCAGCACGGTTAAGGCTATTGCCGCCACCTTGAGCGCCGTGAGGATGTAGAAGACGCTGGCGGTGCCTACAAAGCCGATGATGATGCCGGCGATGGCCGGGCCAGATACGCGAGCGATGTTCTGGGCGATGGAGTTGAGGGTAACGGCGCTCGCCAGGTCCTGCTTCTCCACCACGTCGTACACAAAGGCCTGGCGGGCCGGCTGGTTCACCGAGGAGGCCGCGCCTTCTATGACGGAGAAAAGGTACAGGTGCCATAGCTCCGCCCGGCCCGTGCCCACCAGGACCGCCAGCCCCAGGGCCTGGAGCACCGTAACGCCCGTAGAGCCGATGATAAGGAGCCGGCGGCTCATGCGATCGCACAGGATGCCCGCCGGCGGCGACAGCATCAGGAAGACGACGCCCCGGACGGCGCCGATGGCGCCCATCTGGGTGGCGGAGCCCGTCTCCTGGAACACCAGCCAGCCCAGGCCAATCTGCTGGAACCACTGGCCAAAGCCCAGGGCGGCGGAGCTGAACACCAGGTACCGGAAGTCCCGTGCCTGGAGCGCGGCAAAGGACTTCCCCAGCCTGCTCACGAACTTCGTTTGTGTGGTCATTGCCTCATCTGGGCGCAGGCCCAGACCTTAGGCAACATAGCCTAGCGCAATCCCCCAGCGCTGTATAGATGCATCGGGCGATGGCGGTATGCGGCCCATTGATGGAGGCTTGCTACATCAAGAGGCCTTTCACGGGGACCAGGCGCTTGCCCAAGGGGTCTACTTCAAGGAGGAAGCCTGACAGGGTTTCAGCGCCTAGGATATATACCTCCTCAGGGCTGAACACGACGATACGGATTCCGCTTTTACCATCCACTCGTACCCACGTCTGCCCGACGGGCAAGTTGATTATCTTCCCACCGGCCAATTCAAAGGGCCGCTGTTCTATGGGTGTTACCCCAAGCCGGTGCAGAAAAGTGGCCGGCAGAACCGTATAGGAGGCACGGGTTCCCACCAGGGCTTCCACGCGCTCCCAGCGCTGGCCCTGGGGGTCGCCGATGGCGATGGCATGAAGGAACGTGCCCATGGTGCTATTCTCCGATACCAATTCTACACTAAGACCATGAGTGATGAGTTTGCCCCTATTTGTCCAATGCTCCTCGGACTGGAGCAACCCCCAAGGCTCGTGGCCTCTTGGAACACAAAATGAGCTAATCGACTAAGAAGACCCTCTATTTTCTTATATAGAACTTTGCTCCATTACGAACTCCTGTTCCCGCCAGTTTCTTGGCGAGATCATACGCCTGCTTATAGGAAGGTTCGCCAAGAGTAAGCTTTCTAAACCAGCCCTTTTGATGGATGTGACGCTCGGTCTCTCCTCCATCAATATATTCGCCTGGTTTTGGCTTCGTTTTGCCCCTGGCTTTGACATTCCGTTTTTTGTGGTACTCATATTTTTCACACGTCATCTCTTTATAGCCTATGAATCTACTAGGGCCTACACCTACGCCGGGCACGTAGTACCAATCGCGGACTTGTGATGGGAAAACCACAGTAGGGCATAGTCTGACAGCTGTCTGGTACGTCCAAATATTGGAGAGCACCTCTTCAACCGTGTCAACTAGCTGGAGCATAGCAGGCACCTCCCTTAATCCATTACTTAACTGGCGCGCCGTTGCTCGCTCTAGCGTCTGTTCAGCACGGTACTCGCGCACATCCACGTGGACGCCTGCTTGCACCGCTTCCGCAGCGAGAGCTAGGAGGTGTGCCGTCACCTCCTCGTCGTAGTACCGCTCGTCGCAGTTAGTGCACACGGAAGCAGGAACGCCCTTGAAGACGAGCGTGGTACTACCCCGCTCCAGGGTCACTGTTCCTGTCCCTGGCTTGGTCTCCCCGTATCTGCACAAAACACAGCGCATTCTAGGTCCTCCTCCGCCGATACTCTGGCGGCTCCCAGTGTCCCGCATCTGGCACATATACGGTAATAATAACCGTGATCTGGTCCTGAGTGTTATCCGCCGCCACGACATGGAGCGGCCTACCCCTCCGCCACCCGCGTACGAGTCTACTTGGCAACGGCGCATCATCGGGATAGGTCTCAATTACTTCGCCGTGATCAACCACCTCACGAATGTCTTGAGGCTCTATTCCGCGCTCAAACATTCGTTGAATGGCATGACCAGTGAAATTCAACCTCATGGGTCGCTATCACCCCGTCACCGCGCCCTGCGCGGCGCTGCCCACCAGCTTGGCGTACTTGGCCAGCCATAATCAGGCTGCCCTCTCACGGTCATGGCAGCCTTACCAATAATACCGTGCCGTCATCCACTACCTGGATCCGCAGTTCGTAGCCACGCATCAAAGCCATACCAATGAGCGGGTCAATGTTGGCTTGCTCTACTGGGATACGGCGTGATTCACCGTCCCATAGACCGTGGCTTCATAGATGTCAAAAACGCTCTCACTCCCGTTCGCCAGCAATGCTCGGCCTCGCCTGCGCCAGGGCAGAGCAAGTGTGGCGATGGCCCTGGGAGGTAGGCATAATGAACCATCAAATCCTGTGTCAATAATGCGTCAATCTCCTGCGTTTGACCCCCAGGGCTCCGTACTTGCAAAGGGATGATGGCCTGGGCCTCAGGAGTTACGGTACCCCTTATCATGCCTCTGCCAGCACTCGCTGAAGTCCAAAGCGGCGCACGTAACGAGAGCCTACCCGGATGAGCCAGACTTGGGCATTGTGGTGGTGCTCCAGCAGCCGGTCTGAGGCTGCAAGTTCGTCTGCGTCTATTTCGTAGTCGCCCGTTTCAATGTCTATGGCGACGAACTTTCCCTTATCACCCTCCACGATATGGGGGCGTACCTTGCGATCATAGAATTCCTCGCCACGCCTTGAAAATTCTTCTTTGCTGTAGCGTGGTTGTGCGCTTGGCATAGTTGTCCTTCCTTCTCCCCGTCTTTTCAGAGTATTGTACCTCGCTGGCTGGTCACGATGCTTTGGATGATGGTGGGGACCCCCTACCCCGTTACCGCGCCCTGCGCCGCGCTGCCCACCAGCTTGGCGTACTTGGCGAGAGCGCCCGTCGTTTCGCGCGGCGGCAGGGGCTTCCAGCGGCGCAGGCGGGCGCGGATGGCGGCGTCGGAGACCGCCATGTCCAGGCGGCGGTTAACGGCGTCCACGGTAATCATGTCGCCGGTGCGGACGACGGCGATGGGGCCGCCGACGGCTGCCTCGGGCGCAACGTGGCCCACCATGAGGCCGTGGGTGGCGCCGGAGAAGCGTCCGTCGGTCAGCAGGGCCACGCTCTCGCCAAGACCCTGGCCCACCAGGGCCGCCGTCACCGCCAGCATCTCCCTCATGCCGGGGCCGCCCACCGGGCCCTCGTACCGGATGACCACCACGTCGCCCGCCACAATCTCCTGGCGCTGGACGGCGGCGAAGGCGTCGGCCTCGCTGTCAAAGACCTTGGCTGGGCCTCGCTGCTGGAGGTGCTGGTTGCCCGCTACCTTGATGACGCCGCCCTCCGGGGCCAGGTTGCCCTTCACAATCACCATGCCGCCCGTGGGCGCCAGTGGCCGGTTGACAGGGTAGACGATGTCCTGGTCGTCCCGCAGCGCCACAGCCTTCAGGTTCTCCGCCACGGTTTTGCCGGTGACAGTAAGGCAATCGCCGTGGAGCAGCTTGGCGTCCAGCAGGCGCTTCATCACCTGGGAGACGCCGCCGATGCGACCCAGGTCGGCCATGACGTACTTGCCGCCGGGCTTCATGTCGGCGATGTAGGGGGTCTTATCGCTGATGCGATTGAAGTCGTCCAAGGCAAGCGGCACGCCGGCTTCGTGGGCCATAGCCAGGGAGTGGAGCACCAGGTTGGTGGAGCCGCCCATGGACAGAGTAACGGTGATGGCGTTCTCAAAGGCATCCCAGGTCATGATATCGCGAGGCCTGATGCCCAGCTTCAGCAGGTTCAGGACCGCATCGCCGGCCTGCTGGCACTCCTCGGTCTTGCGGGGGTCAACGGCGGGGATGGCGGCGTCGCCCGGGAGGGACATGCCCAGGGCCTCAATGAAGGTGGACATGGTGTTGGCGGTGAAGAGGCCGGCGCAGGAGCCTTCGCCGGGGCAAGCACGGCGCTCAATCTCTAAAAGCTCGGCGTCGTTGATGGAGCCGCGGGAGTGCGCGCCCACGGCCTCAAAGACGTCCTGGATATTGATGTCCTTGCCGCGCCAGACGCCGGGCAGGATGGTCCCGCCGTACACGAAGACGGCGGGGATGTTCAGGCGGGCCATGGCCATCAGGCAGCCGGGCATGTTCTTATCGCAGCCGGCGACGGTCACCAGACCGTCAAACCACTCGCCGCGGGCCACCAGCTCAATGGAGTCGGCGATGACCTCGCGGCTGACCAGCGACGTCTTCATGCCGTCGGTGCCCATGGATATGCCGTCGCTGACGGTGATGGTGCCGAACTCAAAGGGGGTGCCGCGAGCGGAGCGGACACCCTCCTTCACACGGGCCGCCAGTCGGCCCAGATGGAAGTTGCAGGGCGTGACCTCGGATCCCAGGTTGGCGACGCCGACGAAAGGCCGTGCGAGGGCGTCGTCGTCCAGGCCCACGGCCCGGAGCATGGCGCGGGCCGGGGCGCGCTCCGGCCCCTGGGTGATGGTGCGGCTCTTGTGCTTGGCGTCAAAGGGCTGGCGTGTAGTCATGGGTACCTCACGGTTGAGATGTGGGACAAGCGTTACGGCTGATTATAGCTGGGCTGGAAAGAAGGCTCAATGGAGAGGGAAAACAGATGACCATCCTGGGGTGGGTGTTGCAGGGGGCCATTTGAGGTTGCGTTGCCGCACGATTTATGACATATTGGCGCAATTACTTCTCGCCAGCGCTGGCGAAGGAGCGCCGCCATGACCCAGTTGCCCTTGCGGAACATTCGCGTGTTGGAGCTTTCGCAGATCGTGGCCGGGCCTTCAGCCGGCCTCATCCTTGCAGACATGGGAGCCGACGTCATCAAGGTAGAGCCGCCGGACGCCCTGGAGCCAAGCCGCATCGGCACCGCCCGCAACGGCAGCTTCTTTTTCTTCAACCGCAACAAACGCAGCATCGTCCTGGACCTGAAGAAGGCGGAAGGGCTCCAGGTCTTTTACCGCCTGGCGGATAAGGCTGATGTGATGGTGGAGAACATGGGGCCGGGCACCACAGACCGCTTGGGCATTGGTTACGAGCAGCTTGCTCAGCGTAACCCGCGCATCATCTATTGCAGCGTCAAGGGCTTCCTCAGCGGCCCCAACAGCGACCAACCCTCTTTGGATGAGCTGGCCCAGATGATGTCTGGCCTGGCCTACATGACCGGCCCCCAGGGAAGACCCTTGCGGGCGGGAGCCAGCGTCGTGGACATCGGCGCGGCAACCTACGCCGTCATGGGCGTGATGGGCGCTCTTTTAGAGCGGCAGCAAACGGGCAAAGGCCAGAAGATTACCGGCGGCCTGTTTGAAACAGCCCTCTTCTTCGTGGGCCAGCACATGGCGGGCGTTCAGCAGACTAGCCAGCCCCCACGGCCCATGGGGGAACGGGACCGAGGAAACCGTACCGGCGGTTGGGGCGTCTACGACCTTTTTGAATGCTCCGACGGTCACCAGGTTTTCATTGGGGTCACCAGCAACGCGCAGTGGAAGCGGCTTTGCCAGGTCCTGCGCCTTGAAGACCTGGCGAACAATCCCGACCTGGAGGACAATCTCGGCAGGGCCAGAAACCGGGAATTGACCATCCCGCGCATTGAACAGGTAGTGCACTCCATGGACAGCAGCCTCCTGGTCCGCCTCATGTCAGAAAACAGCATCCCTGTGGCCCCTCTGAACACTCCGCAGTCGGTGCTAGAGGAACCTCACGTCCAGGCGCCCCACCGCCTGATGCACTCTCAGGGCAACAATGTGGAGTTGGCCTTGCCGGCTTTGCCCTACGAAAGTTCCGACTACGACTTCTCCAAACGATATGACGCGCCCCTGCGTCCAGGCCGGGACACCCGGGAGATTCTAGCCGAGGCGGGGTACACCACCCAGGAGATAGGGCAACTTCTGCGCGCAGAGGCGGCGAAGATTCTGTAGCCGCGTGAACCCCCTGGCGTCTCCCCTGATTCCTCTGGCTTCCCCTCGCCCAGCCAGGGAGTGCCCCCGTTCCCCTCCCCTTCCGCCGTCCCAGGTGTTAGAATCCCCTGGGAGCTTCCTATGACACAAACGCAAGAGGTTCGCGTTCGCTACGCCCCAAGCCCAACGGGTGACCCCCACGTGGGCAATATCCGCACCGCGCTCTTCAACTGGCTGTACGCCCGGCACACCGGGGGCAAGTTCATCCTGCGTATAGAGGACACGGACCAGTTGCGAGAGGCGCAGGGCGCCCTTTCGGCCATCCTGCAGTCCCTGCGCTGGCTGGGCCTCCAGTGGGACGAAGGCCCAGAGGTGGGCGGCCCCTACGCCCCATACATCCAGTCGGAGCGGCTGCCCCTCTACCAGGAGGCGGCCCGCCGCCTGGTTGCCCAGGGCCACGCCTACACCTGCTACTGCACCCCAGAGGAGCTGGAGGCCATGCGCAAAATGCAGCAGCAGCGCAGAGAGCCTCCCAGGTACGAACGCCGCTGCCGTGACGCGGCATATCGGGAGAAGAAGGCGAAGGAGGGAGGGCCGTCGGTCATTCGCTTCAGGACGCCGCTGGAAGGCGACGCCATCGTCGTGCATGACCTGGTGCGGAACGGCGTCTCCTTTGACCCGGCCACCCTGGACGACTTCGTGCTGCTGAAGTCCGCCGGCTTCCCCACCTACCACCTGGCCAACGTGGTGGACGACCACTTCATGCACATCACCCACGTCCTGCGGGCGGAGGAGTGGCTGCCCAGCACGCCCCGTCACCTGATGCTGTACCGCGCCCTGGGCTACAACGTACCCAAGTTCGGCCACCTGCCTATGATCCTGGGGCCAGACCGCTCCAAGCTCTCCAAACGCCACGGAGCCACCGCTTTGCTAGACTACCGGGCGCAGGGTTTTCTCCCTGAAGCCATGGTCAACTTCCTGGCCCTGCTGGGCTGGTCCCTGGATGACAAGACCGAGGTCCTTTCACAAGAGGAGCTGGTACGCCACTTCTCCATTGAGCGCATCAGCAAGGCGGCGGCCATCTTCAACATAGAGAAGCTGACCTGGATGAACGGCGTGTACATCCGCAAGATGGGGCCGGAGGCGCTGGCCGCGCAACTGGCTACAGCCTTGACGCACCACGCCCAAGAGAAAGGTATTACCCTGGCAGCGCCCATCACCCAAGACGCCCTGCGCCCCATTACGCCCCTGGTGCAGGAGCGGCTGCATACCATGCAACCCCAGGAGGTGTGGGACCTGTGCGGCTTCTTCCTGACCCCTCTGCCGGCCTACGGCGACGCACCCTTCAGGAAGTCGCCCCTTGCTCCCCAGGCGCGGCGCGCCGCGCTGGAGGAGACCGTTGTTGCCCTGGAGAGCCTAGAGGACTTCAGCGCCACAGCCCTTGAGGGGGCGCTGCGCCCCCTGGCGGAGCGCCTGGGCCTCAAAACGCGCGACCTGTTCATGCTCATCCGCATCGCCGTCACGGGCACTGACGTGGCCCCGCCCCTCTTTGAGACGATGGCTGTGCTGGGCAAGGAGCGGACATTGGAGCGGCTGCGGTATGCGATAAGGCTGGCAGGGTAGGACAGCCAACTATTTGTCACCCTGATGATCTCATGAATGGCGACCAAATCATAGGCCTCTTGCAGCGTCGGCCGGGTCTAACGGCAAGGGAGATTGCCCAAGAGCTTCACCTAAGCCGCCACCAGGTGAACCAGGCTCTTTACCATCATCTCAGCCGGCTCGTGGAGCAGGTGGCAGGGTATCGGTGGCAGCTACGTACCACACCCACGTCATCTAAGCGGACACAGCCTTCCTATTTCAGGGGAGATGACACGATGGAAAGCAATCAAGAAGCAGAGAGCCTTCAGCGGGAAAAAGCGGTCGCGCTATTCACCTATCTGAAAGAACTGTCTCTGCTTCGTAGTAGAGCGGTGCGTTCTTTTGATCAGTATAAAGAAGATGGAGAGGTTCTGTGGTTTAGCGATATACCAAGGGAAGCTGGCTGTTTTTCAGTGGCCTGGGAACCTGATGAAGAGCCAGAAAACTGGATTCAGGTAATCAAGCCACAGTTTCGTTCCTATCCTCCTCCTTCCGCTCAGCTAGCCCCCTGGTTAGATGAGGATCAGCTTCGTGATTCTTCCCGTGATATGCCTGACCTTCGCCAGACTCCTATAGGACAAAGCTCTGCCTCGTCAAATCCACAAGTTGATATTTCAGCACAGCGTGACCTGGTTATACCAGCACATGAACGGTACGTGCAAGACCAGTGGTGGCCTTGGGCCGAAAGGAACAATAAGGCCCTTGAGGTTCAGAGCGTCTACACCCGGTTGTTTTCCATGTACCAAAAGCAGCAGAGATTGGGTGAGGAGTATGAGTTGATAGTTGGGCTTGGCCTTTTGGCGTGGCGATTACCTGCTGGGTATAGTGTCAAGCGTCACATCCTAACAGCCCAGGCGTCACTTGAGTTTGATGCTGTCAATGGAGTGATTACTGCTATCCCATCTGCGGAAGGAGCCAAGGTTAGGCTAGAGCAGGATATGTTGGACCCGCAGGACCGTCCTCAACAGGGTTTGGACAGAATCCAGGGATTGATAACTGATATGGGAGATGCGATATGGGACGGCAAATCACCCCAGGAGATTCTGCAGACTTGGGTGAATTCCGTACCCGGGCAAAGTGGATTTGTAAACAGCCTCTTACCCCAAGAGTCCACTACGCAGTTCCCGGTCGTTCATTTTGCTCCTGCCCTTATGCTCCGCAAGAGGAGCCAAGGCAACTTGGCTCTCATGTTTGAGAGGATTGCAAAGCAGCTTGAAGAAGGCAACGGCAGCATCCCTAGCGGCGTAGCTGGACTGGTATCCCTAGAGACCCCCCACATTGGTGATTCAAGAGGAAGCGTGGCCTCTGACAATAGCCAGGACAATGAAGTCTACTTCCCGCTGCTTTCAAACGACGAGCAAATGAGGATCGCCCGCAGTTTGAAAGGCGAAGATGGTGTGGTAGTGCAAGGCCCACCTGGCACAGGGAAGTCGCACACCATCGCCAATCTGGTATGCCATTTGCTGGCCAGCGGCAAACGTGTCCTTGTCACCAGCCACACCGCAAGGGCACTGGAGGTACTGCGGGACAAGTTCCCAGACGATGTATCTGGCCTTTGCGTCTCGCTCCTTGGCAACGACCGCGCGGCTTTGAAGGGTATGGAGGACTCGGTACGAGCAATCAGTTATCACTATGCTAACTGGGATCAAAAGCAGAACGACGAGAGGATCACGCGCCTGGGAAAGCGGCTTGCCGAGCTGAGGAGCGAGGAATCAAGGACTATGGTGATGCTGCGACAGATTCGAGAGTCAGAGACCTATGTACATTCCTTGCCTTTCATAAACTTTGGCGGCACCCTGCAATCCCTGGCTGCGTGGCTATCGGACGAAGCCCCGCAGCATTCATGGATACTCACCAAGCCGAGGCTTGGAAGCGAACCACCACTTACCGACGGCGAGGCGGTGCTCTTATTGAAGCTGCTCAGAGCTATTTCCCCAGGACGAGAGTTGGAGCTAGGCTACCGGTTAGTGGACCCAGGGGGTACGGCAACTGACGAAGGTTTTGTTGAGGCGGTAGAGAAGGAGAAGCAAGCAGAAGCCTTCTATGAGCAAGCCAGCAATCATCGGCAGCACTTTTGCTACGGGGCTTTGCTCGGAGCATCCCCGTCTGAACGGGGCGAGGTCACGACGGACATCCAACAGCTCTTTGGTAGTGTTCAACGCCTGAAAAGCTCCCCCCAGCCCTGGTTTGAGACTGCCCTGACTCAGGTTACCAGACGACAGGAGGCTCCTTCGCAAGTCACCTTCGCCAATACGCGCCGTATTCTTGACGCGCTAGGAGAAGGCTACCAGGCAGTTGACTCCTGTCGCGTCTCAGGAGTGGAAAACCTGGAGCGGCAGACGGTCAAAGCTGATGCGGAGGCGTTGCTCGCGCATCTGTCCCAAGGCGGCGGATGGGGCTTCGGCCCCTTCAAGCCCGCACCGGTCAAGAGCGCCAAGTATTTGATGAAACAGGTGCGAGTCAACGGGCAGCGGTGCAATAGCCCAGAGACCTTACGAAACCTCGTTCAATGGGCTACTGTGCTTGACCTGGTAGAAGACCTTCATAGCTATTGGCAGGCCTGGGTTGGCGCGCAAGTTGGCAGCCACAGCATGAAAGTGGAGGCATACAAGCAGCACAACCGACTGCTGGGGGATGTCCTCAGCCTTGTGCCCATAATTGACAGAGTCCGTAACCGTCTGCTCAACATGGGGGTGTCTCAAGAACCTAGCTGGGATGACCTGCAAGCCCTCGCTTCTCTCCTGGGCGCGGCAAGGGCAGTGGAGGCTGAAGTTGCCCTGCAGGAAGCGAAGGGCGTTCTTGGTGCGTGGGAGAAGGAGCTTTACCTGGTTCTTGCAAGGCCTGGCGTTCATGCCGTGGTCGGAGAGCTTCTGGCAGCGATCGAGGCTAGGGATGTCCAGGGGTATGCCAAGTGCCGTCAGAGTCTGGCAGATCTCATAGAGACACGGAAACAGTTGGAGGAGCGGCGCAAGCTGTTCAGGCGTCTGCAAGACGCCGCGCCAGACTTGGCTGGCGAGCTAATGAGGAGCTACGCGGATGTGGCTTGGGATTCAAAGATGGAAAGTTTTGTTGCTACATGGAACTGGGCACGGGCAGATGTATGGCTGTCACAAAAAATCCTTGAAGCTGGTGAGCCGGAGCATATTAAGTTACGCCTTGATGACATTGGCCAGCAACTACGCGACACCTTGAAGGAGCTTGCGGCGGCTAAGGCGTGGGGCAACTGCCTTTCTACGATGACTGAGCCTGAAAGGAGGTCCCTCATCGCTTGGCAGCAGGCGGTGAGAAGGATAGGTAAAGGCACTGGCAAGTACGCCGCGCAGCACCGGAGGGAAGCGCAAGGCCACATGGACAACTGCCGGACTGCTATTCCTGCCTGGATCATGCCCCTTTATCGGGTTGCTGAAACCACCAACCCCAGGCCTGGCCTTTTTGACGTTATAATCATAGATGAGGCAAGCCAGAGCGGACAAGAGGCGCTCTTCCTAAATTACATTGGCAAGCAGCTTGTCGTTGTGGGTGACGACAAGCAGATTAGCCCAGACCCAGTGGGAGTTGATCGGAATGACGTGTACAGCCTCCAGAAGCAATACCTCAACGACATCCCCATGCCGGACACCTTTAGTCTAGAGAGCAGCTTCTTTGACCAAGCGAGGGTCAGGTATGAGAGGATGATTCGGCTCCGAGAACACTTCCGTTGCATGCCGGAGATCATTCAGTTTAGCAACAACAACTTCTATGATTCAGAGCCGCTCATTCCTTTGCGCCAGTTTGGAGCTAGCCGATTGACCCCTGTTGTCTCAACGGTCTACGTTGAAGGGGGATATCGGGATGGCAACGGCCCTAACCCACCGGAGGCGAGGGCTATTGTGGACAAGATCAAAAGCATGATTGCTGACCCAAGCTACAAGGGCAAAACTATGGGAGTAATCAGCTTGGTAGCTACCTCGCGCCAGGATAAGCTCATTGAAAACCTTCTGTTGAATGAGGTTGGCCCTGAAGAGATGGAGAGGCGCAAGCTGGTATGTGGTGACCCGTACGCATTCCAGGGGGACGAACGGGATGTTATGCTTCTCAGCTTGGTGGCTGCACCAACAGAGTCCCACATGGCGTCGCTTACGGGGGCTCGCGATGAACAGAGGTTCAACGTCGCTGCCAGCAGAGCCAAAGACCAGGAGTGGCTATTCCATTCCGTGACATTAGGTGATCTTACGAACCCAGAGTCCTTACGCTACAGGTTATTGGACTACTGCTTGAGTCCACACACAGAGCCGATACCGTTGCAGGGCCTGAACCTGGAAAACCTGAAATCTGAAGCCTCAAGGAGGGATAGGAGCAAGGCCAATCCTCCGCACCCCTTTGAAAGCTGGTTTGAGATTGATGTGTTCCTTCGCATTGTAGAGCAGGGCTACCGAGCAATCCCACAGTTTGAAATCGCTGGCTACAGAGTTGACATCGTCGTGGAAGGGATGCAGGGGCGATTGGCTGTAGAATGCGACGGAGACGTACACCATGGGCCAGAACAATTTGAGGCGGACATGGGTCGCCAACGTATGTTGGAACGCTGCGGCTGTACTTTCTGGCGGGTAAGAGGCAGTGAGTTTACTAGGAACCCAGACAAGGCTTTGCTACCACTTTGGGAGGAATTAAGATCACGGAGCATTCTTCCGCAGTAAAGGGAGGAGATTGACCAATGTCCCCCATAGACCTGCGCAGCGACACCGTCACTCAGCCCACGCCGGAGATGCGGCGCGCCATGTACGAGGCGGAGGTGGGCGACGACGTGTACGGCGAAGACCCGACGGTGAACCGCTTGGAGGCCATGGCCGCCCAGCGCATGGGCAAAGAGGCGGCGGTCTTCGTCGCCAGCGGCACCATGGCCAACCTGGTCTGTGGTCTCACCCACTGCCAGCGGGGCGATGAAGCCCTGATAGGCAGCAGGTCCCACATCCTCATGTACGAGGTCGCCTCCCTGGCGGCCTTCGGCGGCGTCCAGTTGCGCACCGTGCCCAACGACGAGCGCGGCATGATGGACCCCGACCAGGTGGAGGCGGCCATGCGTCCGAAGGACGACCACCAGCCACGCACGGCTATGGTGGCTGTAGAGAACACCCACAACCGGTGCAGCGGCGCAGTGCTGGACTCTGAGGACATCGGCGCGCTGGCGGAGGTTGCCCACCGCCACGGGGCGGCTTTCCACATAGACGGGGCCCGCATCTTCAATGCGGCGGTGGCCCTGGACGCGCCGCCGGCGGAGCTGGCCCGCCCAGCCGATACCATCACCTTCTGCCTCTCCAAGGGCTTGAGCTGCCCCGTCGGCTCGGTGGTGTGCGGCGGCAAGGAGACCATCGCTCGCGTGCGCAGGAACCGCAAGATGGTGGGCGGCGGCATGAGGCAGGCGGGCATCATCGCCGCTGCGGGCATCGTCGCCCTGGAGAGCATGGTGGGCCGTTTGAAGGAAGACCACGACAACGCCAAACGGCTGGCTCAGGGGCTGGCCCGGCTGCCGGGCATTACCCTTGACCCCACCAGAATCCAGACCAACATCGTCATCTTTGGGGTGAATGACCGGCCGGCTGAGACGTTTCTTGAGGCGTTCAAGGCCAGGGGCGTGCTGGCCTCATTTCCTGAGCGGGGCAAGGTGCGCATGGTGACCCACTATGGTATTACCGGCCAGGACGTAGACGAGGCCCTGAACGTGGCGGAAGCTATTACGAGGGGAAGGGCCTATGGCAGCAGGTAGCCCCGTTCCCGCCCAGAGAACGGCAAGACAGGCGGGCCTCTCCCGCCTGTTTCTTGCTTTTGACAGCCTCCCTTTCCGCTGGCTCTGGGGCAGCATGTTTTTCGGTTCCTTGTCCATGACCGTCAGGATGCTGGCCCAAGGATGGTTGGTGCTGGAGCTCACCGACTCACCCTTCTGGGTAGGCGTCGTCTCGGGGTTGCAAGGTGTGGCCACGGTGGCTTTTGGCGCGCCGGGAGGCGCCCTGGTGGACCGCCTGGAGCGCAAACAGGTGCTGATATGGATGCAGGCGGCCAGCGGCGCTATCACCCTGGCCATAGGAGTCCTGGCGGTCACACACCATGTGGCATTGTGGCACCTGCTGGCGGCCTCCCTGGCGTCTGGCGCCATGCAGGCGGTGCAGATGCCCGCGAGTAACGCTCTGGTGTACGACGCGGTCGGCCCACAACGCCTGCTGAACGCCATGGCCTCCAGAATGATCGCCTGGAACCTTACCCGCATCATCGGGTCCCTCGTCGCAGGCGGGTTGATCGCAAGCCTCGGGGTAGGAAGCAGCTACCTGTTCGCCGCCGGGAGCGCCTATGTGGGAGTCCTCTGCCTTCTCTTCATGAAAGGCCGGTTCTTGGCCCAGGGGCGAAAAGACCCCTTCTGGAGATCGGTGCGCCAGGGTATCGTGTACACCTGGGGGAGAAGGGACATCCGCCGGTTGCTGCTCCTCAGCGTGCTGGTGGAGACCTTTGGCTTCTCTCACTCCATCATGCTGCCGGTGATGGCGCGAGACGTCCTGCACGCGGGGGCGCTCGGATTGGGCGTGCTTTCCGCCGCCAGTGGCGTGGGGGCCATGGCCAGCAACCTCGGGGTAGCCGCCGTGGGAGACTACCAAGGGAAGGGCAAGCTACTGGCTGGCGCGGCCCTCATCGCTGGCGTGTCCCTGTTGCTCTTTGCGCTGTCGCCGTGGTTTGCCCTCTCCACACTGTTGGTGGGTATGGTCGGCGCGGCGCTGATGGCGTACGACGTGACCCTGGTCACCGTCTTGCACCTCCTCGTGACCGATGATGTCCGTGGGCGAGTGATGGGCCTCTATGGCCTGACCTTTGGTTTCACCCCCATCGGAGGCCTTATCGCGGGCGCCGTGGCCTCTGCGGCCAGCGCGCCCTTTGCAATCGGTCTCGGAGGCGTCGTGGTGGCAACCCATGTGCTCACGACGCTGAGAGCGCTGGTAAGCACCCGCTCTGGGCCAACGAGCCCCACGGGCTGACTCCGTACAACAAGCCAGGCCAGGGTGTGAACCCTGCTCCCGTGGTTCCCTCCGATGGTATGGCCCGCCCTATCCGGGGAGCCTCAAGCCCAACCCAGGCGAGCCTGCTTCTACTCCTGCCTCCGGGGCAGGTCAGCCTGGCCCGGGTCGTGACCGCGGGTGAGGGAATCAGTTCGCTTTGCCCGGGGCTTGTGAAAGTGAGGGAGCGGGCAGTAGGCCGCTGCCGGGGCCCTCGGCAAGGCGATAGTGGTGAGCAATTCTTCGCGAAGGGGAGCGCTAGAGAAAGCAAAGGTCGCCTGACCACTTCCTCGCTCGCTGCCCCATTCGCTGCGCTCAGGGCTTTGGCTCACCAGGGTTTCGGCTAGAGTGACAGTTGCTATCCCAATTGGCGCGGCAGATCGTTCCTTCACGAGCTCTCGGGGCAGGCCCTTCCAGACTCACGTGGGCAGCCAGTGCGGGAGGGAGGGCCTTAGATAACCTTGATCCGAAGCCAGCGGCCCCAGTAGAAGACCGGGACAAAGAAGATGGCGCGCATGGCCATGCCTGTAAGGTGGGCCCAGCCCATGCCCAGGGGATCGATGCCCAAAGGGTGGCTCAGGAACCAGGCCAAGGGGATCTCCACAAGGATGAGGGAGAGGAAGGTGACCACTGCGACGGTGATGGTGTCGCCTGCGACGTTGAAGGCCTGCTGGAAGACCTGGCCCACGCCCAGGAACAGGGCGGCGACCACCAGAATGCGCAGCCAGGGCGTCGTCAGGTGTACCACCTGCGGTTCTGTGCTAAAGAGGGAGATGAAAAAGGAGGGGAAGAGCAACATCGGCACCGCGACCACGCCGCCAATAGCGGTCACCTACGTCAGCCCCCAGCCTATGGACTGCCGGGAGCGGTCGGAGCGGCCAGCGCCAAGGTTTTGGCCGACCATGACGCCGGTGGCGTTGCCGACGCCCATGGCGCCGAAGTTTGCGAGGGTCTCCACCCTTCGGGTAAGAGCGTAGCCCGCCAGGGCTATGTCGCCAAAGGGGGTCACAATGGCCAGCAGAGCGATCTGGGAAACGCCGCGCTCCATGCCCCCCACGGAGGCGGGGACACCGATGCGCAGCAGGCGTCCCAGGATACGGAAGTCTGGGTGATAGCCACGGAAGGTGAGGTGCAGGCGGGAGGTGCCGCGGAAAAGGGCAACGATGTTCACTCCCGCCCCCGCACCCTGGGCAACGACGTTCGCCAGGGCAGCGCCCATGAGGCCGTAGAAGGGGAACCCCAGCCAGCCGAACATGAGAAGGGGTGTCAGTATGACCCCCAGCACACGGGCCACGGTGGTGGCCTTCAGAGGGGTCATGACATCGCCCGAGGCCTGGAGCATGGCGCCCGTCATGCCCCTGAGGGCCATGGGGGCCATGCTCAGGAACTGGACGCGCATGTACATCGCAGTCTGGGCCCTGACCTCATCGCTCACCCTAATGGCCATCAGAAGGACATCGGTGAGGAGCCAGCCCACCGTAACCACCAGGGCAAGATAGAGGGCGTTGAGAGTGAAGGCCTGCTGTGCGATGTGGTTGGCCAGGTGAATATCGCCTGCGCCCACGGCCCGGGCCACCATGGCGCGCAGGCCCTGGTCAAGGCCCTGGCGGGCCATATTGCCGAACTGGGTAATGGTCTGGGTGACGCCCACCCCTGCGATGGCCTGATAGCCGCTGGGCAAGCGGCCAGCCCAAAAGAGGTCCACGAGCTGGTCAAGGACGCCCAAGACGTTTTCCAGCCACTGGGGCCAGGAAAGGCTCCAGAGCCGCCTGGGAACACTGCCGGTGGTAAGATCGGGGTGGGTTCGGCCGCGACGACCAGTGCTAGGTCGTGCCACAACCGCGACGACGCCCCTTGTCCCAGAGCCAACATCAGGAGTTCGGCTTCTACTTGGAGGGTCTTCAGAGGCGTCAGGACTACGTTCGCCGGGGTCATCCATGAGGTCCATGCTCCTTGGGGCAAGCCTCTCGGGCAATTCGCGTGCCAAGGGGACGGGCGACAGCCCGCAACATATCATACCCTGGCAAAGAGGTCAACAGAAGAGGCCAGGGTGTGAACCCTGGCCTGATGATGTCCTCGTCGGGGCTCCGCTGCCCAGCCCTCAGACTGAAGGAGCCGACCCGGTATGACGCGGGTACCGGCTATGCTGGTGTGGGGCGCGGAGCTTCCGGCTTCCGCTTGCCCTGGCTGGACTCCCTGGCTCCATCCACCTCCGCTCATCCTACCGGTGAGCCAGCAGGGCAAACATCAGGAAAATGCCACTTGTGGAAGAGCTCATAGAGCAGTACCATCTGGCACCCCCTTCCTTTACCGGTTGCGAGGGAACTCTCCCTCTTTTCACACCCTTTCGTCCCTCTTAGTATACCATGTTTCCCCAGGTGAAAAAAAGAGCGCTTTTGATTGCGGTTTCCTTTGTGGTCGTGCGTCCTCGGCAGAGTGGATCGCGGCCAGCCCTGTGGCCTTTGCCCCCCCCCGCCCTACTGGGCGAATGGGCTGATGCTCACGAAAGTGACAGTGGCAAGGGCAGCGATAATGCCCAATACCACCAGCAACTGCTCCAGCATGCATCTCCACTGGTACCTCGGCACATTCCTCATCATGGCCGCACCCTCTCTTCCCTCCTATCCGCTTGCGTCCTGACTCTCCTAGCAGATTGCTGAAAAACACCCCCAAACCCCCTCAAGGGGGTTCAAGGTATCCGCCTACGGCGGATTAATTTGTATCTGAGGGACACCCTCATCCGCCGCAGGCGGACCGCAAAGAGGCTTTGCCCCTCTGAACTCCCCTATTTTCATCACCCTGTTGGCATCTGGTAGCTGCCTTACGCCCCAGGGATTGAGTCGCAGTTCAGACATGCCAGTAGGAACCCAAGTAGGACGTAGTAGGCCATGAACATCGCGCCCAGAACAACAAGAAGGGACACTCTGGGCCGGGCTTTGATGGCCTGGCCTGCCGTGGTGAGATAGGCTCTGACACCCATTGATATCATCGTCTCCTCCTGAGGGGAATCCCCTCTTTGCGTGCTTCCAGACCCTTTGAGCCGCCAGTAGGAATGCGCCAGACATCCTTCCTGGCCAGGCTCTCATTGAGCATCGCCTGGACATCTGTCAGGAGTATGCAGAGGAGGCGGGCCTTGGCCTGGCAGAGAGCAGCGTGGACATCGGAGGTGAGGGCGTCCAGCTCGCGGAAGATGCGGTCTGCCCCGCTAACCACTGCCAGCGTAATCTGCTGCTCAAAGCTGTTGCTTGGGCCTTTGCTTGGGAAGGCAGCAACTCTGACCTCCGCTGGTTTCTCAGGCTGGGTGGCGTCTTCAGACGCCTCATCAGCAAGGCATGGGGTTGGTCTGGCGTCGTTGACATACATGGTCATAGACCCCTCACGTCTCCCATGAGCGGGTAAGAGACCTCTGTTGAGCTACAGGGAGAGCCACCCACGGCGGACGGCAGTGACCACGGCGTGGGTGCGGTCCAAGGCGTGCAGTTTGGCCATGATATTGGTCAGGTGATTCTTCACGGTGCACTCCGTTATGTCCAACTGACAGCCAATGAGCTTGTTAGAGAAGCCCTCTGCCACCAGGTTCAGGACCTCCTGCTCCCGGCAGGTAAGAGGCCTCAGGGGACGGAGGCTCGCCTCAGGACTCGCTATCGTAGCTGAAAGGGTGTTGGGGCCGAAGTCTCCGGCCTCTTCCTGGAGCGTACGGAGGATGCGAGTCTTGTCCTGGTAAAGAACGGCGTAGATTTCGGAAGTGAGGGCGCTCAGACCATGGAAAATGCGGTCTGCCCTCCCATCCACCTCCTGGGCAAGCTGCTGCTCAAAGTCTTTGAAGGTAATAGCCTTGGGTTCTCCTGGCTCCCCAGGGTGAGAGACAACTTCAGGCGCTTCATCAGTAAGGCATGGTGTGGGCCTGGAGCCATTGGCAAACGTAGTCATAGACCCTCCTCTTTCTCGTGGACTCGTAACGGACATCCTTGGCGTTACAGGGATGTTCCAAGCGTGCTACAGAGAAAGCCACCCATGGCGGACAGCAGTGACCACCGCATGGGTGCGGTCCAAGGCATGCAGTTTGGCCATGATGTTCGCCAGGTGGTTCTTCACGGTGCGCTCAGATATGTACAGATGGACGCCGATGAGCCTGTTGGGGAAGCCCATGGCCACCAGGCACAGGACCTCCTGTTCTCGCCAGCCACCTGTTCATACTCGCAGGTTACCAGCCTGCTGTAGGGGATTCGTGAAGGTAGTGTGAGAACAGCGTAAGAATCGGCCCTACGCCCAAGACGGCAGGGGCTGCGAAGGAAAGGGGGCGAGGGGGATGGTCGGAAGGGTTTCTCAGTGGCATGAGAGAGGGAAGCCCCTCTGGGGCTTTCTTGAAAGATAATAGAGGTGGCCGCGTGGCAGGGCTATACAGCAGGTGGCGCAGGCGGCTTTTTCCCCCACCACCTCCGCATCCGTTCCGCCACCTCTTTCTCGTGGCCCTGCTCCGTCGGCTCGTAGTAGGTCTTGCCCTTCAGGTTGTCCGGCAGGTTCTGCTGGCCGGTGAAGTGCTCTGGGTAGTCGTGGGCGTACTGGTACTCCTTGCCGTAGCCAAGCTCTCGCATGAGGTTGGTGACGGCGTTGCGCAGGTGCAGGGGCACGGGGTCGTTGCGTGTGGCGCGCACATCCTCCATGGCGCGAGTGAGGGCGGCGTAGGCGGAGTTGCTTTTGGGGGCCGTCGCCAGGTAAACGGTGGCCTCCGCCAGAGGGATGCGCCCCTCGGGCATGCCGATGAAGTGGACGGCCTGCTGGGCTGCGACGGCCACAGGCAAAGCCATGGGGTCGGCCATGCCGATGTCCTCGGAGGCCAGGATGACGATGCGTCGGGCGATGAACAGGGGGTCTTCGCCCGCTTCTATCATGCGGCCCAGCCAGTAGAGGGCCGCATTGGGGTCGGAGGCGCGGACGGACTTGATGAAGGCGGAGATGGTGTCGTAGTGCAGGTCGCCGGCGCGGTCGTACTGGAGGGAGCGGCGTTGGAGGGCGTCCTCCACGGTGGCAAGGGCAACGATGCGGTTGCCCTCCCCGTCAGGCTGGGTGGAGGCGACGGCCAGCTCCAGGGCGTTAAGGGCCACCCGGGCGTCGCCGTTGGCCAGGGAGAGGAGCAGGCGACGGGCGGCGGGCTCCAGGGTGGCGTGCTGCGCGCCCAGGCCGCGTTCGGCATCGGAGGTGGCCCGGTCCACGATCACCCCCACGTCGTCATCGGTCAGGGCGTTCAGGGTGAAGACGCGGCAGCGGGAGAGCAGGGGCGCGATGACCTCAAAGGAGGGGTTCTCCGTGGTGGCGCCGATGAAGGTGACGACGCCTTCCTCCACGTGGGGCAGGACGACATCCTGCTGGGCTTTGTTGAAGCGGTGAATCTCGTCCACGAAGAGGATGGTGCGCTGGCCCGTCATGCCCAGGCGGTCGCGGGCCTCCCCGATGATGCGCCGCAGATCCGCCACGCCGGCGGTGACGGCGGAGACCTGCTCAAAGTGGGCGTGGGTGACGCCGGCGATGATGAGGGCCAGGGTGGTCTTGCCTGAGCCAGGGGGGCCCCACAGGACGATGGAGGGGATGCTGTCGGCCTCTATGCTGCGGCGCAGCACCCTGTCCGGGCCAACGATGTGCTGCTGGCCCACCAGCTCGTCAAAGGAGCGGGGGCGCATGCGGGCGGCCAGGGGCGCGGCGCGTTTCTGGCGCTGCCGCCGGCTGTGGTCAAAGAGGGTCATGACCTAACCCCCGTCCCCTTCCCCAGGGGGGAAGGGGGGAACTCCTCTAGGGTTTGACGGTGGGCAGCACAAGTGTACGACAGAGACGGGCAAGCGGGCAAGCGGGCAGACGGACAGACGGACAGACGGACTGGCGGGCAGAGGGCTGGGGCTGGGATTCGTTTTAGTTTTTTGGAGGAACGAATCCGAGATTCGTAACAGACGATAGAGGTAAGTTAAGGTGTAGGGATGTGTCTATGGGACAAGGATACCGCCAAGGGAGGAGGATGGGGAAGGGGCGGATGGCAGGGGGGGAGGACGGCTGGATATTGAGCACCCAAGAGGATAATATCCACACAGCACACGGAGGTGAGCGATGCCACCGAAAGAAAGTTTGCGAGAGAAGCTTAGGAACATAGAAGGCAGGAGCGCGTCTTTCAGGCAGGAGGCCACCCTACGTCAAGAGTTTGTAGAGGCGATCAACGGATTCTTGAAAGAGAGCGGTTTGACTCAAAAAGAAGTCAGGGCTGTCCTGGAAGAGAAGGTGATACATGGACGCGCGGATGCCCGGGTTGGAGGCATTGTCTTTGAGCTGAAGCAGCCGTCGGTAGGGATAGAGGCGGCGATTGCAGATACCAAGCGAAGAGTAGCGGAAGCTGGCAAGTGGTCTGGCAGAGGAGTCTGGGGGGTGGCCTACGATGGCGCGCAGCTTGCCTTCGTTGGCACAGAGGGTGAGTTGATTGGACAAGTTCAAACAGCGGCCAAGGGGGCAGTCAGGCTTCAGTCGTGGTTGATCAGTTTGGGCGCCGAAGTTGCAACAGTAGAGGATTTTGTGAACCGCCTGGGCGCGCCGTCTGAACTGGCTCAGTTGGCAATAGAGGAACTGTGGAATTTATTCCAGAAATACCGGAAGACTGTAGGGTTTATTGATGAAGTATTTACGGTCTGGCGGTCGCTCTATGGTCTGACGACTAACCTGAATGACGACGCCAAGCGGGGGTTACGGCGGTCCGCGCCAATAAGAATTGCTAGTGGGCAAGAGCACGAGTACCTGTTTGTGTTGGAGACGTATCTGGCTTTGTTGCTCAAGCTCTTGGTAGCGCGCGTTGCGGTGCAACAGGGGCTGACGAACGCTACGTCTGTGGTGGAACTGGTTCCAGAAAGAGGCAGCTATGTCCTTGGGCTACGGGGACTAGGGCAACGGGTACCCAACTTGCAGGGTGTATTTGAGCAGGATGTGTTCCTGTGGCCTGCTGATGTGGTGCCGGAGGCCCCAGAGGTTGCGCGACAACTGGATGACATTATCCGAAGGATAGCTGCGACGGTAGATGACGTGGACCTAGTCGGGGCTTCCGAGGACTTCTTGCGGCAGGTGTACCAGCGCTTCCTAGACCCTGTTAGCCGCCGCAGCTTGGGAGAGTTTTACACGAGCAAAGAGATTGTGCAGGAGACGATGGATGCTGTGGGGTTTGACGGAGACCGTGGGAAGCGAGTTGTGGACATTTCGTGTGGGAGCGGCGCTTTTCTGTTGGAGGCAATTGACAGGGTTATAGCCAGGAACGGTATAAGTGACACTCTCTTGGCCGATATTACCAGCAACATACAGGGGATAGACATCCATCCATTCGCCGTGGCAATGGCGCGGGTGAACTATCTGATTGCCGTGGCGAGACTGCTGCCACAAGAGGAGCCGTTTAACATACCGGTCTATTGGGCTGATTCACTTACAAGGCTGAGGGAGTACGGTGACAAGCGCCAGATGGCGGGGGCACGGAAGCCGATTGCCGTGCCTATAGCGGGGTTAGGGACGTTTACGATGCCTGACCCCGAGGAGGTTACGTGGGACGACTTTCTCCAACTGGTGGGGCAAGCGGTGGAGGAAGCGGAGCGGTTCCAGAGGGGACGCTTGAATGTTGAAAACGTATGGCGGCAGTTCACCGCCAAGGCGGGTGAGGAACGGTGGGCGCGGTGGACCATTTGGGAAGATACGCTGAAGGGGTTTGTGGGGGCCATAGTGAAGCGGCACAACGAGAACCGAGATATGCGGTGGCTACCCTTGCTGCGCAACTCCCTTGTGGTAGAACGGCTGGTTGGAAGCTGCGACTATGTGGTTGGCAATCCACCCTGGGTGCGCATCCACAACATTAGCAAAGAAATTCGCGACCGCCTCTTTACTCAGTATCAGGTTTGTAGAGATGCGGGGTGGAAGATGGGTGCAAAGTTGGGACATGGAGGGCGGGGGTTTGGCCGGCAGGTGGACTACTCGCTGGCCTTTGTGGAGCGGGCGCTGGAGTTCCTGCGGTCAGTCCCGGCAGGCAAGCTGGGGTACGTCATAACTTCCAAATGGGTACATGCACTGTATGGCAATGCGTTGCGGAAGGAACTGGCGCAGAACCACCGTCTTATGCGGCTTACGGACTACTCCTTGCAGGCCAGGCCTCTTTTTGAGGATGCCACCAACTATCCCCTTATCATGGCGGTGGAAAAGGGATTTCCCAGGAACCGCCGAAATGTGGATGTGACAGTGGCGGGACCCGATGGGGGAAGATTGGATTTCCAAGTGGATCAGCAAGACTTACAAGTCATAGCGGGAGACAAAGAGTCTCCGTGGGTGCTTGTACCGCCAGGGGTTAGGCAGGCCTTTGAAAAGATGCAGAAGGGACGGTTCTACCGGAAGCTGCTTGGTCAGATTGCCGGTTCTGGGCCACAAATGGGGGTAAAGACATCGGCCAATGACATTTACATTATCAAACACTGGCGAGAGGTCCCGGATGCACCTGGGATGGCGCTCGTGGAAACTGAGGGGTATTCCAAGGTGGCTGACTCAGACAAAGAGCTGTACCAGGCCAGGATAGAAACGAGCGTGCTGCGGCCCCTGGTGCGCGGGCGGGACGTTGAGGCCTGGAAATACAAAGTACAGGACTCCATCCTTTGGACACACGATGATGTAACAGGGAAGGTCTTCCAGGAACTGCCGCCGCGGGCGCAGGAGTATTTTGGAAAGCACAACAGGCGGCTTGCGGCGCGGGATGACTACAAGAAAGGGATGCCTGCGTGGACGATATTTAGAACAGGGCAGGAGAAGCTGGGCGGCAAAGTGGCATGGCAGGAATTATCGCATCAACTAGGAGCCGTATATGTGCCAGGCAGCTTTGCTCTTAAGTCAGGGGAACTGGCAACTTTAGTGCCTCTTCAAACGGTCTATCTTGTATCTGTTCCTTCAGCAGAAGTTGGATACATAGTTGCTGGCCTATTCAATTCACTGCCTGTTCGAGGTTACACTTCTGGTTTCGCAGAGCGAGCCAGAGGAGCCTATTTCAGGTCAATAAGTTGGGTAGTAGGGCTAATTCCTGTTCCCCAAGAGGTGGAATGGCTGTTGAGTGATGGCAAAAGCGTGGCTCCAGCCCTGAAGCGTGTGTTGGAGATCAGCCAGTCGCTGCACGAGAATTCAGCACGGAGCGACAGAGGGCAGTTGGAGACGGAGTTAGACGGAGAGGTAGGGAAACTTTACGGGCTGGGAGAGGCTGACATGAGGGCGCTGCGTGACTATCTGGCGTTCATACGAAGGAAAGAACCAACGGCTGTAGTCGTGACGGAAGAAGAGGGCGAGTAGGGGCGCAGCATGCTGCGCCCCTACGGGTGTGTGGCGGCAGGGTTGTGTTCGTCGTCCTGCCAGTTGGTGGGGTTGTCTATGATGTATTGGCGAACGGCGTTCAATTCGGCGTCGTCGCGGATGATGCGTTCATAGTAGTTGCGTTGCCATAGGAACCGAGGCGTGGTCTGGTGAATGGTGCTCGCATTCCGTGACACGGCCGATTTGTAGGAACGCACGATTGCCCCCAAGGAACCTGGGAGAACGTTATTCGGTGTGGCGGTATGTCGGGGCACGGCGGAGCGTAGGGGCGCAGCATGCTGCGCCCCTACGGGTGTAAGCCATAGCACACCATGGACATGATTGGGCATTACGATGAAAGCGTCCAATCGGGCGTTGGGGAAATGGCCTGGGATGGCATTCCAGCAATCCTGGGCGATGCGGCCGCAGTTGTTCAGATGCATCTCGCCGTTGACAATGTCACCGAAGAGGGGGAGACGCTGGAAGGTGCAGAGGGTGACGAAATAGCCGCCAGGTGAAGCGTAGTCGTACCCTGGCAGGCGGATGGAACGACGACGATGTTCAGGTGTGGACATTGTTTGAATGGCGTGATTGATGGTAGGGGCGCAGCATGCTGCGCCCCTACGTGATGGGCAGACACGTTGGTCTGCCCCTACGGACGACGGCCGCTATCCCTATCGTCCCCAGAGCTGCTTGGTGGCGATGTCTGCGCCTTCCCTCATGGCACGGAACTTGGCCCAGCAGATGGAAGGGTGGGCGACACGGGTGCCCAGGCCGCAGTCGGTGCCGGCGATGAGGTTTTCGCGGCCCACCAGCCTGGCGTAGCGCAGAAGGCGCTCGGCCACCAGCTCCGGGTGCTCAATCATGTTGGTGATGTGGCCGACGACGCCTGGCATGAGGATCTTGCCGGCGGGGAGCTTGACGGTCTCCCAGACGTGGTAGTCCTGCTCGTGGCGTGGGTTGGAGGCCTCAATGGAGATACACTGGGCTTTGACCTTCAGGACGACCTGGATGATGTCCCGTAGCTCAATGTCGTTCCTGTGGGGGCCGTGGCCGCTGCCCCAGCAGGTGTGCAGGCGCACGCGGTCCTCCGGGAGTCCACGGAGGGCGTGGTTGATGGCGTCCACGCGGATTTCGGCGTACCGCTGGTACTGGGGCACGGTCATCTCGGGGTGGATCTGCCAGGCGTCGGGAAGGTCGGGGTCGTCTATTTGCAGGATGAAGCCCGCATCCACGATGGCCTTGTACTCCTCGTGCATGGCGTCGGCGATGGCGTACAGGAAGGCTTCGTCGCTGGGGTAGTGCTGGTTCCAGAGCCAGTGCTCTATGGTGCCGGGGGCGATGGCCGGCATGAAGGCCTCTTCCACCCGGGCGCCCTGGAGCGCGGCCTTGAAGTTTTCAATGTCGGTGCGAATGGCCTCCTGGCCAATGTACTTGACGGGGCCGACGCAGAAGACGGGGCGGTTGGCGCCGCCCGCGGGTGCGGGAGCGGCCCCGACCCTTGGCGGGCCGACGCCGCCGGCGCCCATGGCGAAGAACTCCGGGAACTCCTTCAGGTCCCGGCCGGTGATGTTGCGCGCCTGGGGCAAAGCCTCTGGCGCCCGCTGCTCCAGCCCGCTGAGGCGCACGCGGGCGTAGTTGGAGAAGCCGCCCTTGCCGAACTCGCCGTCGTTGACGATGTCCATGCCGGACTTCACCTGGTCCTGGACGACCTGGGCGACTGCGCTCTTGAGACGCCGGTTCATGGCGGCCTTGTCATAGGGTTCGCCGTTTTCCATGGCGGTGACCATGTCACGCAGGTCGTCGGGCCGGGCCAAGCTGCCGGCGTGGGAGGTAAGTATCCGGTTGGCGCTCCGCTTCATGTCGTCTTCTCCTTGTGGTTAGAATGCACGGCCATTGTACCGTTGGAGCGGAAGGAGTCAAGGTGCGATTACCCAGTACGTCGCACGACGTAACGCTGGCCTCACCTCCTCGCCAGCTCCACCACGGTGACGCCGGCGTCGCCGTCACCGGGGTCGGCGAGGCGATAGCTGCGCACCAGGGGGTGCTCCTTCAGGCGCTGCCAGACGACGCTCCTACACCAGCACTTCGTCTATGTTTACTACTAGGTCTGGGAAGGCGGCAGGCGTGAGGGAAGCGCCTGAGTAGGCGTGGCGCATGTCTAAATAGCCGTTAGGTGAGGGGGAGCGATGAACTTCTACCCGGCGGGCCGAGAGGTCCAGGAGCCACACCTCTGGGACGCCGGCACGGGCGTACAGAGGCAACTTCGTTTCGCGGTCGTAGGCAATGGTTGTGTCAGAGACTTCAACAAGGAAATAGATGTCCTGTCCGGTTGGTATGGCCGACACGTAGTCGTCGTCCCTGAAGTGCAGAACGGCGACGTCAGGTTGCGGCTCGGAGCGGTCGTCCAGACGTATGGGGTTTTGCACAGAGACGATAGCGCGCTGCCCCAGGCGGTTCCCTAGGATTCGTGCAATCCTGTTCACGTGCCCCACGTGCTTGCTGCCAATAGGAGGCATTTCTATAACCTCCCCACAAATTAGTTCCACGCGGTCATCCTCGGTGAAGACGCCTGCTTCAAGCATCTTGTGGTATTCATCTACGGTGAAGGTGTGTCGCTGAAGTTGGACTGCCATAGTTGCCTTCCTGCAGGGGCTTCGGATAGTATCGCAGCGGAACAAGATGATTATAGAGCAGTTTCACAATTGCGTCAGTGCTGGCCTTACCTCCTCGCCAACTCCACCACGGTCACGCCGGCGTCACCATCGCCGGGGTCGGCGAGGCGATAGCTGCGCACCAGGGGGTGCTCCTTCAGGCGCTGCCAGACGACGCCCTTCAGGATGCCGGCGCCCTTGCCGTGGATGACGCGCACCAAGAAGTGGCCGGCCAGAAAGGCGGCGTCCAGGTAGGCGTCCAGGCGGTAGAGGGCTTCATCCACGGGCAGGCGCCGGAGGTGCAGCTCGCTAGCGACCGGCTCGCGGGGCGTCGCTGAAGGGGGTGGGGTGGCAGGCCGGAGGGCAGGCCGGCCTAGCTTGGGCAGCCGTGGTTTGGGTTCGGGCTTTGGGGCAGCCCGCCGTGGCCGGTCTTGGCCCGCGGGCAAGGAAGGAGGGGCGGCAGCCGGCTCGGCGACCATGCCCTTGTACGTCTGAACCACGGCAAACCGCACCAACTCCTCTACCGAGGCGCCCTCACGCGTGGCGCGCTGGGCCAGCTCGTGGTACAGGTCAACGGGGAGATAGACAGCAATCTTCTTCATTTCTTTCTCAAGAAGGCTCCAGAGGAGCCTTCCTCTCTATTTCACCTCTCCCACACCACCTCCCCACCCACCATCACCGCCTGCGCCCCCACGGCGAGGAGCGCCCCCTGTTCCGCCTGGGCCACGTCCCTATCCAAAAGCGCCAGGTCCGCCCTCTCCCCAACCCGTATGCCCCTATGTCCGTATGCCCCCCCTATGCCCCGGTACATCCCTAGCGCCTGCTCCAGGCTCACCCCCTGCTCCGGGTGCAACGCCTGGCCGCCCGCGTCGCGCCGTGTCAGCGCGGCGTAGACTCCCTGCCAGGGGTTGGGGGAGGCCACCGGCGCATCGGAGCCGGCCAGCAAGGGCACATTCGCCTCCAGCAGGGTGCGAGCCGGGTATAGCCAGGGTAACACCTCCCGCGCCACGGTAGCCCTGTAGCGCGCGCCGCTCTCGTACAGGAAACCCGGGTTCGTGCAGACGATGGTGCCCGTCTTTTTCAGGAGCGCAACGACGGCAGGCGTCGCCTCGGAGCAGTGCTCTATGCGGTCGGGCAACCGCCCCACCACTCCACCGTCGCCAGGCACACGGGCATTCGGGCATACGGGCATAGCCTGATTAGTCGCCAGGCTGCTCAGCACACCTAAAACTGCGAGTATAGCCTCCTTTTCCACGGCGTGAACGGCCACGGGGAAGCCCAAGGCGTGGGCCTGGGCGACCAGCTCCCGTAGCTCTGGCTCCGAGGGTTGCAGGCCGCCGGTGGTCAGCGTCACGAGGAGCTTGGCATGCCCCAGCGACAGCATGGCGTCGCCGCCGCCAAAGGAGAGGTTTCTTTCAGCGAACTGCGTCAGGTGACGAACGCTGGGCATAAAGACCACCCGCTGTCTCAGGAGGCCCTCCGCCTGGCGCTGGCGCAGCGCCTCGTAGCGAGCGAGGTCGTTCTCTGGCGTGGCATCGGTCAGCGAGGTTACGCCCCAGGAAAGCAATCGCTGGCTGGCCTTGGAGACGGCTTTCCTCGTTCCGGCGAGGTCATGGCGCTCCTCCGTACGTTGGGCCACATAGCTTCCCATCTCAAAAAGGAGGCCCGTGGGTGCGCCGCCGGCATCACGTTCAATGACCCCCTCCGGCGGGTCAGGGGTATCCTGCCCAATGCCCACGCGCGCCAGGGCTGCTGTGCTCAGCACGCAGGCGTGGCCCGACCGGTGGTCTAGCTGGACGGGATGGCGTGGCGCGGCGGCGTCCAAATCGTGACGTGTAGGATGCCGGCCTTCCCGGAGGGAGAAGTCATCGTAGCCGCGGGCGCGCACCCACTCCCCTTCCGGCGTCTGAGCGGCCCGCTGGCTCACCAGCCGCTGGATGTCGGCGATGGACCTGGCCGAGGAAGGCCCGCAATCCATCCGCCGCAGGCTGGAAGCATAGGCCAGCAGGTGGATATGGGCGTCGTGCAGACCATAGGCGAGCGTCGCGCCGCCGCAGGGGATGATTCGGTCGGCCCGTACAGAGGGGCATTCGGCATCGGGGCCTATCCAGGCGACGCTGTCGCCTACGACCAGGACGGCGTGAGGCGCAGGCTGCCCCAAGAGCCTTGCCGTTCGGAACAGCACTATCGTCCCCTTTGCGTTCACGCTGCCATTGTAGCACCGCTGAAGGCCGGAGCACCTCATGCTACAATAAACCCTTGTCTGTGGTAGAAAGGAGCCAAAAATGGCGCAGCAAAAAGTCTTGGGATGGGAAGAGATAGCTGACTATTTTGATGAGAAGCAGGGTGACGAAGGCGACCTGTGGCACCGGGAACTCATCAACCCGACGCTGCTCCGGGTGCTGGGAAATGTATCGGGCCGGCGGGTGCTGGACCTGGCCTGCGGCAACGGGGCCCTGGCGCGACAACTGGCCCGCAAGGGGGCAAAGGTGGTCGGCGTGGACCTGGCCCCGACCCTCGTCGCACGGGCGCAGCGCAGGGAGTCCCGACCAGCCCCGACCCGGTCGGGACCACTCGGGACTCCCCTCGGTATCAGCTACCACGTCTCCGACGCCGGCGACCTGGGCCTCTTTGGGGACGGCGCCTTTGACGTGGTGGTGTGCAACATGGGAGTTCTGGACATGACCGACGACACCGCTCACCGCGCTTTCAAGGAGGCGGCGCGGGTGCTGACGGCAGAGGGCCGCCTTGTCATGTGCACGCAACACCCCTGCTTTGAGGGCAACGACACCGCCGCGTGGGTGGTGGAGAAGTTGGGCCGCACGACGACGGTGTGGCGCAAGGTGGCCCGCTACCGGGAGCACTACGAGATGGTGAACAACTGGCGGGTGGCCCCAGGCCAGTTCCTCCAGACCATCAGCTACCACCGTCCCCTCTCCTGGTACGTGCGCAGCTTGCGGGAAGCTGGCCTGGCCGTCACCGCCTTTGAGGAGAACGAGCCGACGGAGGAGTTCATCTTGCAGGACAACGAAGGGGCGTGGATTAAGGATGTCCCGCTGCACTGCGTGATTGAGGCGAGGAAGCTGGGATAAAAGGAAGGTATCCGCCTGCGGCGGATGGATTTGTATCTGGGGGACACCCCCAGACCTCCGCCCCTTCACTTCGTTCAAGGGCAGGCTCCGGGGCTTCGCCCCTCTGCACACCCCTTTTTGAGCTGAATCGCTAGAGCAGGAGGCTTACCGGCTGCTCCAGGAGGCGCTTCAGCTCCTGCATGAACCGCGCGCCTTCCACACCGTCGGAGGCGCGGTGGTCTACCGAAACGGTCAGCTTCATCATCTGGCGTACCACCACCTGCCCCTCGGCCACGACCGGCTGTGGCTTGACCGCGGCTATAGCCAGCACCGCCGCCTGAGACGGCATGATGATGGCGCTGAACTCATCCACGCCGTACATGCCCAGGTTGCTCGTGCTGAAGGTGCCGTTGTACTCCTCCTGGCGCAGGCGCCCCGTTTGGACGCGCTCCGCCAGGTCTTTGCTGGCGGCGGCTAGCTCCAGCAGGGACTTCTCCTGGGCGTTGACGATGGCGGGCACGACCAGCCCCCCTTCACGGGCGATGGCAATGCCCAGGTGAATGTACGGGTGCACCTCCAGATAGGTGTCCCGGAAGGAACCGTTCAGGTTGGGAAACTGCCTGAGGGCCAGGATAGCGGCGCGAAGCACCACGTCGTTGATGGTGACGCGGACCCTTTGCTGGCTCTCGTTCACCTGGCTACGCAGGGCCAGGGCGCTGGTCATGTCCACCTCTACGGTCACGTAGAAATGGGGGACGCCGGGCTTGCTCTGCACCGTGTTGCGGGCGATGGCCTGCCTCATGCGGGAAAGCTCTACCCGTACCGTGGCGGCGCTTGCGGGCGCCGCAGACGGCGCTGGCGCGACGGAAGGCGCAGCAAGAGCCGGAGCAGGGGCGGCCTGGCGCTGGGCCAGATGGGCCTCAACGTCTTCCCGGGTGATGCGACCACTCGGGCCGGTGCCCGTAAGGAGGCGCAGGTCAACGCCTTTCTCCTCTGCCAGGCGTCGCGCCACGGGAGAGGCCTTGACCCCTTCCGTGGTGGGAGCAGGCGTGGCGGAGGAGGGAGCCGAGGGCGCGGCAACCTGGGCAGCAGACGGCGCAGGCGCGCCAGAGACGAGGGAGGTGATGTCCTCCTCGGCGGTCCCGATGATGGCGATGGCCTGGAGCACGGGGACGGTTGTCCCCGCCGCCGCCAGGGTCTTGCGCAGGAGGCCGGAAGCCGGGGCCTCAATGGTCACCACGGCCTTGTCCGTCTCAATCTCAGCGATGAGCTCGCCCCGTTGCACCTGGTCGCCCTCTTGCTTGAGCCAGCGCACCAGGGTTCCCTGCGCCATGTCGTAGCCCATCTGGGGCATCACCATTTGCGTAGCCAGAGCGCCACTCTCCTTGGTTCTAGTGCGTTAAGAAAAGCATACTCTTTTGCTGGCAAGGCTGGCAAACAACTTCATCCTCCATACCAATGGGGTCGTTAGTAAATGGACTTTCACCCTCACCCGTTTCCGCCGCTCCGGTGTCGTGGCGGAAGCGGCCTCTCCCCTCAAGGGAGAGGCGAACACGAGGCGCTTTTCTTGCGGCCAAACCTGCGTTGGTGACCGCCAAACGAGTCCATTTACTCATGCACTCTTTAGTAACACCCAGACCGTAGGAGCCTGGCCGCCCGCCTTTGGCGGGCGGCCAGGCTTTCGTTTTGCCATCTGAGCGAAGGGAAGGAGTGGGGGTTATCAAGGCCTACCCCCTACCTCAATCCTCCCCCGCAAGGGGGGAGGAAGCCATTCTCTGGGGAATGACCTTGGCTTACCGGTTCAGGGCCTTGCGCACGGCTTCCACCACCCTCTCAGGGCTGGGGATGGCGGCGCGCTCCAACTCCCGGTTGTAGGGCATGGGGACTTCCGTGCCGCCTATCCGTCCAATGGGGCCGTTCAGATAGTCAAAGGCCTCCTCCTGGATGGTGCTGGCAACCTCTGCGCCGAAGCCGCCGGTGCGCCACGCCTCCTCCACCACCAGGGCGTGACCCGTGCGCTTCACCGACTCCACCACGGTCTCCCTATCCCAGGGGCGCAGGGAGCGCAGGTCAATCACCTCGCAGTCAATATCCAGCGCCTCTAGAGCCTGGGCAGCGGCCAAGCACACCTGCACCATGTGGGAGTAGGTGACGATGGTGAGGTCCTGGCCTTGGCGTTTGACTTCGGCCTTGCCAATAGGCACCACGTAGGGGGCATCCGGCACCTCTCCACGGCTGCTGTACAGCAGGAGGTGCTCCGCGAAGACCACGGGGTCCTGCTCCTGGCGCACGGCGCGGAAGAGGCCGAGGGCGTCGTAGGGCGTGGCAGGCGTCACCACTTTCAGGCCAGGGACGGTGGCGTACCACGGCTCCAGGCACTGGGAGTGGGTGGAGCCAAGCTGCGCCCCGCCGCCGGTGACCGTTCGGATGATGACGGGGGCGTGATACTGCCCGTTGGACATGTAGCGCATCTTGGCGGCGTGGTTCACAATCTGGTCAATAGCCAGGAGGGTGAAGTTGATGGTCATGATCTCGGCCACAGGGTGCAGGCCGCCCATGGCTGCGCCGGTGCAAGCGCCGATTATGGCCGACTCCGACAGCGGTGCGTCCACGACGCGGCGCGGGCCAAACTCCTTGAGCATCCCACGGGTGACGGCGTAGGCCCCGCCGTAGGAGCCAACGTCCTCGCCCACGATGAGCATGTTTTCGTCTTGAGAAAGGCCCTCCCGCAGGGCCTTGCCCACGGCTTCCCGGTAGGTGATGAGTGGCATAAGATGGTCCTTTGCGTTCCTTGGTGCATTGTAGGGGCGTAAGGCCTTACGTCCCTACGCCTTTGCGTACACGTTGTGGTACAGCGCCGAGAGCGGCGGGTTAGGGCTTTCGTCCGCGAACTTCACCGCCTCCTCCACCTCCTGGGCTACCGAATGGTCCAGGGCCGCCACCTCAGCCTCGGTGGCGAAGTGGCCCTCCAGCAGCCACTCCCGGTAGGCGGCGATGGGGTCTTTCATCCGCCACCGCTCCTCCTCTATCCTGGTGCGATACTCTGCGGGGTCGGCAAGAGAGTGGCCTCGGAAGCGGTAGGTCTTGGCCTCAATAAAGTAGGGGCCTTTGCCGGAGCGCACCTGGTCCACGATCTCCTGGGTGGCCTCCCGCACTGCCAGCACGTCCATGCCGTCAATCTGGATCGAGGGCATGTCATAGGCTTCAGCCAGCTTGTAAATCTCCTTCTTCGCCAAGGACTCGGATACGGGGACGCCCATGCCGTACAGGTTGTTCTCGCAGAAGAAGATGACGGGCAGCTTCCAGAGGGCGGCCATGTTCATGGACTCATGGAACTCCCCCTCCTGCAGCGCGCCATCGCCCACGAAGCAGAGGGTGACGCGGTCCTCTTGCAGGTAGGAGGAGGCGAGAGCCAGCCCCGTGGCGATGGGCATCTGGCCTCCAACGATGGCATACCCGCCCACGAAGTTGCGGCTCCGGTCAAAGAGGTGCATGGAGCCGCCCATGCCGCCGGTGCAGCCGGTGGCCTTGCCGAAGAGCTCGGCCATAATCTCCTTTGCG
>JACPCL010000027.1 GCA_016179765.1 Chloroflexota bacterium
CAAGACCCGGATGACACTGATGCAGACCCACATGGGGCTGCTCCAGAAGATGCCGCCAGAGCGGGCGATGATGGAGATGAAGACCATCCAGGCCATCACACCGGAGCTCAAGCCGGAGCACCAGCGGCAGGTCATGGAGATGATGAAGATGATGCCCATGCCGGCCATGGCTGAAGCGAAGCCTGCGCCAGCAGCGGTCCCCGCCATGCGCATGGAGGACATGGTGCTGGCTCTGGCGGGCATGCCAGACACCCAGCGCAAGACCATGATGGGCGAGCGGCTCAAGATGTTCGCCGAGATGCCCAACGCCGAGCGCCGCCGGGCCATGGAGCAGATGAGTGATGCCGTGGGCAAGCTGAACGAGAGCAGGCGGCGTATCCTCATCAAGACCCGGACCGAGCTGCTGGCCGAATTCCCGGAGGCGCAGCGCAAGACCCTCATGATGACCCATATGGACGTCATGAAGCTGAAGCCTCAATCGCAGATGATGGCGGAAATGCAGTTGGTCCAGTCCATCATCCCCGAGCTGCCGCCCCGCCAACGGGTGGTCATGGAAGAGGCGATGAAGATGATGCCCATGCCCGCCATGGCCGGGATGGGTCCCACTCCTACTAGGCGGGCTCCCACTCCCGCACCTGGGACGGAGACTAACCTGACATGGCTGTGGTGGCTTATCGGCATCGCTGCTGTGGTTGCTGTTGTGGTCGTGGTCGTCATCTTGGCGGCTACATAGCGGGGTTCCTGGGCGGTAGGGCGGAGTTAGGAGAATAAAGTGGCAGGGAGAGTGTTCACCGAGGTCAATTGCCACAGTTGTGACCGCGTATGTGGCGAGATCCCCGGGAGACACAGGCCAGCGTGAGTGCTGTTCATGGTCAACTGTATCTTTCGGGTAACCGGCTAAGGCACATAAGAAAGGAGAGGATTGCAATGGCGAAGTCGATTGGGGTGGTAGAGTGCAACTGTTATTCAGACGTGGTGGCGGCGGCTGACCGTATGGTCAAGGCTGCTAACATCCACCTAGCACGTCAGGAACAGATCGGGGATGCCCAGGTGGCCTTAATTTTTGAGGGCGATACGGATGAGGTTACAAGGGCTGCAGAAGCGGCGAAGAAAACGGCGCCGGAGACGCTCAAAGCGACCGTGATCGCCAATACAAGCAGTAGAGTGCTGAGCGTCTTTAGACTATAGGGCGACTATGCAGTCGCTGACGGACAGCTCGTGCACACTTGATTCAACAACACAACAATAGTCAGCAGTAAGAGGAGGTTTGCCATGGCACAGGCTCTGGGGATCATAGAGTGTGATTGCTACTCGGATGTTGTCGCTGCTGCGGACCGGGCAGATAAAGCGGCCGACGTTCGGCTGGTACGCCAGGAACAAATTGGGGGACACCAGGTGGCCCTGATCATCGAAGGTAACTCGGATGAAGTAACGAGGGCACTTGATGCGGCCAGTCAGGGGGCGCCATCTACGTTGAAAACCACTCTTGTTACCAACGCGGACCCCAAAGTGGTGAGTGTCTTTGACCTGCCGGGGAGTCGGTTCTGGAGGAAGTAGGGTATCGAGCGCGGCAGAGCCAGGGTCCGGTTGTAAATCGACAAGTGACTGATTGAGCGCACGGCTCCTCGGCCCGCAAGCACCAATGGCCCGGTGCCGGGAAGCCGTGAAATTTGTCGCGGACAAGAAGCGCTGATTCAGGATGGAAAGGAGGTGATAACCAGTGGCGCAGCCCAAGCAAGGAACAAAGAAAACCACCCCAGCACCTATCGTGCGCAAGGGAGGCTGCTGCTAGAGGGCGGGGAAGAGGAATCGGGGGCCGTCCTTTCCTCCAAGGGGACCGATGGGACGGCCCCCGGGAATTGTCCTCACTGTTCATAAGGAGTGGTCCATGTTGTGTGTAACTGAGGTCAAATGCTACCAGTGCTCTCGGGTATGCGGTGAGGTAGACGGCTTGCGGCCTCAAGATTTTGACCTGCGCCGAATCCGAGCAGATGTCTCAACCTACAGGTGCGGTCTAGAATCCGGCCGGCCTTTTCGGTGCAGCCGCTGCGGCGGCAATATCTACTTGGGCGACGTTGAGTGCGTCTATGGGTACGAGGTCCCATCACTCAACTAGACCAAACATCATACGGGTAACAATTAGAGGAGGAACTTTGGACAAGTACGACCTCATCATTATCGGCGGAGGCGCTGCGGCCTTCGCGGCGGCCACCAAGGCGGCGGACCTGGGTAAGAGAGCCCTGATGATCAACAGTGGTCTCCCTATCGGTGGGACGTGCGTCAACGTGGGCTGCATGCCCAGCAAGCACCTGCTTACCGTGGGGGACGAACTGTTCTACCCGCAGCGCCCGCGCTTCAAGGCCTTGCAAAACGGCCACAAGCCACCTTTCGACTTCCGCACCGCCATCGCGGAGAAAAACGAACTGGTGGCTACAGCCCGCCAGAGCAACTACGTCAACGTGCTGGAGCACTTGGAGACCGTGACACTGGTGGAGGCCAAGGCCCGCTTCGTGGATGCTCATCAGGTAGAGGCGGCTGGGCAGGTCTATGAGGCGGACAAGATCATCATCGCCACCGGCTCATCCACCAAGCTTTTGCCCATTCCAGGGCTGGATCAGGTGAAGTGGCTGAACAACGTCACCGCCCTGGAGCTTCAGGCTCTTCCTGACTCCATGGTAGTCATCGGTGGCGGGCCCCTGGGCCTGGAGTTTGCCCAGATGTTCGCCCACTTTGGCACCAAGGTCACGGTCCTAGAGGCCATGGACCAGATTCTGCCCAGACATGAAGCTGAAATTGCCGCCGAGCTCCAGAGAAGTCTTGAGCAAGAAGGCATAGAGTTTCGCGTGGGCATAACCGTGGACGGCGTTGCCGAGCGGGATGGGAAGAAGGTGGTGAGTATTCGTGGCGGCCAGGGAGCCCGAAGGCGGCGCTCGCTCGCTACCAGCGTGGAAGAGCTCGTCGCCGATGAGTTGCTGCTGGCGGCCGGCATCCGGGCCAACACTGCTGACCTCAACCTGGAGGCGGCTGGGGTGAAGACCGACCGGAGCGGGTTTGTCCAGGTGAATCAGTATTACCAGACGGACAATCCCATCGTTTTCGCGGCAGGGGACTGTATCGGAAAGATGCCCAGGGGACTGTATCGGAAAGATGCCCCTGGAAACAGTTGCAGCCAAGGAGGGTTCCATGGCTACTGAGAACGCCCTCACCATCCCCGTCCGCACCATGAACTATGACCATGTTCCTAGCGCCGTATTCACCAACCCCCAGGTGGCCTCGGTGGGTCTCACCGAAGAGGAGGAAATGAGGCGGTTTGGTAGCTGTGCGTGCCGTACCATCCGCATGGACACAGTGCCCAAGGCCCTAGCCATCAACGAGGATCGAGGCGTCTTCAAGATGGTCATCCATCCCCGCAGTTCCAAGGTCCTGGGGGTGCACATCGTCTCGCCCCATGCCGCAGACCTGATCCACGAGGCAACGCTGGCGGTGAAGTTCGGCCTCACGATTGACGACATCATAGATACGCTCCATGTGTTCCCCACCCTCAGCGAAGGCATCAAACGTGTGGCCCAAGCTTTCACCCGGGACGTGAGCCAGATGAGCTGCTGTGTGGAGTAAGAGGCCGTGAAGAAAGGTCTGCAGACTATGAGATCATCGGATAAGACGACCCTGGCAGGAGAGTCTGTTGACCGCAAGAGGAGGGTCTCGGCATATGAGACGGCGCTGGCCCAGTTCGATGCCGTGGCCGATAGACTGAAGCTGGACGAAAACCTCAGCGACCTTCTGCGGGCCTGCAAGAGGGAGTTGATTGTCCATTTCCCAGTTCGCATGGATGACGGGCGGGTACAGACCTTTACGGGTTATCGTGTGCAGCACAACGTAGCCAGGGGTCCTGCCAAAGGAGGCATCCGATATCATCCCGCGGTGGACCTGGAGGAAGTGCGCGCCCTGGCCATGTGGATGACGTGGAAATGCGCCCTAGTCAACATCCCCTTCGGCGGTGCCAAAGGAGGCGTGACGGTCAATCCCGCAGAACTGTCCCGTGGGGAGTTGGAGCGTTTGACACGTCGCTTCGCCACCGAAGTTTCCCTGTTGGTCGGCCCTGAGGCCGACATCCCAGCCCCAGATATGGGAACCGATGCTCAGGTCATGGCTTGGGTCATGGATACCCTCAGCATGCACCAGGGCTACTCTATGCCAGGAGCCGTGACGGGCAAACCGGTCCCGTTAGGCGGGACCGTAGGTCGAGCTGAGGCTACCGGCAAGGGCGTCGCCATCATCGCGCAAGCAGCGCTAGAGCAGGCTAAGAAACCCATCAAAGGAGCTACGGTTGCTATCCAGGGGTGCGGCAATGTTGGCTACAATGCAGCCTTGGCCTTCCAGGCGCTGGGAGCTACCGTGGTCGCCCTGAGCGATCGCTCGGGAGGCGTTTATCAACCAAAGGGTCTGGACTGCGTGGCAGTCGGCGATTGCAAGGGTGAGACAGGACGGTGCGTGGACTATGCCAAGGCCTCTGTGATCACGAATGCCGAGCTACTTCAGCTTCCAGTGGACATCCTGGTGCCCGCAGCAATGGAGGGGCAGATCACTGGCAGCAACGCTCGCAAAATCCGGGCCAAGCTCGTGGTGGAGGGTGCCAACGGCCCGACTACCCCAGAGGCCGACGCGATCCTTGAGAAGGCAGGCGTAACGGTGGTGCCAGATATCCTGGCAAATGCTGGCGGCGTGGTGGTCTCCTATTTTGAGTGGGTTCAGGACTTCAACCGGTACTTTTGGGACCTGGCCGAGGTGAATCGGAACATGGAGAAGGTGCTACGTCAAGCCTTTGCAGAGGTCTCAGCTACCGCCAAACATGAGGGGACGGCGTTACGCACTGCTGCTCTGATGGTAGCGGTTGGCAGTGTTGCAGAAGCCATGAAGCTCAGAGGGATTTACCCCTAGCGATGGACAAACTGGTCGTTTTCACGGTGCCGCAGTTGGTTGACTGCCCAATCGTGGGCGGCGGATGCTGCGCTGTGTCCAGTGCGTGTCTCATAGAGGACTCCCTCGGCCAACTTCCTGGCGTTAAAGAGGTCAATGCCAATGATGAGAATGGAGAGGTGAGGGTGCGTTTCGACCCAGAACGCATAGACGCCCAGCAAATCGGCCAAGCTCTCCAGGAGATGAGCTTCACATCCAATTTTATGTTTTATGGCGAGTTCTCAGATTGCACCTCGCATGGAGCCATGAGATCGGCCCTGGAAGCGAAATGAAGAGAAGGCGCAGGCAACAGGGGCTGCTCCCCCGGCTCCAGGCCTGCTGCGTGGGGTGAAAGAGGGCTCAATGGGATCACTGCTTGTGGTGCTCCTCGTCGCCGGGTGTTGTGGGCTCCCATTACTCCTGCTCGCTCTCGGTTCTAGGCGCAGGGTGGGGCGTGGAGCCCACATTGAACGTGAGCCGAAGCGCAGTCGGACAGAGCGCGATGGGCGCTAACTAGGACTCGCGTCTTGATGTACCGTAACAGGAGGGAGTCGTGACTTTGAAGGCCAAGAGGAGCAAGACGCCGCAGCGCAAAAGAAGCCTCTGGAGCCAAGGAAGGTGGTGGTTCATCGCTGGTGGGGGCGCGGCTGCCATCGCTATCTTGTTCGTTCTCTCTCTGAGCCTTTCTGGCTCAAAGACCTCGGAACCAGGTATCGCTGCGCCCGATGTCATGCTGGCAACCCTAGATGGCGAGTTGCAGCTATCGGAACAGAAGGGCAATGTGCTTCTGCTGTACTTCTCCTTTCCTGGCTGACCGACCTGTGCTCTGGAGGCTCCAGAGCTTGCAGGACTTCAGAAAATCTACGGAGACAAGGGTTTGAAGGTGGTGGCCATCAACATACAACCGGGGTACTCCCTGGAGGTGTGGAGACGCTTCTGGAGGAGCACGGGCGCCGGAGACGTGCTGTGGGCCCAAGACGCCCGGGGGGAAGCCGCCCAGAGGTACAGACTTCTGGCCCTGGGTACCGAGGTTGTTGTGGACCGGCAGGGCCGCATTGCCTTCCGTAGTGACGGCCCTTCCGGGCACGAAAAGCTTCGGAGTGAGATAGAGAAAGTCCTATGAAGGAAGTGTTGGCAGCGTGAGCTTGAAAGAGGCGAAAGGATGACCAAACTCTGGGCTGGGGTACTGACAATTACCGGGTTCATTGCGTGTCCCTGTCACCTCCCGTTGACCCTGCCAATCTTGCTAGGGGTTTTGGGGGGAACGGGAGTCGGCAGCTTCATTGGTGCCCATAAGGGGCTAATCTATGGGCTCGCCACCGGATACTTTATTCTAGGAATCGGGGTAGGCGTCTATCTGTGGAACCGAAAGGTAAATAGTGCGCAGCAGGCCACCTGTGAGTTGCCCTTGCAAACAGCGCCACCGATAAGCGGAACCGAAAACCTGGGCCGAATGTCTGAGTAGAGGTGACCTTCTGGCCCTTTCGCCAATGGTCCAGGTGCCTCACCCGTTGATCAATAGCGTGTAACGGCTGGTATACGAACAAGAGGGATCAGGTTACAATCCCGCTTAGGGGATCAAGCTCGGCATACGGGTGTTTTCTGAGCAGGATGCAGGCGACTAAATCCCCAACAAATTTTCTAGGTTCTCGTGGAGAATCGCTTCTTTCTCCTGCTGGGTCAGGCTTTCCAGTCCCAGCACCCAGGCCGTCGGCCAATCAAAGCACATGTCAAAGGGCCAGTCGGTGCCGAACACGACCTGGTCAATGCCCACGGCGTCAATGAGATAGCGCAGCGCCGGTTCGCTGTGGGTCAGACAGTCGTAGTAAAAGCGGTTCAGGTACGCGCTGGGGGGCTGCTGGATGTGCTGCCGGGCCTCGGGGCGTACTTCCCAGCCACGGTCCATGCGTCCGATGCCATAGCAGGTGTACCCCCCGGCGTGGCAGAGGCAAATCTTGAGGTTGGGGAACTTATCCATTACCCCGCCGAACACGAAAGAGGCGAAGGTCACCGCCCGGTCCGCCAGGTTGCCTATGGTGTTGGGCAGGTGGTAGCGGTTAAGACGGGGGCTGACCAGGGTGCCGCCGCTCTGGTGAATGAGGAACACGGCGTTAAGCTGCTCCGCGGCCCGCCAGAGGGGGTAAAAGCGGGGGTCGTCGTAGGTCACGCCGTTAACGTGGTCGCCGATCATGGCTCCCTTCAGCCCAAGCTGCGCCACCGACCGCTCCAGCTCCGTTACCGCCTGGCCCACGTCTTGCATGGGCAGGTTAGCCAGCCCTGCAAAGCGTGTGGGATACTGGCGCGTCAGGTCGGCCACGTAGTCGTTGCACTCTCGGTGCATGGCGGCGGTGTGGGCAGCGTCCTCTTCGTAGAAGTAAAACTGGGCGGCGGTGGAGAGGACGTGCACATCAACCCCCAAGGAGTCCATGTCTTTCAGCCGCTCTTGAGGCGTCCAGAGGGTTCGGGGGTTATATTGATGAATCTGGCGCAGCCGGGCCGCCGTGAGGCCGTGCCACTCCCCGTTGGTGGCGATGGCATCCAGCGCCCCGCCAGGGCTGATGTGGGCATGAATATCTATGGCACGCATCGGTGACTCCTGTGAGGAGTTACGCCGTTGACGCGAAAACCCCCTTCCCAACCTTCCCACATCGGGGGCGGGAGCAGCTCTTGCCCCTACCAGTGGTGAGCTAGCGAAGGGGCAACGGCGTAAGTCTCTCCTGATATTAGCTGGGGCCAGTATAGCAGCCAGCTTTGCGCTCATCTAGACGGTCATCAAAAATGGCCTGGCTTCCGAGGGCTGTTCACCCCCGTCGCTATCCCTTAGAATGCCTGCCAAGGAGCCGTGGAGACATTCAAGGCTGCACCCTAGAAGATTGGAGGACACCATGACCACCCCAAAGCGAGCCACCTTTGAGGGCATGATTGCGGAACTGGCGCCTTTTCCGGGCCACAATAGTGATACCATTTACGGCTATCTCGCCCGCCCATTAGGCCCCGGGCCCTATCCAGGCGTAGTCGTCATCCATCATGCCCCTGGTTGGGATGAAGGAAGTAAGGAGATCACACGGAAGTTTGCGGCGCATGGCTACAACGCTATCTGCCCGAACCTCTATCACAGGGAGGACCCTACCGATCCCGTTGCTGCCGCTGCCGCCGTCCGTGCCGCAGGTGGCGTACCAGATGCACGGTGTCTTGGCGACGTGAAGGGTGCGGTTGAGTTCTTGAAGTCGCTGCTTTCATGTAACCAAAAGATCGGTGTTATCGGCTACTGCTCCGGAGGCCGTCAGACCTATCTTGTGGCTTGCAGCCTCCCTGGCATAGCGGCTGCCATTGACTGCTACGGTGGTAGAGTCGTTGCGACGGCCGAGCAGATCACGGAGCGGCAACCGGTAGCGCCCATTGAAATGAGCGCGAATTTGGGGTGTCCGCTGCTGGGCTTGTTCGGCGCCGATGACCTCAGCCCATCTCCAAAGGACGTTGCCCAAACTGAGGGGGTGCTGAAGCGCCTCGGCAAGACGTATGAGTTTCATACCTACGACGGCGCCGGGCACTCTTTCTTTTCCTCGGACCGTCCGGCCTATCGCCAGCAGGCTGCCGCAGACGGGTGGGAGCGTGTTTTTGCATGGTTCGGCAGATACCTTAGTTCCCTGTAGTCCCGCCTACGTTCCTTATGGTGAGGGGCGACGCAACCCTTGTGGGAGAAGCGGGCATGTTGATGAAAGTGCTGGACCACCACCTTCTCTTGGCCTTGAACGAACGCAGCGTATCCGTTGGGCGGCGGCAGAATCTCAAGTCGTGGCAGATACCCACGGAACCTCAGGAGCGCTATTGGGTCAACATGCATGAGTACAGGCAGAAGGGGGGTAGTCTGGAGGTCCGAGTTTGTGTTGTCCTTAGTTTGGTCACGTGTGAAACAGCCTGGCTGGACCTGTCCCCGGATGAGTTTGCTGCAATCCCAGAGAGAGACGTCCATCTGATGGACTGGGAAACGGCCATGTGCGCCGGGACGCCCGAACCGGCCCCATAGCTCGCTTCTTGAGCCAAGGGCGAGTGAGTATGAACCACGTTGCTCTTCCTCTCCGGGGGCTGCCGACGTTGCCTACTTATTGGCGCCGTCCTGACGCCTCAAGGGACTGCCTATCCCGCCATCCCTTGTGGTCCGTGTTCCTTCTGATGCAGCCGCACCACTGCTGAATCATGTGCATCATACCTGTGCCTGGCGACGACTTCTCCTTGACAAGGAACAGATTCCGCCTAGAATAGGGCCATCCTGCGCGGGGAACCATCCATCCTCGGGGAGAGGGCTGCCATAGTGTTACAAACGCACCCAGGCCAGGCCTTCGTGGGAAGGGAGCGGGAGGTCCAGGCGGTGCAGGCCGCACTGGAGGCCGCCGCCCGCGGCCAAGGTGGCCTCCTCTTCATCACCGGCGAGGCGGGCATCGGCAAGACCCGCCTGGCCCGGGAGGCCCAGCGCCTCGCCCTGGAGCGGGGCTTCCGCTGGCTTGCGGGCCGCTACGACAAGGACGGCGGCATCACCCTGCAGCCCTACGTGGAGGCGGTGCGCCTGCTCCTGGAGTCCGGCGGGGCAGAGAAGCTGCCGGAGCTGGCCGGCCCCTACGCCCCGGAGTTGGCCCGCGCCTTCCCCGACCTGGCCGCAGTCCTGGGGCCTGCAGTTCTCGCTCAGCAGCTCGCCCTCCAGGACCCACAGACGGCCCGCCAGCGCACCCTGGACGCCATCTGCCACCTCTTCCTGGGCATCGCCCGCCATTCTGATGCCTCGGGACTGGCCCTCTTCCTGGACGACCTCCACTGGGCGCCTTCCATGGAGGTGCTGCACGCCCTGGCGCGTCGGGCATCGGGGGCGCCCCTCCTGCTTCTGGCCACCTACCGGGACCCCGACCTGCATGAGACCCCGGCCCTCTCCCAAGCGGTGCTGGCCATGAACCGGGAGCGCATCTTCCAGGCGCTCCCCCTGCGCGGCCTGACCCGCGAGGAGGCCGCCACACTGCTGGAAGCCGCCCTGGGCCAGCCGCCTTCGGCTTCCCTGGTGGAAGCCCTGCACGCCCTGACCGGCGGCAACCCCTTCTTCCTGGAGGAGATGGCCCGCTACCTGCTGGAGCGGGACGCTCTCGCCCAGACCAACGGCTCTCTCGCCCTGAAGGAGGGCACGGCCCTGGAGCTGCCTCGCTCCATCCGTGCCGTGGTGGAGGAGCGGCTGGGCCGCCTCTCCGAGGAGGCGCGGAGGGCGCTGGCCGTGGCCAGTGTCATCGGCGAGGAGTTCTCCCTGGCCCTGGTGTGCGAGGTGACGGGCCTCTCCGGCGATGCCCTGGCGGATGCCGTGGATGGGTCGTCAGCCGCATTTCTGATCGCCCCGCTCGTCGGCGGCGTTACCACCTGCTGGTGGGGCAGGCCATGGAGAGGCTGCACGCACCGCGCCTGGCGGACTACGCCGATGCCCTAGCCCACCACTTCCTGGAGGGGAACGACCTGGGGAAGGCAGCGGACTACAGCATCCAGGCGTGGGAACAGGCCTTCGCCCTGCATAGCTGGGAGAGGGCAAGGGCCCACCTTGAGCGGGCACTGGAGGTCCTAGAGCAGCCCGAGGACCTCCCCAAGCGGGCCCAGGTGCTGGAGCGCTTGGTGGACATCGAAATGTCGCTAGGGCGCACAGACCTCGCTCGCCACCAGGAGACCCTGGACGCCTTCCTTCAGTTAGGCGACAAGAGGAAGGCAGCGCGGATGCACCGGATGATTGCAGGGGCGTGGGCCTCAGGCACATCTGGCAAGTACGACATGATGGAGAGCAACGCTCACAGGGAGGCAGCAAACGTCTTATTGGTCGGTGAGCCTGACTCGCTGGAGAAGGCGCTGACCTTGTCCAGCTTTGCTCATGGCCTGAACCGCATGCTAGCTCTGGGCGAGGCGACCCGCTCTGGGCATTTGGCCCTGGAAATGGCTGAGCGCCTTGAGAATACCGACCAGGTGGCCTTCGCCTGCACTGAACTAGGCACTGCCTATGCTCTAACCGGTGAGCTAGCCAAGGCTGAATCCCATGCACATCGGGCTTTCGAGAACGCCCAGATCGGCAAAGACCTGTTCATTGCCGGCCGGGCCATCAACTATCCCGGTACTGTGTGGCCATGGAAGAATGACCGCGATTGGTTCCAGTCATGGTTCGGACGGTACAAGGACTTCTACCAGCGGACCGGTTTTCAGCGTAACGCATTCTTTGCGGATGGTGTTGATGCACTCCGCCTCGCCCTTTCTGGGCAATCACGGGAAGCAATAGACAGCCTCTCCAGGTTTGAACAAGTCTCATCCTCGGGACCCCCTGTCGGGCTGTTTCATGCGCACTACGCAGCAAGCAGCTACGCCATTCTGGGCCGATGGCAACTGGCGAGCCGTCATTTTGAAGTGGCTAAGTCGTGGGCAGAGGGTGGGCACGATCCGATGATGGTGGCTAACGCACTCCCTTCCTACTCCCGCTTTCTCCTTGACACCGGCGATTTGTCCAAGGCCGAGGAGGTGCTCCTGCAGGGCCTCGACCTCGCCTGTCCTGCTGGCGCGGTCACTCAAGAGCTCAACCTCCTGCCCTTGGTGTGCGAGCTGCGCACCCGCCAGGGCAAGCTGGAGGAGGCGGAGGCACACCTGGCCCGCGCCCGGGAGATCCTGGCCCTCCCGCAGCCCTGGCGCGGCCTGGCCGCCCCCGTCCACCTGGCCGAGGGCCAGCTTGCCGCTGCAAAGGGAGAGTGGGACCGCTCGGAGCGAGCCTTCACAAAGGCGCTGGAGATGGAGAGGGCATACGGCTTCCTCTACCATGAGGGCCGCATCCTGCTGGCGTGGGCGGAGGCGCAGGCAGAGCGGGCAAACGGGCAAACGGGCACGGACCACGGTAGGGGCGGCGTCGCGCCGCCCGTTCCCCACGGGCACGGAGACCCTGCCCCTACGCCTGCGTCACTGGCAGACCTCCGCGCCCGCGGCCTGCAGATGCTGTCCCAAGCCGAGGCCATCCTGCAGCAGTGCGCCGCCAGGAAGGACCTGGAGCGCGCCGTCGCCTTACGGGAGCGTCTGACGGCCCTGCCTCCTCCCGCCCCGGCCTACCCCGCCGGCCTCACTCAGCGGGAGGTGGAGGTGCTGCGCCTGGTGGTGCTGGGCAAGAGCAACCGGGAGATCGCCGAGGCGCTGGTCCTCACCCGCAACACCGTTGCCAACCACGTCAAACGCATCCTGGACAAGACCGGCGCCGCCAATCGCACCGAGGCCGCCGCCTTCGCCCTGCGCCACGATCTGTAGGGCGACCCTCCCTCTGCATCTCTCTATCCCTGCTGACAGCGAACACCGACGCGGTCACAGGGGAGTCGTCTGCTCATATGTTCCAGCCATACCCTGGCGTCCTCCGGAGCGACGAATAGCCATTTCTGGCTAGTGGGTCGCCGCTGCCTTCCCGAAAACTCGTCCCCAAAGATAGCCATTTATGGTCATGCGCAATCCCCCCGGCGACGTTACAGTGTGCTCGGGCCGCAAAACTACGTCGCGGCCCGTAGCGACAAGCAAGAAGGAGGGACGGACATGCATAGCCAGGTGATTACCTTCACGCTCAAGGGCATGAGTGAGGCGGAGTATCTGAAGCTGTGCGACGACCTGGCGCCGGCCGTGGCGAGCCAGCCGGGGCTGCTGTACAAGGTCTTCATCGCAGATCGCGCCACCAACACCTACGGCGGCATCTACGCCTGGCGCGACAAGGCGTCCATGGAAGCCTTCGCCAAGACAGACCTGGTGAAGGCGGTGGCGAGCCGCCCGAACATTACCAACTTCGCGGCCAAGGACTTCGCCGTCATAGAGGGGCCGACGCGTGTCTGCCACGGGCTCGTTGAGGCTGCCGTCGCGTCAAGGAGATAGGCGCTGCAGTCACGGAAGCGATGGGATACAAGGACAGTGTCATCGGGCCGGGGAACCGTTCCTCGGCCCACACGCTCAACAGTCGGAAGGAGGGATGCCATGGTTGCCACACAGCCTGTCATAGACGAACAGAAGCTTCATGCCTTCATGGGGAAAGCCGTCGGGGACCTGGCGGGCGCCAGTGTCATAGCAATGTGCGCAGTTGGCGACCGCCTTGGCCTTTTCAAAACCCTGGCCTCCGGTGGCCCCGCCAGCAGCGCAGAACTGGCTGCGCGCGCCAAGGTCAACGAGCGATACGCGCGGGAATGGTTGGGGGGTATGGCCTGCGCTGGCTACCTGACCTACGACCCCGCCGGCAAGCGCTTCACCCTGCCACCGGAGCAGGCGCTGGCCCTGGCTCAGGAGGCGAGCCCCGTGTTCGTTGGCGGTATGTACGAGTTGTTCATGGCTGAGATACAGCCCTTTGGACAGGTCTGCGAGGCCTTCCAGAAGGGTGGAGGTGTTCAGCAGGGCGTCTATCCTGGCGACTTCTGGCTGGGTTTGGAGCGGTTCACCGCAAGCTGGTTTGAGAATCTGCTCCTCCAGCAGTGGATCCCCGCCGTGCCGCACGTGGAGGCGAAGCTGCGCCAGGGCGCGGTTGTGGCCGACGTGGGCTGCGGCAACGGTAAGGCCCTGGTGAAGCTGGCCCAGGCCTTCCCCAACTCCAGGTTCGTCGGGTACGACGCCTTCGCTCCTGCCATCGCAACGGCGACCGCAAAGGCCAAGGAGGCGGGAGTGGCTGACCGCGTGCAGTTCCAGGTTCGGGATGTGTCCAAGGGCCTCACGGAGCAGTACGACCTCATCACCACCTTTGACGTGGTCCACGATGCGGTGCAGCCCAGGGCGTTGCTCAAGGCCATCCGCCAAGGCCTCAAACGCGACGGCAGCTACTTGCTCCTGGACATCAACTGCTCGGACAAGCTGGAGGAGAACATCGGCCCGCTGGGCGCCGTGTTCCACGGCGTAAGCCTCTTCTACTGCATGACCACGTCACTGGCCGAGCATGGGGAGGGCCTGGGCACCATGGGGCTGCCACCCTCCAAGGTTGACGAGCTGTGTAAGGAGGCGGGCTTCGGCTCCGTGCGCCGTCTGCCCTTAGAGAACCCCTTCAACATCCTGTACGAGGTGAGGGCGTAGACAAGCCTCCGTCATTCTGAGCAAGCGGAACGAAGTGAAGCGCAGCGAAGAATCTGGCCAGCCGTGGCAGGCATGTGTCAACTGGAAACTGCGAAGGCTGCCCATCGCCGCCAAGATGCTTCGGCCTGCGGGTCTCGGCATGACATTTGCGTAGGGGCGACCCGCCGGGTCGCCCCTACTACTACGTAAACAAACGCACGAAAAGGAGAACCCCATGTCCCTGTTCATGGACTACCACGCCAACCTGAAGGTCCCCAAGGAGATGCTGGAGCAGGTCGCCAAGGACACCCGAGCGCGCAAGCGCGACCAGTTCGGCGTGCGCCAGGTGGAGTACTACCACAACGATGCGGGCGACGGCTACTGCCTGCTGGACGCCCCCAGCGCCGAGGCCGTGCGCCAGCACCACGAGGCCATGGGCGTCGCCTGCGGCCCCGTCCACGAGGTGAAGACGTTGCTGTGAGGCAGGCCGCCCGTAAGGGCGACCCGCCGGGTCGCCCCCACGCAAAGACGCACGCTTCCATAGGGGCCACGCGATAACCACCTGAAAGGAGACTCCCATGTCGAAGCAGACCAAGGATCTGGCCCGGCGGTTCTACGAGGCCTACAGCGCCGGGGACACGAATGCCCTGGAGGCAATCGTCAGCCCGGATTTCGTGGGCCACCAGAACTCCGACCTCAATGCCATAGCAGGGTTGGATGCCCTGAAGCGGCACGTCGCCAGCGCCAAGAGCTCGATGAACAACGTGTACACCATTGAGGACATCATCGCGGAGGGCGACAAGGTGGTTGTCCGCTACGTGATGGAGGGGAAGATCGCGCAGCCGCTCCTCAACAATCCTTCAACCGTTGGGAAGCCGTTCAAGGTGCGGGGATGCGCCATCTTCCGGGTCGCCGACGGCAAGCTGGCCGAGCGCTGGATGACCGTTGACCAGTTTGGCTGGCTGCGGCAGTCCGGCGCTGTGCCGAACGCCTAGGACGCGGGTCGCCGGAGCCTGCGGTGAGAACCTTGAACCATCGGGCCTCGCAATGACATTCTCAATGAACTTCTGGGACGGGACACTAGCAGGCTGCGAAAACTACACATCACGCTACCGTGGGATAAAGAGAGTAGGTCTGGGGACACCCTCAGACCTGCGC
>JACPCL010000039.1 GCA_016179765.1 Chloroflexota bacterium
GTGAAGGGCAAGAAAACCGGATCGGAAGACACCAAAAGCCACCCTTCACCAAGAAAATATCCCATCTATCTGGTTACAACAGCCTTTTTCATCACCCTGTTAAGTTTGATGGCGAAAAAGATTTTTATGCCTTCAACTCCTGGAGTTATGGTTCCCCAAAATGGAAAGATCCGATTCTTCGCCTTTGCAATGATAAATATGAAGTCATGATTAAAGTCACAACATCTGGCCTTTCCTTTTCAAGTTCCAAGTTTTGTGTCGAAAACCCTGACAAGCAAAAAGGCAGGTTTCGAATTAGTAATGTCAACCCTAAGGGGCGTATGCCTGACGCCAGAGAATGAACATTGACCACCGGCGCCATCCTTGACCAGATTCTGGAGACCAAGCAGGCTGAGCTTGTCCGCCGTCTGCGGGAGGAGCCGCTGCTCGCTCTTGAGGCGCGTATCAAGGGTATGGCCGCGCCCATGAACCTGGCGGGCTGCCTGATGGGGCCGGGCGTGCGCCTCATCGCCGAGGTCAAGCGCGCCTCGCCCTCCCGTGGCGTTCTGAAGGCGGATCTGGACGCCGCTGCTCTGGCGCGCACCTATGCCCAGAACGGCGCAGCTGCTATCTCCGTGCTGACCGAAGTGGCGCACTTTCGGGGCAGCCTGAAGGACATGGCCGATGTCAAGGCTGCCGTCGCTGGTCAGGGCCTGCCCGTGCTGCGCAAGGACTTCCTCTTTGACCCCTACCAGATCTATGAGGCCCGCGCATACGGCGCCGACGCCATCCTGCTCATCGTGGCCATGCTGGATGCGGCGCACCTGCGCGAGTTGCTGGCTGTGGCGCGTTCACTGTGGGTGCAGGCACTGGTGGAGGTGCACTCCGAGGCGGAACTGCAAACGGCCCTGGACGCTGGCGCTGAGATCATCGGCGTGAACCACAGGGACCTAAAGACCTTCCAGATGGACATGACCCTGGCGGAGCGCCTGCGCCCGATGGTCCCGCGCGGCAAGGTGGTCGTTGCCGAGAGTGGCATCAGCAGCCGGGAGGACGTTGCCTGCATGAGGCGCGCCGGCGTCAACGCCATCCTGGTGGGCGAGGCGCTGGTCACCGCGCCGGACACGGCAACGAAGGTGCGGGAGCTTGCAGGCGTTTGAACAAGGGGAGTTGTCATTCTGAGCGAGTCCCGACGGTCGGGACATCTGCGAAGAATCTTGTCAGCTTGCAGCATACGTAGGGCCACGGCAAACAAGATTCTTCGTCGCTCCGCTCCTCAGAATGACAAACGATAGCAGAGACTTTCCGTGACCCAAGTCAAAATCTGCTCCATCCAGGATGTGTCCCACGCCTTTGCAGCGGCGGAAGCGGGGGCCGATTACGTCGGTTTCAACTTCGTGCCGGGCGTGCGCCGGCGGCTTGCTGAGGAGAAGGCGCGCGGGATGATAGCGGCGTTCCGCCGGCAGTGGGGGCAGCGTGGCCCCAGGCTGGTGGGCATCTTCGCCGGCCAACCCCTGGCCGAGGTCAACCGCATCCTGGCCTCGTGTGGCCTGGACATGGCCCAGCTCAGCGGGGATGAGTCGCCCGACTACTGCCGAGAGGTGTCGCGTCCGGTGATCAAGGCCGTCCACGTCCCCGCTGGCCGGCCCGTGGCGGAGGTGGTCCAGTCGTTGGACGGCGTGATGTCGGCCTACGAGGGGGTAGGGGCCATGCTCCTGCTGGACCCAGAGGTGGCGGGCCACCTGGGTGGCGCGGGCCAGAGCTTTGACTGGGCCATCGCCGAAGCGCTGGCAAAAACCCACCGCTTCCTGCTGGCCGGCGGCCTGACGCCGGAGAACGTGGCCCAGGCAGTGGCCGCGGTGTACCCCTGGGGCGTGGATGTGTCCAGCGGCGTGGAGACCCGTGGCGTGAAGGACGCGGCAAAGATTATGGCTTTCGTGGCCGGCGCAAAGGGGGCAGGAGAGGTAGTCACTCCTCAGTATCGTGTGCTGTTTGTTTGCGGCGGCAATACGTGCAGAAGCCCAATGGCGGCGGCGCTGGCCAGAAGGGTCCTAAGTGATTCTGTGCAAGTGTCAAGCGCAGGCGTAGATGTCAGAGAGCAAAGTGCAACGAACGACGCTGTAGAGGCCTTGAAAGACCTCTATGGAGTTGATATAGCTGGCCATATCCCAGCAGATGTCAATGGATATCGTTTAGCAGAGTATGATGTGGTCGTTGCTATGACGCCAGGGATTGCTGATCGCCTGGGCGATTATTATCTCGTTCCCTCCGAGAAGTTGGTGGTTTGGTCAGTCAGTGATCCCTACCTTCGGGGACGGGCAGCGTACGAGCAATGTGTCAGGCAGCTTGCCAGCTTGATAGATGGCCTGATTATTGAGCGGGCGTTACCCAGGAGGGAATGAGGTAGAGCGTCTTCCCCCCGCCTCACCTTTTTGAAGGCTCTACCCCCCGATGTGGTACATCTCCACCTTTTTGCCCGCGGTAGAGCCTGTCATGGATGTCCGCTCTTCAGAATACCGGTCGTCCCGCAGGCCCCAGATGTGGCGGACGCGCTCCTCCAGCTCCTCATCGTTGGCCCGGCTGCGCAGGGGTGTCTTTAGGTCATGGCCCAGGGTAGCAAAGAGGCAGGTGTAGAGGTGGCCATCGGGCGAAAGGCGGGCGCGGGTGCAGTCGCCGCAGAAGGGCTGGGTGACTGACGATATAACGCCCACCTCACCCGTGCCGTCCAGGTAGCGCCACCGGTCTGCCACCTCGCCCTGATAGCTTTTCTCCATCGGCTCCAGGGGCATGACCCGGCTGATGCTCGCTATGACCTCCTGGGACGGCACCACGTTATCTAGCTTCCAGCCGTTGAGGTTGCCTACGTCCATGTACTCAATGAACCGGACGATGTACCCCTTCTCTCTACAGAAGCGGGCCAGGTCTACGACGGTGTGGTCGTTGACACCTTTTATCACCACGGCGTTGACCTTGATAGGGCTGAACCCCACCTCCTCGGCCTTGCGGATGCCCTCTAGCACTCGCTTCACAGCAAAACCGCGCCCGTTCATCCTGGCGAACACGGCGTCGTCCAGGGTATCCAGGCTGACGGTGAGGCGTGTCAGGTCCGCCTCTCTCAACCCTTGGGCCTGCTGGGCAAGCAGGTAGCCGTTGGTGGTGAGGGTGAGGTCATCCATGCCCTCTATCTGGTTCAGCATGGCGACAAGCTTGTGGAGGTCCTGGCGCACCAGGGGCTCGCCGCCCGTGAGACGGAGCTTGGTCACTCCTAGCTTCACGAAAACGCGGGCCAGACGGGTGATCTCCTCAAAGGTCAAGAGCTGTGGCTTGGGCAAAAACTGATACCGCTCGCCGTAGATCTCCGCCGGCATACAGTAGACGCAGCGGAAGTTGCACCGGTCTGTGACGGAGATGCGCAGGTCGCGCAAGGGGCGAGCAAAACGGTCCAGCGTACCCCTGGGCGGCTGAGCGACGACTGTCTTTCCTATGGATGTCGTGGTGCGCATACAGGTTAGGCTATGGGCAAGGGCGCCCCTTGGCGGGTGTCTTGATATGCAGGGCAAGGGTTGGAGTAGCGGGGATGTGACCAGTTAAATCGTAGCACGTTTGGCGTAGCCAGGAAAGCCAGGCGAGGGGACGGTGACTATTACCCGCCGCAGGCGGGTTGAAATCCGCCTGCGGCGGATTACCCCTCATCCCAACCTTCTCCCACAAGGGGAGAAGGGGAAATCCCCTCTCCTTTGATGGGAGAGAGCGAGGGTGAGGGTGAGACCAACCAAGTCCGTAACAGTCACGAAGTGACGGCCCTCGTTCCCATGCCGTGGACTAGCCGGCATGTCTGAACCCGGCCGCCGCCATGGTGAGGGGTGTTTCGTTGCTGCGGACCCCTGCCCCCACGATCTCGGCCACAAACACCACGGAATCCCCTGCATCAGCCTCCCCAGTGATCCTGCACTCCACGTACCCCAGGGCATTGGCCAGCAGGGGAGCGCCGGTCACGTCCGTGTTCCACGGGACGCCGTTGAACTTGTCCGGCCTGTTGGCGTACCTGCGCCCCAGCTGCCCCGCCAGCCCTTTCTGATCACTCCGGTAGACGTTGATGGCAAACACTCCATGCTCCCTCATGAGGCTGATGCTCCGGCTGTTCTTCTCCACTGATATGGCGAGCATGGGAGGCTCAAAGGAGGCCTGGGTGACCCAGTTCACCGTGGCCGCGTGACCTGTAGCTTTGTCGGGTACGGTCAAGGCGTACAGGCCGTAGGTGAACATGCGTAGGACTGTGCGCTTCGCCTCAGCATCCATAGGTCTCCCTCTGCGTAAAGCTGCTTGGCAAGTTTCACCGGTAAGCGATGGAGTGTTGGGTAGTGTATCACCGATATACTACCCACGTCTGGGGCAGCGTGGAGATCGGAGGGGAGGGAAGGTGTGGAGAAGGTCAAGGCTTTTGTGCGAGCGGCAAGGGGTGTAGACTAGCTTCGTGCCCGAGGCGCTGGCGAAGACGCACCGCTTCCTTCTGGCCGGCGGCCTCACGCCGGAGAACGTGGCCCAAGCGGTGGCACAGGTGCAGCCCTGGGGCCTGGACGTGTCCAGTGGCGTGGAAACGGATGGGGTGAAAGACGCGGCGAAGATCGGGGCTTTTGTGGCAGCAAGCAGGAGAGGACAATGACCAGCGAATTCGCATTTACCGTTACTGCTGAGCCTACACTTGTGATGATGGCGGGGTTGCCAGGTTCAGGCAAGACAGCTCTCGCGACGCGCATCGGGCGGGCCTTGACGTGGCCTGTGATTGACAAGGACACGATGAAGACTACTCTCTTGGAGTCAGGGATACCCGAGAGCGTCGCCGCCGGACTGGCATATGAGCTCACGTATGCAGTGGCGCAGGACCTCCTCGCTGGTCAGAAACGCTCTCTGTTGATTGACACTCCCTTCACGCATCCGAGGACCCTCACGAAGGCAAATCAGCTCGTGCGGTTAGCCAATGGTCGGCTGAAAGTGATTCTTTGCCAGTGCCCCGATGATCTCAGAAACCAGCGAATGCAGCGCCGTCCGCAGAGGGCTTCCCAGCCAAGAAGCATCCAGGATCCCGGTGGAAACCCTGATGTCAGGTATGACTATTTGCCAACTCACACGCTTATCTTGGATACTTCTCAACCTATGGAAAGCCTCGTCACCAAGGCTGTGGACTACGTAACGTCGCGTGCCTCCCACGTTGAACAAGCGGGCATGACTGCCGAACAAAAAGCCGAACTAGAGAGAGTCGTCGCGGGTATCCGGCAAGCTTTTGAGGAACTGCTTGTTCCTGAACTGAGGGCCGTGTCGGAGACGGTTCGCCGCTCCAATGAAAGAATGGCTCAATGGAGAACAGGCACGGTGACCCACACATGACCTGCGCCTCAAGCTGTAAGCCTTTGCGGAGCAAGGAATGACCATCAAAGAGAAGGCACCCACCTTCCCTGACGCCCGCGGGCGCTTCGGCGACTACGGCGGGCGCTTCGTGCCCGAGACGCTCATGGCGGCGCTGGAGGAGCTGGAGGCGGCCTACGCCTCCGCTAGGGCCGACGCGGACTTCCAGTCGGAGCTGGCGTCGCTCCTCAAGACGTACGCCGGCCGGCCCACGGCCCTGTACCACGCCGCCAACCTCAGCCGCCTGCTTGGCGGCGCGCAAATCTACCTCAAACGGGAGGACCTGGCCCACACCGGCGCCCACAAGATCAACAACGCCCTGGGCCAGGGCCTCCTGGCAAAACGCATGGGCAAGCGCCGCATCATCGCCGAGACGGGCGCGGGACAGCACGGCGTCGCCGCCGCCACCGTCTGCGCCATGCTGGGCATGGAGTGCATCGTCTACATGGGCGACGTGGACATGGAGCGCCAGGCCCTTAACGTCTTCCGCATGAGGCTCCTGGGGGCCGAGGTCCGCCCCGTCTCCAGCGGCACCCGCACCCTGAAGGACGCCATCAACGAGACCATCCGGGACTGGGTCACCAACGTCCGCACCACACACTATCTCCTGGGCAGCGCCGTGGGTCCCCATCCGTACCCCATGATGGTGCGGGACTTCCAGTCGGTCATCGGCATTGAGTCCAGGGAGCAGGTGCTGGAGGCTACTGGCCGCCTGCCGGACTACGCGGTGGCCTGCGTGGGCGGCGGCAGCAACGCCATCGGCCTCTTCTACCCCCTCCTTGGCGATGCCTCGGTGCGCCTCGTCGGGGTAGAGGCTGGCGGCGAGGGCGTGGAGTCCGGCAGGCATGCGGCGAGCCTGGTGGCGGGCCGCCCTGGCGTGCTCCACGGCTCCTATTCGTACCTGTTGCAGGACGAGAACGGCCAGGTGAGGGAGACACACAGCGTCTCCGCCGGCCTGGACTACCCCGGCGTGGGCCCGGAGCACTCCTACCTGAAGGACGCCGAGCGCGCTACGTACACCGCCGTGACGGACGCCCAGGCGCTGGAAGGCTTCCGCCTCCTGTGCCGTACCGAGGGCATCATCCCCGCCCTGGAGTCGGCCCACGCCGTGGCCTACGCCGCCCAGCTTGCACCGACGCTGCCCAAGGACGCCGTCATCCTGGTGTGCCTCAGCGGCCGCGGGGACAAGGACCTCCAGACGGTGCAGGGCAGGGTGTAGGTTTTTCGGGGGACACCCCCGTGCCCCGACCCTTCATCCTTCCGAGGAAGGATTCAAGGGCAGGCTCCGGGGCTGCGCCCTCTGTACACCTCCTGGGCATGTGCGGGGTTGACTCCCCACTTGGCGGCATATATTATCGGGGTGTTTTCGCAGCACAGAGAAGGAGGAGCTACATGCCCAGCAACACCACCATCGGCCAACTGGAGATCACCCGCTACGTCCAGTCCACCATCAAGATCAAGGTGGGTGGCAAGGTCATCTGGATTGACCCTGTTATGATCAACGCCGAGCACGTCGGCAATGACAAGGCTGATGTCCTGCTTGTAACGCACGAACACGGCGACCACTTCAACGTGGACGCAATAAACGCCTGTGTCAAGCAAGGGACCACCCTGGCGTGCCCAAAGAGCGGCATGGCCAGCAAGATCTGGGGCTCAGTGAAAGCGGAAGTGTCGGCTATGAAAGAGGGTGACACTCACACCTTTGCCGACATCCCTGTGCGGGCCGTGCCCGGGTACAACAACTTCCACCCTCGCAACGGCATCGTGGACAGCTTCAACGTTGGCTACATCATCACCGTGGGAGGCCAGCGGATACTGCATACCGGCGATACTGGCCTCATCAATGAGTTCAAGACATTTGGGGCCCTCGACGTGGCCATGGTTCCCATAGGCGGCAGCGGCTACACCATGGATGAGACAGAAGGGGCGAAGGCCGTCAATGAGATGCTGAAGCCCAAGGTGGCTATCCCCATTCACTATGGCTTCGCTACCGGCGGCGATCCCAACAAGTTCAAGCAGCTCATCGGCGCCCATGCCCAGGTGCATATCCTGGACGCGGTCTTTGGGCCCATGCGGCGCGGCTAACCGTCCGAACCCCATGGCACAAGCTGGCCCGTTCCCGTCGTCGGGGCGGGGCGGGCCGCCGTTTTAGAGGACAAGGCTATGGTCATGCGGCACGTTTCCGGCGAAGCCATCATCCACAAGGTCCCTATGGGAAGCTACGGCAACAACGGTTACCTTGTCGTCTGCCCCAGGACCAACGAAAGCATTATTATTGATACCCCCGCCGAGCCGGAGAAGCTGCTCGCCATTGCCAAGGATACCACTGTCAAGTGTATCCTGATCACCCATACCCATCAGGACCACCTGCTGGGGTTTGAGGCTATCCGCAGCGCCCTTTCGGCCCTGGTAGGCGTTCATCCCACCGAGGCCTCCAATCTTCCTTCCCCTCCGGACTTCCACCTGCTGGATGGCGATACCATCACCATTGGTACGGTTGGCGTGAAGGTCATACACACGCCAGGGCACACGTCCGGCTCCCTGTGCTTCCTCTCTGGGGGACACCTCTTTACCGGCGACACCCTGTTCCCCGGCGGTCCTGGGAACACCCGTACCCCCAAAGACCTGAAGCAGATTCTGGGGAGCATCACCCAGAGGCTGCTGGCCCTGCCAGAAAACACCGTGGTCTACCCAGGCCACGGCAACAACACGACCGTCGGCGATGCGCAGGTGGAGTACGCTATCTTTGCCAGCCGCACCCATCCCGATGACCTGTGTGGCGATGTCCACTGGCTCAGGACATAGGAGGCCTAATGCCTGGAAAGAGCATCGTTATCCTTGGCGGCGGCTTCGGCGGTGCGGCGGCGGCCCGCACCCTGCGCCGCCTCCTGCCTGCTGAGCACGCCGTCACTCTGGTGGACCGCCTTCGCCACACCTACCTGTGCGGTTCCTTGCCCTGGCTTATCGTCGGCGAGCGGGAGCCGGACAAGATCTCCCGCTCCCTCGGCGCCCTCCGCCAGCGCGGCGTGAGGTACCTTGAGGCGGAGGTCCAGGGCCTTGACCTGGTAAACCGACGGGTGATGACCAGCGGCGGTGGCCTCTCCTATGACTCCCTGGTCATTGCCACCGGCGCTGAGTACGACTGGGACGCCGTGCCGGGCGCCGTCAACGCCCACTCCTTCTACAACCTGGAGACGGCCCGAAAGCTGCGGGCTGCCCTCCGCTCCTTCCACAAGGGGTGCATCGTCATCGCGGTCAGCCGGCTGCCCTACAAGTGCCCTCCCGCCCCCTACGAGGCCGCCATGCTCCTGGACGCCATGTTCACGGAGCGGGGCGTTCGTAAGGAGGTGGATATCCATATCTTCACGCCGGAGCCGGCATGTCTGGGCCTCGCCGGGGCACAACGCAGCGCCCAGTTTAAGGCGTACCTGGGCAAGCGGAGCATCACCGTACACAACAGCGAAACCCTCGCTGGTATTGACGCTGACAGCAGGGTTGCGCGCTTCCAGTCTGGCGAGAGCATGGCCTATGACCTGATGATCACCGTGCCAGTGCACCGCAGCGCCGCCGTGGTGCGGGCCACAAGCCTGACCAACCAGGCAGGGTGGATACCCGTGGATGCCGCCACTTTGGCATCCAGGCAGCCCGGTGTGTACGCCATTGGCGACGCGACGGTGGTGCCCATGGCCAATGGCAGCCCGCTGCCCAAGGCAGGGGTCTTCGCCAGCGCCGAAGGGGATTTGGTGGCTCGCAACCTGGCAGCCGAGATTCTGGGCGGCCAGGCGGCCTGCTTTGCCGGCGAGGGCTACTGCTTTGTTGACCACGGCAAAGGCAAGGGCGCCCTGATACGGGGGGCCTTCCTGTCGCCGGGCCAGCCCCAGGTGGAGCTCACCTCGCCCTCGGTGCGATGGCGACGGCGTAAGGAGCGGTTTGAAGCCGACTGGCGAAGCTGGAAGATATAGGAAAGAACAGGGCTGGCCTATGGGCCAGCCCTGTTCTTTCCATTGTTATGCGATTACGGGAGCGGAGCCGCGGTGCGGGAGGGCAACTGCACCGTCGCCCCGCCGGGCGTCGTCCGCTCCCCTTTGCCGTTCTCTAGCCAGATGTCGCAGTCTACCAGGTAGCGGTCCCCCTCCCGGTACTTTTTTGTCACGTGGCCCTTGCAGGTCAGAGCGTCCCCGGGCACATCCATGCCCCGGTACTGGCAGGAGAGCTTACGCAGCGCGCCGTACTCCCCAATCCAGTCGGTCATGAGCTGGGCCAGGAAGGCGTTCTTGAGCGCCCCGTGGATGATGACGCCGGGTAGGCCGTTGCGCTTGGCGAACTCCGTATCGTAATGGATCTGGTAAAAGTCACCGGAGGCGCCGGCGTACTTCACCAGTTGCTGGGTCGTGGGGTGTTTGACAAGGGTTGGCACCTCCATGCCCTCCTGCACATCTTCCCAGTAGAGGACTTTTGCCATGGGAGCCTCCTAGTAGCTGATGCCCGTAGACCGCTGTATTGCCACCAACTGGCCAAGCTGGTTCACGTAGCGCGTCTCCCGGGTCATGATGACCATGGGGCCAAGCCGTCCGGGGCGCTGGACCACTCCGGCTAGCCTCTGGGTGACGGCGATGCGGTCGCCGGGGCGGACGGGCTCGTAGAACTCCCACTCACTGCCGCCGTCCAGGTTGCGCTTGAGAGGGCTTTCCACCCGCACCCTTGGGGGGCCTGCCCGCATGGCGCGGAAGAAGGTGGGCGGGGCGATGATTCCCCCAAGGCGGGAGCTTCGGGCCGCTGCCTCGTCCCGGTACAGGGGATTTGGGTCGTCTATGGCCTCGGCGAAACGGTTAATGGCGCCCTTTTCCACCTCATACACCTCTGGCTCCGACTCCACCCCAACGGCGTTTCGCAACTCATCGGTAATGTAGTTCTGCTCCGTGGTCATGGGGCCTCCTGTGTGGGCGAGGCGTCTTCCGTGCCTTGGTGAAATCGTCCCGACGCTGCCGGGAAGAATGACACGGAGGGGCAGGCGAGTCAAGCGGTTGGGGAGTCGGCGTCGCCCCGACTCTTCGGGGCTGGGTGAGCGCCGTTGGAGGAGGCCTCTGCGGCTCGCAAAGGGGCCAGCTTCTCCTCCCGTACTCGGAGCCACGTATCGCGGCGCAGCTCCATGTTGAGCAGTTCCCGCTGGTAACGCTGCACCGTGCGGACGGGGGTCATGCCGCACTTCTCAAAGCACCGCTTGGCGCGGTTGTTCCAGGTGAGGGTGTGCAGGTAGAGGCGTTTGAGGCTGGTGGTGGTGAAGAGGTGGTCAATGACGCCGACCATGGTGTCATAGCCGTAGCTGCGGCTCCAGTAGTCCCGGTTGCCAATCATGATGCCCAGCTCCGCCTCGCCAAAGGCCATGTTGATGTCGTAGCACATGCAGTTGCCAATGTGCTTGCCGTCGGCGTCATCTATGCCCCAGCGCATAGACCAGGGCGATGGGTTACCTATCTCTTCCTGATAGGAGCGCAGAAACTCCGAGTAAAGTTGCGTCAGGGGCGAGGTGGCGTCCAGGTCCGCCAGCTCAGGGTCGCACCGCCAAGCGTAGTCGTCCGGGGCGTCCTCCACGCGCTTGGGGCGGAGCACCACCTTGCCTGCGTAGATTACTTCTGCTTTTGTCATAGGGGCACCAACTGCGACGGCGCCATCTCTATGGCCCTCCTCACCAGGGCTATTTCCGTCTCGTAGTTCATGTTCCGGATGGCCTCATCCACGGGGAACCACTCCACCACGTCAAACTCCGGATCGTGCAGGGTGGTGCATCCCCCGGTTGGGGTCATGAGGTAGAAGTGGACGGTCTTGTGGCAGCGCGTGTCGTCCTGGGCCCGGACGTACCAGTACTGGACTGTGCCCAGGTGCGCCAGGAGCTTGACCTGGAGCCCAGTCTCCTCGTGCACCTCCCGCAGAGCCGTCTCCTCCATGGTTTCAGAAGGGTTGGGCCCGCCCTTCGGCAGGGCCCACAGCTTCGGCTGGAGGCGTCCGCACAGGACTACCTCTAGCCGATGGTTAACCAACCGGCACACCACGCCACCAGCCGAGACCTGGTGTTCTATTCTTTTGGCGGGTGGCATGGCTCACCTCGGAGTAGAAGCATTGTAGTGGGGATGAGGCCAGGACGCAAGGAACAGGGTCATGGGGCGAAGGAATCGGCGAATCCTGGCGTAGTGCCTCTTAAGTCCCGTAAGTGATGGACGGTGCTCACTTCTCCCTCTCCGCACGGAGAGGGAGAGCGTGTTCTCCCCCTTCCCGTGCGGGAAGGGGGAGTTAGAGGGGGTTAGGTCACCCAACGGTCCTTCCAAGGAAGGACTCAGCACAACACTAACGAAGTGTGAGAACCACTACACTAGGTGGGCCGGTGCAGGAACTTGTAGGCCAGGGGGTCCTCTTCCGTATCTAGCTGTTCCAGGGCTTCGCGTGCGGCGTCCTGGATGGCTTCGTCCTGATGCTTGAGGCACCGCTTCAGGGCGCGCTCCGCCAGAGGCCCGCTGATGGCGCCCAGGGAGTGGACCGCCGCCAGTTGCACCTGGCTGTCCTCGTCCTGCAAGAGGGGAATGAGGTAAGGCACGGCCTCCTCGTCCCCTATCTCCGTGAGGGCGTTGGTGGCCTCGTACCGCATAGCGGGGTCCTGGCTCTTGGTCTCGGTGACAAGGGTGGCAAGCCACGATGGGTCGCAGGTGCGGCCCATGGCGTAGACCGAGCTGAGGCGCAGCTTGGGGTCTGTGCTGCTGTAGGCCCAGCGGATGAGCTCGTTGACGCGGGGGGTATTGTAGCAGGCCGCAGACTCCAATGAGCGACGGCGCACCTCTATGTTCTCTCTTGGATTGTCTACCACCTCCAGGAGCAGCTCCCTGATGTGCTCGCCATCCCGAGGCAGCAGCTTGCCTGTCTCTGCCATGATGCTGAACTTGCCCAGGGCCATGGCTGCAGAGGCCCGCACCCGCTCGTCAGGGTCTGACCGCAGAAGCCGGGTGAGAGGGCCAACGATGCTGCGGTCGTCGTACTCCCACAGGCCCTCCACCGCCTGGGCCCGCACCTGGGCGTCGGGGTCCTCCAGGCACTGTTTGAAGATGGCGTTGAAGTCCAGGTCAACGTTGTCCTCTGTTACGGCCACCAGCCATTCCATCATCAGCCTGCGCCGCTCCGGGGGTACCGAGGGCCACCAGCGAGTGAAGGCCTCCAACTCCTCGTTGTCCATACCGGACAGGTTGATGAGTTGGGCGTGCTTTGGGGTGGTGTTCAGTTGGACCAGCTCTTGGAGGTAGCTTTCTATGGTCATACCAGCGGCACCACTACGCTTCTTTGGCTGATACCGATACGCTCTTGCAGTACAGGGGTGGGGCGGAGAGGCGGCCCCATATCCAGCGAGACTCTTTGCCGATGCCCGCCAGGCTATTGAGCACCTCGTAGACGTTGCCAGAGACCACAGTGTCTTTCACCCTGCCCAGGACCTTGCCCTCTTCCACGCGGTAGCCCAAGAGCACGTTGGCGCTGAAGTCGCCTGCGAGGATGTTGCTCTGGCCAGCCCCAAGCATCGCCTCCACTATTATGCCTCTTTTCATGTCCTTGACCATATCCTCAAAACTGGCTTTTCCCGGCTCAATAATCATGACGCTGGCCGAGGGCATGGGCGTCATGCCCAGGCTCCAGCGGATGGCGCTCCCTGTGGTGGCCCTTCCCGCCTGGCCTGCGGTCTGCAGGTCGTACAGGAAGTTAGCAGCGACGCCCCGGTGAATGAGGGGCAGCCGGCGGCTGGGCACACCTTCGTCGTCGGCCATTCCGCTGCCTTGCATGAAGGGAGTAGTGGGATCGTCCCACAGGGTGAACCCTTCGTCGGCGATGCGCTCTCCCAGCCGCCCGGTGAGTGGGGAGGCGCCTTGCAGCACCGAGCGGCCATTGAGGGCGGAACTCAGGGGCCACAGCATGGCCCCGCTGACTGCCCGGGGAGTGAAGATGACGGGCATGGCACCGGAAATGGGCGGGGCCACCCTGCGGCCCAGCTCCAACTGCTGGGCAAGGCTCTGTGCGAGCTGCCGGGCGTCCATGATCGGGTTGCCAGAGTGGAGGGCGTCATAGACGAACAGCATATCCGTGCCCTGGATGACCGTGCCTTCCAGGGACACCTCAAAGTTGCTCTGCATGAAGGAGAGGTTGCATCCCTTGGAGTTGAGGATGGTGGTGGAGGTTATGGTCTTGGAGGCGGTGGCCTCGCACAGCACGTCCGAGTTTTGTGCGCGCAGGGCGTCAATCAGATTCTGCCCCACTTGGACCAGGTGGTCGGTGGTGATGCCCTCTTCGGCCGGATCGTAAACGGGCACCTCAGGATAGTCGCTCTTGCCGGGGAACTCCATACGCGCCTGTGCGCCGAAGGCCGCGACCTCCGCCGCCTTGTTGACCAGCCCCTGGATGTCGTTGAGGTTGGTGGTGGAGGCGAAGCCGAGGCGCCCATCTTTCACGATACGTAAGGCAATGCCCTGACTCTCAATCGTCTCCAGGCGTTTGAGGCGGTTCGCCTCAAAATGGGCAGGGGTCTCCTCTGAGGAGACAAAGTACACCTCCGCCTGCTGGGCCACCTTCAGAGCACGCTCCAGGACATCGTGCAGCATGTTACGCACCTCCCACCAGGCATTTCTGAATGCGTAGGTGGGGGCTGCCGTTGGAGACGGGTAGGGGCCCCTGGCCGTCTTTGCCGCAGCCGCCGCCCTGGTTCATGTCCAGGTCATTGCCCACCATGTCCAGGTTGGCCAGGGTGGTGAACAGGTTGCCGGAAAGCATCACGGGGCGCAGCAACTCCGCCACCTGGCCGTTGCGGATCATGAAGGCTTCGCCTGCGGTGAAGGTGAACATCTCCATGCTGGTCATGCCGCCGTACCAGTTGCGGGCGTAAATGCCCTCTCGCACGTCGGCGATCATATCCTGGAAGGTGGCGTTGCCTGGCTCTATGAGCGTGTTGGTCATGCGGACGATGGGCGGGAAGGTGTGACTCATGGCGCGAGCGTTGCCGCTAGGCGCTTCGCCCATCTTGGCCGCCGTCTCCCGAGAGTGGAGCCTGCCCACCAGAATGCCCTCTCGGATGAGGTTGGTGCGGGTGGCGGGTGTACCCTCGTCATCGTACTTGTAGCTGCCTCGCAGGCCGGGAATGGCAGCGCCGTCCACGACGTTCAAGTGCGGCCCGCCAAAGCGCCGGCCCAGGTGCATCAGGTCCCTCATGCGCGCGTCGGCGTAGACGTGGTCCGCTTCGGACAGGTGGCCAAAGGCCTCGTGGATGAAGACGCCTGCCAGCACGGGGTCCAGGACCACGGTGAACTCGCCCCCGGTTACCTTGGGGGCACGCAGCAGGGCCACCGCCTTTCGGCCCAGGTCCTCGGCCACCTGGTGCAGGTGTTCCACAAAGGTAAAGTCCCCCAGGGAGCCCAGGCTCTCATTGGACTGCTGCACCTCTCCGCCATCCCTTGCCATGGCGGAGAGGCCCAGGTTAATGTCCACGCGTTCCTGCTCAAGGTAGGTCCCCTGGGAGTTGGCGTAATAGACTTTGCGGGAGGCATCGCCATAGCTGATCCAGCAAGAGCTGACCCCTTCAACACCCATCATGAGCTCCACGTACTGGTCCAGTACCCGCTTCTTCTCGGCCAGGGGTACAAGGCGAGGGTCTTTGGGGGCTACCGCGGGCACGATGTCTATGTGGGGTTCCACTTTAGCCAGGGCCATCGGCTCGCCGCCGACGCGATGGGCGTGGCTCACGGCGGCAGCCACACGCTCCTTGAGGCGGGACAGGTTATTGAAGGAGGCGAATCCCCAGCCGCCGCCTGACAGGGCGCGGACGTTGCCCCCAAGGCTGGAGGTGCGCCCCACCTCCTCCATCTCCCTGCCCCGGTAGCGCAGGTTGGTGGCCTCGCTCTCCTCAATGCGTATCTCAATGTATTGAGCCTCTTGGCCCTTCAGGGCCTCGGTAATCTGGTCACGCATAATCGGTAAGCCTGCAGCGCATCGCAGCAAAATGTAGAGGTATTCTATAAGAGGATTGTTGGACTGGCAATGAGGCAATGCCCTTTGCGTGGCTTTTCACCATGCACTCCTGCGGCGATTGTATACTTGAAGCAGCAAGCCTTATCAACCCACTCTGGCGCATCCACCATCATGCGAAAACAAGCGAAGGTTACCCACTCACATCCTACGGGCCGTGGGATAAGAACTGCGCCAGGAGGCCAAAGGAGTGCGCTCAGAGGGGAGAACGCCACCCTCTCTGCTGGGTCGCCTCTCTTACCAGCGGAGATTATCCGCCGCCTGGAGCCTCTGTACGGGCCGGCGGCCTGGCAGCCGCGTAGAGAGCCGGCGCCGGAACTGGTGGTGACCATCCTCTCTCAGCACACCTCGGACCTCAACGCAGAGCGCTCCTATGAACAGCTGATGCGGGCTTTTGGTTCTCTGGAGGCGGTCGCTCAGGCGCCAGAGGGGGACATCGCGGAGGCCATACGCAAGGGCGGCCTGGCCAACCAGAAGGCCCCCCGCATCAAAGGTGCCCTGAGGCAGATCCAGGCGCAGCGCGGCTCTCTTGACCTGAGCTTCCTCGGCGACTTGCCATTAGAAGAGGCCAAGGCCTGGCTGACCGCGATGCCGGGGGTGGGCAAGAAGACCGCGGCGGTGGTGCTGTGCTTCTCCTTTGGGATGCCGGCCATGGCCGTGGACACCCACGTGCACCGGGTGGCCCAGCGCCTTGGCCTCATCGGCCCCAAGGTCAGCGCCGACCGTGCCCACGAGATCCTGGAGGCGATGGTGGCGCCAGAGGACGTGTACCGCTTTCACCTGTACCTGATTACCCATGGTCGCCGCATCTGCAAAGCGCCGCATCCCCTGTGCCAGCGGTGCCCCTTGGCCAGTGGGTGCCCCACCGGCATGGCGCAGCTTGCCCTGGCTCAAGGAGAGGCTCTTCCCGCCTTGAGAAGAGGAGCTATGTGAACAGGCTGGCCCCGCCAAAGGCGGGGCCAGCCTGTTCACATAGCCATCTGTCCTCCTCTTCTTTTGGGAGAGGGGGACTACAGGGGGAGAGGTTAAGGGAAATGCAGCCTGGAACGGGTGACCTCCCGCCAGAGCCGGTAATCGCCGTTTGTTTGCCAGGCTCTACCAGGAGAATGGCGACTCCTCCAACGGCTTGGGCTCGTCGCCGGGGAGGAGTAGTGATGTTGGATCTGGCGACGCCACGGGCGGAGGCGTGCCGACGTCCCGCACCTCCAGGCGTACCTGGCCCCGGTCACGGTCTAGTTGCAGTACCTCCACGCGCACCGGCGCGCCAAGCTGTACCTGACCGAGGTTCAGGCGGCGCTGGAAGTTTTCCGACATCTTGGAAATGTGCAGCAGGACGGTGAAGCCATCGGCAAGGGAGGCCAGGACGTAGTCCCGCTGGGGCGAGATGCGGTAGATGCGGCCCTCAAGTTGCTGGCCTGGGGTGTAGGAGGTGTCCCCAAAGGTAGAGGCATTGGCCGACCGGTAGGCTTGTGCGGGCGCATCCGTTGTTGGGACCTGGGCTGTGCTGGCGGCTGTGCCTCCAACGCCATTGGCGCTATTGCCGTCGCCGCTAGTCATGGCCTGCACCTGCCGTTCAAGCTGGCTGACCCGCTCCTCCAGACGCAGCACCCATGCCGCAAACTCCCCCACCTCTCTGGGCAGGTTGCCGGTGGAGGGAGTGGGAACCGACACCTTCGGGCTGGCGATCTGTTTGAGGCCCAGGAACTCCGCCAGCTTGGTCAGCTCTTCTGGGGACCAGGAGTAGCCGGCGCGTGGGTTCCATCGCTGGATGTGGTTGACCCATTGCTCCACCCCGAACCAGAAGCCGCCGTAGCCCGTGGGCGGACGCATGGGCAACTGGTGCCGCACGCCGGGCGGGCTGAGGAGCAACAGGTCCGGCCAGGGCTTGAAGCTATCTATGGGCTGCACTGGCAGATGGCTGTCCAGGTAGAAGCGCTGGTTGCGCCAGAGCCAGTCCTGGAGGGTTGAAGAGGTGTGCAGCACCTGCTGGTAGAAGTTGACCTCTGGCTTGTCGTTGTGGACCTCTATGTAGACGCCCGAATCCTCCAGCTTCTCCCAGGGACCATTCATGTTCCAGGCCCGGATGGGTTTGTCCGACCGTTTCAGCTCCGTGACGATCATCGTAGAGGGGAGGTTGGCTCTCTCCGAAGCAGGCACCTCTCTGAGGACCAGCCAGTCAATGTTGCGCTCAATGTCAAACTCGGCGAAGACCCAAAAGTCGTCCGGCAGCCTCTCTGCGACCCTAAGGACCTCCTCATCAATCTTGCTGGTGTCACCAGCATAGATGTGGGCCATACAGCAATCCTCCTTTCTTCAGACCTCTCCATTGCTTTCACCTCTCTGTGAACACTCCTCGGGTAAGTTGACTGTTGAATTGTACCTGGACGGGGCGCTGTTACACAACATCTCCGCCGCTCCTTCTTATCGTTGTAGCCCCAGGGTCACCCTGGTATACTCTCACTATCTACTCCTCGGGAGATGCTGCTATGAAGGTCGGGATCATCAACGTGACAGGCTATGCTGGCGTTGAGTTGGCGCGCCTGTTGCGCCACCATCCCGAAGCGGAGCTCGTGTCCATCACCGGCCGCAGCGAGGCTGGCAAGAAGCTGGGGGAGGTCTTCCCTCACCTGGCGGAGATAGACCTGACCATTCAGGCGGAGTTGGACAGAAGCACGGATATTGTCTTCTCTGCCCTCCCCCAGGTGGCCAGCGCCCAGGCAGTAGTTCCCCTGGTGCGGGAGGGGGTGAAGGTGGTGGACATTAGCGCCGACTTTCGCCTGAAGGATGGCCAGGTTTATGAGCGGTGGTACAAGGCGGTGCATCCTGCCCCGGACCTGCTGGAGGAGGCGGTGTATGGCCTGACGGAGCTGAACCGGGGAGAGGTGGCCCTTGCTACCCTGGTGGCCAACCCCGGCTGCTACCCGACGGGTGCGCTTCTTGCCCTGGCCCCCCTGGTAAAGCAGGGGCTTGTGGAGCACGACATCGTCATAGACAGCAAGTCCGGCGTCTCCGGCGGCGGGCGCAGCCTGACCATGGAGAACCACTACTCGGAGGTGAACGAGAACGTGCGGGCCTACGGGCTGGAGGGCCACCGCCACCTGCCGGAGATTACCCAGGAGCTGGAGCGCATGACCGGCCAGGCGGACTTCCGCATCACCTTTGTCCCGCACCTGATTCCCATGACGCGGGGCATCTTTACCGCCTGCTACGCTTGGCCCAAGGCGGGGTCTCTACCTGCTGGCAAGAAAGGGCAGGAGGAGCTTCTGAGCCTGTACCGGGACTTCTATAAGGGTGAGCCCTTTGTGAAGGTCGCCTCGGCGCCCGCCCAGACCAAGCAGACGTGGGGCAACAACGACTGCATCGTCTATCCTTCAGTGGACAAATACAACGGACGCCTGGTGCTGACAAGTTGCATTGACAACCTGGTAAAAGGGGCGGCGGGCCAGGCCATCCAGAACATGAACCTGATGTTCGGCCTGCCGGAGAAGGCCGGCCTGGACTATCCCGCCATCTTTCCGTAGCCACGGATTGGTATGACGAACAAATGGCGTGTCTGATTGAGATTATAGGAACTTCACCCCTACCTTAGTCCTCCCCCGTCAAGGGGGAGGAAAGATGTGCAAGAGGGAGCATCGTTGCGTCTCCCATGTTCCTTCCCCCCTTGCGGGGGAAGGTCAGGATAGGGGGGAATCACGCCGGCATCGTCTAGAGGCCTAGGACGCCACCCTTTCAAGGTGGAGACCAGGGGTTCGAATCCCCTTGCCGGTACCACGCCACCGCCGAACCTCTCCCCCTTAATCCCTCCTTCGTCCTTCCACGGAAGGACTCAAGGACAGGCTCTCTCCCAATGGGAGAGGGGGACAGGCCCCCTTCCTTGTCTTTCAAGGAAGCCCCAGAGGGGCTTCCCTCTCTGCTAGTGAAGGGGCCAGGGGGTTAGGTTCTCCCGGCCCCAAGGCGGAGAACGAGGACAACCAATGGCCACTATCCAGTCGGTTCTCGGCCCAGTAGATACCGGAGACCTGGGGTTTACCTTGATGCACGAGCATGTCCTTTCCAGCTCCGCCGGGGTAAAGTACACCTATCCAGAGCTGGTCAACCGCCCGTGGCTCACCGAGTCAGTCATCGCCGACCTGCGTGAGGCCGCGGCTGAGGGGCTGCGCACCTTTGTGGATGTCACCCCCTTTGACCTGGGACGAGACGTTCAACTCCTGCGAGACGCCTCGCGAGGCTCAGGCGTCCACATCATCGCCGCAACGGGCAGCCACCGCAACGTACCACGCGCGTTTCTGGATGGAGCGACGCCGGACCAGATTGCTGACCTGTACGTCCGCGAAATTCAGGAGGGGATTGAGGGCACTGGTATCAGGGCCGGCATCATCAAGGTAGCCAACGACCAAGAGGGGGTGGATGCAGGTGGAGCCTTCATGTTGCGGGCGGCCGCCCGGGCGCACAAGCGCACCGGCGCGCCCATTTCCACCCACAGCTATGCTCCTGGCCGGGTGGGCAACGACCAGGTTGCTATCTTCCAGGAGGAAGGGGTGGACTTACGGCGGGTCTACATAGGCCACTCTAACGATACCGATGATATGGACTACCTGCTGGGCCTGTGCCGTAAGGGTTGCTACCTCGGCATGGACCGGTTCCCTGGAGGAAGCGCACTGGGCTGGGAGCGTCGCACCCAGGTGGTGAAGCAACTGATAGACGCCGGATTTGCGGCTCAGATGATGCTCTCCCACGACCGCAGGCTGTGCGGGCCTAATACCCGGCAGGGCCGCTTGGAGCGACGGGGCAACAACCCGGACGGCGTCAACTTCATTACACGCAAGGTGTTGCCCCGGCTTCGGGAGATGGGCGCTTCGGAAGCCAGCATACGCATGATGATGGTTGAGGCTCCGCGCCGCTATTTTGAAGGCGGATAAGCCTCTTTCTGAGCCATGTGGCTGTTACCCCCCTTACCTTTAGGGAAGGGGGCTGGGGGTTAGGTAAAACCTACCTCCTGTCCGCCGCGCCATTCACGTGAATCGTCTGCCCGGAGATGTAGCTGCCGCCTTCGGAGGCCAGGAAGAGGCAAACGGAGGCAATCTCCTCAGGTGTGCCCAGCCTTCCCAGGGGTACCCTCGCCACCCGCTGCGCCACGGCCTGCGCCCGCTGTTGGGGTGACGGTGGCTCCGCCAGTGGGTTGGCCGTGTCTATCGTCCCTGGGGAGATGGCGTTCACCAGGATGTTGTGCGGTGCAAGCTCCACCGACAGGGAGCGGGTCAGGCCCACCAGCCCCATCTTCGCCGCCGACACAGGCGTGTAGCCGGCGTGGCCTTCGTATGCCATCATGCCGGCGATGTTGATGATGCGCCCCCACCTCTGCGCTATCATGCCCGGAAGCACGGCCTTGGTGCACAGGAAGGCCCCATCCAGGTCAATGCCAAGGATGCGCCGCCATTCCGCGTAGTCCAGCTCGGCGAAGGGGCGGCCAGGACGCACTGCCGCATTGTTCACCAGGATGTCCACCACGCCAAAGGCTTCCCGCGCCCTCTCCACCATAGCCTGCACCTGTTGGGCGTTGGAGATGTCGGCCAGCGTGCCTATGGCCTTGGCCCCCAGCGCCTGGGCCTCGCGTACCACGGCGTCCACCTCTCGCTGGTTGCTGCGGGCGTTGACGACGACGTTGGCGCCCTCCTTGGCGAAGGCCAGGGCAATGGCCCTGCCTATGTTTCTGCCTGCGCCCGTCACCAGGGCGGTGTGTCCTGCCAGGGTCATGGCTATTCTCCTCGCTTCGCAATGCTCCTAACGTTCTATGGCAGGTCTCAATGGATACCGCCGAACCCCTGTCCCCCTCCCCCTTCAGGGGCCTTGTTCCAAAACTTCTTTGACCTCACCCCCTGTGTCCCCCTCTCCTGCAGGAGAGGGGGAATCTGAATCTGGGGACACCCCAGACCCCGGCAGGAAACCCAAGGTTTCCTGCACCTTCCTGACGTTTGGTGCAAAGTCCCCTTCAGGGGAGGGGGACTCTAGGGGGAGAGGTAAAGAAAGCCGCATCGTGAACGGCGCGGCACAAAAGCGGGCTATCGCTTCTCTGTCAGGTTCTTCGCTGCCAATAGGGCTAGGTAGTACCCGTAGAGGCCAAGGCCTACAATGGAGCCTCTGCACACCCTGGTAAAGACGGAGGCGTTGCCCCTGGCAGCGGGGTTGCTCAGGTGCACCTCTATGGTGGGGAAGCGCACCTGGCTGATGCCGGCGACCAAGGCCGGCGCGCCGGCGCTGTAGCCGGCAGGGTTGATCAGGGCGGCGTCAATGTCCCGATCGTGGGCGGCGTACAAGGCATTCAGACACTCACCCTCCACGTTGGAGTGAAAGATCTCCACCGTCACGCCCACCTGGGAGGCGTACTCCCTGATCTGGCGATCATAATCCGCCAAGGTCTGCGGGCCAAAGAGGTCAAGCTGCGCCTTGCCCCGCATGTTCATGCCCGCGCCGTGGACCACCAGTACCTTGGTCATATTGCCCTCCTTTGTTAGCTAGTGTCCTGAGTCATAGGTTCACTGAAGAAGAGGGTATTCCCTCATGTCATTCTGAGCGAGTCCCGATGAAAGCGGGACGAAGCGAACGAACCTCTCCTGGTAGGAGATTCGTTCGGTCGGGCCGGCTACCCTGCCCTTGAGCGGAGCGAAGGGTCGGCCCTCCTCCAGAATGACAAAAATAACTCGCCCTTGGTTAACTTATCGAACGGTTCTCTGATTCAGGGCACTAGGTTTGTGTCTGACAGTAAACCCGCTAGCCACAGCTTTGTCAAGGCACACACGTGGCCCAGGCCCTTCTTTTGGTCGGCCATGTGCTCCTTGCTCATTCCGCCTGCAAGTCCTATGCTCTACGTAGGGAACGGTTGCTCGCACCAGGCTCCTCTATGGCGATTCACAACAACAGCAATTGTTCCTCCAAAAAAAGAAAACAAATGCCGCCCCTGGCACCTATCTCCTTACGAAGCACGGGCCATGTCTAACTCCAACCGCATCAACCGGCACCCGCTGCCCGCTCTCACGGTGGGTGTCATGGGCTCCGCTGGGGGCGTCATTGCCCAGGACGTGCGCCAGCGTGTGCGCCGGCTGGGAGAAGAGATTGGCCGCCGGGGCTACGTGCTCATTACCGGCGCTGCCCCGGGCCTCCCCCAAGACGCCGTTCTGGGGGCCAAGGCGGCTGGCGGCTTCGTCATCGGCATATCCCCCGCCCTCAACCTGGAGGAGCACGTAACGAAGTACCATTCGCCCACACGGGGGTACGACGCCATCATCTACACCGGCAGCGGCCTGATGGGTCGCGAGATTGAGAACATCCGTAGCTGCGACGTAGTGGTCTTTGCCGGCGGGCGCTCGGGCAGCCTGGGGGAGTTCGCCATCGCCTACGACGAAGGCAAGGTTATCGGCGCCCTCACCGCCACCGGCGGCGTCACCGACCACCTGCGCGGGATCATTGCCATCATGCAGAAGGAGACGGCGGCGGTGGTCACCTTCCACGACGACCCGGTCCATCTCTTGGACGAGCTGGAGGCCATCTATCACCAGCAGATCCTGCCTCATTACCTGAAGACCATAGAGGGCCACGACCCCGATGGCATCCCGGAACCGGGGTAGCCGTTGACATCCCCCAGGGCCGCCTCTAAGATGGCCTCGCCCATTGAGGTGTTCACAACCCATGAAGCAGAAGGAGGTATCCTATGCCTGATGTCTATGGCTCTGGCGACTTCCGCTACGCCTTTGCGCCCAACTGGGCCAAGCTGCCCCCGGCCATGACCTTCCACGAGTGCCCGGGGGTGGCCGTGGACTCCAAAGACCGGATCTACGTGCTCACCAGGGGCGAGCACCCTATCATGGTCTTTGACCGCAACGGTACGTTTCTGCGCTCCTTTGGCGAAGGCCTCTTCAGCAAGACCCGCACCCACGGTCTTTACATCGCCCACGACGATACCCTTCTGGTGGCGGACGATGGCATCCACACCATCCAATTCTTCACACCGGAGGGGGAAAAGACCATGGAGCTGGGGCAGCGGGACCATCCGGCCCCTATCTGGAGCGGCCAGCCCTTCAACCGCCCCACCTCCGCCTCCATCCGGCCCAGCAACGGTGACATCTACGTCTCCGATGGCTATGGCAACGCCCGCGTCCACGTCTTTAGCAAGGCTGGCCGCTACAAGTTCTCCTGGGGCAGCCCTGGCATTGATCCCGGCCAGTTCATGCGCCCCCACAACATCGCCTTTGACGCCCAGGAGCGGGTGTACGTCGTTGACCGCGAGGCCCACCGCATCCAGATATTTGACCCGGAAGGCAACTTCATCACCATGTGGAGCAACATCCACCGTCCGGACGCCATGGTGCTGTGGCGTGACCACATCTACGTTGGCGAGCTGAACGGCATGGCCGGCCTGGATGACGCCCCCGGCATGGGCCATCGCGTCGGCATCTATAACCTGAAGGGAGAGATGGTGAGCCGTTTTGGCGCTCCGGAGGAGGGGGAAGGCCCCGGCCAGTTCATTGCCCCCCACGGCATCGCCGTAGATTCCCGGGGCAGCGTGTACGTGGCGGAGGTCTCTTTCACCATACGTGGCTCCCACATGACCCCGCCCAAGGAGCTGCGCAGCCTCTCCAAGTACGACAGGGTGAGGTAGCCGCCGTACCGTCCTGGTCGCCTGCCCTCAGACCCATACTGCAGAACTCCATCGGCCTGGTTGATAGAGCGATTGACCTGTCCCCCTCTCTCAAGAGAGAGGGGGACAGGAGATGTATAAAGAAGTGTGCTGCGGCTCTGCCGCAGCACACTTCTTTATACATCAATACTTTCACTCCGGCAACGCACGGGCAGGGCCTACCAGCATCTCGCTGACCAGGTCTATGAAGTCTCTGGCGGGGGCGGGAATGGCTCGCCCCTTCAGGGTCACAATACCCGCCTGCTCTAACGGCAGGAGGGTGGCCAGGCTGATGATACCTAGCTCCTCGTGGTCACGAGGCACAATTGCCAGGCGCGGCCCCGCGGAAACACCCAGCCCCAGGGCCACGCACCGCTTGATGGTCTCCAGGCTGTCCAGCTCCATTGCGACCTCATAGACCAGCCCGCGGCGATGGAAGGCGTCCTCCAGCAACGTCCTTGTAGAAGAGCCAGGGCGCAGGAGCACCAGCGGCCACTCCGCAATTTGGTCTATGGAAGAGAGGGGCTTGTCCAGCAGTGGATGACATGGAGGCGTAATGAGCACCCGCTCATAGGGGAAGAGGCCTTGGAAATCCAGGTTGGCCCGACGATGAGAGCCGGGGACGATGCCAAAGTCCGCATCGCCCTCCTCCACGATTCGCAGCACGTCGGGGGGGGAGGCCGCATGCATGCGTATCAGCACGTGAGGATGTTGGGACACGAAGACCTTGAGGACATGCACCAATGAATAGGCGATGATCTCGTGAGTGGCGGCGATGCGGATCGGGCCCTGGGCCTCCGCCTGGGCCGTCATGGTCACCAGGTTCTCAATACCGTCCAACAGGGGCGACGCTAACTCTGCCAGCCGTGCTCCCGCCAGCGTAAGCTGGATGGGGCGCTTGACACGGTCAAAGAGCTGGATCCCTAGCTCCTCCTCCAGCTTCTTGACGTGCGTGGTCATGGTGGGCTGGCCAATGCCCAACTGCTCTGCTGCTTTGGAGATGCTCAGAAGTTTGGCAGCGGCGCAAAAGCTCCTGAGTTCTCGTAGCTCCATAAGGTCCTTCCTCTGCATACTATCTGATTCACGGATTTTTCATATCATAGAGTATCCTCTGATGCAATACTACCCTTTCCGCCCTGAGTTGGACCAAGTCAAATGCATTCCGCGCACCGGCACAGGGAGCGCAGGTATGCATAGGTGTAGATGCCCGTATAATGGGCGTCGCTCCACAGAAGACGCACAGCGTATCTCCCCTGCGCCTGATGCTCCACCAGAAAGACCCCAGGTTTTGGCTCAATGCTGGATACGTCTATTCGCCTGTGGTGTCCTTTGCAGGCAGCGCAAGGGCAGGCCCCCCGCAGGTATGCGTAGGGCAGCACCTCCCGGTGGCCATCCTGCCACTCCACTACCAGGGCATCATCCTGCTCGGCGACGCGAAGCTCTTTGGGCACTGGTATGTTGGGTGGGAGGAAGGTCATGGCTGGGTCAGGTAGTGAATGGCCGCTTTCGCAAGGGTTTGCGCTGCCATGGGCGGGAAGCCACGTCAGCATCAGGTGGGTGGATACGCTGAGGGCGCGCCGTGGATGCGGTTCAACTGATGTATCTCCGCAGAGACGACGCCATTCTTGATGTGGAGGTAGGCCACCGTGCCCAGGTCTCCACGGGTGTGGCGCAGGCCCGGGTGGGTTGGGCTGCCCGGGTTCAGAAACAGGACCCCCTGATACCATCCGATGAACTCCTCGTGCACGTCCCCAAAGCACACGACGTCCACCGGCTCGCCAAACTTGCGCCGCAGCATTTCCTGCAGAGGCCCCGGCGGGAACTCCAGGGTATCGTTGTAGTGGATGGGCGGCCCTGGCCAGAGCAGGTCGTGCACCATGCCAATGCGAATCCCCTCCACTTCCACAACACGGGTTCGCTCCGCCAGCCGTTGCCCCGGCTCTCTGGGGTCTTTGTGGCCCCGGACCGCCAGGACGGGGGCCACCGTCTCCAGATGGTCCAGGACGGGTAGTATCTCCAGGTCGCCGCAGTGCAGGATAAGGTCCACCCCTTTGAGGGCGTTGATCAGCTCAGGCGGGGACCCCCAGCCCATTCCCAGCTCGTGAGTATCGGATATGACGGCAATGCGCATGGCTTCTCGCCTCGTGCCCTTTGGGGCAATTATACCAGAAGCATCGCAAAACCTTTGTCGGCGCCGCCTGCCCGGGCGGGTGCTGAAAAACACCCCCAAACCCCCTCAAGGGGGTTCAAGGTATCCCCTTCTCTTTCAAGAAGGCTCCAAAGGAGCCTTCCTCTCGGGGGTTGGTTTGTATCTGGGGGACACCCCCAGATCCCCGACAGAGAGGCTTCGCCTCTCTGGACTCCCCTTTATTCCGTAGCCTGCTAGCCGGACGTTAAGATACTCAGTCATGGTCACGAGCGAGATACCCATGCTTTTGCGGGCTTGCCTTCCCCGCAAGGGGGGAAGGAACTCACGTTCCTCCTTCTTGACGGGGGAGGACTAAGAGCCTGCCCGAGTGAGCCGCGGCCCCGAGCACGCCTATTCTGCGGCAGGCCTTTTTCTGCCCGTTGCGACTTCAAAAAGCTCCTTGAGCAGAATCTACCACAAACCGATGGGGTGATGTAGAATGATGGCGTTTTACGGCACTTAGCGTAGGGAGGTGCGCCAATGGCTTCTGTGAGTGGCAAAGCCAAGGGAAGCGGTGGCGTGTGGAGGCGGCTCCGGTTCAAGCTGGCCGTCGTCGCTGGGGCGCTGGCCTTATCCCTGGTGGGCGTGGCCTTTGCCGACGAAAGTCATACCCGCGTTGGCGCCGCCGCTATATCGGGGGGAGGCCCGCTCCTGTGGGGATTGCTCTCCCTGGGCGGCGTGCTGGTAGGGCTTGTGGCGACCAAGACCATCCTGGTGCGCGGCATGGCCTCCGCCAGCGCTGAAACGGGGCAGCACGAAAGCTACCTGGCGACGGTGCGCCAGTTCAGCCTCAACGCCAAGCTCTTCCTCACCTACTCTATTCTGGCGGAGCTGGGCAGCGGCATCTGGTCGGTGATGTTCAACCTGTACCTGCTGCGGGCAGGGTATCCCATCACCTTCATCGGCGCCTTCTGGCTGGTCAACATGGCGTGCCACGGCCTGGCAGCCCTGCCCGCAGGCATCCTCGCCGATAGGTTTGGGCGCCGGCGCTCCTTCTTCATCGCCACCTCCATCAGCGTGGTTGCCCAGGGCAGCCTCCTCTTCACCTCCGGTGAGGCGGCGATCCTGGTGCTTGCGGGCCTCGCTGGCCTTGGCGAGGCCTTCCACGGCGTCACCGGCGCTCCGTTCATGATGGAGAACAGCGAGCCACGGGAGAGGGCGCACCTCTTCAGTCTGAACTCGGCCTTTCTCCAGTTCTCCCGTTTCGCAGGCAGCCTGACCGGCGGCTTCCTGCCCCTGGTGTGGGCTGGGATCATAGGCTTGCCCAGCCTTGACCCGCAGGCAGCCCGCTGGGCTCTGGTGACGGGCCTCCCCCTGACCGTGATAGCCCTGATGCCCCTGGCCTTCATGCGGGAGAGGCCGGTGGAGCTGGCCCACAGCTTCAAGGAGCTGCTGAATTTCCCCAAGATGGCCAGCTTCAAGTCGGTGATGCAGCTCACGCTCCTCAGCGTGATGGTGGGTACCGCCTTTGGCCTCACCATCCGCTTCTTTAACGTCTTCTTTCAGGAGGCCCACGGCGCCAGCGATGGCCAGATTGGCACCACCCTCGCCCTGGGTTCCATTGCGGGGGCCGGCGCTATCCTGATTTCCCCCATTCTGGCCCAGCGTTGGGGCAAGGTGAGGAGCATCCTGTTCACCCAGGCCTCCTCGGTGCCCCTGCTGATGCTCATGGCCCTGGTGCCTTCCTTTAGCGTAGTGACCTCCCTCTTTCTGATTCGGGGGGCCATGTATAGCATGGCCCAACCCTTGCGTAACCAGCTCTCCATGGAGCTGGTTACGGCCAAGGAGCGGGGCACCACCGCCGGGTTCAGCCACGCTGCCTTTGACCTGGGTGGGAGCGTTGGCGCGGGCGCCGCGGGCGTCCTCATCGCCGGTGGAGGGTTCGCCACCGCGTTCACTGTGGCGGCCGTGCTCATCCTGGCGCCAGCGATGCTGTACTTCACCTTCTTTGAAAAGAAGGAAAGCGCCGCCCGTCAGACGGCTGGTGCGGCAGTCCCCGCCATGGCCAGCCGATAGCCTTTGGCAAAGGCCCTTTGGCTTGCAGGCAACCCAGTCCCGATGCAACAGGGACTGGGTCGCCTGTTTCTTGTGGATGGAGGTTCCCCTGTGCGAACGCGTAAGACGGAGGTATACTTGCGCGGACAACCCTTGCGAAGAAGCTTCTCCATGCAGACCGCAGCATCGTCTGACCCGTCGGTCGGGCAGGCCGTTACCCCACTTCCTGGTTGGACTGCCCGAGCGTCCTGGCTGGCGTGGGGACTGTGCGCCTTGGCCGTCGGACTGGCCCTCACAGCTCTGGGCCTTCAAATTGCCACTCGGGACACTCCCACACCCCCTGCCTGGGGCTTTAGAGGGTTCGCGATTACCTTTGCGCTCACCTTCTCTCTCGTAGGGGCGCTTGTCGCCTCGCGACGCCCCAAGAATGCTGTTGGGTGGCTGCTGGCTGCTGAGGGCCTTCAAGCATCTGTTCAAGGTCTGGTGTATGAGGGGGCTCTCTTCACTCTGGTGGTGAGACCTGGCAGTCTGCCAGGAGGCGAGCTCCTTGGTTGGGTTGATAATTGGTTCTGGGTCGTGGGTATGGGGACTTTTGGGAGCCTGCTCCTCCTCCTTTTTCCCACTGGGCATCTTGCATCTACCAGATGGCGTCCCGTGGTGTGGCTTGCCCTGGGTGGCACTGCCGTGGGGGCCGTTGGTGTTGCTCTGGCGCCGGGAGGCTTCAGTAACTTCTCCGGAGTGCAGAACCCCTTTGGGATCACTGCATTGTCAGACGTCCCCATTCTGGCTAGCATCGTCCTAGTGCCGATGGTCGTAGCAATAGCCTTGTCCGCCGCCTCTCTCATTGTCCGCTTCTTGCGGGCTGAAACGGAAGTGGAGCGCCACCAGTTGAAGTGGTTTGCCTATGCCGGCGCCCTCCTTGCCGGGACAGCAGTGATCAACCAGATTGAGATAGCTGCCCGGGGTTCCAGCGCAGAGTCTGTCAGCGATCCTCTTGTGATTTTGGGCGCTCTGGGTGTACCCGTTGCCATCGGAATCGCCGTGCTCAGGTATCGCCTGTATGACATAGATTTGGTCATTAACCGCACCCTCGTGTACGTTCCGCTGACCGCCGTCCTCGCGGGTCTTTACATTGCAGCCATTGGACTCACCAAGTCACTGTTCACGGACCTGGCGGGTCAAGCATCAGACGCAGCCGTTGCTTTCACCACGGTTGTGGTGGTGGCCCTGTTTACGCCGGTCAAGAACAGCCTCCAAGTGGTCGTGGACAGGTATTTCAAAGAGGTACGGGATGGGGCAAGCGTCCTCAGCAAGTTTGAAGGTCAGCTTCGTCCCATGGTAGACATGCTTGAGCAAGAGCAGATTGCCCGGCGTTTTCTGGAGGTGGCTGTGGAAGCTCTTCAGGCCGAAACAGGCGCGGTGTACCTGAGCAAGGGCGTCTCAAAACGTCTTTTGTGTGCCCATGGCGCCTGGGAAGCGAATGCGGGCGTCAGAATCCCTCTCCAGGCCAGGGAAGTAGATATAGGGGAGCTGGGGTTAGCCTTTCAGAGGGGTGGCCGGCAGATGACTCAGCGGGAACAGGCTGCCCTTCAGCGATGCGCCAGCACGGTCGCCACGGCTTTGGCGCTGGTGGAAAGGCGAGCTTCCTGACGGACCTGTGTAAAGGGCGAACGCTGGGGGCTGCTCCCTACCACTGCCTGTTCTTGACACCTACCCCCTCCCTCAGTACCATACCTTCCATAGGATGATAGTTCTACCCGCATACCTCAGGAGGGTAGGGTGTCACGCCTCCTGAAGGGATAAGCACTCCTCTTCAGCTAAGGAGAACCCCTTGTCGTACGTTTCAGCCCTGCGCTGCCGCTCCTGCGGCCGCGAATATCCTGTAGAAGCCATCAACGTGTGCGACTTCTGCTTTGGCCCCCTGGAAGTTGTGTACGACTATGACGCCATCGCCCGGGTTATGACCAGGGAGCGCATCAAGGCCGGGCCGCTGACGTTGTGGCGCTATGCGGACCTTCTGCCTGTGGATGCCACAGAAGCGGTGGACATCGGCGCGGGGTTCACGCCCCTGATCCGCTCCAAGAACCTGGGCAAGCTCTTGGGCCTCAACAACCTGTACATCAAGAATGACGCCGTCAACCCCTCCTACTCCTTCAAGGACCGCGTCGTCACCGTAGCCGCCACCAAGGCGCTGGAGTTCGGCTTCAACACCCTGGCCTGCGCCTCCACTGGCAACCTGGCGTGCAGCGTGGCCGCCCACGCCGCCCGCGCCGGCATGAAGTCCATTGTGTTCATCCCCGGGGACCTGGAGCAGGGCAAGGTCATCGGCGCTGCTATCTACGGTCCAACCCTTGTGGCCGTGGATGGCTCCTACGACGAGGTCAACCGTCTCTGCTCCGAGGTCGCCGACAACTATCCCTGGGCCTTCGTCAACATCAACATCCGCCCCTTCTACGCCGAAGGCAGCAAGACCATGGGCTACGAGGTCGCCGAGCAGCTTGGCTGGCGCGCCCCTGACCACTGCATTGTGCCCTCCGCCTCAGGCTCCATGTTCACCAAGATTTGGAAAGGGTTGCACGAGTTTGAGTCCCTGGGCCTCATCGGCAGGGTGCATACCCGCATGCACCTGACCCAGGCCGAGGGGTGCGCCCCTATTGTGGAGGCGTATCAGGCAGGACGCATCCACGTGCGCCCCGTGCGCCCCAACACCATCGCCAAGTCCCTGGCCATTGGCAACCCCGCCGACGGCGTCTACGCCCTGCGCGCCATCCAGGAGTCCAACGGGACGGCCACCGCGGTCTTGGAGGAGGAGGTGGTAGAAGGCATGAAACTCCTGGCAGAGACTGAAGGTATCTTTGCCGAGACGGCCGGCGGCGTGGTCGTCTCTGGCCTCAAGCGCTTGGCCCAGCAGGGGGTCATCAAGCCTGACGAGCTGACCGTGGCCTTCATTACCGGCAACGGCCTCAAGACTTTGGAGGCCGTTGCCAGCGTGGTGAAACCCCTGCTCATCAAGCCTAACCTGGAAGCTTTTGAAGGCGCCCTTCACGCCCGGGCCTAACCATAAAAGCCTGCCGCTTTGTCATTCTGAGCGAGTGAGCCCCGATGCTATCGGGACGAACGTAGCGAAGAATCTCTCCTGCTGGCCTCCAGCGCCAGGAAGGATGAAAAGGGTCAATCTTCAGTTCCTTCCCCCTTGACAGGGGAAGGCCAGGATAGGGGTGAACGAGGGTGTACCCCCCACCTCAGTCCTCCCCCGCAAGGGGGGAGGAGGCTATTTTTGTAAGAATGACAAGGGCTTCGCCAATCCCATGAGGCGTTGCGCAAGCCATTTCTTCACAGGCTCTCAGAATGACAACATGATGAGGGCACCCAGTTTCCCATCGTTTCAGCATGGAGTGCGCCACATGGCGAACAAACGAGTCAGATTCACCTTCCCCAACTACCTCATCACCGAGCCGGTTATCTACCGACTGGGGCGCGAGTTCAACGTCGTCACCAACATCCGCCGCGCAGACGTGCGCTCTGAGATGGGCTGGGTGGTCCTGGAACTGAACGGAGACGAGGCGGAGATTGAGCGTGGACTCACTTGGGTCAAGGACATGGGCGTGCGAGTAGACCCTGTGAGCGGCGACGTGATAGAGGGATAGCCTTCCCAACCGCATCTGCTACAATAGCATCTAACTAGAAAGCAACCTCAGGAGGCTTCATCGCATGGGTGTGAACGTACGGATCCCTGGGCCGCTGCGCAGGGTAACCAATGGCGCGCCGCAGGTGCAAGTGGAGGGGGCCAACGTCCAGCAGACCATTGACGCCCTGGAAGCCAAGTATCCAGGCATGAAGGAGCGCCTGTGCGATGAGAACGGCGACCTCCGTTACTTCGTCAACATCTACCTTAACGGCGAGGACGTCCGCTTTCTACAGGGTGTCAATACTCCGATCAGCTCAGGGGACGAGGTGAGCATTGTGCCCGCGGTAGCTGGAGGATAGGACGGCGTCCGCTATGGCCTTCCATCACGGCCTTAGCTACGACTGCGTAGATAAGGGAACAACAGTTTAGGATCAGCCCGGGGAGCCAAACGGCGCAGAACGGTTAAGAAGATTACTTTGGCTAGTGCAATAGTAACAGCCTCCGTGACCGCCTTTTTCGGCGTTGTGGTTTTGGTTCTTGGTCAGATATTTGTCACACTATTTTTGGAGCGGATTAAATTACAGGCCCGCACAGTGGAAGAGATAGCCGAGGCTCTTGTAATGTACGCCCGAGACTACACTGGACCGATGAATCTATCAGAAGTTGACGAAAAACACCGTGAGGCGGTTCGCCAGAAGCTCTTGGAAATCCAAACGGTGTTGCGCAGGCTTGCTGCAAGGCTTAGGGCTTCTGCCCAAACCCTTTGGCTCTACAGAGTTTTTGAGACCGTAAAGCTGGTGCTCCCTAAAGCCGACGTAATCAAAGCGTCGGCAGAGTTAATCGGATTGTCTAACTCTGTCCCGCCAGACGTGAGACAAGGATTTGACGGGATACAGGTAGCCCTAGAGTCTGCAAAAACCGTGCGAAGGCTACTTCGTATCCAGAATTAGAACTCTTCTCCTTACTGCCGTTGCCTAAAAATAGCATTAAGGTAAGCAGCGCAGCGGGGCCTAATCTCCCTACCCCTCCCTCTCTCGTGACGCCAGCCACCCCTTGCGCTGCGCTTGACGGGCCTCCTCGTCGGCGGGACGGTACGCGTCCAGGAAGCCGCTGGCGAACTCTTTGAATGTCCCATCAATCACCGCGCTGCGCATCTCTTCCATCAGCCGCATGATGAAGCGCAGGTTGTGGATGGATGCTAAGCGCAACGCTAAAAGCTCCTTCGCCCTGAAGAGATGGTGCAGGTAGCCGGCGGAAAAGTTGCGGCAGGCGTAACAGTCGCACTCCTCCTCCACCGGCTCCTCCTTACCCCGAAAAAGGGCTGCCGTGGTGATGTCTACCCTGCCTCTCCTGGTGAACAGCGCCCCGTTGCGAGCCACCCGGGTGGGCAGCGCGCAGTCAAACAGGTCAACGCCACGGGCCACACACTCCACCAGGTCCTCGGGGGAGCCGACGCCCAGGAGGTGCCGGGGCTTGTCCTGGGGCAACAGCCCCACGGTGAAGGAGACGAGGGGATACATGGCAGCCTTCGGCTCGCCGACGGCCAGGCCTCCAATGGCGTACCCTGGGAAATCCAGGCCCGTGATGCAGGCGGCGGACTGCTCCCGCAGTTCTGGAAAGACGCCTCCCTGCACGATGCCGAAGAGCGCCTGGCCCTCAGAGGCGTGGGCCTGCCGGCAGCGCGCCGCCCACCGGCCGGTACGCTCCATGGCCGCACGCGCCGCATCTCTGTCCTGGATATACACCAGGCACTGGTCCAGGGCCATCATGATGTCTGCGCCCAGGGCCTCCTGGTGTGCCACGGCCTGCTCAGGGGTGATCAGGTGGCGGCTGCCGTCCAGGACGGACTGGAAGGTCACACCCTCCTCGCTCACCTTTACCCTGGATCCCAGGCTATAGGCCTGGAAGCCGCCGCTATCGGTGAGCGTAGGCCCGTTCCAGCCCATGAAGGCGGTCAGACCGCCCATCTGGCGCACCAGCTCCGGGCCAGGGCGCAAGTAGAGGTGGTAGGTGTTGCCAAGGAGTATCGTGGCCCCCAGGTCTCGGAGCTCCTGGGGCGACACCGCCTTCACCGATCCCTGGGTGGCAACGGGAATGAAGGCGGGGGTCGGCGTTTCCCCATGAGGCGTACTCAGCAGGCCGGCCCTGGCCGCGCCGTCGGTGGCGTGAAGGTGAAAGGCAACGCTCATGGCAGGGCAATGGTAGGGCAGGGGCAAGGGGATGGCAAGGGGCGAGGTTTGCTATTCGGTGGTCCTGGCACTGAAGTGCCAGGTTTGCAATCATAGAAACCCCCGACTTATGGTTATTGATTAAATATAGTGACATATGCAGGGAGTTGTGGTAAGCTAGGGGCATGACTACTAAGCTATGTTTGACGGAAGAGCAAGAGCGGGAGTTACTGAATCTGGCGGGTCACAGCAAGGTTGCCCACATACGCTTGAAGGCCCGGGCGGTGTACGACGTGAGCCGTGGGATGTCCAGGGACCGGGTGGCCCAGGCGCTGGGTGTGGAACGGCGGAGTGTGGGGGGATGGGTGAGGCGGTACCGGCAAGAGGGGGCTAGTGCCTTCATCATCAAGAAAGGGCGTGGTAGAAAGGCGCAGGTAAAGGCTGAGGAGGTAGCCGAGTGCCTTCGCCAGGCCCCCAGGAACTTTGGGGTAGCGCGCACCCGCTGGACCCTGAGCGCCCTCAGGGATGTGGCGCCCAGCCTTGGTGGCCTCACAGAGTCTGGCATCTGGCGGGCCCTGAGGCGCCTGGGATTCCGGTACAAGCGGGGCCAGCCGGTGGTACACAGTCCCGACTCGGAGTACGGGGAAAAAAGGGGGCCCTTGTGAAGGCGCTCAAAGAAGCCCGGGAAAGGCCAGGACAGACGGTGCTTCTTTTCCAGGATGAGGCCAGCTTCTACCGCCGACCGAGCCAGGGATGGCTGTGGGCCTGGATGGGGAGAAGACAGCCCAAGATGCGCTACAGCCACCATGCCAACACCCGCACGCGCCTGGTGGGGTTCCTGGATGCGCTGAGTGGACGAGTGCTCTCCTGGGACATGGCCCGGGTGACCGCAGAGCGTCTGGCCCGCTGCCTCCACCGCATCCCCGCTGCCTTTCCTGAGGCGCAGAAGATATACCTCGTCTGGGACAACTGGCCCGTCCATAAGCACCCCACGGTGCAGGAGGCCTTGCTGAAAGCACCACAAATCCAGACTCTCCCCTTGCCCACCTACGCCCCCTGGCTCAACCCCATCGAGAAGCTGTGGCGGCTGGTGCGGCAGGAGGTGGCCCACGCCCATCCCTGGTGCGATGACTTCACCCACTTCCGGGCCATCGTCATGGAGAAGCTGGGAGAGTTCACTCATGACTCCCAACGCCTCCTGCAGTACTGTGGACTGTCATGATAATTACTCAAAGACCATCAGTCGGGGGACACCAACACCGTGTATGAGCAACCGCCCCTGGTAAGGGCCATCATTGACACCTTGCTCATAGCCTGTATCGTTGACGGGGCATTCTTCACTCCGCGGAGCAGCGCATGACACAGGACAGCGGAAATCCCGACCTGGTGGCCATGAATGCGGACGTCCAACGTCGCTGGGACGCCAACGCCGACTGGTGGGACGCGCAGGTTGGCGAAGGCAACGCCTTTCAGCGGGTGCTCATCGGCCCTTCCACAGAGCGCCTGCTGGCCCTCAAGCCGGGGGAGCGCGTGCTGGACATCGCCTGCGGCAACGGCAACTTCTCCCGCCGCATGGCGGAGCTGGACGCCCAGGTGACCGCCTTTGACTTCAGCCCACGCTTCATTGCTCGGGCCAGGGCCCGCACCACGGCCCACGCCGACCGCATCCAGTACCTGGTCCTGGACGCCACGGACGAGGCCGCGCTGCTGGCCCTGGGCCGCCGCCAGTACAATGCCGCCGTCTGCACCATGGCCTTCATGGACATGACGACCATAGAGCCGCTGCTCTCTGCCCTGAGAGAGTTGCTTGTACCAGGTGGACGGCTGGTGTTCTCGGTGCTGCACCCCTGTTTCAACAACGCTCACGGGACAAAGCTGGCCCTGGAGGAGGAGGACAGGGAGGGGGAGCTGGTGGAGACCCTCTATGTGAAGATTCACCGCTACATCAGCGCAACCCAGGCCAAAGGCGTGGGCATCGCAGGCCAGCCTGCCCCGCAGGTCTACTTCCACCGCCCACTCAGCCTGCTGTACAGCGCCTGCTTCAAGGCGGGCTTTGTCCTGGACGGCATAGAGGAGCCGGTCTTTGGGCCGGAGGACACGGCGGGTCATCCCCTCGGTTGGGCCAACTTCAAGGAGGTCCCCCCGGTGCTGGTGAGCCGGATGCGGTTTTTGCAGGCGTAGTCTCGCCGATGCGGAAGCTTCGCAGCGCCGGCACGAAGGTAAAAAAGACAATAATTATCACCGCGTACATTACGCCGCCTAGGAGCCACGTATTCTGCGTCCCCTGGGCCAGCCCGTAGCGCCCCTGCATAATCTCGGCGATGGCGCCCCAGATGAGGACGCCAACGGGTGATAGCCCCTGCTGGAACACGTCCATTGCCATAACTCTACCGCGCATCTCATTAGGGGCAATGTGCTGAAGCAACATCCTCTGGGAGGTCCTGAAAAAGACACCTGTCATGGAGTTAGTCGCAATCAGGGCCACAGAGAGCATAAGGATGGTGGATTGAGAGAAGGCGATGACCGAGACAGCGTGTATTAGGCCAGCCGCCAGCAGCAATCGTCCCTTGTTAGAAAAGTTGACCAAGCTCACGATGACCAGCGCGCCGATGGATGAACCTATCGTCTGTGCCGTGGACAGAACACCAAAGGCCGCGGCACCCCCTTCCTTGCCCAAACCCATCACGTCGCGGGCGAACACCGGCAACAGGAATGCCGCGCCACCGGCGAAGAGCATGAAGGCAAACCCCATTCCCACCAGGGACAGCAACACTGGTTGGCTCTTGATCAGCTTTAATCCGTCCAGGAAGTCCTGCCAGCTACTTCCCCTCCGCTCCCGCTGCCGGGACACATCCATGCCGGGTTGCCACTTCATCATGAGAATGGTGATGAAGGTCAAGAGTTGACCCAGAGAGGTGAGCGTAAACAGCCACGGCCCCCATCGCTCCCAGGAGCCACCCACAATGGCGATGGCTACGGCTGCCACTGCTGGGCCCGCTACCCTGGGCCACGTGTCGGAGATGGAGTCCAGAGCCACGGCGCTTGGCATGCGCCTGCGGTCCATAATGCTGCCGATCATGGCCTGGTGCCCGGGCCGCCCAATGGACTGGATAATGCCGCTCAGGAAAGAGGTGATGATAAAGTGCCACCACTGAACTCGCAGCAGAGTTGGCCCAAAGTCAAAGGCGGCCATAAAGACGGTCAATGCCACCGCCGCCCAGAGCACCGTCAGCAGGCCCTCGGTCCATTGCAGGAGCTTCTTGCGGTCAAACCTGTCTGCCATGACGCCGCCCACAAAAGGGACGACAAGCATGGGCCAAGAGAGGGAGGAGACGACAATGCCCATCAAGAGGGGGCTGTCGGTGAGTTCCAGCACCATCCAGGCCCTCAGGAAGACGCGCATCTGCCGCGCTAGGTTGGAGGTGGCTCGCCCCGCAAAAAGCCAACGGAAGTTGGTCACTTCAAAGGCGATTAACGCCCCTCTTATGCCCTTCGGCAGGGGCGGATCGTCCGGTGACGGCTGGTACTCTATCTGGCCTCGTCTTCGTGCCATAGAGAGCCTCCTGAGATCTACTCCCCACGGTTGCGGTAGTAGTCAACAAAGCGACGCAGCGCGCTGGCGGCGGGCTGGATGCCCGTGATGGCGGGGATGCCGGCCTCCATGAGCTGCTTGTAGACCGCCGCCGTCACCTCCGGCGGCGCATAGGGATAGGCGGTGGAGAGGGCGACGACGTAGGGCTTCTTAGCCCGCTTGCGGAACTCGCAGAAGATGTCAGGGTTATGGCCTCGGTACACCGTGACCCGGTTGTTGCGGTTGCTCACCTGAACCTCGTGGACGATGATGTCCACGTTGGGGTCGTCGTTCAGCACGTCCAGGACGTTATTCAGATTCATAACGTTGGACAGGGTGCGGCCCTCAATGGGGTTGGCATAGGTGCTGCCAACGATGTCAAAGTGCTCCAGGATGCGCTTGTATGACTCCGGGGCAAGCTGCGGCACGTTGAAGCCTGCCTTGGAGAAGACGTTGGCGCACTCCGTTGCGTGGCCGCCGGAGAGGGCCAGGATCGCCAACCGGTTGCCTCTTGCGGCGGGCAGGTTAAGGAGGAGCTTGGCCGTCTCAAAGAGATCGTCCATGTTCTCTACCTTCACCGCTCCACACTGGCGGAGCATGGCGTCCCACACCGCGGGCTTTGAGGTGCTGCTGGTGGAGTGAGCGGCCACTGCCCGGCTGGCGTCCTCCGTTTCGCCCACCTTCCAAACGAGCACCGGCTTTGTCTTGCACACTCGCCGCAGCGTCTCAAAGTAGGCGCGGCCATCGCGCACGCCTTCCAGGTACATGCCAATCACCGTGGTCTCCGGGTCCTGGCCGAAGTAGTCAATGTAGTCAGGGCTATCCAGCACCACCCCGTTGCCCATGCTGACCAGCTTGCTCAGCTTGATGTTGTGGAAGCCGCTGCCCTGGCCGAAGGCGCTGGACTGGGAGCCGCTATGAGAAAGGATTCCCAGATGCCCGGAATCGCCGTAATAGCCGCCCAGGTTCACTCCCACGCCCAGCTTTGGGTTAAAGATGCCCATGCAGTTGGGGCCAACGACGTTCAGGCCGCCCTCTTTGGCGATCTGCACCACCTGCTTCTCCAGGCGGGCACCCTCCTCGGTGCCCGTCTCGCTGAAGCCGGCGGTGTACAAATGGACACCGGCCACCTTCTTAGCGACACAGTCTCGCAAGACGCGGGGCACCACCTGCGCGGGTACCGAAACAATGACGTAGTCCACCTCGCCGGGCACGTCCAGCAAGCTTGGGTAGTTGGGAAAGCCAAGCTCCGTGGCGCTGGGCCACTCGTTGCGGTCAATATTCACGTGGTACTTCGGCCCCTGAAAGGGCAGGACGGTGCGCAGCCAACTGTGATTGTCCACCTTTTTGGAGCCAACCACGGCGACGCTACGAGGATTAAAGAGGCGGTCTAGCTTGTGCATGGGGTATGACGTCTGCTCCTTGATTGTGCTCTACGGCGAGCTAACTACCCTTTGCCCCGGCAAGGGTGATGCGCGCCCCCTTGGCCACCAGGCCGTCGGGCAGGGCCAGCACGGGGTCCAGGTCTATCTCCGCGATCTCTGGGTTGGCCTGGGCAAGCTCGGACAGCTTGAGGATGGCCTGCGCAATCCTGGCGGCGTCGGGGGCCTTCGCCGAGCCATATCCGCCTAAAAGCCGGCTCGCCGCTTTCGGCTCGCCGACGATGAGTCTCGCATCCTTTGGCGTCAAAGGGACGATGCGGTAGGCGACATCCTCCCAGACGTCCATGGCCATGCGCCCGTAGCTAAAGGCGATCACCGGGCCGAAGATGGGGTCCTGCTCCAGGGCGATGCGCAGCTCAATGCCGGGACGGCGAGTGGATGGGTTCAGGGGAATATCTATCTGCTGGAGCAGTTGGCTGGCTTGGGCCTGGGTGAGGGGTGTGCCCCCATTGACCCTCCACTGCTTCAGAAGCTCAGCAATGCTCATGATAGCCTCGTATAGGCGACTGGCCCTTTGGCCAGGGATGCCGAGATGAATGAGACGCTACGGTTGCGTTGGTGGACGAATTGATAGCACGAAGGCGTGGGAAAGTCAAGGACGGTAAGGGCGGGTGCATGAGCGCCAATGGAGACAAGGAAGGCTAAGCCCCGGGCGAAGTGACCGGAGCCGCCATCTTCGTCTGGGGCGGCTTGGCCATGACCATGAAGATTGCGCCGACCCAAAAAGCGACAGCAAACATGAGAAAAGCGATCGTGTAGCTGCCCGTGGCATCGTAGACGAAACCGGCGACGACCGGGCCGCCAGCCCCCGCCAAGATGCCGAAGACGGAGGATATCCCACGGATACTGCCTTGGGACCGCCTGCCGAAGTAGTCGGCCCAGGCCAGGGATGTCAGGAAGGACGTAGCGCCACGGGTCAGGCCGAACACCACCCCGAAGAGAATCGCCCAGGGGAGTGACGTTACACCCAGGAGCAGCAGTGTCCCCACTCCACCGCCAAGATAGCAGATACCGATGCAGTAGCGTACCGCAAGGCGCTCCGTCACCAGGCCCCATACCGGTTTCGCTACCGTATTCATGACGTACATGAACGACACAATGCCCGCGGCGGTTCCCAGAGCGAACCCCCGATCCAGCAGATAGGAAACCAAATGGATATTAATGCCCATGATCGCCATCCCACTGGCGTTGGTGCTGAGGATCATGAGCCAAAACGCTGGCGTTCGCACGGCCTCTTTCGCCGATAGGCTGATCTCCTGAGCAGCAGAAGGCCGCTTCCCGGTGGTAAGCAGCCCGTTGGATGGTTGAGCCTCCTGCCCTGGGATGTCGCCATCAGGCAGGAGGCCGTAGTCCTCAGGCTGACGCCGCATAACCAGAGAGGAAGCTGTCCCAACCACAAAAACGAAGATGCCCACGCCAATCCAGGCGCCGCGCCATCCGAGCATGGAAATAAGGAAGGCCAGGGGCAACGGGATGATGACGCCCGCGCCGGAGAGGCTCATGGTGACCATGGCCAGCGCTCGCCCTCGCTTGCGAACGAACCACTTGGCGACGACGGTGTGGGTGATGTTGCCGCCCAGGGCCGCGGAGCCCAGGGTGATGAGGCCGCCATAGGCGATGAAGAACTGCCAGGGGGCATTGATTGCGGCCATGGCAAAGGCGCCAAGGCCAAAGGCAATGGTCCCCCCCAGCATGATCCATCTGGGGCCGTACCGGTCCACCATAGGGCCCAGAATGGGGTTGGCGACGAGGGAGGTGAGGCGTCCAAGGAGGAGAACGCTGGAGAGGAGGCCACGGCTCCACTCCATGGCATCGCTCATGAAGCGAAAGAAGATGCCGAAGGCCACCGTGCCGATACCGTAGGTCAGGACGTCCGCGGCGGCGGCGCCCAGGACGATGACCCAGCCGTAGAAGAGGCGCGGCTTTGCAGCGGCGGCGGCCGAAGCCACATGGGTTGTGGGCTGCGCTTTCGTGTCCACTGGCGCCTTTCACGCAAAGATGGGCCGAAACCTCGTAAGGTGGCAAACAGCTTATCACAGCGCGTGGTGAAACACACCCTGCTACAAACGTGGAGACGCCCCTGAAGGGCGTCTCCACAAGTACGTTATGCTCCTCTCCACGCTAGGTGATGTTGTGGGCCTTCTCGTAGGCGGCGATCTTGTCGGCGTACTGGAGGGAGAGGCCAATGTCGTCCAGGCCGTTCAGCAGGCAGTGGCGGCGGAAGTCGTCAATCTCAAAGTGCACCGTGAATTCATCGGAGCCGGTGACCAGGCATCGCTCCAGGTCTACCGTCACCTGGTAGCCGGGATGTGCCTGGGCTTGCTTGATGATGTGGTCCACGGCCTTCTGGGGCAACACCACGGGCAACATGCCGTTCTGGTAGCAGTTGTTGCGGAAGATGTCTGCGAAGCTGGGGGCGATGACGGTACGGAAGCCGTAGTCCTGGAGGGCCCAGGGGGCGTGCTCCCGCGACGACCCGCTGCCGAAGTTGGGGCCGGCCACCAGCACGGAGGCGTCCCGGTATTTGGGGTTGTTCAGGACAAAGTCTGGATTGGGACGGCCATTGGGCAGCTTGCGCCAGGCCTCAAAGAGGAACTGGCCAAAACCGGTGCGCTCCACGCGCTTGAGGTGGACGGCGGGGATGATCTGGTCGGTGTCCACGTTGGCCCTGTCCAGGGGGGCCACCTTGCCGGTGACGCGTACGTAGGGATCCATGGGTTACTCCTTTGTTTGCCCTGAGCGCAGAATTGCAGTGGCATTTTCGACGGTATTCTTTTCAAAATCCTCTTCGCGCCGTTTGAGCGTAGTTCTTTCCGGAACATGGCCAAGGGGATACCACCACAAACGCCTTCCCATGTTACCTATGTTAGTGGAAATCCTAATGAATGTGTCTTTGGAGAATAACCAGGCCATATCTCGCTGTATGTCAACGAGAGCAATGTAATCTGCGACTAACTCTTTGGTGGTGCTCCATTCCACCCACTTGTCAACTTTGCCCCTATGTCTGCCTGCCTTTACTTGTATTGTGAACCGTCTCTTGGTCTCAGGATCAAAGGCCACCAAGTCTACTCCGTAGTCGGTTGTCATTCGAGCAGAGTCTATGCCAAGCCTTAGCAGCTTAATCTGAACCAAGAGTTGACCATACGCTCCTGTTTGGGCGGGGTTCATCTCATTCCACCTTTTACTTGATGAGGAGCTTAGTTAACCACGCTTCCTGAGGTCCCTCAGCACATCTTCAAAGGACAGATCAGGTTCGTGGGCACGCGCCTCAAAGGCAGCAAGGTCTTCCAAATCTTCCAACCTCATGCCCTTGCCCTCTTCCACGCTTTTTTCAGCTTGCTTGATGCGCTTGAGAAACCTGGGGTCATTCACCAGCAGGTAGTCAAACAGGTCGTCTTCTGACTGGAAAGCCGTTAGTACTCCCACAGGCTTGCCGCGCCGCGTGATAACGATGGCTTCCTTTTGGGCAAGCTTCAGGTACTTTGCCAACTCCTCCTTCACCTCAGTCACCGCTACCTCTTTCATCTTGCCCTCCTATTCGCAGCAGCCATGCATTGGCTCGTGATTTAGGAACCACAGCCAATACTATCACCCTCTCTTCCCTAACTCTATAGAAGACTCGCAAGTCCCCCACACGCAGACGGTACAGGGGGCGCTCCGTTCCCCGAATGAGCTTGATGCGACTCCTGCCAAGCGCAGTCGGGGCATGGCGGAGATACGTTTCAAGGGCGTCGCGCGCCGAGGCCCGGTTGCGGGGGTGAGTCCACGCATATCCCCTACCGCCTCAGGTGCGACGACTATTTCATACGGCATTGGCCTAAGGACGTCCTAGAACTCCCACTCCCGGATGTCCACGAAATGGCCGGCGATGGCGGCGGCGGCGGCCATTTGGGGGCTGACCAGGTGGGTGCGCCCGCCAGGGCCTTGCCGCCCCTCAAAGTTGCGGTTGGAGGTGGAGGCGCACCGCTGTCCGGGCAGCAGGATGTCGGGGTTCATGCCCAGGCACATGGAGCAGCCGGCGTCCCGCCAGTCAAACCCCGCCTCCTTGAAGACGGCGTCCAGCCCCTCTTTCTCCGCCTGAGCCTTCACGCCAGCGGAGCCAGGCACCACCATGGCGTACACCGTTGACGCCGCCTTGCGCCCCTTGACCACCGATGCGGCGGCCCGCAAGTCCTCTATGCGGGAGTTGGTGCAGGAGCCGATGAACACCCGGTCCAGCTTGATGTCCTGAATGGGGGTGCCGGCCTTCAGGTCCATGTACGTCAGGGCGCGCTGGACAGCGCCGCGCTCCAACTCTGTCGCAAAGGAGTCAGGACCGGGCACGCTGGCAGTGACGGGTGCCACCATGCCGGGGTTGGTGCCCCAGGTGACGAAAGGGGAAAGGTCAGGGGCGTTGAGCTCCACCAGTTTATCGTACTGAGCGCCCGGGTCAGAAGCCAGGGCCTTCCATCGTTCCAATGCCTTCTCAAAGGCCTTACCCTTGGGCGCGTGGGGACGGCCCTCCACGTACTTATAGGTAGTGTCGTCGGGGGCGATCATGCCGGCGCGCGCGCCCGCCTCAATGGACATATTGCACACGGTCAAGCGCCCTTCCATGGAGAGGCCGCGGATGGCCTCTCCCGTGTACTCAATGACGTGCCCGGTGCCGCCGCTCACGCCTATTTTGCCGATGATGCCCAGGATGACATCCTTGGCCGTTACACCCCTGGGGAGCGTCCCGTTGACGCGGACCTCCATGGTCTTGGGCCTGGACTGGCGCAGGCATTGGGTGGCCAGCACGTGCTCCACCTCCGAGGTGCCGATGCCGATGGCAAGGGCGCCCAGTGCGCCGTGGGTGGAGGTATGGCTATCGCCGCAGGCGATGGTCTTGCCTGGCAGGGTGTAGCCCTGCTCCGGGCCAATGACATGGACGATGCCCTGCCCTGGGCTGTTCATGCCGTAGTAGGGGATGCCGAACTCCTTGACGTTCTGCTCCATTACCTCCACCTGGCGACGGGAGATGGGGTCGGCGATGGGCAGATGGCGGTCGCTGGTGGGCACGTTGTGGTCCACTGTCGCTACGGTCAGGTCGGTGCGGCGCACGGTGCGGTGGTTGAGGCGGAGGCCGTCAAAGGCCTGGGGAGAGGTGACCTCGTGTACCAGGTGCAGGTCAATGTACAGGATGGCTGGCCCGTCAGGCTCCTGATACACCACATGGTCATCCCAGATCTTCTGGAACATGGTCTTGGGCATAGCGTTTCCCCTCTAAGAGATGTAGTTATCAAGCAGCAGGCACTGTATCCCTATGGCCCGCCGCGCCATTTCATGGTCATTACTTATGACCGCGTCACAGTGCTCTTCCAACCCTGTGGCAAGGATTATTGCATCGGGCAAACGCAGGCGGCTATTGGCCATTACCTGAGCCGCCCGGCTGGCCAAGGCGTGGTCAAAGGCTCTGACGGTCAAATTAAGGGACTCCCGGAAGAACAGCTCTGCCTTGTCCAGAGCTAGCTGATTCCGTTCCATTAGCGGCTTCACCAAAACTTCCGTCTCCACTACTGTAGAGACTATTCCAGATAGGAATCCTCGCTCTAAGAAGTGGAGCAGATGTTGGGCCAGCTCATCGTAAGGTGATACCTTCTCCAGGGCATAGATTACCACATTGGTATCTAAGGCGACACGACGATGGGCCCTCAGCGCTTCAAGCCACTCCTGTGTTCGTATACGCGGTTGCATTGGCTAGGGTATTCGCCGGTATATTTGGTTTCCTTGGAGCTTCTCCGGATCAAACTCTAGGGGAATCTGTTTGATTGCGTTCAGCTCTTGCAATCTGCCGAGATACCTGAGCAAGTCCCCAAGAGCCTTGATCCCGGTCTTGCGGCCAATTTCGTCCAGGCGGATGCCTACGTCAGACGATGGTATAGCGCCATACACAGCTCGGAGCGTGGCATCGCCAGCAAGGGCGTCCTTCAGGGCGTCTATGTCCCAGCCGTACCGGACCTCGGCGATGTAACGGTCTATCTCCTCCTTGGTAGAGCCATACACTCCTTTGAGGCTGCCGATGTAGCGTTCCAACCTATTCTCCGACTCTTTCATGATCACGATGCGCCAGTCCAGGGCATTCGCAATCAACTTGTCTCCAGGCTTGAGGTCCATGGCTCGGACAATCTCCGCTGGCAGCGTAATCTGGTGCTTGCTGGAAACGGTAACGACTGGCATATGGAACCTCCTTGGTAAGCGTACCAAGCAAATTGTAAAGCCTACCAAGGAGGACGTCAAACCAGGACTTATGGCGTTGTTGCCTTTTCGGCTGCGCTGGACACGTTGCCTTCGCTTTCAATGCGGATGGACACCTCGCCCACGGCATCTATGCCTTCGGTGACGGACCGCACCGAGAATTCGGTGAGCTTGTTGGGTACGCTGACTATCCGGTTGATAGCCCGGTACACTGCGTCCACCGGCCCGGTGCCCGTGGCGGCGTCGGTCTTGGCGACCCCATCAGGCCCCACCAGGCGCACCGTGGCGGTGGGAACTTCGTGGTTGCCACAGGAGACCTGCACGTGGTCCAGCACGTAGGTCTCGGCGAAGCTGCGGCGCTGGTTGCTCATCAGCGCCTCCAGGTCGCGGTCAGTGACCTCGCGCTTCTTGTCCGCCAGCTCCTTGAACGCCTCAAAGAGGCGGTTGAGCTCTGGGTCGGAGGGCTGGTAGCCCAGCTCGTTGAGACGGGCCTTGAGGCCGTGACGTCCGCTGAGCTTGCCCAGCACCAGCTCGCTGCTGGGCCAGCCGATGCTCTGGGGGTCCATGATCTCGTAGGTGGTGCGGTCCTTGAGCAGGCCGTCCTGATGGATGCCGGAGGCATGTCTGAAGGCGTTGCCGCCGGTGACCGCCTTGTTGGGCTGCACCGAGAAGCCGGTGATGTCGCTGACCAGCTTGCTGGCGCGATAGATCTGGGTAGTATCAACGTTCATGTCCACCTGGAAGTAATCACGGCGGGTCTTCAGGGACATGATGACCTCTTCCAGCGCAGCGTTGCCGGCCCGTTCTCCAACGCCGTTAATGCATCCCTCCACCTGGCGAGCGCCGGCCTTGACCGCGGCTAGAGTGTTGGCCACGGCCATCCCCAGGTCGTTATGGCAGTGGACGCTGAGCGTCACCTTGTCAATGCCGGGCACATTGGCCTTGATGCCCTGGATGAGGCGGGTGAACTCGTCTGCGGTGGTGTAGCCAACGGTGTCCGGGATGTTCAAGGTGGTGGCGCCCTCCTCTATGACCGCCTTGAGCATGGCGTACAGGTACTGGGGGTCCGTGCGCGTGGCGTCCATGGGGGAGAATTCTACGTCCGGGCAGTACCCCTTGGCCCGCCTCACGTTGGAGACGGCCATGCCCATGACCTCCTCCCGGTCCTTGCGGAGCTGGTGCAGGATGTGGATATCCGAGCTGGAGAGGAAGACGTGGATGCGGGGGTGCCGCGCCTCTTTGATGGCCTCCCAGGCGCGGTCAACGGCGGCGGCGTTGGCGTGGGCCAGGGCTGTGATGATGGGCTTGCGCACCTCCTTGGCGATGGTGCGCACCGCTTCAAAGTCCCCGGGGGAGCTGATGGGGAAGCCCGCCTCTATGATGTCCACGCCCAGGCGTTCCAGTTGCCGGGCAATCTCCAGCTTCTCGGGCGTGGTCATGGCCGCGCCGGCGGCCTGCTCGCCGTCCCGGAGCGTGGTGTCAAAGATCAATACCTTGTCGTAGGCCATTGCAGTAGTCTCCTGATAGGATTATCCCCTCTCCCTTGACGGGAGAGGGCTAGGGTGAGGGTGAAAGCCTGCCCCTGCGAGTCCAGCCTCCGCAAGGCACAGGTGTAGGGACGCTAAGCTATAGTGCGCAGGGCAACGCAGTCCGTCAGGCCGAGCCCTGCTGGGACCCGGCCCTGGCGGCGGACTGCGTGTGTGGCCTCCGGGGTGCTTGTTGTCTTCTTCATGCCAGCGAAGTTCCTGATAGGCGAGTTCACCAAAGTGTGTCTACAATCCTTGCCTTTTGAATGGCCTCATCCCTGGTTAACAAAACGACATCTTCGCCAGTAAGCTCCCTATACATCATTGCTGTCGCGCATATGATGGCGTCATGCATTTCTAAAGATTCTGGCATCCTGCTTACGACACGAGCGTCAAGAGGGAAGGTTTCCATCCTGGCATCCATCTCGATTTTACGGAGCAGTTCTGTGTACGTTGAGCGAATCCTTCCCTTGAAGGCAATGTTACGTAGCTCTGCTAAAACAATGGTAGGAATGATGAGCCGATTATCTTCGCCGTCTAGAGCAGACATCGCTCGCCTACCGAGTCTCCTGCTATCTTCGAAGTACCACACCAAGGTATGGGTGTCAACGACGCAGTTCATTCAGGGAACTCTTTGAGCTTATATTCCGCAGCTTCTATGTCCTCATAACTGAAATTCGTTTGGCCCGCCCAAATTCCCTTAAGGTCTGTAAATTGCCCAGGCGGAGCGTGCTTTGCCAGGTCTGCTTCTAGGAACTCCAACTGCCTGATAACCGAGCGAATGGTTGACCGCACCATCGCCACCTCCAAGGAGGAATCCCGTTGAGCATTCTCTTCAACTGGCTCTGCATCGCTTAAGGACTGTAAAACGTAGCCGTGCTTTGTTTTCATCCAAGCGAGGCCCGCTTCCTTTGCCAGGCGACGGCAATTATTCAGGTGAGTCTTACCCGCCGGCTGGAGACCCTGCCTCCAGTGCTCAACAATGAATTGGTCAAGAATAGCCGCCTTCTCAAAAAGCTCGGTAAGGAGCCCGCGACGTACAGCTGGCGCGCGCGAGTTGGCATACTTCGGACGGAGGTCTATCTTGGCGTTCCTTACTAGCTTTGTCTGGCGCGCCAATCCACGCTTCCCCGCAAAATCATAGGCTTCTTTCAAAGGGAATACTTCTGTCATGCAATTCTCCTAGGTAGGCTTGGCTCCCCCTACCTCACGCTGCCCTTCAGCCACGGCATCATGGCGCGCAGGTCTTTGCCCACCTTCTCCACCTGGTGGCCGGCGTTCTCCTGGCGCAGGCGGTAGAAGCGGGGACGGCCCTCCTCGTTCTCAGTGATCCACTCCTTGGCGAAGGACCCGTCCTGGATCTCCTTCAGCACCTTCTTCATGGTCTCCTTCACGTGGGCGTCCACCACGCGGGGGCCGCGGGTGTAGTCGCCGTACTCGGCGGTGTCGCTGACGGAGAAGCGCATGTAGTCCATGCCGCCGACGTACATCAGGTCAACGATGAGCTTGAGCTCGTGCATCACCTCAAAGTAGGCGCTTTCCGGCTGGTAGCCGGCCTCCACCATCGTCTCAAAGGCGGCCTTGATCAGGGAGGTCACGCCGCCGCACAGCACCGTCTGCTCGCCGAAGAGGTCCGTCTCCGTCTCCTCCTTGAAGGTGGTGTCCAGCACCCCGGCCCGCAGGGAGCCGATGCCCTTGGCGTAGGCCAGAGCAAGCTGCTTGGAGCGCCCCGTGGCATCCTGGTGGACGGCAACCAGGGAGGGCACGCCCTGTCCCTCTTTGAAGACCTCCCGCACCCTGTGGCCCGGCGCTTTGGGGGCGATCATCCACACGTCCACGTTGCTGGGCGGCACGATGGTCTTGAAGTGGATGGTGAAGCCGTGGGCGAAGACCAGGCTCTTGCCGGGCGTCAGGTTGCGGGCGATCTCCTTGCGGTAGACCTCCGCCTGGGAGGTGTCCGGCAGGAGCATGACGATGACGTCCGCATCCCTGGCGACGTTGGCGGTGGTGTCTACCTTGAAACCGTCCTTCTCCGCCGTGGGCCAGCTTTTGCTGCCCTGGTACAGGCCAATGATGACGTTCATGCCGCTGTCGCGCAGGTTCTGGGCGTGGGCATGGCCCTGGCTGCCGTAGCCGATGACGCCGATGACCTTGTCCTTCAGCAGGGAGAGGTCGCCGTCTTTTTCATAGTAGAGGGTTGCCATTGTTGCTCCTTGTCAGGGTTTTGGTTGTTTACTTGTGAACTTGTTAGATTTTGTTGTGTTCATTTTCTTGTCATTCTGAGGCCCGATGGGATCGGGGAATCGTCGCGGGCGCGGTCACCGCGCCCCTACACGATTCGTTAACCGGCAGACCTCAGACTCCCACCCAGAATGTAGGGGCGAGGTTTCCTCGCCCCCGTGAGCAATTTCACAGAATCGCCTCGTAGTCCTGGTAGTGCTGGGGAGTGTTTGCCCTACGGGTGCCGTTGCTGGGACTGGCCTGAGTGGCGGCGCCGCGCAGCATGGCAACACGTCCCGTGCGCATGACCTCCTGGACGCCGAAACTTTTGAGTAGCTCGTTGAGCGAGGTGATCTTATCCTCGTCCCCCGTGACCTCAATGATGAGGGACTCTGGTGAGACGTCAATGATGTTGGCGCGGAAGATGTCTACAATCTGCATCACCTCGCTGCGGGTCTGGGAGGTGGCCCGTACCTTAATCAGGGCCATCTCCCTGGCAACGATAGGTTCGTTGGACAGGTCTGAGACGCGCACCACGTCTATCAGCTTGTAGAGCTGCTTGGTCACCTGCTCCACGGTGGCGTCGTCCCCCTCCACCACAAAGGTCATGCGGGAGAGGTCTGGCAACTCGCTTCGTCCCACGGCCAGGCTAGAGATGTTGAAGCCGCGGCGGCGGAACATGCCGGAGATGCGGTTCAGAACCCCGGGCTTGTCCTGCACCAGGGCCACAAGGGTGTGGCTATTCTTTACCGTGACCATGCCTTCACCTCCGTGGAGGCCGGCTCTTCCATAATCTCGCCGATGCTTTCGCCGGGGGGAATCATGGGGTAGACGTTCTCCTCTGGGTCAACGGTAAAGTCAATGAGGGCGGGGCCGTCGTGGGCCATGGCGGACTGGATGGCCGAGGCCACCTGGGACTTGTCGGTGACGCGCAGGGCGTAGAGGCCGAAGGCCTCGGCCAGCTTCACAAAGTCCGGGTTGCCGGTGTACTGGGTGGCGTAGAAGGTGTCCTTATAGAAGATGTGCTGCCACTGGCGCACCATGCCCAGGAAGTGGTTGTTCATGATGGCGAACTTGACGTTGATCTTGTTCTCCACAATGGTGGCCAGGTCGCACATGGTCATCTGGAAGCCGCCGTCGCCGCAGATGGACCACACCGTCTTCTCCGGGCAGGCTACCTTGGCGCCCATGGCGGCGGGAACCTCAAAGCCCATGGACCCCAGGCCGCCGGAGGTGATGAGGCTATTGGGCTCCGTGAAGGTGTAGTGCTGGGCGGCCCACATCTGGTGCTGCCCAACGCCCGTGACGATGATGGCCTTGCCCTGGGTGATGTCGGAGAGCATCTTGATGATGAACTGCTGGGTCAGCTTGGGCTTGTCTCCCAAACGCAGAGAGGGATGCTCCTGGCGGAGCTGTTCAATCTCCTCCAGCCACTCGCCGTGGGTGTTTGGCTTCACCTCTTTGTTGAGGGCGCGGAGCACGCGCTTCAGGTCGCCGACGATGGGCACATGGGTGCGCACGTTCTGGCCAATGACGGAGGGGTCAATGTCAATGTGGATGATCTTGGCTTTGGGGGCGAAGGCGCTGATCCTGCCCGTGACGCGGTCGTCAAAGCGAGCGCCCAGGCTGATGACCAGGTCAGCCCGGTCAATGGCCATGCTGGCGTAGGCGACGCCGTGCATGCCAGGCATCCCGATGCTCAGGGGGTGTGTCTCCGGAAAGGAGCTGACGCCCAGCAAGGTGGTGATGACCGGTATGTGCGTCTTCTCTACCAGATCCCGCATCTCGTCGTAGGCGCGGGAGAGTATGACGCCGTGGCCGGCCAGGACCACGGGCCGTTTGGCGTCGTTGATCAGGCGGGCTGCTGTTTTGATCTGGGTGGGATTGCCTTCCATGGTGGGCTTGTACCCCGGGAGGTCAATCCCCTCAGGGAAGACGAATTCCGCCACCTCATTGAGCACGTCCTTGGGGATATCCACCAGAACAGGGCCGGGTCGACCGGTGGAGGCGATGTAGAAAGCCTCGTGGATGGCCCTGGGGACATCGGAGGCGCTCATCACCAGCATGTTGTGCTTGGTGACGGGCAACGTGATGCCGGTGGTGTCCACCTCCTGGAAGGCGTCCTTGCCAATGGCGCCCCTGGCCACCTGGCCGGTGATGGCCACCAGGGCGGAGGAGTCCATGTACGCACAAGCCAGGCCGGTGACCAGGTTGGTGGCCCCGGGGCCGGAGGTAGCCATGCAGACGCCTACTCTGCCAGAAGCCCGGTAGTAACCGTCGGCTCCCATGGCGGCGCCCTGCTCGTGCCGTACCAGGATGTGCTTGATCTGGGGGTACTCGGGCATGGTCTGGTACAGCGGCAGGATAGCGCCGCCTGGGATGCCGAATACGACGTCCACGCCCTCTCGGATCAGGCATTCGCAGACCATCTGGGCGCCGGTGAGTTTCATCGCCAGTACCTTCCTTTTTTCGGGAGTAGGGGCGCAAGGTCTTGCGCCCCTACGCGATGCAGGCTAACAAAAATCCCGCCCCTACTACAGCTTAGGGACGGGAGCATAGCCCGCGGTACCACCCTACTTTTTCCCGATGCGGTCGGGAAACCCTCGTGCGCTGGTATCGGTGCGCCTCCGCCAAGCCTTACTCTTCGTTCAGGCTGGCCGCTCCGGGGCGAGTTCGCTGGGGCGCTGCTACCGGCTTGCACCGCCGCCGGCTCTCTGGAGCGCTACCCCTGCTACTACTCCCCTTCTCTGCGGTCTATTGTTCGTGTACGAATAGCTCACGCTATCATGGCGGTTCTCGCCTGTCAATAGGGGGTTGCCAGGCACACTTGCGTAGAGCGGGGAGGGGCTGTACCCTGGGTTCTTCACAGGCCAGTATTGCGTCCAACCAGAGCAGAGAAGGGGAGTCCTAACGTGAAGATCGTCGTATGTGTCAAGCAGACGCCATCAGCCGCTGAAACCCGGTTCAACGAAGAGACCAAGACCCTGGTCCGAGAAGGCGTGTCCCTGGTCATCAGTAGCCTGGACCGGCGGGCCCTCCTGGAGGCCCTTCGCCTGCGTGGCGAGGTTGGGGGCACGGTGACGGTGGTGAGCATGGGGCCGCCCCAGGCCCGCAGCGCCTTGCAGGAGTGCCTGGCCCTGGGGGCCGATGATGCGGTGCTCTTGACGGACCGCGCCTTAGCTGGCGCGGACACCCTGGCCACGGCCCGTGCCCTTGCCGCCGCCATCAAGAAACTGGCGCCGGACCTGGTGGTATGTGGCAAGTTCAGCATTGACTCGGAGACCGCCCAGGTGCCGCCGGAGGTGGCCGAGCTGCTGGGGCTGCCCCAGGTGACCTCGGCGCGCAAGGTCAGGCCAGCCTCCACTCCAGGGGCCCTGTGGGTGGAGCGGGAGACTGACGAGGGGTATGAGCAATACGAGGTCTTCCTGCCGGCGCTGCTTTCGGTGACGGAGCTCATCATTACCAGCCGGCGGCCTGCCCCAGAGGCCATGGAGGCGGCGGCGCAGAAGGCGATAACGGTGTGGAGCGCCGCCGACATCGGGGGCGATCCCGCCCTTTACGGCTCCGCCGGTTCCCCCACCAGGGTGGCCGAGCTTCGCTCTGCCGCCCTGGAGCGCAAGGGGCGGACGATCCCAGGGGATAATCCCGCCCAGGCGGCGTTGCAACTGGCGGACTACCTCATAGCCAGCGGCCTCTTCCACCCCAGGACAGCGCGGCAGGCGACGAAGGCGCGCCGGTCCGCCGGCAACCGGGCTTCCTCTGGGGTGTCTCTCTGGGCTGTTGCCGAGGTGTTAGAGGGCCGCCTGCGCCCCGTCACCCACGAGCTCCTGGGCGCTGCCCAGGACATCGCCGACCGGTTGGGCGGAGAGGTCGCCGCCCTGCTGGCGGGCGGCCCCTCCGTGGCACAACACGTCCGGGAGCTGGGCGCCTATGGCGCCGACACCGTCTACCTTGCCGCCGACACCCGGCTTGCCAGCTATGACACCGAGGCGTACACCCATCTGGTCGCCTCGGCCATAGGACGACACCGCCCCCACGTGGTGCTGTTCCCTGCTACCACCAACGGCCGGGACCTGGCGCCGCGCGTCGCCGCCCGCCTTCAGATTGGCCTTACGGGCGACTGCGTAGGCGTGGAGGTAGACGGCGCTGGAGAGGTGGCGATGCTCAAGCCGGCATTTGGCGGCAACGTGGTCTCTCCCATCTACTCCCGCACCACGCCGGTCATGGCCACGGTGCGGCCCGGCGCCCTGGATGCCCGCGCCCCCAACCGGCGGGTGCAGCCCCAGGTGGTCCCCATCCCCTTCTCCTGGGAAGGGGAGAGCCGCGTCCGTCTGGTGCAGGCGGCGGCGCAGGAAGGGCTGGACGCTACTGGCCTGGACGACGCCGACGTGGTCATTGGCGTTGGCATGGGCGTTGGCGGCCCGGAGAACCTTCCAGAGGTTAAGAAGCTGGCAGAAGTCCTCCACGCGAGCCTGGGGTCCAGCCTACGCGTCGCCACGGCCGGGTGGCTGCCTCCCCAGGTACAGCTCGGGCTTACGGGAAGAACGGTCGCCCCACGCTTCTACATCGCCATCGGCGTCTCTGGCCAGGCGAACCATCTGGTCGGCGCGCGCAAGGCCGAGCACATCGTCGCCATCAACAACGATCCCAATGCCCCCATCTTCAAGTCAGCGGACTTCGGCGTGGTAGGGGATTGGAAGCAAGTGGTGCCGCCCCTGGTGGCGGCCCTGGCAGAGCGCAGGCCGGCCAGGCAGGATTGACCCCTTCTTGCGAGGCTTGGCAACTTTGTTGCGAGGCAAGTGTATAATGGCCTGCAACGTATACAGGAACCTTCGGCCATTGGGTTGCAGAGGGAGAATCCTGCCTTAACGGAGGGGAACACTGCATGGCGGACCAGTCCGAACGCCCTCTTCTTCATCCAGTCATTGAGACCGGATACTCTGATGCTCCTGGCGCGGAAGAGGCGTCACCCGAGCCATCCGGTTCCCCAAGGGGGGCCATCGCGCCATCCCAGAACTGGCAGGGGGACGCTGCAACCGCCGTGACGCCCGCGCCAGGGGTAGGAATGCGTGGGCGTAGGGGCATGGACGGCGGACGGCTGGGGCACGCTCACCGAGACCTGACCACAGGCAGCATCCCAAGAAACCTCTGGCATCTATCCTGGCCCCAGATACTGGAAGGAATCCTGAACGTCCTTGACCAGATGGTGGATCTGCTGTGGGCGGGCCGGCTGCCCGGCGGTTTCCGGACCCTGGCTGGGGTAGGAGTGGCCCAGAGCTTCACCCAATTTGGCATGATGATGCGGCAGGGCCTGGACATGGCGGCGCGCGCCATGATCTCCCGTGCCATTGGAGCCGGCAATATCCCCCTGGCTAACCACATTGCCCTGCAAGCCTTCACCCTCACAGGGGTCTACTCAATCCTCATGGTGGCCGTGGGCCTCTTGCTGACCGACGTGTTTCTTAGGCTTATTGGAGCCAGCGAGGCGGTGCAGGCCGAAGCGGCCATGTACATGCGCATCCAGTTCGTTGGCATGGCCACCCAGGGCTTCCGGATGGCCAGCGGGGCCGCCCTCCAGTCCGCTGGCGACGTCATGTCGCCTTTGAAGGCCACCACCATAACGCGGGTGCTCCACATCGTCCTAACCCCTTTCTTGATGTTTGGCTGGTGGTGGTTCCCCAGCATAGGGCTTGCGGGAGCAGCCCTGGCTAACGTAGTAGCCCAACTGGCTGGATGCATGGTCAACTTTCAGGCGCTGATGGGAGGGCACTCTCGCCTGCACCTGACTTTACGAGGTTACCGGGTAGACTATCCCTTGCTGTGGCGGATGTTGAAGCTGGGAACTCCGGCTTCTATAGCAGGGACGGAGCGGGCGGTCGCCCAGTTGATGTTGCTGAGGCTGGTGTCCCCCTTTGGCGACGTGGCTCTGGCCGCCTATGCCCTGACCCGGCGTATGGAGATGTTCGCGAACTTCGGGAGCATGGGACTGGGACAGGCGGCGGGTATCCTGGTGGGGCAGAACCTGGGCGCGGGACATCCTGAACGGGCTAAGCAGTCCATTGGCTGGGCACTGCTGTATGTGATAGTCATGAAGTCATTCATTGGAGCTCTGATCTTTGCCTTTCCTGTCCTCCTGGTCACCATCTTCACCGGTGAACCGGAGGTGGTGGAGCTTACGACCGTATGGCTGCGCATTCAAGTGCTGGCCGCCATCTTGATGGGCCTGGCGATGATTTTCCAGCAGTCGTTCAATACTGCCGGCGATACGATGGCGCCTCTGCTCGTGACCCTGGTGGCGGTGTGGGGCGTTGAGCTGCCCGTGGCCTGGATACTCGCTCATGGCCTGGGGATTGGTCCGTTGGGGGTGGGCTACGCCGCCATCGCCTGTATGGCGATGCGTCTCGTGGGGTACGTGCCGTACTTCTACTGGGGCCGATGGATGAGGATCAAGGTCATAGACTGAGGGGTGCTGCCTCGCCATCCCTAGCAGGGTTGGTGGTGTTAGTAGTGCACCGCAGCGCCAACGCCGCCGCTTGCTTCTATGACCTCGCCCGTGATCGCCCCGGCCTTCTCCGAGCACAGGAACACCGCCAGGAAGGCAATCTCCGAGGCGTCTACGACCCTGCCGATGAAGTTGGACCACAGGGCGTTCTGCAATCCCCGCCGCTCGTACTCCTTCAAGGTGAGCCCCTCCTGAGCGGCGCGCTGGGCGAAGCGCTCGGTCCGGGTGGGCCCAGGGTGGATGCAGTTGACGGTAATGCCGTCCTTGCCAAGCTGGCTGGCCAGGGTGCGAGTGAGGTGGACGAGGGCCACGTTGCGCGCGCCGGCGCTGATGTTGACGGCGTTGCGGGCGTTGTGCCCGCTCAGGTTGATGATGCGCCCCCACTTCATACGCCGCAGGTACGGAGCGGCTGCCCGCGAGGTGCGCAACGCGCCCATGTACTTGATGTCAAAATCGCTGAGCACTGCGGCGTCGGGGATGCCGTCCACGGGGCCGCTGGCGGAGCCACCCGGCGTCGCCGCACTGTTGACCAGGATGTGCAGCCCGCCCAGGGCATCGGCGGCCTGGGCCACCATCCCGTCCACCTGCTCCTTGCTGGTCACGTCCACCGGTAGCGGGACGATGCGGCATCCCGTAAGCTGATGCAACTCCTGGGCGGTCTGCTTCAGAGCGTCCAGGCCGCGGGCGCTGATGGCGATGTCTGCGCCCTCTCGCGCCAGCTCCAGGGCGATGGCTTTACCCAGGCCCCTGCTTCCTCCAACGACCAGGGCGGTCTTGCCGGTAAGACCCAGGTCCATGTTCTTTACTTCTCTTTCAGCATCTGGCGGACGACGTACTGGAGAACGCCGCCGTGGCGGAAGTACTCCACCTCTATAGGGGTGTCCAGGCGGGCCAGGGCCTTGAAGGTGACGGTAGAGCCGTCGTCGCGACGGGCGGTGACGTCCATCACTTTGCCGGGCTTGAGGTCAAAGGCGATGCCCTTGATATCGTAGGTCTCGTAGCCGGTGAGACCCAGGGACCCCCGGTTCTGGCCGTTCATGAAGGTCATGGGGAGCACGCCCATGCCGATGAGGTTGGTGCGGTGAATGCGCTCAAAGCTCTCCACGATGACCGCCTTCACACCCAGGAGGAAGGGGCCTTTGGCGGCCCAGTCGCGGGAGCTGCCTTGGCCGTACTCTTTGCCGCCCAGGATGATCAGAGGAACGCCCTCGCGCTGGTAGCGCATGGAGGCGTCGTGGATGGACATCTCCTGTTTGTCCGGCAGGTGGACGGTGTACCAGCCCTCCTTGCCGCCGGGCGCGAGGGCGTTCTTGAGGCGGATGTTGGCAAAGGTGCCCCGCACCATGACCTCGTCGTGGCCCCGGCGGGCGCCATAGGTGTTGAAGTCGCGGCGCTGCACATTCCTGGACACGAGGTAGGCTCCGGCTGGGCTGCTCTGGGAGATGTCGCCTGCCGGGGAGATGTGGTCGGTGGTGATGGAGTCGCCCAGGGCGGCCAGGACGCGCGCGCCGGTGACGTCCGAAAGCGGTGTGGGGTCTGGCGGCAGGTCGTTGAAGATGGGCAGCTCCTTGACGTAGGTGGAGCCGGCGTCCCAGGCGTACAGGTCGCCAGGAGGGACGGGCAGGGTCCTCCACCGTTCGTCGCCCTCAAAGACGGCGCCGTACCGCTTCTTGAACATGGCGGGGTTGAGGGAGCTGGTGACGGTGCGGCGTATCTCCTCTTGGCTGGGCCAGATGTCTCGCAGGTACACGGGCTGATCGTTGGGGTCGTAGCCCAGAGGGTCATGCTCAAGGTCAATGTCCACCCGGCCGGCAATGGCGAAGGCGACCACCAGCATGGGGGAGGCCAGGTAGTTAGCCTTCACGTTGGGGTGGACGCGGGCCTCAAAGTTGCGGTTGCCGCTGACGACGGCTGCGGAGACGATGTCGTGCTGGTTGACGGCGTTGGCGATGGCCTCTGGCAGGGGACCGCTGTTGCCGATGCAGGAGGTGCAGCCGTGGCCTACGATGTGGAAGCCCAGGGCCTCCAGGTAGGGCAGCAGCTTGGAGTTCTCCAGGTAGTCGTCCACCACCTGGGAGCCTGGGGCCATGCTGGTCTTGACCCAGGGCTTGCGGTCAAGGCCGCGCTCCACAGCGTTCTTGGCCAGGAGGCCCGCGCCGATCATCACGGAGGGGTTGGAGGTGTTGGTGCAACTGGTGAGGGCGGCGATGATGACGGAGCCGTGGTCCAGGGCTGCCTGCTCGCCGCCGATGAGAATGGGCACGCCGGGGCGCTCGGCAATGGCGGTGGCGGCGCCTGCGGGGGCGACAGGGCCGGCGTGACCGGTCTTCTTGAAGGTATTCGCCAGAGCGAGCTGAAAGGACCGCTTCATGTCGCCCAGCGCCACGCGGTCCTGGGGGCGGGATGGACCCGCCAGGCTGGCTTCCACGGTGGACATATCCAATTCCGCGCGCTCGCTGTAGTCCGGCTCGGGAGACGCCTCGGTATGGAACAGGTTCTGAGCTTTGCAGTACTCCTCCACCATGCGCACGTGCTTCAGGTCGCGGCCGGTACCCTGGAGGTAGTTCAGGGTCTCGTCGTCCACAGGGAAGAGCCCGGCGGTGGCGCCGTACTCGGGACACATGTTGGAGATGGTGGCGCGGTCCGCCAGGGGCAGGCGTGCCATGCCTGGGCCGTAGAACTCCACGAACTTGTTGACGACGCCATGCTTGCGCAGCATCTGGGTGACGGTCAGCACCAGGTCCGTAGCGGTGACGCCGTCGCGCAGTGCGCCGGTGAGCTTGACGCCCACCACGGGCGGCACCAGCATGTAGTAGGGCTGGCCCACCATGACGGCCTCGGCCTCAATGCCGCCGACGCCCCAGCCCAGGACGCCTAGGCCGTTAATCATGGTGGTGTGGGAGTCCATGCCCACCAGGGTATCAGGCAGGGCCACGTTGTAGCGGCCCTTCTTGCGGATGCCAATCACGGGGGAGAGGTATTCCAGGTTGACCTGGTGGCAGATGCCCGTGCCGGGGGGCACGATGCGGGTGTTCTGGAAGGCCTGCTGCGCCCAGCGCAGGAAGCCATACCGCTCGGTATTGCGCTCGTATTCACGGGTGACGTTCAGGGCGAAGGCGCCAGAGGTGCCGAAGTAGTCCACCTGGACGGAGTGGTCAATGACTAGGTCCACAGGCACCAGGGGGTTGACGCGCTTGGGGTTGCCGCCCAGGCGCTGCATGGCGGAGCGCATACTGGCCAGGTCAACTATGGCCGGAACGCCCGTGAGGTCCTGCATCAGGACCCGGGAGGGCATAAAGGGGATCTCTTTCTTGGGCAGGTTCTTGGAGTCCCACCTGGAGACGGAGAGGACGTCCTCTTCCATGACCACCTTGCCGTCCATGTTGCGCAGAAGAGACTCCAGGATGATGCGGATGCAGAAGGGCGTCCGGTCCAGGTTGGCAACCCCCAACTCCTCCAGGCGGCCAAGGCGGTAGTAGGCGACGTTGCCTTCAGGGGTCTTGAGGGTGCTCCTGGAACCGAACTGACTCTGGGTGGTCATCAGACGCCCTCCTCGGTAGATTGGCTTGGGGTAGCGCTATTGGGCAGGACTATCGTAAGGCTTGGGGAGTGGGTGCGCAAGCGCAGGGAGGGCGGAGTGTTCCCTGGCCCCCTGTTTGCACCGAGGGTGATGAGTTACGGTAGTTACGGTAGAATGAGGGGCAGCGAAATAGCCCTCTGCTAAAGGGAAAGGGTTGATTTCTTGAACGTCGCTACATTAGCGGCCAGGGTCAGGAGCAGCCGCATCAACTATGGCTGGGCTTCCATTGCGGTGGTGTTCGCCTCCATGGCCGTGGCCATTGGTGGGGGGCAGTACGTCTTTGGTGTCTTCGTGAAGCCCTTGGCGGAGGAGTTTGGCTGGAGCCGTACCCAGATTAACGTTGCCCTCTCCTTCTCCGCCATCGGCGGGCTGCTCGCTCCCGTGGTGGGCCGGGCGATGGACAGGTACGGCGCCCGCCTGGTGGTCTCGTTATCCCTCGCCCTCATGAGCGTCAGCTTCCTCCTCCGGCCCTTTGTCACAGAGCTGTGGCAGTTCTATGCCCTGAGTATCATGCAGTTCGCGGGCTTCCCTGGGGCGGCCATGCTCCCGGGCGCACGCCTGGTAGGGATATGGTTTCCCAACACCCGCGGACGAATGATGGGGGTTACGGCCATTGGGGCCAACTTTGGTGGGTTCACCGTGCCCACCCTGGCTGGTTTCCTGGTGGCCTCGGCTAGCTGGCAGTGGGGCTACGCCTCGCTGGGGTTCCTGGCTGCGGCCATTGCCGTGGCGAGCGTTTTCTTCATCCGTGAAACGCTGCGGGGCAGCCCAGGTAACCTCAGGGCCACGGGAGGTGGACTCCAGGCGGCGCCTGCTGCGGGCGCCACTCAGGGGGCCGAGGCGGCCATTCTGGGCGCTACGGTGAGAGAGGCGCTAAGGAGCCGCTCCTTCTACGCCGTCAGCTTCGGCATGTTCGCGGGCACCTTTGCCTACCAGGCGGTGCTGTCGCAGATTGTGCCGCACCTGCAAAACGTTGGCCTGTCCCTGGGCCGGGCGACGCTCTACCTGAGCCTTGTGGCCGTTATTGGCATGGTGGGCAAGGTCATCTTCGGGTATCTGACGGAGCGGATGCCGGTCAAGTACGTTCTGACCCTAAGCCTGCTGCTCCAGTGCCTTGGCGTTCTGGGCCTTATGACGTTGGCCAAGACTCCCTACCTGTGGCTGGTGTTGCCGGTTCACGCTCTGTCCCATGGGGGCATGGGCGCCGTGTGGCCGCTGCTGGTGCAGGACTCCTTTGGCCTGAAACACTTTGGGGCCGTCTTTGGCCTGGCCAACATGGCCACCATCGGCTCCTCCCTCATCGGGCCGCTGATGATGGGCCTCAGCTTTGACTCCACGGGCAGCTACAATTTGGGCTTCGCCGCCGTGATCGGCATTTTCCTGATGGGCAGCGCCGTGCTTCAACTTGCCAGGGCGTCGTACCGTGAACCAAGGCCGGGGAAGGCAAAGGCCATTGCAGTCCCTAGATAGGGTAGCGCTGCCTATGACTGCCAGTCCGTACAAAAGCGCCGCTATGGTGTGCCGAGGAGCCCGCTTTGCGTGGGGCAGCCGGACGTACATCATGGGCATCATCAATGTAACGCCCAACTCCTTCTCTGGCGACGGCGTCATGGACGCAGAAACTGCAATTGCCCAGGGGGTGCGCTTTGTGGAGGAGGGGGCCGACATCCTGGACGTGGGCGGCGAGTCCACACGCCCGCCGTCCACTGCGGCGGCGGAGGGCCATCGCTTCGGGCAGCAGTACGGCCAGGCGGCGACATTGGTAAGCGTGGAGGAGGAGCTGCGACGCGTTATCCCGGTGATTGAGGGGCTAGCCCAAAGGATTACAGTCCCCATCAGCGTGGACACCTATAAGGCGGCGGTGGCAAAGCGAGCCCTGGAGGCGGGAGCGACGATGGTCAATGACGTGTGGGGGCTAAAGGCGGACCCGGCCATTGCCGGAGTGACTGCTCAAGGCAAGGCGGCCCTGGTGGTGATGCACAACCAGCGTGGCACGCAGTACCGAGACCTGCTTGCGGACATCAAGGCCAGCCTTTTGCGTAGCGTGGCCCAGGCTCAGGAGGCCGGGGTGCCACAGGACAACCTGATCGTTGACTCAGGGGTTGGCTTTGGCAAGACGCCTCAGCACAACCTGGAGCTGCTGCGCCGCCTGGGGGAGCTGAAGGCCCTGGGGTATCCGCTGCTGGTGGGCGCCTCGCGCAAGTCCACCATTGGCCTCGTGCTGGGACTGTCGGCGGAGGACAGGGTGGAGGGGACGGCGGCCACCGTTGCCCTCTCCATCGCCAACGGCGCAGACCTTGTTCGCGTCCACGACGTGAAGGCCATGGCGCGGGTGGCAAAGATGACGGATGCCATCGTGCGGGGCTGGTCAGGGTGATGGACACGCCAGTTGTGGAAGCGGCGAACGGCCTACGCATCCGCCTGCTGCGTGACGCGGGGGAGGACTACGAGCTTCTGACGCACTGGCTTAGCGACGAGCGGGTGCTGGAGTTCATTTTTGGCCGTGACACCCCTTTTGATTACCACAAGGTGGTGCAGAAGTACGGGCCGCGCGCCGAGGGCCGCAACCGCGTAGTAGCTTGCATCTTTGAGCAAGCAGGGCAGCCTTTAGGGTATCTCCAGTTCTATGCTGTTGATGATGCCACAGAGTACAGTCTGGAAAGCGCGGAAGGGGTATACGGGGTTGACCTCTTTATAGGTGAGCCTGAGCAGTGGAACAAGGGGATTGGCACGGCGGTGCTTGAGGCGCTGACGCAGTATCTGTTTGAAGGCCCGGGCGTAACCCGAATTGTCATTGACACCCAGGTTACAAACAGTCGGGCCATACGCTGCTACGAGAAGTGCGGCTTCAGGTGCGAGAAGGTGCTTCCCAGGCATGAGCTGCACGAAGGCGAGTGGCGCGATTGCTGGCTCATGGTCAAGGTGAGGCCGTGACAACCTGACTATTGGGAAGCTCGTGTTATGATTGCAGTACCTGATTTTGGAGGGCGCCTGTGAGCATCAAGCAACTGATACTGAAGGCGATAGAGGAGTTGCCTGAGGACGCCAGCGTAGAGGACGCCCTTGATCGACTCCTTCTCCTTTACAAGGTAGACAGGGGTCTCCGGCAGGCAGACAGCGGTGAACTGATCACCCAAAGGGAAGCCCGTCAACGCATGGCAAAATGGCTGAGGTGACGTGGACGCCCAGGCGCTGGAAGACCTGGAAGCCATCTGTCTTTTTATTGCGCGGGATGCGCCCCAGATTGCAGCAGTGTTTGCCGGAAGAGCCTTTCGTGCCACTGATCGGTTGGCTGATTTCCCTTATTCTGGCCGGATTGTGCCGGAACTGAATATGGAGCATATCCGAGAAATCATTTGGGCCACTATCGCCTGATTTATCGCATCAACCAGGGACGGGTCCAAATTCTTACCGTTTATCATGGTGCGCGCCTTCTCAGCCCTACCTCTTTCCAGAGCGATCCATAGTCCGGCATGGCGACTGATGGCAGTATGACAACAACCGTCTACCTTGGCCTTGGCTCTAACCTGGGCGACCGGGAGGCCAACCTGAGGCGGGGGTTGGAGCTGCTGGCGGGGCGCATCGCTCACCTTTCGGCTTCATCGGTGTACCAGACGGAGCCATGGGGTTACACGGAGCAGCCGAAGTTCCTGAACGTGGCCTGCCGTGGCGAGACCAACCTCCCGCCTTTGGAGGTGCTGGCCTTTTGCCAGGAGGTGGAGCGAGAGACAGGGCGAACGCCCACCTTTCGCTACGGCCCAAGGGTGCTGGACATAGACATCCTGGCGTACGGAGACCAGGCCTTTGCGTCGCCCGAGCTGGTCATACCCCATCCGCGCCTGGCGGAGCGGGCCTTCGTGCTGGCGCCCCTTGCGGAGCTGACGCCCGGCTGGGTGCATCCCACCCTTGGAAAGAGCGCGGCGCAACTTCTGAGGGAGGTGGAAGGGAGGGAGGGGGTAAGGGTATGGGGGTGGGCATTCGGGCATCAGCAGGGTGATGAAAAAGGGGGGTTCAGAGGGGCAAAGCCCCTTTGACGGAGGTCTGAGGGTGTCCCCCAGATACAAACCAATCCGCCGTAGGCGGATACCTTGAACCCCTTGAGGGGGTTTGTGGGTGTTTTTCAGCAACCTGTTAGGGCATAGGGCATAGCAATGACTTCTGTAGGGACGGGTCCTTCCTCAGGGAGACCGCAGAGGCGTGAAGGACAGGAGCCGCGCCGAACTGCGGCGCGCGGGCAGCCGCAACACAGGCCGCCTGAAGAAGCCGGCTCCTGGGACCACGTTGCCGCCTGGTACGACTCCCTGGCTGCGCAGCGGGGCACCGACTTCCACCAGGCGGTCATCATCCCCGGGGTGTTGCGTCTCCTGGAACTGAAGCCGGGTGAGCGTGCCCTGGACATGGCTTGCGGCCAGGGGGTGGTAAGCCGAGCCCTGCACAAGGCGGGGGCCGAGGTCACCGGCGTGGACCTCTCCCCACGTCTTATCAAACTGGCTCGCCAGCGTTCCCGGAGGGCCATCCGCTTCCTGGTCGCAGACGTGGGCGACCTGCGCCAGGTGTTGTCCGATGGGGAGACCTTTGACGCCGCCGCCTGCGTGCTGGCCTTGGAGAACATGGACCCGGTGGAGCCGCCGCTGGCGGAGTGCAGCCGCTTGCTGAAGACGGGTGGACGGCTGGTAGTCGTGACGGTGCATCCGGCCTTCCGCATCCCAAGGCAGAGTAGTTGGGGGTGGGATAAGTCGCAACAGCAGATGTTCCGAGGGGTGAACTGTTACCTCTCGCCCTTGAAGATACCCATAGACATGCGTCCCTTCAAGGAGCCTGCACGCCAGGTGACCTGGACGTATCACCGGCCCATCCAGACGTACATCAACGGGCTGGCCAAGGTGGGCCTGTGGGTGAACGCCGTGGAGGAGTGGCCCTCGCACCGGGTGAGCCAGCCCGGGCCCAGGGCCAGGGCGGAGAACCGGGCGCGGAAAGAGTTCCCCCTGTTCTTGGCGCTGCGGGTGGTGAAGGTGATGACACCGGGGGACACGCAGGCTAACAGGACATAAATGGCACAGGTTTTTTGGCGTTCATTTGCGTAGGGGCGAGTCGCCGACTCGCCCCTACGTTTGTCCTACGCCCTCAGGTTGGGCGGCAGCAGGTTAGGTATGGACTCCTCTATGGGGTAGGTCTCCTTGCAGTGGGCGCAGGAGAGGAACCCCTTCACGATTTCCACACCCTCCTCCTGCTCAACCCGCAGCTCCAGGGGGCCTTTGCACACAGGGCAGGCCAGGATTTCCATCAGCTCTTTTCGCATGGGTATTCCTTATGCTGGGCAGCGTTAAGCCTAGATTCTACCTGAGTCCAGGAATCTTTCAAGGCTTTATTGACCCTCTCTCTCTTTCAAGGAGGCTCCAAAGGAGCCTCCCTCTCTTGGTTGAGGCCACAAGCTCTTGTGGAACCCCCAGACTCCCGTCCCTTGCTTCGCTCAGGCATAGGCCAGAGGAACCAAGGCGGCACGGTTATGTCCCACCTATTGCGTTTTCAAAAAGCACCCCCAAGAGGTCGGCCAGGAGCAAGACGATGATGCCCAGGGCCAGGACCAGGCTGTTGGCGGTGAAGGCGCCCCTGAGGTTACCCATTGGCCCGCTGCCCACCGTGGCCGATTCCTGGTTGACAGTTGGGGTTTGGCGTCGCCCCCGGAACCAGACGTGGGAGAACATCCCCAAAGCCAGGATGATCTTCAGCCCCAGGACGAAGCCGTAGGCGACGGTGGCGTGGCCGGAGGTGAGGCGGCTGACGCTCAGGATGACCCCGGTAACCAGGAGCACGGAGACGGCTACGTCTACCAGGTTGCGGAACTCCCGGCCCGTCGTGCGGGAGAAGGCGGCCTCCTGAGAGCTGCCCTGGAGGGTAGGGCGCAGGACGGCAAGGATGAAGATGCTGCCGCCTACCCAGGCCACCGCACCCAGGAGGTGAAGCCATCGCACCAGGAGCAGAAACCAGTCAGCGATGGACATCGGTCACAGGTGCAGGAGTTCCTGGATGAAGGTATCCAGACGCTCCTCGTCTATCTGGCCGACCCACTTCTTGTAGATGTGGCCGTCCCTGGTGATGAAGTAGGTGGCAGGCAAGCCGGTGATGGCGTAGTCCAGTACCAGCTTCCCAGCCAGGTCAGGACCGGTCTTGAAGGTGGTGGCCTGCGCTTGGAGGAAGGCCTTGGCCTCGGCCTCAGTGTCCTGGACGGCTGCGCCAAAGACGATGACTCCCTGGCCGGCGTATTTGTCGGATGCGGCCTGAAGGGCGGGGAACTCGGCGAGGCAGGGCGGACACCAGGAGGCCCAGAAGTTGAGCACCACGGGATGTCCCTTCTGCTCCGAGAGGGTGAAAGAGCCTTCACCGCCGGAGTAGAGGGGCACGGTGAAGTCCGGGGCGGACTTCAGGCCCAGGTCCTGTGAGATGGTGGAACCCGAGCTGCCGAAGACGCCGTTGCGCAGGAGAGGCACGCCGATGGCGAGAAGCGCGCCCAGGCCCAAAAAGGCGGCGACAACCATGGTCATGGGCAGCCAACGTGCTCTGTTGGGAGGTTTGGGGTTGATCCCCTGCGGTATGTTCTTGGCTGCTGTATCCATGTCTGTTTCATTGTAGAGCGGTTGGGCTTCGGGGTCAAAACGGGACTGCTATTCTCTTTCGGCCATCTCCTCTCAAGCTTTGGGGTCCTTGACGCGTATCTGTTTGTGGCCAATCTCCACCGCTCCTTGGCGATGGAGCTCACTCAGCGCCTCGGTGACGGTCTGACGCAGGGCGCCAATGGTGTCGCCGATTTCAGCGTGCGTGAAGCCGGTCACCACCCCTGCAGTGTCCGTGTTTGCCAGCAGAAAGTTGGCTAGCCTGGCCTTGACCGGGCTGAACACCGCCTGCTCCAGACGCTCCTCCAAGGTCTTCAGACGGGCGCCCACCGCCTCCAGCATCCGCATCGCCATATCGGGATGCTGTTTGACGAGCTGGGATACCTCCTCCCTGGTAGCGACGCACACGAGGGAGCTTTCTGTTGCCTCGGCGAAGCATCCCTGCATGGTCTGCCCCAAAAGGCCCATCTCCCCAAAGACGGTGTCTGGACCGATGCGCCGGGTCACCAGGCGTTTGCCGCTGGGGGTAAGGCGGTAGATGTCCACTTGGCCCTCTTTCAGGATGAACAGGCGCTCGCTGGCGTCATCGGGGGAGAAGAAGACGGTCCCCGGCTGGCATTCCCGGACCATTACACCGTGAAAGAGCGTTTCAATCTCTTCCTTCGTCAGGGCCTTGAAGACATCCACCTTTTGCAGGTACGTAACCACAGAGGCCCTTGAGATCCCGGAGGGTGATGCTGGCTTCTTTCGCCCCAAGAGGGACATCGCTATTCTCCCTGATTTCTCGTGGAGGGCATGTCGGCAAGACGACATTATCTTACTACGTTCTCTGGGAAGATAGGCGGCAGTACGAGGAGAAAGGAGGCTGCGATGGGCCAGGCTATCCAAGTGTACGGTACCCGGTGGTGCGGGGACTGCCACAGGAGCAGGCGGCTGCTGGACAAACACCATGTCCCTTATGTGTGGGTTGACATTGAGAGGGACGCCGAAGCCCAGCGGGTGGTCAAGGAGATCAACGGCGGGTATATGAGCGTGCCGACGATCATCTTTGAGGATGGCGCGGTGCTGGTGGAGCCTTCCGATAGGGTGCTGGCAGAGAAGGCCGGCATCTAAGGGCAGGCCAAGAAACAACAAGGAGGAATGCAATGGAGTTTGAGGTTGGGAAGGCCATCGTGGCAGGGGTCGTCGGGACCCTTGCCATGACCGTGGTGATGTACATGGGGTCCATGCTGATGGGGTTGAAGATGGACATACCCATGACCCTGGGGACGATGCTCCTACGCCGAGGGACGGGCGCGTGGCTCCTGGGGCTGATGATGCACCTGATGCTAGGGGCCATCTTCTTCATCATCTACGCCGCGCTGTTTCAGGCCTTCGGGATCAGGTCGGGCGTCATAGGGTGGAGCGCCGTCTTTGGAGTCGTTCATGCGGTCATGGCTGGCTTGGCCTTCGGGATGATGCCGGCGCTGCACCCACGCATGGCTACTATGAGAGGCAACGTTTCGGGCGAGGTGCCTGCACCAGGCTACTTTGGCCTGAAGCTAGGCGCTATGGCCCCAATGGCGGTCGTGGGCGTCCACGTGGTGTACGCAGTGGTAGCAGCCCTGGTATACCTCGCATGAATGCGACTAGGGCGCTGTAATATGGCATTCCACCGGGAAATGCCGCGACGAAAGGAAAGGAGTTTGACTATGCTACGCAAAGGATTCATGGGTAGGTTTGCCGGCTGGAGGACGGGGTTTCTGGGGATAGGCCTGTTGCTGACACTTGGTGCGTGCACCACCGGCGTTCCAGAGGCGGAGGTGGCGGCCAAGGACCAGGAGATCGCCAGCCTGAAGTCGCAGGTCACGAGCTTGCAGACGCAAGCAAGCAGCCTAGAGCGGGGCGCTGGCTACTGGACTCAGCTGACCGGGCTGTTTGAGCCGGTTGGCCTGAAGAGCATGACGGACCACCGGGCCGTCATGCTGCCCAGCGGCGCGCTCTTGGCGCTGCATCTTGACAACCCCAACCTCTCCCAGGCGCAGAACCTCAACTGGGTGGCCCTGGGGGTGCCGGGCAAGTGGTGCAAGCAGGACCAGGAGCGTGTGCAGAAGGAGCTTGGGCCTGGCTTCACCCACTTCCATGACCTGCAGCGGGACACCCACGGCAGCACTATCCCTGGGGTGGAAGGCGTTTGGTTCGTGCACGTTGGGGTGCGGGAGTTTGATGCCCCTTGGGGTCCTGTAAAACCCGGGGTGGACATGAACTTCATGCCGACAACGCCGCCGGTATGTGCGTAAGCTGACCTCACCCCCTCTGTCCCCCTCTCCCATTGGGAGAGGGGGTTACCTAACCCCCTACCCCCCTTCCCCAGAAGGGAAGGGGGGACTAGGAGAGTCAGGGGCTGCTTCGCCGGCGTCTTCGGCCAGGAGGGCTTCGGCGTGGCGCAGGAGGAGGGCGGCTCGGTCTGGGGGGGTATCGCGGGCCTCCAGGTACAGGCGGAGGGCCTGGATGGGGGTGAGGCCGCGACTGGCCTCAGGGGCAAGGCGCGTGCGATTGGGACGCTCCACGTTGCGGTAGATGGCGGCGACGTAATGGGCGCTGGCCAGGGCCTGGATGATGTCGGCCTCGCGGAGGGCGCGCTCCAGCTCCTCGGGGAGGGTGATGATAACGCGGACGACGGCGTCCCGCACATCCTTGCGATAGAGGGCGTCCAGGACGCGCTGGGTAGGGTCGTCGCCGGGCCGCACGGCGACCTCCACGGTGACGAAGGGCCGGGCGTGGACGGGCTGGAAGCGGAAGTCCACCAGGCGCTGGCCCTGGGGTTTGGTCGCATCCAGATCCACGACGCAGAAGCCTTTGTCCTCTTTCTCTTCGCTGAAGTCCACGCGCTGGAGGCTGCCGGCGTAGGCGACTATGGGGCGCTGGCTGAGGACCTGGTGCTTGTGGACGTGACCCAGGGCAACGTAGTCCAGGCGGGGGCTTGCCAGCGTGGAGAGCATGAGGACGGGGTCGCGGCCTAGCATCATGGAGCGCTCGGCGCCGGTGGTGGCGCCGGCGACGGTGGCGTGGCCGACGAGGACGGCGGGGATGCTGGGGTCAAGGCGATCCAGCTCCTGCTGGACGAGGTTGGTGAGGGTCTCCTGGAGGCGGGTGTTGATCTCGTCCAGGGTGAGGTCGCGGGTGTCCTCCCGGGCCAGGTACTGGGCGCGGCGTATCCAGGGGAGGGCGATGACCTGGAGGGGGCCTGCGCGGGTGGGCAGGATGGCCGTGCCGATGTGGTCGGCGACGACGACGCTCTGCACGTCCAGGGTGGGGAAGATTTCCAGGGCGGAGGCGCGCCCGGCGACGGCGGGCAGGTCGTGGTTGCCGGTGAGGAGGTAGACGGGGATGCCGGCGTCGGCGAGTTTGGCGATGCGTTTGGCGAACTCGCGCTGGTGGGTCTGGGAGGGGTCGCGGGACTTGTAGGCGTCGCCGGCGAAGAGGACGGCGTCCACCCGCTCACGGAGGGCGTAGTCCACCAGCTCGTCGTAGGCGGCCAGGAAGTCCAGCAGGCGGGTGGAGAGGCCGGTCTGGGGGTCAGGCCGACCGTAGTTCTCCACACCGATGTGGAGGTCTGCGAAGTGGAGGAGCCTCATACCTCACCCCCTGGCCCCCTCCCCTGAAGTGGGAGGGGGAGCTATTGTGTGGGCTGGTGAGGGCATAGGGCATAAGGGCAGACGGGCATAGGCGCTGGCATTCGTTTTATTTTTTGGGGAAACGAATCCGAGATTCGTAAGGATGGAAGGGGAGCGGGTAAAACGGTGGATTTGGGAAGGGTACAGGGTAAGGTTTGGCATGGGATAAGGATAGCAGGCGAGGGCCGGGATGGGGAAGGGGCGGATGGCGGGAGACCTCACCCCCTGCCCCCTCCCCTAAAGTGGGAGGGGGGGATCTGGGGCGAGGCGACCTCGCCCCTACACATTGCCGACAGGACGGCTGTCTTGTGCCGATGCGCCACGGAGAGGGAGGGCTCTGGGAAAGAAGGGGGCAAGAGAACCTAACCCCTGGCCTCCTTCGTCCCGATTGCATCGGGACTCAAGGACAGGCTCTTCCCTATGAGGGAAGGGGAACTTCGGCAGGGCTGTCCACGAAGTCTTTGACGACGCCTTTGCCTTTGCAGGTGGGGCAGGCGACGGTTTCTTGGTGGGCGAGGGCGATGTGACGGATTTGGAAAAGCTGGTCAAGGTTGACCCAGAAGCCGAAGCGGGGTTCCTGCAGGCCGAGGCTGACCGACTGAGGTTTGGACGAATCCCACTGGACGTCTGTCAGGGATTCTTCCTCGGCGGTTTGCTTGGCGTACTTGTAGACGGCTCGCAGGGGCGTGGCGGCCTGAACGACCTCTTCAAAGGAGTGGGAGTAGCTGAGATGCATCCATTTGCCGGTGATGCGGTAGTGAGGCATGGCTATTTTGTCTTTCTGCACTGGCACTGTATCAGATGAGGACCAGGATGGGGATGAGGTTTGCAGGCAAGTAGGACGTACCGATGGCGGTGGCACTTTGGCCCGCTAAGCTCTTCCCTGGCAATGGCATTAAGGACTCTGATGCTTCGCTTGTTCATTCTTGCCTGTGATGTACAAGTTCATTTGTCACATTCGGGCGTTGGAGGAGTGGATGGGGATTGAGTCAAAGGTTAGTAAGCCGTTCTATGACATTCTGGCCCATAACTATTCCTGCTTCCTCATAAATGGCCAACAACTCCTCGTAAGTACCTTTCCCTCCGAGAAAATCCCAGAATTCATCACCAATGAGTACTTGGTTCTCAAGGTCAAGGAGTTGACGAGCGAAGCTCCAACGATACTGATCTTTACGGGGACCATAGGGATTATAGGCCATGCCGTAGTATGTACGAATTTTCGGGGGGCCTGCCCCTTTGATTGCGTGAATAGTCAAATGTTCTCTAGTCACTGTCAAGCACTGTGAACGATTCGGCTCTGGCGTTTTGATTTCAAAGAAGCATTCATTGCCAGTCTGATCCTTTACATACAGGTCCACTTTCATTTCCCGGGGAGAAAGATCCGCTCGGTATGTATTTGCAACAGCAGCTACAAGACTTGGATAGCTATCTGTTTTACCAAACTCACGGATACGACGGTCTATGCTATCAATTGTAGTGAGAGCGGCAGCAGGAGCAGATCCTTTGACTGTATATTCCCTTTCAGCCTCAGCAAATCGCGAGAGTGCGATGAGTCTTGCAGACTCTTCGAAGGTAGTTCCCAATGATGTAGAGAAGGAACGCTCAAATGAAAGGATGGGGCGGACCTTAGGCCCCAATATAGCTATGTGGAAAGGCTTTGCATCTCCTGCAGAGCGTCTTCTTGGCTTTAGTTGAGTCGTTTGAAACCTTTGGATGAAATTGTCCAGAAAGTTATCCAGGAAACCTTCCAAGTAGCTCAGAATGGCGTGACGGGTGGCTGGTTGTATCACAGTTTCCTCCACACGAAGACGCTCTCAAAGAATTCGCTTGCACGGCGGCCAGTACGGCGGTCAACGTTGCGGTGAATTTCTGTGACGGTTTTGAATCCAAGGCGTTTAGCGATTTCGGGGTAAAGGGTCTTACGGTCATGGACAATGACGACCAGGTGGGCACCCTTTACTAGGGAACGCTTGATGTTGTCAAAGACCTGCTCAATTTGGCCCGTGTAGGATTTTTGCGCCTTAATGGAATTGCCGAAGGCTGACGAACCTATCTCATCCTCTTTGTGCTCTAGGAGTCTGAGCAACTCATAGGCGTAGCGGTGCTGCTCATGGTAGTCAATAAGCCCAACGTAAGGCGGAGAGGTTAGAACGAGATCACAATCGGGAAACTTGACCTCACGTGAGTCACCGCAGACTGCTTCTACCCTTGCTGGCTTCCGAAGGCTATCAAATTCCTTGATGCGTTTGACTGTGTCGTTGCTATACCTAACAAGGAACTGTCCAGCGTTACGAGTGGGTCTACAAACACGCTTGTGCTTGTAGCAGGGGTATGGTTCGGTCTGGGGTTCCTGAGGGAAGTCCAGGTCGTAGTGCGTAGTGAGGCGAGCAGAACGAGCAGCACGGGAGAGAATGACCCTTAGGACATCTTGATACGTGTATTCAGGAATCAGGGAACGGAAGGCTAAAAGCTCGTACAGGGCTTCAGGGGCATACCACTCTTGGAGATAGACGCTTTCGGTGTATATTGCCCTTCGTTCAAGTAAACGAATCTGGGCTTCCCCAGAGAAACGTTTGACGATGTCCTTGACCTCTTTTTCCAGAAGGTTGGGTTCATATTTTGCGACCTTCACCTTTGATAGAAGGCAGTTAAACTCGGAGATGTCCGCACCGAAGCTGTCCATGCCCAAGGCAGTAGCTTCTACAAGGGTGGTACCGGAGCCGCAGAAGGGGTCTATTACCATCTGGGGCTGATACTTGCGAAGGAAGATTTCTACGAGTTGCGGAACGAACTTGCCCAGGTAGGGATGGAGGCGGTGGACGTGCTTGGTGCGGATACGCTCTGGGAGGTCGCGTTCCTTCCAATTGAGGTTTAGGTCGTTCAGATTGGTTTTTGGGGTGACGGATGCGAAATCAGTGAAGGGGATCAGTTTTGGTTGGTAGGCTTTGGTGGCAGTTACCATGACCGCTCGGCCTCAAAAAGTGGACCGCATTCTATCGGACCCGGCGGGTTTTGTGAGGACCCTGGTGGCTTGGGGGCGAGGGCAGTTTTGGGGGAAAAGGCCTGACGTGGGGCGGCGCGTTTGGGGTGCGACGAGGACGCGGGCGAGGCAGCGCCTCGCCCCTACGGGCGGGAAGGGCAGACACGCAGGTCTGCCCCTACGGGTGGGATGCGCAGGTAAGGGCAGTTTGGGGGCAAAAGCGTAGGGGCGCAGCATGCTGCGCCCCTACGGAAGGAGGTCTCGCCGGCGTCGGGCTCAGTACTCTATGGCTGGCGTGCTTTCCAGGGCATGGGTCACAGGGTTGACCTTGAAGCCCAGGGCTTCCAGGGTGGTATAGCCCGCCAGAGGCTGCTCGTTGTTGTCCGCCACGGCAACCAGGACTGGGCGGCGCACATTCTGGATCTCCACTTCGGCCAGGGCGAGGGGCCGGGTGATGGTGCGGCCGTCGCCGAGCTGCACGGGGACTTCGTAACCAGCTCGCAGGCCTACACGCTCTACGATGTTCCGAGGGAGTTTTGTAAAGGTGGCGCCAGTATCGGCCAGAGCCTCTACTTGGGCGCTGCCCCGAGGGCCGTGAAGGGTGAGGGTGACCAGAGTCTGTCCCATGCTTTCACCACGACGATTCTATCACATCAGTCGCTGGCGCAGAGCCGCCACGAGTTCGGGGAGGGGGACACGGGCCTGCTGCATGGTGTCGCGGTCGCGGATGGTGACGGCGTTGTCCTGCTCCACGGTCTGGAAGTCCACGGTGACGCACAGAGGCGTGCCAATCTCGTCCTGGCGGCGGTAGCGCCGTCCGATGCTCTGGGCGTCGTCGTACTGGGCGATGAAGTGCTTGCGAACGAGGTCGTACACCTCGCGGGCCTTGGGGGCCAGGCGGGCGTTGCGGGAGAGGGGCAGGACGGCGACCTTGACGGGGGCGATGGACGGGTGCAGGCGGAGGACGACGCGCTTCTCGGTGCGGCCCTCGCCCTCGGCGGTGGGGGCCTCCTCCTCGGCGTAGGCGTTGATGAGCAGGGTGAGCAGGATGCGGTCCACGCCGCAGGCCGGCTCTATGACGTAGGGGACGACGTGTTGTTGCGTGGCATCGTCAAAGTACTCCAGCTTGACGCCGCTGGCCTCGGTGTGCTTGCGCAGGTCGTAGTCGGTGCGGTTGGCGATGCCCATGAGCTCGCCCCAGCCCCAGGGAAAGGCGTACTCAATGTCCGAGGTGGCCTTGGAGTAGTGGGAGAGCTCCTCCTTCTCGTGGGGGCGGACGCGCAGCTTGTCGGGGGCGATGCCCATGCTGGCGAACCAGTCCATGAAAGCGGCGATCCACTTGCCGTGCCAGTCGTCGTCGGTGCCGGGCTGGACGAAGAACTCCAGTTCCATCTGCTCAAACTCGCGGGTGCGGAAGATGAAGTTGCCGACGGTGATCTCGTTGCGGAAGGACTTGCCCTGCTGGCCGATGCCGAAGGGGAGCTTGCGGCGCGTGGCGGTCAGCACGTTGAGGAAGTTGACGAAGATGCCCTGAGCGGTCTCCGGGCGCAGGTAGGCGATGGAGGCGTCGTCCTCCACGGGGCCGAGGAAGGTCTTGAACATGAGGTTGAACTGACGGGGTTCGGTGAGGCCGCCGACAACGGCACAGGCCGCATTGGGGCAGGTGACTGTTGATAGCGTACTTCCGTGAGACAAGTATTCAGGAAGAGACTCTACCGTTCTCGCGAGACTGACTGGCGCTCCGATGACAACACTTCCTGTCTCCTTTATCTTGTCCAGAGCTTCAGAGCGCGAAGATGCTTCCACCGCGTCGGAGCGGTTAGATATGGCTAAGGTATTCTCGCCCTGCCAGCCGCCAACCCACACTTGATCTGCCCTGAACCGCCGCTGGCATAGTTTGCATTCCACTAGGGGGTCGGCGAAGCTGGCGACGTGGCCGGAAGTCTCCCAGACCCTGGGGTGCATGAGGATGGCGGACTCCATGCCAACGCAGTCGTCGCGGCCGGTGATGAAGGCGCGCCACCAGGAGTCGCGGATGTTGCGCTTCATCTCCACGCCCAGGGGGCCATAGTCGTAGGTGGAGGCGAGGCCGCCGTAAATCTCGCTGGAGGGGAAGACGAAGCCGCGGCGCTTGCAGAGGGAGACGATGGTGTCCATGTCAACCATGAGGGATAGCTCCTTTGAAGGATGG
>JACPCL010000030.1 GCA_016179765.1 Chloroflexota bacterium
AACCACTCAGAGTCCGGGCCATAGGCCAGGAGCGCGTCGCAATTCAGGTCGCCCCACAGGTGCTGGCCGCCGCCGCTGTTGACGACGCAGAACAACTCCTCGGAGTTATCTGGCGCGCCGTAACGGAAGGTGCCGCCATACTTCCCCCTCCGCACGATGCCGCCCACCGGGGTCGCTGTGGGAGTGGCCGTTGCCACTACTGTGGGAGCTGCCGCCTTGGTCGCCGTTGGCGTCGCGGGTGCACTGGTGGATGTTGGCGTGGCCGCCTGCTGGGCAGGTCCGCAAGCCATTATCCCTAACAGCGCCACGGCTATGGCCGTTCCCAGAATGCTCATGGACCCTATTCCCTTTGGTTTCATCTAGAACCTCCCAGACGCAGAATTTCGCCGCTTTGACGCCCTATTGGTATGGGATACTGGTTCCTAAACACCAGAGAACGAACTGGCTGAGCACAGGGGTAGCCGCCATTGTCTCCGCAGCAGGGGTATTTGTCAAGCGGGTGTACTAGCGCCAAATGTCGGAGAACCAAACCAGGTCGGGCAAACCTGGGGTGCTCTACTGCCAGGTTCGTAGCCACGACTCCCCCGACACAGTCTGGGAAAAGCAAATCAACTGAAAGCAAAGGGATTGGACTTCCCAGGTGACCAGACTGGGTTGGCTCCTCGGGCTGCCGCGGGAATCTTGGATGATCATTACAAGGTATGTGACAAAGCAAAGGGAAGCTAGACCTTGATTAGTTCGACGCCGTTTGTGCTTGGGGCCAAGCGAACGGCGCTGACACGGCCCGCCCGCATTTCCCTCACCATTTCCTCTTCCGTCCTTACTGGGTTCTGAAAGAGGGTGGCGCACTTGCCTACTGCTCCCAAGCTGTGCGAGTCGCTGCCACCGGTACCAAACTTGCCCAGCGCAGTGGCCATCGCCTCCACGTAGTTATTGGCGTCGTTCGTTACCTCTCCGTTCAGCACCTCCAGCCCATGGAAGTGCTCCGCGATCACGTCCGGCGACGGGCCTCGCCCGACGTTTCCGACCCATTGAGGATGAGCCAGGACCAGGACACCGCCTTCGGACTCCACGACACGGCAGAGCTCACCAAAGTCAAACATGGAGTTGCGAAATGCCCGGAGCCCGAACACAAGGACATGGCCGTACTGAGAGTTCACCTCCATACCTCGGAACACGGCTATGCCATGCCGATGTGCGGCGGCCTCCAATCGCGCTGTGTTTTGCCATACGGCGTTGTGCTCCGTCAAGCACACGCCGTCCAGACCGCGTTCCTTGGCCCGCCCGAGCAACTCGTCCAGTGTGAGGGCGCTGTCCATAGAGAGGTGCCGAGTATGGTTGTGGAGGTCTATCAGCACGTCCGTTGCCTACGATCTACGGGAGTAAGCATCACTGGATTCGCTCCCTTAAGAATGGCTCTTTAACTTGCGGCATTCCGCTATGAAGGCGGGGAGAAACTCCACGCAATCCAGCGTTACACCGTAGCGAGCGTATTTGAAGATGGGGGCTTTAGTGTCTGTGTTCACCGCCACGATGACCTTGGAAGTTGACATACCTGCCAGGTGCTGGCTAGCTCCTGCAATCCCCACGGCCATGTAGAGGTTGGGGAAGACCCTGGTGCCCGTGAGGCCTACCTGACGCGCCCGGGCGGCCCAGCCGAGATCGCAAATGGCTCGCGATGCCCCAGGCAGGCCACCCAATACCTCCGCCAACTCCTCTATATACCGGTAGTTCTTCGCCTCTCCTAGCCCCATGCCGCCAGACACCACAACGTTGGCCTCTTCCAGTCGCGGCCCGCTTCTGGCGGACCTTTCCACTAGCTTCACCTTGTCCTTGAACCCGCCCAGTCCGGGGTCCACAGGGATCACCCTCCCACGGCTATGGCTCACCCGTTCCGCCGTGCTCTTCACCGTACGCTGGAAGCCCACCACCGATGGAGGGGACTCCGACACCCGATACACCGCCTGGACGCCGCCCCCGTAGATTGGACACACCACCTCCGTTGCCCCGGATGCGTCCAGGCGCAACTCCGTCGCGTTCATTATGACGCCGGCGTCCATCCTGGCTGCCAGATAGGGAGCTAGGTCTCTCCCCAAGAGCGTTTGTCCCACGAGTACGAGGGATGGTCTTGCCTGCCGCACGGCAACTGCCACCGCTCGGGCGTGCGAGTCCGCTCTCGGTTCAGCCAGGGCAGCGTGTTCAGCGACGTACACGTCAGCGACACCTGTGGCCCACAACTCCTCCGCCAGGGCTTGCGTCCCGGGAGGGCCAGTGAGCACTGCTGCAACTCCACCTTGGGCTCCGCCTGTTAGTCGCTTGGCGGCGGTCACTGTGTCAAAAACCACGGGGTCTAAGCGCCCACCATCATCTTGGGCTACTATGAGGACAGACTTTTTGGCTGTCATCCTAGCTCCTTTTCGGGCACGGGTTATCTCTCCTCTGTTGCGAGCCCGCGCCGACTGACAAACGACTGCTCCACCGGAAGGCCGCAGTGGTTGCCCTACCCTCAGATGACACTTTCCTTGCTGAGGGCCTGAGCCAGCTTTGCAGCCACGTCAGAAGCGCTGTTGCCTTCCAGGAACTGGCACGTACCTTCGCGTTTGGGGATGTCTATCTCCACCCGGCGCACTCTCTCCCCGGATAGAGCAACGCGAGCAGCGTCAAGGCCAATATCTGCCGCGGAAAGGGTTACTGGCTTTTTTCGCCGGGCGGCAAAGGCGGCCATCGCCGTGGGGTAGCGCGGTACCCCCAACTCATTGCTGATGGTTACTACTGCGGGCAACTCCACATCCACAGTTTCCTCCCCATCCGGAATCGCCCGGACCACCCGCGCAATGCCCGGAGATACCAGCCGGACATCCTTGGCGATGGAGACGCAGGGTATATCCAGAAGGGCCGCCACCGTTGGACCCACGACACCCTGGTCGTAGTCGGTTCCCTGCCGGCCACACAGGATGAGGTCAGCGCCACCCAGATGACGAATGGCTGCCGCCAGAATATGTGCGCAACCCATGCTGTCCACTCCCGCGAAGCTGTTGTCCACCAAGTGGTAGCCTTCGTCGGCGCCCAGCGCGAAAGACCGCTGGAACAACGCCTGCGGGGCTATGCCTCCTACCGACAACACCTGGATGGTGCAGTCCACCCCAGCGTCGCGGAGTCGCATAGCCGCTTCCACGGCCTGCGCGTCATAGGAGTTCATACCCACAGCGATGTTTTCGCGGCGTATGGTCTTTGTGGCGGGGTCTATCTGGAGACGTCCAGCAAAGGCAAAGGCATCCACAATATCTGAGTCCGGTACTTCCTTTGCCAGAACCGCTATCTTTACCACAGCTCCTCCCTGTACACTCCACAGGCCTGCGTATCAAGCCTGCGAAAGGCATGAATCCTACCCGAGGGGGCTCTATTTACGGCATGAGCTTCTTCCATGCTCCCGCGTCGGCTTCCTCATCGCCCAGCAGGAAAAGGAACCCTGGCTCGCACCACACGATCTCCTCCGGGTAGTCCTCGGGGCGGTCGTGGGTAATCAGCATTTCATACCAACGCCAAGGGGGGTCGCCTTGGTCGAAGTACAGCCCCGTGAGGACCCCCTTGAAGGTCTGCCTGCCGGGCATGAGGCCCAATGATCCGTTCGGCAGCACAACGGGTAACGCGGCGCCACCATCGCACTCGGCCCACTTGCCTTTCAGGGCCTCATCCATGCCGTACTTTCGCTCGTATTTCTGTTCAGGATTTGTCATACGAGACCTCCTGAGCCTTCCGAAGGCAGGCCTGCATTGGAGGTGCAGGCCTGCCCGCCATTCTCGCTTCCCGACCGTTGGCCTAGGTCAGGAGACCATACTGTTCAAAGGCCTCCAGGCACTCGTTCACCCACTCATCCATGATCTGCCTCGCCGGCTTCACCTCGGTGAGCAGCCCAGCGGTCTGCCCACACCCCATGCCGTAGTAGACATCCTCCACCTTGTTGTCGGCGATCTGGTACATTATCTCCCGGTTCAGGATCCCCTGCATGGGACGGGGCAAAATGGGCGGCGCATCTTTTGATACCCACCTCTCGTCCATCCTTGACCCGACATGCCGCCTAAAAGCGCCATCGCCCCAGTTGGTGCGCACCGTGTCCTCACTGCGCGCCGCCAGTATCTTCGCCTGGGCTATGGGTTCTATATCGTGCTCCTTGGCCGTCAGCCAGGCCGTGCCTGTCCACACCCCCGCCGCACCCAGCATCAGAGCCGCAGCCACCTGTCTCCCACACCCCACCCCGCCAGCCGCCAGCACTGGGGTGGGGGCCACCGCTCTTGCCACCTGGGGCGTCAGGGTGAAGGTACCAATCGGGCCACAGTGTCCACCGCCGTCCTGGCCGTGGGCCACTATGTAGTCTATTCCCGCCGCGTGCTCTCGCACCGCCTGCCGCACCAGACCGATGAGGCCGAGAACCTTTACCCCGCGGTGGTGCATTTCTGGAATGATGAAGGCCGGGTTTCCCTGGGCGCATGCAAAGAGGGGCACTCTGTGCTCAAGGAGCACCTCAAGCTGCGCCCTGGCATACTCCTGCGTGAATGCACCTCGTGGCTCCCTCACACGACCGTTGATAACAGTACCGTCAGGGAGGCGGGTATTGGGGATGTTGAACTCCTTCCGGAGCTTCTCAATCCAATCCCAGTGCGCTTGGGGGATCTGCGCCTCAAACTCCTCAGTGGTGCCTGTGGCGGGCATGGAGCCCGATACTATGACGTCCACCCCAAAGGGCTTGCCCTCTACCCTTTCCTCTATCCATGTGAGCTCTCGGTCAATCTCCTCCGGACTAAAACCGGCGACGCCGTACACACCCATGCCCCCGGCCTTACATATCTCAACGATCACGTCCTTGCAGTGCCCAAACGAGACTATTGGGTACTGCAGACCAAATTCCTTGGTGAACGGGGTCTCCAGGGGATTCTTGGTTTTCTGCACGGTTTTCCCTCCTTTGTGCTACTCGGTTTATGCCACTCCCCTTGGCCCATGCCTCGGGCCGACTCCAGCATCCATCCTGCCTCAGTGTCCGATGGATTGGGGCAGCCCACTACCTAGCTAATCCAGGGCTCCCACCATCAGCGTGCACGCACGCCGGGTGCGTAGGCCGTGCCGATGTGCCCTGTTTCGGTCAGCCTCTGGTACTCAGGTTCACTTATTCCCAGCACCTCCTTGTACACGTACTCATTGTCTTCCCCAAGCCGCACTGGAGGACGCCTGATGGTAAGGGGAGCGTTCCTTAGCTTGGCAATGGCCCCCGGGTACAGGTACGTACCCGTATCCTCCTGGTACTCCTCCACCAGGTATTCTCTAGCCTTCACTTGAGGGTCTTGAAAGACCGCAGCTTCGTCGAGCAAGGGCCCTGCGGGCACTCCCACTTTCTGCAAGCGGTGCATGACCTCATAGTAGTCATGGCGCTTCGTCCAGGATTCCACCAGCTTCTCCAGCTCATCCTCGTGCTTGCGCCTGCTCAGAGCATCCTTGAAAAGCGGGTCGCGCACCCATTCCTCTGCCACCACCTTGCAGAACCCCTCCCACTGCTCGTCGTTGTAGACGCTGATGCTCACCCAATTGTCGTTGCCCTGGCAGCGGAAATTGCCTGAAGGGACGGCTATGGGGTCTCTGTTGCCCAGAGTTCCCTGCACCCTGCCATTCATAGCGTAGTCCATGAATGGTTGGGGGTTATAGGTTATGAATTGTTCGGAGAGGGCCATGTCTATGAGCTGTCCCTTGCCTGTACGGTCGCGGTAGTTCAGGGCCGAAACGATGGCGAAAACCGCTGCAATGCCCATCGCTGGGTCTGCTGCCGAGGCGCCGGGAAGTCCAGACGACGGGTCCATATCCCGGTATCCCCGAGTAGAAGCCTGGCCGGCGATGGCATCAATGCCGTTGGCCTGGGCCCTATAGTCACGATAGGGCCCCGTATCACCGTAGCCTGAAATCTTGGCCCAGATGATATCGGGCTTCTCCGCCTTGAGCATCTCATGGGTGATTCCCAGTCTGTCTAAAACATCGGGTACGTAGTTGGAGATGAAGACGTCGCTGACTCTCACCAGCCGTTTGAAGATTTCCATCCCTTCGGGCTTAGTAATATCTACCGTCATCGCCAGTTTGTTGCGCGCCATGGAGTTGAACGTTGCATGCCGGTTCCAGGGCCGCTCCCCAGGGTCGTCATTGGGGTACCCTGGCGCGCCCTTGGGTGGCCAGACGTACTGCCCGCGGGTGCCAGGCGCGAAGTGCTGAATAGACTCCACCCTTATCACCTCCGCACCGTAGTCCGCCAGAAACATCTCTGAATAAGGCCCTGCCAGTATCACCGTCATGCCCAGCACGCGGACTCCCTCTAGTGGAAGTTTCCCCATACTATGCCCCCCCTTTTGAAGGAAGTCAATCTCATATGACGTTGCTCTGCCTAAGGGCGACCATGTCCTCTTTGCTGTATCCCAGCTCTGAGTACACCTCGGTGTTGTGCTGCCCGAGCAGCGGCGCAGGACGCCGTATGGCCCAGGGGCTCTTCTCCATGACAAAGGGCCGTCCAGGATACTTGACCTTGCCGGTCACTGGGTGTTCAACATCCACAAACAGATCCCTTACCTTCACTTGGGGGTCCTCAAACACCTCGTCAATGGTTTTCATGGGGGCACAGACGTTGCCAGACGCTTGCCCCAGCTCAAAGATCTCCTGTTTGGTGTGGTTCATTAACCAGGAAAGAAAATAGGCCTCGTACTCCTCTCTTACCAAGGGGTCACCCTGAGTTTCGGGGTCATAGAACTTGGGGTCCCTGAGTTCAGGGGGATCTCCCATCATTTTCGTCTGCCTCTCCAGGCGTAGGCCTCCGTAGAAATGCACATACCCATCGGCGCAGGGAAACATTCCCGACCCGGTTCCGGCCGGTCCCACCCCCATGGGGGCGCCTCTGGAAGCGACCTTGCCAGAGAACTGATATTGGATCAGCGCCGAAGCCCTCCCGTCCATGGTACCGAGCTGAGTGTCCATGATTGATACGTCTATGTAGTCTCCCTTGCCATGGCGGCGCATTCCATAATAGGCCACGACGGTTGCCATGGCGGCAACTGCCCCGGCATGATAAAGGGTAGGCGTAGCTCCGTATTTCAAAGGCTCTTTATCTGCGCGTCCCTTGTGATACATGGGCCCGCCCATACCAAAGGCCATGAGCTCGGTCATCTCGTACTCTCTATATGGGCCTGTCTGGCCAAAGGGGCTTATGGAGGTCATGACCAGTCTGGGGTTCACCTTCTCCAGAGTCTCGTAGGAGAGACCCAGGCGCTCCATAGTGCCGGGCTTGAAGCTCTCAACTACCACGTCCGCCTTCTTCACCAGTTCCAGAAAGGTCTCCTTGCCTAGGGTATTCTCGAGGTTAAGAGTAATTCCCCTCTTGTTGGTGTTGAGGTAAAGGAAGAGGCCGCTCTTCTCCGGGTGGGGCTCGTCATGGTAGAAGGGCCCCATGTTCCTTGCGCCGTCGCCTGTTCCGGGCGGCTCTATCTTGATGACGTCTGCCCCATAGTCAGCCAAACGCTTGGTGCACACTGGCCCCTCTATGTACTGGGTCAGGTCTATCACCCTCATTCCCGTCAGTGCTTGCTCCCCCACCAGGTACTCCTTCTCTATGCCTAGGGTCGTTTGGTAAGGTTTACAGCATCCCGTCTTGGGCATGGCAACAACACTGTGGTGCGTTCCATAGTGGCGGCGGGAAGTTCGTGGCTGGAAGCCATGGACGCAGTCTTGATACACCTTTCGTCGGCTGATGTCAAGCGCCACACCGTGTCCCCAGGAGGCACCGGATATTGGTTGTTGCCGCCAGGATGCGCATGCCGTCGCCCTGCAGGTGGCCTTTGATGACCTGCGCCATGCTAGCGGTCGCTCCCTGGAGGGGCATCGTTGTCCTCCGGCAGAATATGGCCAAGCTTGGTGCGCTTGGTCTCCAGGTAGCGATGGTTCTCTGCGTTGGGCGGAATCACGATGGGCACGCGTTCCACCAGGTGCAGGCCATAGCTCTCCAGCCCCACCACCTTGCGCGGGTTGTTGGTCAGCAGGCGGATGTTCCTCACTCCCAGGTCAACCAGGATCTGCGCCCCGATGCCGTACCACCGCAGGTCGGGAGGGAAGCCCAGATGCTCATTCGCTTGCACGGTGTCCATGCCCGCGTCCTGGAGCTCATATGCGCGCAGCTTGTTGTGCAGGCCGATGCCACGCCCCTCCTGCCGCATATAGAGGAACACTCCGCGCTCCGCCTCGGCGATGAGGTGCAACGACTTCTCTATCTGCTCGCCGCAGTCGCACCGCAGGCTACCGAAGGTGTCGCCGGTCAGGCACTGGCTGTGCACGCGCACCAGCACCGGCTCTGCGATGTTGACGTTGCCCTTTACCAGGGCCACGTGCTCGTCCGGGTCCATGAGGCTCTTGTAGGCATACGCCGTAAACAGGCCGTACCGGGTCGGCAGGCGGGTCTCCGCCACGCGGGTGACCAGCCGTTCGTGCTGGCGGCGGTAGGCCATGATCTGGGCGACGCTAATGATCTTGATGCCGTGCTCCTGGGCCACTTCTTCAAGGTCCGGCATGCGGGCCATGGCGCCGTCAGCCTTCATAACCTCGCTGATGACAGCGGCGGGGTAGAGGCCGCCCAGCTTGCAGAGGTCTACGCTGGCCTCGGTCTGGCCAGCCCGCACAAGCACGCCCCCTTCAGCGTAGCGCAGGGGGAACAGGTGCCCGGGGCGCGCCAGGTCCTCGGCCCGCGTACGGGGATCCAGCATGGCATGCACCGTTGTGGCGCGGTCTGCCGCCGAAATGCCCGTGGTTGTGCCGTTGATGGCGTCCACCGAGACGGTGAATGCGGTACCCAGGCGCGCAGTGTTGGACTGGACCATGAGTGGCACCTTCAACTCGTCCAGACGCTGGCCCAGGATCGGCATGCACACGAGCCCCCGGCCATGCATCGCCATGAAGGAGACGGCCTTCGGCGTGACCCACTCGGCAGCCACGGCCAGGTCACCCTCGTTCTCCCTGTCCTCGTCATCCACGATGATCAGGAAACGCCCTTTGCGGAACTCCTCAACAGCCTCTTCTACTGTGCAGAGTGACATAGTGCCCCAGTTCTATCAGGCGTCTGAAAAACACCCCCAAACCCCCTCAAGGGGTTCAAGGTATCCGCCTACGGCGGATTGATTTGTATCTTAGGGACACCCTCAGACTCCCGGCAAAGGGGCTTCGCCCCTCTGCACTCTCCTTTCTTCCGCAGCCTGCTAGGGATCTGGATCTCAGAGATTGCGGTCTGGTCCCATGGAACCACGCCAGTATACCCCTGCCTCTGGAAACTGGTCAATCATCCCTTTCCTGCATTCCTGTGGATTTCGGACATCCTTAGCTTGTGCCCAGACGATTCATCCTCATGCGACGGATAAAGACTCTGAATACCAGACGAAACACCCATGTCTCCGGGATCCTTCCCATCCAGTCCGAAGGGGCGCTTCCCCTTCAAGAACGTATCACACGCGCCTGGTGCGTCCGTGGAGCTTTTTCATTACATCTGCTTGACATTCCCAGACGAAAGATGTATTAATATGCTCTAATACTGCGTCCGTCAGTTCTGTTTCTGGCCTTCTGTACCAGCAGGATAGCTCGTGACCGCCTTGTCGTTGCCTGCCCCAGACCTTGTCGCCGCAAGCCGTAACACAAGGAGTTTACCATGCTGAAAGTCGTTTGGGCTCATCGTCCCTTCCTGCTTTCTCTGTCTGTCGTAATTGGGCTCCTTGGGGCAGCGGCGTGTGGCGGCGCGGAAGAGCCAACCCCTACCCCCACAGCCACGCTGGCCCCCGTTGTAACGTCCACGATTGCCACCCCTACTCCCACAGCTACAGCCACACCCACGCCAATGCCGGCCGTCAAGCCCAAGCGTGGCGGCGTCATCAACTACTGGAGTTCCGACGACCCCGTGAGCTTTGATATCCCAAACGCTGCGTCCTCTCGCCACAGCATCCACAACGCCAAGTTGTACAACAACCTGCTGTGGAACCCCGATGGCAAATCCATCGCCCCTGACGTCGCCGAGTCCTACACCATTAGCACCGACGGCAAGGTCTGGACCTTCAAACTCCGCAACGATGTACGGTTCCAGTCGTACTCGGATAATCCTGGACCCAGGGATGGCACTCTCCTGACGGCCAAGGACGCAGCGTACAGCCTGAAGAGGATGATGGGACTGGTTGACGGGACGACGTCTGAGCGCTGCGGCTGGATCAAGGAGTTCATTGACATTGACCGTCCGGACAGGGGGCTTGCAGCCGTGGACGACTCCACCCTTCAGGTGTACATGAGTGTGCCGTTTGCCGAATTCCCCAACGTACTGGTCCTTTCCCACTGCGGCCTCTCTCCCGATGGCACCACAAAGGACATGCTCAAAAAGAGGCCCTATGGGTCCGGCCCCTTCAAGCTGAAGAGCTCCCAACGGGGCGCTCTCTGGGTGTTCGAACGCAACCCTGATTATTTTGAAGAAGGTGTGCCATACCTGAACGAGATACAGAACATCATCTTCAAGGGGGGCTCCGCAATTATTCAGGCGGCATTCCTGACCGGTCGGCTGGACATTGATAACACCGCCCCCGACCCGGACAACAAGGCCTCCTACGACAAGATGGTGGCTGAGGGTAAGGTCGTGCTCGATCGGATGCCTGGCACGTGCACTGTGCAGGGCCTTTACATGAACTCTACCAAGCCACCCTTCAACAATCCGAAGCTGCGCAAGGCGGTCCATCTAGCCCTGGACCGCAAGGGGTATATCAATGCCGTGTTCGATGGCGAAGGTGTTCCTGTCACTTTCGTGCCTACCGGAGACGTCCCCTGGTTCCGCACCGAGGAAGACGTATGGAAGTTGCCCGGCTACCGCCAGCCCAAGGACCAGGACCTGGCAGAGGCAAAGCGCATCATGGCCGAGGAATACCCCAGCGGCCTGGAGGTGAAGCTACTCGCCAGAGACTCTTCTAACTACCCTGCGATGGCGGAGTTCAACGCTGGGGAGCTAAAGAAAATAGGCATTAACGCCACCATAGAGATTCAGACCTCCGCCGTGCTGTTCCCGAACCTCAGCAACTGGAAGTACGACCTAGCCAGCTATTGCATGACGATGATTACCATGACTGCCGCGGAGCAATTCGGCTCCTACTACATCACCGGGGGCTCCCGAAACTGGATCGGCTACAGCAAGCCCAAGATCGACGAGTTGTTCCCGCGGATGGTGGCCGCGTCAGGAGCAGAGAAGGTCGCCCTGATCAGGGAAATGGAGCGGATGATGTGGGAAGACATCGCCTACGCGCCCATGGCCGTAGAGATTGGAGCAGAGAGCAGATACGCCTACGTGCAGAACTATCCTACAGCCGATCCTCGAAAGGGGTTTAGCAACTATAGCACCCAGAGGTGGTCCCTGATTTGGAGGAGCGACGTCTAGCAGGTTGCGGTAGTCCCAGGCCACGCCGTGCCGGTAGCGTTCCACGAACTTGTTGACGGCGCTGTGGGCCAAGGCAACCGTTGGGGAACGCCGGAGCATCCTCCTCTCCATGTTGGACGCCATCTACGTGGGCACGCTAGAGATTATCACGCTGAGACCTGAAAGCGGCATCGCCCTCGTTGTGGAGCCGAAGCTTGGCTTTGAGAAGAGCGATGCCGCTATCGGGTGTTTCTGGTGGAGACGGGGGAGCCCAGAACTCTACGATAACAATCCGGCCCTGATAGCTGAGGAGCGATGGGAGGCGATGCCGGTGGGCTAGTTGTATGCAGCAGACAGCAGCCATCCCATCTTTCTGATAGCAGCGGCAATGTTCGCGCAACTGTTCAGCCGCAAGCCACAATCAGTCCCAAGGGAGCGCGCAGTCGTTTGTGAAACCGCTTGTTCTGTCATTCAGCACATCGAGCTACGGTGAACCAACCACTTTGGGAGAGTTTATTAGGAAGGCATGGCTGAAGAAAGGACTCAGGCAACTGAACGCGGCCAACTTCGTAGAGTGTCGATAAGATGACGGTCGCGAATTTGCGAGGACTATGTTCCCTCTTAGGCTTTGGCCAAGGGAGGGGCAGGGAGACGACCGAGCGCCCTCTCGCACCAGGCCCCGATCTGAAGCAGGCGGTAGTCTTGCTTCGGGGCCGCGACGAACTGAAGCCCAAGAGGCAATCCCTCTGCCGAGAGGCCTCCATTGATAGTGATGGCTGGGTAACCCAAAAGGCTCCACGGGCCAAGGAGCGAGGCATCCCCGGTGCTTGAGAGGCCCTTGGGGGCAGGCGCCGGTGCTACCGGCATCAGGAGCGCGTCTACGTCGCGGAAGTTGCTCAAGACTTTCATATACAGTAACTGCCGGATCCGCTGGGCCTGCAAGTAGTAGGTCGCGGGTATGAGAGAAGCAGGTCTTCTATCTCCCACGCCTGCAGTGCCATCTGGCCTGTTGGCTGGCGCAGGACGATGGGCATTGAACGTCGCCCCTTCTACTCCGAAGATGATCTGGTGCGCGGGCCAGGCCATGCCGAACATCTCGGGTAAGAGGGCATCACGCACCTCGGCTCCAGTTTCCCGTAGTCGTGCCGCTGCCTCGTCAACGGCCTCCCGCATCACGGGTTGCGAGCGGTCTGGAAAGAAGTTTCGCACGATTCCAATGCGCGGGGGCCGCAATCCCCAAGAATCCAAGCTAGCCGGCGGCGCAGGGTCCGGGAGGGTGGTGGGATCACGAGGGTCCGGCCCGGCAATGACAGAGAAGACAAGGGCGATGTCTTCCATGCTGAGGCCGATGATGCTTGTATGATCCAGGGACCATGCGAACGGATAACAACCGAAGCGGCTGATGCGGCCGTAGGTGGGTTTAAGGGCATCTACCCCGCAGTACGCCGCAGGACGGAGACCCGACCCTACGGTTTGCTCAGCTAGGGCAACGGGAACCATCCGCGCGCCTACGGCGGCCCCGGAACCGCTGCTGGAACCACCGGCTGTGTGCTCCAAGTTCCACGGGTTGCGAGTGGGGGGCATCCTACCGCCGACTGGCATATGCGTCTTCCCCACGATAAGCGCCCCGGCGGCTTTCAGTCGCGCCACAGGAGTGGCGTCTTCGGGTTCGGGCACGGGTGTTGGAAGATCACGAAACCCCGTAGGCATGCCCTGCACATGAAACTCATCCTTTATGCCTACGGGCACACCGTGCAGCGGGCCACGCAGCCTCCCGGCCGCTGCCTCTGCGGTAAGGGACCTGGCTTCGGCTCGCAGCCTCTGCGCGTCCAGGAAGCTCCATGCTTGCACGCGCTCTTCCATGTTCGCAATCCGGCTCAGCACCGCCTCGGCGACGTCAGTGGGTGTGAGTTCGCCCTTTGCAACGCCATCGGCGATGGCGCCTACCCCTAGTTCAATGATTTGAGAAATGGTGAGCGTCATCTGGCCCTCCTCGCGCCTAAGATGTCATACCAAACGATGCCGCCGAGTGCGGAAAGTAAAGCGGCTCCACGTCTTCCGGGACTTCCGCCGCGCTGACTGCTGCCATCGCCTCAGCCAAAGACCGGAGCTGTGTCTCCATCGCACGCGCCGCTTCTGCACCCCAGAGCGCAATCGCCTGGTTTGTCAGCACAGTTAAGGCCTCGTCCTTCGTCACCTTTGGGTGTAATCGCATTTGTACATCCCTCTACTGCCATCATGAGATGGTACGGTTGTACTGCGGGAGATCTTGCCGCCGCCTCCCTTGCCGTAGGGAACACTAGCCGGCGGATGTATTCTAACACACAGAAGTCTCTGCCCAAGCCTACGACATTCCGCGACCCGATAGCCAGATGACAAAAAAACACCTCTGGGACGCGCCAGAGGCGTTCATCTCCATAGGGCCTCCTCGGAAGGTGAGCCCCGGATATGTTTCTGGTGGAGACGGGGGAGAGTTGAACTCCCCGTCCAGAAGATACTCTACGCGGATATGCTACAGGCGTGTCCAGCTTTTAGTGTCTCGCCAGGATGGTGCTCCGCCGGCGGGATACCCACCCTCGCCAGCCGAAGGTCTTAGGCCCTGCCCATCGGCGTCAGCAGGACAGCACTCCGATTTGAAGTCGCCTGCTCCTTACCCTCGGAGGTAGGCTTGGGCAGACGTAGCCGCCTTAGGCGGCTAGAGCCAGTTGAGGCTTGGCGTTTACTGTTTTGCCGCCGGTTTAACGAGGTGTGACGGCGCCTCGGCCTGCAATCCGGCAGAGTCATCCCCTGTCGAACCCACGCGTCCCCTTATGCACCCATTATACCATCAGGCGGCTCCCTGTTGGGAAGCAGCTAGCCAGCCCCAACATCACCACACCCTCCGGAACTCCTCGCCCGCATCCCAACTCTGGCCTAGCAATCAAACCCATGCGTTGCCTGGCGCCTTTGAAGGACTATAATAGCCCCGGATGAACGACGGCGCCTTTCATAGCGAGGAGAGTTCACGTGAGGGTGAATTCCTATTCAGCGATGCTGCGCAAGTTTCAGCGCCTCAATCTCTGGCCCAGGCTGGCAATAGCTGTAAGCCTGGGCTTCCTCCTCCTGTTTGGCGTATTCAGCCTGCTGAGCCTGCGGGCGGTGAACGATAGCACAGACCGCATTCTTCAAGAGAGACTCGTGATTGCCCAGATGGCGGCGCGAGAGATAGACGGCCTCCTGGAGCGGAGCTTCTACGAGCTGGAGAAGGCCACGGAGTTCGCCGCCTTCAATCCGCAGGCTCCTTCCCTCGGAGAAGAGTACCACATGCTGGCCCACTCCTACGGGCGCATTGGGACGCTGTCTCTGGGGGTCCATTTCCTAGATGCTCAGGGACGAGTGGTGCTCTCTGAGCCTCCTGACAGGCTGCCCCAGGGTGCTGATCTCTCCACGGAGAACCATGTTCGTCAGGTGATACAGACGCGCAGCCGAAGCGTCTCTGACCCTTTTGTTGACCCGGCCACCAGCAGACCCGCCGTGGCCCTCACGATTCCCATATTTGCTCCTGACGGCGCCCTCATCTCTTTGCTCACTGGCCTCATTGACCTCTCCAGCGTAGAGGTGATTAGCCCCTTGGAACACGCCCGCGACCTGGGGCACACCGGCCATGCGGAACTGGTGGATAGCAGGGGGCTCGTCGTCGCCGCTACCGGCGGCGGCGGTTTTCTGAAACCCGGCGAGCACCTCTCCTATTACCTGAAAAGGTTCAAAGAAGGGGGGCCCGGGGTAGAGAACGTGCCCTATGTCCCCTGGCATCCCTTGCCAGAGGGCGTCAACGCGGGCAAGCACGTCATGGCCTTCGCACCCCTCACTTCAGCCCCTTGGGGACTTTCCGTTGGGGGCACAGACTCCGAAACCTTCGCGCCAGCGAGGAAACTACGAAACACCATTTTCCTGGCCGGAGCGCTCACACTTGCCTTCTTATGGGTCTTGACATTGATCGGCGCTAGGCTCCTGGTCCGTCCTGTGCGCGCCCTGACGACAGCAGCCCAACGGATGACCTCTGGGAATCTGGGCGAGTCTATCAAGGTGCCAGAAGGAGGAGAGATAGGCGTTTTAGGTGAGAGCCTGGAGGCCATGCGGGTACAACTCAGGTCTTCCCTGGACCAGGTGCGAAGGTGGGGGGAGGAGCTGGAGGTGAAAGTCGCCCAGCGAACGGAGGAGCTGGCGGCTCGGAACCGCCAGTTGGCCGCCGTGTCCGCCGTTGCCACCGCAGCCAACGAGATCCGAGACCAGGATGGGATGCTGAATCGCTGCTTGGAGGTTGTCCTAGAGCATACACGAATGGATGCGGCAGCCATCCGCCTCTTGGATGGGGCCAGCAACCACCTGGTCGTAGCCGGCGCCAAGGGAGACTATTTGGACCTGCCCTGCGCCAACCAAGCTGTGGGTCTCCACGAGTGCCCCTGTGGCTACGTAGCATCCAACGGTATCCCCCTGTACCTTGGTCATGAGGAGCGCCAGCGCTTCCAGCCTGTGTGCCAAGCACCCCTCCACCACGCCGTATCTGTGCTGCCCCTGAAATCCCCAAAGGGAGTCCTGGGGGTGCTGTACCTATCTCGTGGCCAAGGGGTCGTGCCAAGTTCTGAGGAGCGCAACACCCTGGCCGCCATCTGCAACCAGATAGCGGTCGCCATTGAAAGCGCAAATCTGCTCGGCGAGTTGCGTCGGGTGGAGGCTCAGCGAGAACTGGACCGGATCAAGGCCGAGTTTATCTCCGCCATCTCCCACGAGCTGCGGACGCCCCTGGGGTTCATCAAGGGGTATGCTACCACCTTGTTGAGAGACGATATATCGGTAGACCCCGCCACGCGCCAGGAGTTCTTGCAGGTCATTGACGAGGAGTCAACCAAGCTCCAGCGCATGATTGACGAATTGCTGGACGCTTCCCGCCTACAGGCGGGAAGGCTCCAAATGGACCGCACCAGTGTCAGCTTAAGAGGCCTGTTAGAGGCCGCCCTGCACAGAGCCACCCCCGGCCTTCAACAGGCTGGCCACGCCCTTGAAGTCACCTTACCCACAGAAAGCACTACCGTCCTGGCCGATGCAGGCAGGATTGAGCAAGTGCTACATAACCTGCTGGACAACGCCGCCCGCTATTCAGACCCCGGCTCCCCTATTGAGGTAGCAGCCACGGTGAGTGAGCGGCGCGTCTTCGTCAGCGTTAAGGACCACGGCGATGGTATTTCAACCCATGAGCTGGAACGGGTCTTTGAGCCGTTCTACCGAGGAGAAAACTCACGCCGGCGAGGCGCCTGGGGCGCCGGCCTCGGCCTCGCCATATGCAAAGGTATCGTTGAGTCCCACGGCGGTCATCTGGGGGTGGAAAGCACCCCGGGCGCGGGAAGCACCTTCCTCTTCACCCTTCCTCTGGCAGAACGGGCTGAAGCGGAGGGTACGGAGCAAGAGCTCGCCAGCACGGTCATGAAAAAGGGAGAGGGATGATGTCGGAAGAGCGCATCCTGGTAGTAGACGATGAACCACGCTACCTGCGCCTCATCCGCTTCAATCTGGAGACGGCGGGCTATCGTGTGACGGGCGCCGCCACGGGCGAGGAGGCCCTGGTCCTCTTAGCCGACTACCCCCCAGAGCTGGTAGTCCTGGATATCATGCTCCCGGGCCAAGATGGCTTTGAGGTATGCACCCGCATCCGGAAGGTATCAGACGTGCCCATCATCATGCTGACCGCCAGGGGCGCCGAGGCGGACAAGGTGAAAGGGCTACGCCTTGGGGCCGATGATTACGTGGTGAAGCCCTTCTCCGCCCAGGAGCTCCTGGCCCGAGTGGAGGCAGTCCTGCGCCGGGCTCGCTCAGCCGAAACGCCTGGCCTGCAGACCCCCTTCGCCATAGGCGCCCTGCGGGTGGACTTCCTGACCAGAAAGGTCACGATGGGGGAGCGGGAGGTACGGCTATCTCCCACCGAATACCGGGTCCTCCGTTATCTCGCCCTTAATGCCGGCAAAGTAGTCACCCAGGACGACCTGTTGGAGAAGGTCTGGGGAGCAGGTTACCGGGGCGAACACGAGGTGCTGCGGGTCACCGTATGGCGACTGCGTCAACGGCTAGAGGACGACCCGCAACATCCGCGATTCATCGTCACTGTCCCCGGAGTGGGCTATCTCCTGGAAAGTCCCACGTAAAGACCTGCTGCCGCCTCGGATGGGTGGGGAGCTCAGGGAGCTCCCCTCTTTTTACGACTGCTGCAGTATTCCATGCCCTTGCTAAGGTGACCTCTCCCCCGTAGTCCCCCTCCCCGCGATGGGGAGGGGGGACTACGGGTCTAAAAGGCTGTAACGGACCTGTTACGGCCTTTGCCGTCCTTGTAACGGAACCGAAACGACTCCTTGTGCTATTCATATAGAAGGAAATCTATTTCTCGGCTCAGCCGGAAGAAGGGAGAGGGAATGAACAAAGGACCGCACTATCTGCTTTTTGGAGGAGGGATAGCTGTTTTGCTCCTGGCGGCTGTCGCCTGCACGGACATCAAGCCCGTGGAGGACAGGGTCGGGGCCGCGGAGCAGAGCATCGCCGCAGCTCAGGCGAAGCTGACCAGTCTGGAAGGCAAGGTGGGGAAGATCGCAGCGCCAGCGGGAAAGGTCGAATACACTGTGCGCGGCGTGGAAATCAAAGGCGCTACCAGCACCGACAGCCTGGCAGCGCCGACTAGCGACCCGGCGAAGCTCTCTGACGGCTATCGCTACAAGGGACCTGGAGTATTTGAGCCGGCCAACCCCAAGAGGTGGGAGGTTTCCACCTACATCTGGACGCCCGGTGCGATAACAGCGCTCCAGGGCGACCAGGTGAACTTGAGGATCTTCATCATCAATGGGGACAAACACACCACCTGGGTAGAGGGCCCGGATGGCAAAGAGGTTGTGAAGGAGGAGGTACAGAACCGTGGGCGCGAGTACCTTATGACCTTCACCGCCTCGCAGGTGGGCACCTACAAGCTCATCTGTAACGAGCACGACCCCACGATGAGGGCGGTCATCACCGCGCTGCCCAGGTCCTAGTAAAAGCCCAGGCTCCATAAGGGAGCCGTTGTGCGAAGGGGGCGTCCACCTGGTTTGGCCAGTGATAATTGTCATCTTTCAGGCTGACCAGGTGGACGCCATGTCCCATAGGCTTGGGGAAGCCGGAGGGCTTATTGGCTATTGAACCGTGGATTGCACCCCCTCGCGTGGCTGAAGCAAAGGTGATAACTGCGCTCCCTGGCATGGCGCTGCTCCTGGCTATCGCCCTTACCCTGGCCGCGTGTGAATATCCTGGAGTAACGCACCCGCTTGCAGCCCAGGCAGCAAGCACCGCCTTAGCAACAGCTTCCCCTACCCCTACGCCCTCTACGGCCCAGAACCCGGACTCGGGAACACAAGAGCCTCCGCCCCTCACCGGTAAGGCCCAGGTCAGCTTGAAAGACTTCCGCCTTGACCCCGACCGGGTGACGGTGAAGGCAGGAGCAACCACCTTTGTGCTGAAGAACGAGGGCCGCTACACCCACGACTTTCGCGTGGAGGGCCAAGGCGTTGATGAAAAAGCCCCCAAAGTTGGACAGGGCAGGACATTTGAATGGCAGATCACCTTGGCGCCGGGCGCCTACCGCATCTCCTGCCCCATCAGCAACCACGCCGACCGTGGCATGAGTGGGAGCTTGGAGGTGGCGCCGTGACATCCTTTCACGCAAGGCTCAGCAAGGGAAGAAACTGGATGTTCGGCAGGGCGGTCGAGGGGAGAAAAGCCATGCTGAGACAGCAACTAAGAGAAAATGTCGCCCTCAGGTTCGCTTTAGCGGCTTCGGTGATGTCGCTGACGGTGGTTGTCGTGGGGGTGGGCATTGCCTATGCCTTGCGGATGCCTATTGAGAGCGCAGTACGAGAGGAGGCGGTGCGTGACACTGTGACAGAGGTCCTGCCCCGCCTCCTGAAAATGGTCGCACCGCAGGACGTAGCGCAGCCCATAACGGGGGCGTCGTACGAACATCTGGACCGAATGGTCAGGGATTATGCTTTGAGCACCCATGCGGTGCGTCTGAAGATCTGGAACTCGGAGGGCCTGGTGGTCTATTCCACCCTGGAGTCCCAGGTCGGGGAATCCTACCCTGATAGCGAGGAGTTGCAGGAAGCCCTGCAGGGGAAAACGGTTTGGGAGGTGAGCCGGGAGACGGAGGCGCCTGAGGAACGTGCCTTCGGAGAGTTGATGGAGATCTACGTGCCTCTGGCCTGGGAAGCTGGGGCAAAGCCTGCGGGGGTTATGGAGGTGTATCTTGATTATGCCCCCTATTCCCGCCTCCTGACCCTTATCAGGAACGCCATCTTTGGGGCCGTGGCGCTGGTAGGCGCCAGCGTCATTCTAGCTATGTTCGTGTTGTATCGAACCGGGTACCAGACGATACAAAAGCAGCGAGACGTCGCTCTTCAGCGCCAGCGAGAGGTGACGGCCCTCAATCACCTCCTGCAGCAGGACCTCGCTCACTACTACGATCTGAAGGGTCGCCTCCTCGGCCTGAGGGCTGAGATAGCGCAAGACCCCAGATTCCAGCCCGACGCGGCGCCTGTCTCCGCCCGAGACGCCTGGCTGCTGATGCAGCTCCGCGAGCTGGCGGAGTTCGCGGCGGATATCATGGCCGCAGAGGAGCAGAAGCAGCCAGAGAGGGACGGCGGCTAGAGATGCCCATAGATATCCCTGTCATAGGCGCAAGGTCGGCCGTCTGGATGGCGGCACAGCTCCATCTCTACTTTGCCGCCTTTGTCTTAGGGGCGCCTATTTTCATCGTGCTGTGCGAGTACCTGGGCCTGCCCCGAGGGCGCTGGGACTGGCGGGTACGGCTTCCTGCAGCCATTCTTATAAGTGTCTTCGGCCTGGTAGCTGTGGTGTTCGCCCACACCGTTACCGACCGGGTCGTCTTCCTCATGTTCGCGGGCCTTTTCCTGGCGGTGGTCTTGCTCCTCCGGTCCGGTGGGGATAGTCGTTACGAGCGGCTGGCCCACGAGACCATGAAAGTGGTGACCATTGCTTATAGTTTGACGGCCCTGACCGGCGCTGCCTTCGCCTTCTCGCTCATGGGTTCCTACAGCCCCGTGGTCACACACCTCTTTCAGCGTTTCGGGCCGGTCTTCGGTCTCTATGTCGCCCTCTTCTTTGTAGAGACCATCGTGATGTACCTCTACTGGTACTCCTGGGAGCCCCTGGCGCAGCGAAAGGGGCTTCACATCTCCCTTGGCGTGGCGCTCAACCTGGTAGGAACCGTGGTCATGCTCCTCATGAACGCCGTAGGGTCCTACATGCTCACGCCCCCAGCGGGATCAGAGACAGCCACTCTCTGGACCCTGGTGAATAACCCTACGTGGACCGGACTGAATCTGCACCGGTTTATCGCCAACGTCACCTTTGGCGGCCTAGTGGTAGCACTGTTCGCTGCCTTCATGTTCCTCACCGCCAGGAAAGACGAGGACCGCGTCTTCTACGACTGGATGGGCTTCATCGGCAACTTTATTGGCGTGGCCACTCTGATGCTCCTTCCCTTGGCAGGCTACATCCTGGCCAAGGAGATCTTCCTCTACGATGCCACCATCGCCACCTTCATGATGGCGGACAAGCTCTCAGGCTTTTTCGTCATCCAAGGCCTTCTGGTGAGCCTCCTGTTCCTGGGAGCCAACTACTACATGTGGATGAGCATCCGGCGGATCAACGGATCCCAGCTCTACCTGGGTTTCATGCGTCCTACCTTCGCCGTGATTTTCGTGGGCACCATCATCTGGGTGACCCCCCAGAGCTTCCTACCAGACCTTACGAGTCCTATCCCCGAAGGCGTTAGCGAGGCGGCTATCTTCATTCCTGAGCGGGCTGCCTTTATCGGCCTGATGATGGCCAAAGCTCTTGCCGTAACCGCCATCATCATGTTCACCTTCTTGACTTACATGGTCTACCGACGGGCCATGGCACAGGGCTCCATGCGTTGGGGAGAGATCGCGCCTCAAGCCCAATACGCCCTGGTGTTTATTCCCACGGTGGCGGTGTACCTCATGGGGCTCATGGGAGCCATCCGAGAGCTGGCCCGCCAGGACTGGCATGTGTACACGGTCCTCCGCGATACCACACCCTACTGGTACACCACGCCCCTGGCCCACACGAGCATCATGGTAGGTAGTGTGACCCTGGTGTTCTTCACCCTAATGGCCTTCATCTTCTGGGTCGGATTCAACCTGGGCAAGGTGGAGTAAGAACTCTCACACATGTCTCTACACCCTTCAGAGGCCTCTCAGCCAAAACAACCCCTCAGGCCAAAGGTGCGGCTCCCCTCCCTCAAAGGCGGCCTTGCCCTCTTTTTGGCGCTCCTGCTCCTCATATGGCTGGCTCTTCCCCTTGTGCCAGAGGGGACAGGGCTGCGGTTCGGCACGGGCTACAGAATCTTCTTCACCGCCATGACCCTCCTGGGAACCCTCTTTTTCTGGTTCCTCGGAAAGGAGCGTATTCCTTACCCCAGGGGACCGGCGGGGGTCCTCATCAGCCTTACCGCCGTCTACCTTGTAACAATTGGCCTCCTCGTCCTGGCTGGGGTGGTCTACCCACAGTTCCAGCGACCTCAGCCTGCGGGAGCAGCGGCGCAGGAAGCCGCAGGCCGGGGCAAGGATCTGTTTTGGAGCGACAACGTGGGCTGCTTCCGGTGCCACTCCGCAGGAGGCAGGGGAGGCGCCCGCGGGCCGGACCTCACCCAGGTTGCTTCCAGGGCGGGCGCCAGGGTGGCCGGCCTGACAGCCGACCAGTACCTCTTGGAAAAGGTGAGCGCAGGTATGACCTATAGGTTCACCGTTCCCGAGTACGCGCCTATGATGCCCCCCTTCGGCCAGATACTTTCCGAGGAACAAATTGGGGATCTGGTGGCCTACCTACTGTCGCTAGAAGGAGAATAGAAGGCGCGGAGAGGCACATGGCAGCGGGACTCAAAGGACGTATCGTGGCGTTGCTGGCGGCTGTGGCCCTGGTGGGTGGAGCAGTGGTGATTCGGGTGTGGCTGGCCGCCACTGGCGGTTATAGTGCAGGCGGCCTTTCGATATCCCTCAGGGCTATGAGCGCCGTAGCACTCTTCGCCGGACTCTTGCTGGCAGCCCTTGCCGTGGCCTGGCCCATGCGAAAGCCTGGCGGGCCACCACGACCGGAAGGAGGATAACGTGCGGCAAAAACCCTTACGAGACCGGCAGCCTCACGTTCTATTGCACCGTGCCCAGACACCGGGGCGCAGGTAGCAAGGGAACCCTAAAGGTTACTGAATGAGCTACAGCAGGCATCACAATGAGCGAAGATAGCGAGTCCCTTCCAAAGACAGCCACCCAAACCCTGCCATGGAGGACCATCGTGATGGCCCTCGCACTCAGCGTGGCGGGGACCGCTGTCCTGGGCGGGATGTTGTTCCTCCTTCAGCAAAACGTGTGGTTGATCGCCATGGGTGGCCTTGCTGCCCTCTTCGGAGCGGGCGTCTATCTGGGCTGGCGGAGCGGCGAGCCGGAGCCACTGTACAGCACGGTATTAGCAGTCCTCTACTTTGGGCTGGTCGTGGGCATCCTCTTCGGTGGCGAGCTGGCCGAGGCTTTGCCTGACCCCCTGCCAGGTCTGGCCATTGGCGACTCTACCTTCTTTTTCGTCTCGCCACTCCTCATGTTGGTCGCCAGCGTGGCTGGCAGCGTCGCGGGAGGACGTTGGCGCAACTCTGGTAGCGGGGGACACTAAGTTGTTGAACAAGATTTACGTAGCGGTAGATAACTCACCTCTGAGCGATGCGTGTTGCACCGCGGCCATATCACTGGCGCGGGCTTTCGGCTCCCACGTCGTGGGAGCTCACGTTTACGCCGCAAGAATGCACGAGCGCCGGTTCCGTCAGTTGGAGGCGACTCTCCCAGAGGACTACCTGGAGGACAATGAGCTAGAGCGCCAGCGCACCATCCACGATTCCCTCATCTCCCTGGGCCTTCAGCTCATCTCCGACTCGTATCTGGACGCCCTAGAGCGACGTTGCCAGGGAGCAGAGGTGCCCTTTGCCCGCACTACCTTTGACGGCAAAAACTGGGAGAAGCTCGTGGGGGCGATCAATGGCGGGGGCTACAACCTAGTGATTCTTGGCGCCCGCGGGCATGGCGCCCTTCGTCCCGACGCCATCGGCAGCGTATGCCTCCGAGTTTTGCGGCGCACGAAAACGGACACCCTGGTCATCAAAGAGCCGGAGGCCTTCCTGGACGGAGCGGGGCGCGGCATCCTGGTAGCGTTGGATGGCAGCCAGGAAGCCTTTGGCGCCCTCCAGGTTGCCCTGGCCCTAGGAAAGGCCTACCGTCGGCCCGTGGAAGCGGTTGCCGCCTACGATCCCTACTTTCATTACACCGTGTTCCAAAGCATGGTCCTGGTGCTCTCTCCAGAGGCAGCCAAGGTGTTTCGGTTCAAGGAACAGGAGCGGCTCCACGAGGAGATCATTGACACGGGGCTGGCGCGCCTCTACCAGACCCATCTGGAGGTGGCGCGGCGCATCGCCGAGGCAGAGGGCATGAACCTGAAGACAACCCTCCTGGCCGGCCGCGCCGCCGATGAGGTGCTCAAATATGGCGAGAAGGTCAACCCCTGGATGCTCCTTTTGGGCCGCATCGGGATTCACAGCCAGGAGGAGATGGACATCGGCAGCGTCACCGAGCACCTGGTGCGGACTGCTCCTTGCAACGTGCTGGTGGGAAGTCGGCGTTTCATGCCCCCCATGGAGCTGTGGGGGCGCTCCTCCCTGAAGTGGACCGAGGAGGCCAACGCCTCCCTGTCGCGGGTACCCACGGAGTACCAGGGGGCCATGCGCCTCCTCATCCATCGGCTTGCTCTGGAGCGAGGACATTCGGTGGTAACAGCCTCCCTGGTGAGCGAGGCGGCAGCAAGTCTGAGGCCTGCCAGAGGGGCCGCCGAGAGCATGCATGAGGCTGCATTGACGGTGGCCCTCCAGGCCCTCCACCCAGAGGCTGGTACGATATACCTGTGTAATGGCTGCGGCCACGCCTCACGGGAGATTCGCCCCACCATCTGCCCTGTTTGCAAGGCGCCGGGAGAGGGTTTCCTGACCGTGGAGGCCGCCGAGTTAGAGGCTGCAGCGCGTCGGCAGGGAGGGGTGGAGGTGGAGGAGGCCTTTGATGGAAGGCGTCTCAGGTGGGCGAGAGCCGCCCTGGGCGCCTTGAGGGCGGTTGACGACCCCGGTCAACGCCGGCGGATGCGTCTGCGTGTGGAGAAGGAGGCCCGGCTGAAGAAACTATCGGTGATCACGCTGGAGCTCACGCACCATGTCCTGCAAGAAGCCCCAGGAGCAAATGTCTCACAACCACAACCATCCTTGGACGCCCAAGAGACAGGCAAGACCCCATGAAAGAGGTGAGGCACAAGGCCAGAGTGGATGTGGCCCTGATAGCTATCTACCTGGGCGCCAGCTTGCCCCTCCAGGTATGGTCATTGCTCAACGGGCCGGTCCCCTGGCTCAACTACGGACACGGCTGGGCGAGCACCCCCGCCTATGGGATTGCCGCTCCCTTGGTTGCCTTCCTCCTGTGGCGGCATAGCCCACGGGCGCGGCTGGCCGCCTACGTCTTCCTGACCTTTGACGCCATGAGGTCCTTGAGGTTGGCTCACTGGCTTCCCTTGGCTCTAGACCTCGCCATCATTCTCTACCTGCAAACACCGGCCATGCGACACCTCTATCCCTCCATGTGGAGCCGCTGGGCAGCCCTGCACCTTCCGTGGACGCGGAGCAAGGAGGCATAGTGGACTACCACCCACGGATTATCTCCTGGAACATCACCGGGGCTTGCAACCTTCGCTGCCCCCATTGCTACCTGGATGCGGGCCATCGCTGGAAGGATGAACTCACCACCACGGAAGGACTCCACCTTATTGACCAGATGGCCGAGATTGGCACAGAGCTCCTTATCCTTACAGGGGGAGAGCCCCTTCTCCGCAAAGACCTTCCGCTCCTGGCTCACCACGCCACGAGTAAAGGCATAAACGTGGTCTTGGGAACAACGGGGACACTGGTCACCCACCCGGTAGCCAGAACCCTCAAAGATGCGGGGGTAGCAGCCGCTGGAATCAGCATCGACTCCTTGGACCCGGTCAAGCACGACGCCTTCCGGGGCCTCCCGGGAGCCTGGCAGCGGGCTGTCCAGGGCATACAGGCCTGCCACGAGGAGGGCCTGGAGGTCCTGGTCCACACCACCGCTCTGAAAATGAACCAGCAGGAGATCCCAGACATCGTTCGGTTCGCCCAAAACAAGGGAGCGAGGGCCTTTCACCTCTTCTTCCTAGTGTGCACAGGGCGAGGGGAACGCCTCACCGACCTCTCTCCCCAGGAGTATGAAGACCTTCTCTCCCTTGTCTTGGATACCCAGGAGCGGTACCCAGACATGATGGTGCGGGCTAGGTGCGCTCCGTACATCGGGAGACTAGCCATAGAGCGAGGAGTGCCGCCCATGGGGAGCGCCGGCTGCCTGGCAGGCGCCAGCTACTGCCGCATCACGCCCACCGGGGACGTGACGCCTTGTCCCTACCTACCGACAAAAGCGGGCAACGTCCGGCAGCGCGGCTTCCAGAAGGTCTGGGCCACATCCCCGGCGCTGATGCAGCTCAGAACCCCCCACCGACAACTGGGGGGAAAGTGCGGCCAGTGCACCTTCAGCCAGGGCGACGACCCCCTCTGCGTTGGATGCCGGGCCCGGGCCTTCGCCCTTGCTGGAGATGTCATGGCCGCCGACCCATGGTGCCGCTACCAGCCCAGCGAGGCGCACGGCTCCCACAAAGAAGGGTGGCCTGCTCCTCTCGTGGCCGTCCAGAAGCCCGCCGAAGAAGCCCAGGTCCCCTGGACCAAAGAGGCGCTGGACCGTGTCCAGCAAGTCCCTTTTTTCATCCGTGGGAGGGTAAAGCAGGCCGCGGAGGCATACGTCCGCCAGCACAGCCTCTCCCAAGTAACCCCTGAAGTTCTCGCCCACCTGCGTCAGAGGGCATACGGTCCACCATCATCGGCGGGTGACCCCCCGGCACGGTGACCTAGGAGCCAGACAGAGCTAAGAGCCGCCTTCCAGGGCAAGAGCAGCCATGCATGGCGAGACGCAGGGCTGAATAACCAGCGAGGCAGGCGTTACAGGACGCCTGCCTCGCGTGACAACTCCGCGTTGGGGTACGGCCAACTACATCGCTTTCATCTCCCTGCGAGTGACCCAAACCCCCACCACCAGAGCCCAGAGGGAGGTCAGCCCCGCCAGGACACCGAAGATGAGCTGCTGGTTTTCTGTAGGCGTGGAAAAGACTGAGGGTACGCCGCTGATCCCCACCGTCACAACCCCCAGCACCAAGAGCACCCACCCCGTCCACTTGGGGTATGCGGTGCTGAGCAGCATCCCCAGGCCCACGAAGGCCAGGGCAAGCCACCAGCCCACCACCGCTACCGCGAAAAGGGATTGGCCAGCCGTGACAATGGCAGTCATGGTGGGGATGGCTGTTTGTCCCTGCTCCGCCGCCATGATGGCCCCAACAAACAGCGCGAAGGCTGCCGAGATGAGCCCAGAGGAAACCACCACGCCATAGAAACCAAGCCGCGCCCATGCGCTCGCCGCGCCCGTGGTGATGGACCGGTACACCCCCATGAAACCAGCGACCAGGAGCCAGATACCCACGGCCAGGCCAAAGAACGCAAGTTTACCCAGGTCAGGATTCTTCGAGAGCGCAGCATAGACCTTGGCCATGTCCGATTGATCATCCGCCCGGGGCGCAATGACATTGAACACGATCGTCGCAATAGCGCCGAGAATAAAAGCTACGCCAGCGATTCGCTGGAGCACGTCACGTTTGTAAGCCTGTTGCGCCATGTTTCCTCCTTCCCGTTTTTGGTCTGCGCTCTTAGTGACACTTGACCTCGGTCCAAACTTCCGTCATCGCCTTTCTCCAGTCTTAAAACCTCACGTCAAGCCTGCCAACTACATGCGAGCTAGCCGTTCTTGCAATAGGCTATCAACTCGTTCTGCAAGCTTTCGGTGTGCCTCAGCCACTGGCCTGCTCCATCCGACTCCCCGGGCAACAGCACCTCGAAGTCCTGCAACCGTGCGCAGCGCCTGTCTAAACCCGCCACGTACTTCTCTCACCTCTGCCCCAGCCCACAGTCCACAACTCAGCCCTATTACCAACGTCTCCCCCTGCATAGCACCAACCCGCCATAGCCCAGAGACCACGAGGCCGCTGAGCACAAAAACCTTCCCTACGCCTCTGGACCAGAGTACAAATTGCTCTGTAAAGCGCTTCAAGCCTGGCCAGGCCGCTATGGACTACCTTGAGGCGGACAAGTGGGAACCCTTAGGCTCCCACTTCCCTTTCCGCTAGGGCCCGGAAGAAATCGTCCACGGTGACGGCCAACTGGCGCGTAAACACAGTCACTATGGACCCGATGCGCAGAGCCACCGCCGCGATCCCCCAGAAAACCGCCGCTATGATGCGAGTCCAACCAACGCGTGGCGCCTCTGCGGGACGGATACCCTCTTCGCTACGCTCTGCCAGCGAAGTGATGAAACCATCCAACCTCTCCGCAGCAAAGCGAATGGGGATAGTGAACACTCGCGCCAGGTTGATGAGGACCAAAGCAATTTGCGTCGCCAAGTCACCTACACGCTCTGCCCAAGTCATTTGTATACCCCCTCGTTAGAGAGCTTTCAGCCTCCGTTATTATACACCCTTTTGTCAAATCAATCGCCTTTTCGTAGATACAAGCTACGACGAATTCATGAAGTGATAACAACACCACAAGACCAGGTGCGAAAGCATCATGGAACTAGCAGGGCGCTGAAAAAGGGGAGCGCAGAGGGGCGAAGCCCCGGAGCCTGCCCTTGAGTGAACCGAAGCCCTGGTGAGCCAAAGCCCTGAGCGCAGCGAATGGGACAGCGAATGAGGAAGCGAAGGAGTGTCCCTCAGATACAAACTGCTTCCCCCTTCCTGGCCAGGAAGGGGTTCAGGGGAATGGTGGAAAGAGTTTTTCCGCACCCTGCTAGTGAGCAAGAAGAGGCGGAGGAAGGAGGCCACAGACTCACCGCTGACGCAACGCCCGCTGGATCTCCCGCTCAGTGGTGCGCTCGGCGATGACCCTGCGCTTATCATACTCACGGCGACCTCGGCAAACGCCCAGGTCCACCTTGGCCACGTGGTTGCGGATGTACAGGCGTAGCGGGATCAAGGTGAGGCCCTTCTGCTGCACCGTTTGTATCAGACGGGCCAGTTGCTCTTTATGCAGCAGCAGCTTGCGAGGACGGGTAGGCTCGTGGTTGTAGTGGCTGGCCTGGGCGTACTGGGCAATATGCGCTCCCAGCAGCCACAGCTCCCGCCCTTGCGGGCGCGCGTAGGCGTCGCTCATGTTGGCGCGTCCCGCTCGGACGGACTTGATCTCCGAGCCGGTCAGGACAAGACCGGCCTCTACCCGCTCCAGTACATCGTAGTCGTGCAAGGCCTTGCGGTTCACCGCAATGACCTTGACCTCGCTCGTCTTGGCGCCCCTTGTCTGGCTCATGGAGTGAGCTTTCCGCGCCCTCTAACCCGCCGCGGGCAGGGCCCTGGAGGCAAGCTCCGCCTCCAGCATACTCACCGCCGTCTCTAGCTGGCGGTCAATGATCTGCACCAGCAACTCCCCCCGGCTTTGCACGATGGCCCTTTCGTTCAGCACCTCCACGTCTGGCCCCAGGCCCTCCCCCTCAATAAGCCTGCCCTTGGGGGTATGCCACAGCGCGGCGGTAATGTAGAGGCCGGAGCCATCGGCCAGCTTGCGAAGCTCGTTGACACTGCCCTTGCCAAAGGTACGGGTACCCACAATAGTGGCTCGGTCGTGGTCCTGAAGCGCACCCACCAGCACCTCACTGCCACTGGCGGAGGCGCCGTTCGTCAGTACGACAAGGGACATGTCCAGGGCTACGCCGCCGCTCTGGACGGGGAAGTCTTTGCGCTTGCCACGGGCGTCAACGTGATACAGCACCAGCCCATCCTTGAGAAACTGGCTGGCCACGTTCACCGTGCTGGTCAGCAGCCCGCCGGGGTTGTTCCGTAGGTCCAACACAAGGCCCTTGTAACCCTTGGCCCGGATCTCCTCCAACGCCTCCGTCACACGCTCATCCGTCTGGTCCAGGAACTCGGTGATTTGCAGGATGGCGATCTCTTGGGTCAGGCCTTCCCAGACCGCCGAGGGTTGCTCCACCGTGTCACGGACCACGGTGAAAGTACGAGGCTCAGGCTCCCCAGGGCGCTGCACCAGCAACGTGACCGGCGTGCCCCGGGGGCCGCGGATCATAAGGACGGCCTCGGTCACGGTCAGGCCCGTCAGGGGCGTGCCATCCGACTCAAGAACAACGTCCCCCTCCTGCATGCCCACCCCTTCCGCGGGGGTATTGGGAATCAGCCCCACAATGGTGAGCTGGCCCTCCTTCAGGTCCACCCACGCTCCAATGCCCTCAAAGTTGGAGTGCAGGTTCTGCTCCTCCAGGGTGTAGCGGCCTGCGTTCAGATAGGCGGTGTACGGGTTGCCCAGGCCCATCAGCATCCCGCGGATAGCGCCTTCCCGCAGCTCCTCCTGGGTTACCTTGGCGCCCGTTTCTCTGGCGTGGGCAGCAATGATGCGCCAGGCCTGCCACACCCCTCCCAGGTCAGGAGCATTGAGGTCATAGGCACCATCGGTAAGGTAGGAGGTGTCCTCTTCTCCCAGGGTCTTCAGCATACCCTGGACAGCGCCTTCCGCCATGCGGCGCTGGTCAAGCGGCTCCTTGCCCGCATAGTCCGCCCTAACGGTCTGATACACCTCCCACAGGGTGACCATCTCCTTTGGGACCTGGCGCTCCTGGCGAAGCTCCTGCACCCGATCCACCACGGCGCAGGAGGGGGCGAAGGAGACGATAAGGAAGAAGGTCAGAAGCCAAGGCAGGCGCTGTTGAACAGAATGCAAGGTGGGCAACTCGTTCCTACAAGGAGAGACATCCCTCTCATTGTAGCATGGGTCAGGAGGGCATGGTCCCTAGCACACTGCGGAAGAAAGGGGAGTGCAGAGGGGCTTTGCCCCTCTGCCGGGAATCTGAGGGTGTCCTTCAGATATAAATCAATCCGCCATAGGCGGATACCTTGAACCCCCTTGAGGGGGTTTGGGGGTATTTTTCAGCACCCTGCTATCACAGGGAGAGGGGCGGTCAATGACCGCCCCTCTGGCATGAGTGCACTCAACCGGGATCCCCCTGGCAACGAACTCACCCACCGCCCCGTCCGCAGTGGTGCGCCACAGAACCCGGACCGTTGCCGGATTGAGCTATCCGACCTTGATACCAATCTCTTGGCGAAGATCATGAATGACCTCCGCCCGGCTCCTTGCAGCTACGCGCTGGCGGCGGCCAATGGGCTCGTTCTCAACTTCCGGCTTGACCTTCATGGAAATGAACACGGGCCCCTGCTGCTTGAGGATCTGCCCCACGTTCGTGGAAAAATCCTCAAGGTTGTCAAAGTGATAGGCGGCGGCATAGCCCGCCGATTTCGCCAGTCCAGCATAGTCCACGTTCTGGGCGTTGGGGACGGGCTGCCCGCCGGTGGTGGCGTAGCATTCGTTGTCCATTAAGAAATGGAAAAAATTCTTGGGCTGCTTGCCCGCTATCGTGGTCAGGATGCCGAGGTTCATCTGAAGGGCACCCTCGGAGTCAAAGAGGCACACCTTCTCCCCCGGCAGCCCCAGGGCTAACCCCAGGCAGGCAGAGGTCGTGTGGCCCATGGCGCCACCCAGGGCAGCGTCACGCTTCTCGTTCGTGGAAACGCCTCTCCAGTGACGGCCGGAGGTCCCCGAAACGATAACTATGGCCTTTTCACGGTGCTTTTGGAAAGCCCTGAATGCGTCCGCTGCGTTCATCATCTTCTGACTCCTTTTCATCAGCTTGGGTGTACAGGAGAACCCGTAGCCCCCGCGACAAAAGCATTGCCGGAGGGTTGCGGGCCGCCAGCGACTACCAGCGTTCCCTGTTTAACGGTTGAAGCCGTGGTACTCGTCACCGACCAGGACCACAACGGGTCTGTTGGTCGCCCGGGCATCCTGGAAGGCCAGGGATATGCGGTCAGCATCGCCGTCGTGCTCAACCAGGTAGTACTTGAGGCCGAAGGCTTGCAAGAAAGGCTCCGTATACCGGGCGGCGGAGTCCGGCGTAATGCCGTGACGCGTCCACCCCCGGTAGCCGACCACCAGGACCAGGGGCAGGCCCGAGTCCAGGCCCATGCCTCTAATAGAGTCCCCCGACTCCATCATGCCGGTATTCTGAATAAGGCAAACGGGCGTCTTGCCAGCGATGGACAGCCCCATGGCGATGGCCATGGTCTCCCCCTCACGGCTGGCAGGAATGACGTCTAGCCAGGGCTGAACCCTCATCAACTCGTACAGATAGTTGGTCTCACTGTCGGGAATGGTAATAATGTGGGTCACGCCATTCTTCTTGAACTCAGCCACCAGGGCTTCGGGGCTGAGGAGCGCGGCTTGCTGCACCATGGACAACCTCCTGTGTGTTCAGGCCTGTACCCAACCCACTCCCCCTGTCCCAAAGGGGAGTAGAATCGGCCTGCTGGCGCCGAATGAAAACGTGCCCGCATTATAGAAGCATCCCCCGCAGCCGTCAAATGGGCCGGGGATCCACCCCGCGTTTCCTTGACGACACCGCCGAACGGCTACGGGAGTAGTAGCCCCATTGGAGGCTACATCATGTGGTCCACAGCGCCGATTCGTTCCTGACGTTATGTCTAGTACGTGTACCTGGGCCATATCTGGACGGAAATATTTTTCTGGGAAACGAATCCGATCCCTCGGCAAGCTCAGGACAAGATTTCGCAGTGGAGGCCGGGGGAGCGCGAGGAAACGCTGTGATGGCTGAAAGCGTGCCTTGAGTATAGGCGGCGCGCTGTGGTACGGGGAAGGGGCAGATGGCGGGTAAGGAAAGCGGTCCGAATCCCCTATGGTGGGGCATTGTGGACAATAGCAAGAACTCAGCCCACCTTTGAACTCACGGTTCAGCTAGCAGTCTAGCACCGGTTCGAATCCAGTTTGGTGGGGCTCAGCGGACAGTACTCGAACTTTCTGCGGCCGGACCTGGTGCCGAGGCAACTCCTAGCCAGCAATTCGTGACTTCATGAGCGCGCCATGGCCCTTGGGTGTGCCGTACCACGCGTCGTACTGGCCAGCGTAGTCATCCAAGGCGGGATACCCGATAGACTGCTATCTGCCACGGACCGGCATTTCGATGGAAACACTGCTCCAGGCCCTGGCTGTGCACCTCCGCCTCGACGGCGCGGGTAGCGTGCACGAAACCACGAAAGCGCTTCCGCAGGGCCCACATGCCGAAATTGAGTGCGGCGAAGGCGGCCTTCATCCACCAGGTGTCCCGTGGATAGACTAGGCCATACAGCTTCAGGGCCCTGGCCGCCGACGGCCCCACCAGCCCCCTCATATCGTGATAGCAGCAGATAACTCGGTCCAGGGTGACGATGTCGGCGGCCGCAACGTCCTGGGCCAGGTCCACGAAGTTGCCATGGCGGTAGGTCACCCGGTCGGCCAAGCCCTGTCGCTGGGCCTCTTCCCTGGCCCCTCAAGGTAGGCTGTCGAGGCATCCACGTTGGTCGCGCTGCCGGCGCTAGCCTTGAGCAGCTCATGCTGGATGGCCCCCACACCTCCACCAATGTCCAAAAGGGTCGCTCCTGAGAGGCCCTCCCTCTTGAGGGCTTCGATGAGCATGGTGGTGGTCTTCCAGGGGCCCTTCTTGCGATAGTGCTTGAGCTCCCTGGCCGCCAACCTGCTACTGAAGAAATCCTCGATTCCCTGACACTGGCAGCAGTTCACAGTTGGCCTCCCTCTCTAGAAAACAATGACCTTGTCCGCCCAGCGGGTCCATTCGGCCATCTCATCCACTCTTCAGCACTCAAAGCAGGTCCCGCTTCTTCTCCTCGTACTCTTCTTTGCTGATGTCGCCTCGGGCATACCGCCGCTTCAGAATCTCCAAAGCTGAGTCCTCGCGGGACGCGCCCATAGGGCTATCGGCAGCAAAAGTGTCAGTCGTCGCATCTTCTATCCCCTCGCCCATAGCGCCACGGGAGGTCCGAAACTCGATGGTGGGCCGTAGGGGATGCGAACCCACCTCTGCTACGCCCGGGCTGGCTGCGCTTCCCGTATCTTCGCCTCCACCGCTTTCGTGGAGACGATGTGGCGCTCCAGCCCCATCTCTTTGGGGCTGAAGCCCATGGCCAGCCCCATGAGCTGAGGCAGGTGCAGGATGGGCATGTGGATGGCGATGCCGGACTGCTTGGCCGCCTTGGGCTGATAGCCGTCCAGGTTCAGGTGGCACAGAGGGCACGGCGTCACCATGGCGTTGGCCCCCAGGTTCTGAGCCGTAGAGGTGTGCTTGGCCACCATGTCCACGGAGTTCTTCTCGTTGATAAGCAGGATAGGCAGGCCACAGCACTTGGTCTTCCCCTCAAAGTCCACCACCGTTGCGCCTACAGCCTCAATCAGCGTCTCCAGGGCCCCCTGGCGGTCGGGGTGCTCGCTAAAGCCTAACGCCCAGGACGGGCGCACGATGTAGCACCCGTAGAAGGGTGCGATGCGCAGGTCTTGCAGCTTACGGGTGAAGAGGGCCTTCACCTTATCCACGCCTATGTCTTCCACCATCACCCAGAGGAGGTGCTTGATCTCCACGTTCCCCTTGTACTCCAACCCCTCCTCCTTCAAGACCTCGTTGATCTGCGCCCGGTAAGCGTCGTCATCCTGCAGGCGCTTGTTGGCCTGGGACATGACCCCCTGGCACGTGGAGCAGATGGTCATGATGGGCAGGCCCTTCCTCTCCGCCATGGCAAAGGTCCGGGCGTTCAGGGCGTCGCCCAGCTTGCGGTCCTTCTCTTGCAGGACGCCCGCGCCGGTGCAGGCCGCGCCGGTCAGCTCCTCCAGCTCGATGCCCAGCTTTTGGCACACCAGGAGGGTAGCGGGGTACAGCTCCGGGCAGCCGCCCCTTGCCACACAGCCGGGGTAAAAGGCGACCTTCATGGCTTGGGGCCCTCCACTTTCTCAAAGATGCGGCGCACGTGCTCCGCCCCCTCACGCTTCGGGTGCAGTGGAGTGGGCAACTTGCCGCGACGCAAGGCTCGCCAGGCCACCGGCAGGGCCGCGAACATAGCGTTGAGGTTCATAAGGTTGAACATGCCGTAGGTGCGCGGCACCAGCCAGAACTCGTTGAGCCACCCGGTGTGCTTCACCATTTCGGCGAAGGACTCGGCGTGGCGCGCGCCGTTGGTGCCGTGCATCCCAGCAGCGATGGCCTTGTCCCGCAGGACCATGATGCGCTCCATGGGAGCCACGCCCTTGGGGCAGACCTGAACGCACTCCATGCACCGGGTGCAGTCCCAGATGCCGCTGTATTCGTTCAGCCGTTTCAGACGACCTTTGGTGGCACCGTCCCGGGGGTCGCCCACAAAACGGTAGGCCTTGGCCAGGGCTGCGGGTCCCAGGAAGTTCTTGTCCACCTCCAGCACCGTACAGTCGGAGACGCATGCGCCGCACATGATGCAGCCCATGACGCCCACCAGGTGCAGCATCGCCTCCTGAGGCGCGATGTACTCCTCCACCGGCTCCGGGCCTTCCGGTTGAAGGTACGGCTCCACGGCGCGGATCTTGTCCCAGAAGGGCTTCATGTCCCACACCAGGTCTTTCACGGGGGCCATGTTGCCCACGGGGTCTACCCGCACCCGGCCGTTCCTGTCCATGACGCTGATGAGCTTGGTCTTGCAGCCCAAGCCAGCGTGGCCGTTGATGCGCAGGGCGCAGGAGCCGCAGATGGAGGCACGGCAGGAGCACCGGACGGCCAGCGTTGGGTCTTCATACTCCCGGATGTGTATCAGTCCGTCCAGGACGGTGTAGTACTCCTCCACCTCCAGGGCAAACTCCTGGCGGTACGGCTTCGGGTCGGCGGCCTCGGGGTTGAATCGGCCAATGTCCAGCGTAACCCGCATCAGTAGCTCCTTACCTGAGGCTTCCACTTGGTCACGGTCACAGGGGTGTAGCTGATTTCCGGCCCCCGGGGACCCATGGTGACCATCGTATGCTTCATGAACCCCTCGTCGTCACGCTTGGGGAAGTCGGTGCGGAAGTGGGCGCCGCGGCTCTCCTTGCGGGCGATGGCGCCCAGGCAGATGGCTTCGGCGGTGTCCAGCATGAACCCCACCTCCAGGGCGAAGATGAGGTTGGTGTTGAACACCTGCCCCTTGTCGTGCACCGCCAGGCGGGAGTACCGCTCCTTCAGCTCCACAATAGTCCTGAGGGCGCGCTGCATCCCCGCCTCATCGCGAAAGACCGCCACGCCCTCGTTCATGACGCGCCCCATCTCCAGCCGTATCTTCGCGGGCGTATCGCTCGTGGGAGCGCGGTCCATGAGTTTCTTGATGGCCTCCCTCTCAGGGGAGAGGGCCGATTCCGTCAGCTCGCTTTCGCCCACCTCTTGAGCATCCCCCGCGGCGGCCTCGCCCGCCCTGCGGCCAAAGATGATGGTGTCCAGCAGGGAGTTAGCGCCCAGGCGGTTGCCGCCGTGGACGCTGACGCAGGCGCATTCGCCGGCGGCGTACAGGCCGCGAACGGAAGTGCGCCCGTTGACATCGGTCTTGATGCCGCCCATCTCGTAGTGGTTGCCTGGACGAATCGGGACAGGCTTCTCCGCCAGGTTGACGTTGGCGAAGTCCAGGGCCACTTCGTTGATGTAGCTGAGCTTGGTTTCAATGAGCTCCCGACCCAGGTGTCGCAAGTCCAGGAAAACGCAGTCATCCACGCCGCGGCCCTCATTGATCTCCGTCTGCTCGGAGCGGGAGACCACGTCCCGGGAGGCCAGCTCCATCATGTTGGGCGCGTACGTCTTCATGAAGCGGTCGCCGTCTTTGTTAATGAGGTAGGCCCCCTCGCCGCGGGCTGCTTCCGTCATCAGGATGCCGTTGCCCTTGAGGGTGGTAGGATGGTATTGCACCATCTCCATGTCCATCAGGGGCGCGCCAACGTGGTAGGCAAGAGACTGGCCGTCAGCCGTGACGATGAGGCCGTTGGTAGAAGGCTCGTAGATGCGGCCGGTGCCGCCCGTGCACAGGATGACCGCCTTGCCCTTGATGAGGTGCAACTGGCCGGTCAGCATCTCAAGAGCCGCCACGCCCCGCACGGCGCCATCCTCCATGACCAGGGAGGTGACGAACCACTCCTCGTACACCCGTGCCCTGGCCTTCACGATCTGCTCGTACAGGACGTGCAGCATGGCCTGGCCGGTGATGTCCGCAACGAAGAATGTCCGGGCGCGTTGCTGCCCACCGAAGCGGCGTGTGCCAAGCCGCCCCTCCTCATCCCGGTTGAAGATGACGCCCATGTGCTCCATCTCAATGATGGCTGGGCCGGCCTCCTGGCACATCACCTCAATGGCATCCTGGTCGCCCAGGTAGTCGCTGCCCTTGACCGTCTCAAAGGCGTGCTCCTCCCAGTCGTCGCCACGGCTGGTGAGGGCTGCGTTGATGCCGCCCTGGGCGGCGTTGGAGTGGCTCCTGACGGGGTGGACCTTGGTGATCATGGCCACGTCGGCGCCCTTTTGGATGGCCGCCAGGGTGGCCCGCATACCCGCAAGGCCCGCGCCCACTACCACCACGTCATGCTGATATACGGCCATAGTCACTTCCCAGCGCGAAGATGTCGGAAATGCCCCTCACTATACCACAAAACCCTCTGGCCAACCCACGAGAAGGGGCCTCAGCTTGAAATATTCAGGCGTTTTTCAGCCAGCAGCAACGCCGCGATGGTCTTGCCGTCCACAATCTCTCCGGTGCTTATCATCTTGATGGCCTGGCAGAGCGGCACAAAGGTCACGTCAATGTGCTCATCCTCCTCCGGATCCGCCCGCCCGGCCACCAGGCCCGTCGCCAGATAGGTGTGCATCAGCTCTGTGCAGAACCCAGGCGAAACGTAAAAAGAGGCCAAATGCTCCATCTTGCGGGCCGTGTAGCCCGTCTCCTCCCGCAGCTCCCGCCGGGCAGCCGCCTCCGGGTCCTCCCCCTCGTTCATGCCGCCGGCAGGGGCCTCCAGCAGCCACGCCTCCACTGGCTTACGGTACTGCCGCTCCAGCAGCACGTTGCCCTGACCGTCCACCGGCAGGATAGTCACCGACTGGCTGTGCTCCACCACCTCCCGCCTGGCGGTGCCGCCATCGGGCAGGGACACGGTATCCACCCGCAGGCCCACCACCCTCCCCTGGAAGATACGCTTGGTCTCTACGGTTTTTTCAGGCGGCTGCATCGTCGCTCACAACAGTCCCCCCTTCCCTTGAGGGAAGGAGACTAGAGCCTGTCCTTGAGTCCCGATGTAGTCGGGACGAAGGAGGGTTAGGTCAAGTCACCGTGCTCCCCGTACCCTCGCCTAGCTTACACCATCAGACGGGGAGACGGGCGTCTGAGGAACGCACTGGTGGGGCGGGCCGCTTGGTCAAAATAAAAAAGATGGAACCGAGGCCGCTCACTACCGCAAGGACAAGAAACCCCTGGACATAGTTCCCCTGGATATCCGCCATGTAACCGGCAAGGATAGGGCCTACGATGGAACAGGCCGTGGTGAGCATTCCGGCAGTGCCAGTGATGGCGCCGAACGAGGTCCGCCCAAAGTACTGTCCGCGGATGGAACTCATCATGGGACCTCGCATGCCCCAAAAGATGCCGTAGAACACCGCAAAGACGAGCACGTGCCACAAGACCGTCGCCAGGGCAAAAATGGCTAGCGCAATGGATGTCCCCACCATCGCGCCGGCGGCCAGGTAGCGCATATCGCCTCGGTCCCCCCCAGGATGCCTCCTAGAACACGGCCGGCGACCGTCGCCACGCCCATCACCCCAACCATAAGGGCCGCAGCGGAGGACGAAAGCCCGACACCCTGCTCAACGTGAGCGAACTGGTGAACCGTCACCGCTGAAATGATCATCACCGCCATACCGTGCCCGAGGCCAATGAACCAGAAGCTGCGTGTCCTCAAGGCTTCTACCAGGGTGAAATCAACGCTAGGCCCTGCGGCCTCTTGCGAGCGTCTGTCCTCAACACCTCTAGCGGAAGAAGTAGATGCCGTGGACGCGCCGTCGGGGAACACTCCATACGGCTCCGGGGCTCGCCGTACCAGAAACGCCAGGGGAATGCCAACCACCCAGACGAATACGCCCGAAACGATAGCAGCCGTGCGCCAACCAAACGTGGACAGGACAATCAGCAGCAAGGGCACAACGAGGATTCCTGAAAAGCCGTTGCCGGTCTGTGTAAGCGCCATAGCCAAGGTCCGCTTTCGCCGGAACCAGTTGTTGAGCGCGACGAAGAGGGCGATGGAACCTGACAAGCTGGCGCCGATGGCGAGGACCACGTGGGCGGCATAATAGGCCCACAGCGAGCTAACGAAGCCAAGGAGTACCATGCCGAGGCCAAAGATCACCGCCCCGATCACCATGATCGCCTTCGGTCCCAACCAGTCCACCAGAAAGCCCTCAATGGGACCGAGGAGGCCGCTCTCCAACTGCATCACAGACCGCCCGCCAGCCAGAGCAGTTTTGCTCCACCCAAACTGCTTCTCCAGAGGAACAAGGAAGGCGCCAAGCCCCTGCCCTCCAACGCCACTACTAAGCGTCTGGATGACCGTCCCCACCGCCACAATAACCCACCCGTAGAAAACCGTTCGCCTCTTCCCTAACAGCGGTACCTGCAACAATGTGGACTTCCTTCTCTTGAGGGCCAGCTAACTTCCTGGGGAGCATGCGCTAGCGACAGCTTTCGTCCCCTGCAGCCGGTGACATCTCATCTCATTCGGCGAGACTGAGCCGCGCCGAATACTCACCATGCTCTTTTCCCCATTTGCTTCATAGCCTGCACGAGTGAGCCGCCGCCGCCAAAAGCCTGAATCTCAATGCAGTCGGGATGAAGGGGAAGCCAATGGGGCAGCCGAAGGGGGAAGGGGCTAGGGGTTAGGTCAAGTCACCGCAGCGCCCGTGGCTTGAGCTCCCCGCCCTCCAGCCCCAGGCGTCGCATCAGGGTGGCGTAGTAGTGGGAGGGCGGCTGCGACCGCAAGAACCGCGCCTTGTAGGGGCTGGCTTCCAGCAGCACCTCGTCCCCTTCACTCACACGAAGGTCTATGAAGCCGTCCACGCTCAGGGTCGCCGGCCCCTGGGAGACCACGCCCAGCCGGATACGGCTGGTGGGCGGCAGCACCAGGGGGCTGCTGAGGCCCAGATGCACCGCCACGGGGTTCAGGATGATGTCCCGGGACAGGGGATGCAGAATGGGGCCGCCCGCCGACAGCGAGTACCCCGTACTCCCTGTAGCCGTCGCCACTATCACCGAGTCCGCCCGGTACTCCGCCAGGAAAGCATCATCCACAAAAACGCGGATGGTCGCCATCCGGGCCACGGCGCTGCTGCCCACTACCGCCTCATTCAATGCGAGGCACAGGGGCGCCGCCGCCCAGGGGTCGTACCCCTCCTCCCCCTGCCCCACCCCCGCGGGGGCGATGCGCGCCTGAAGCATGGCCCGCTCCTCTATCCACAGCTCCTCCACCAGGTAGCGCTCCACGTTCTCCAGGGCCTCTTTGCCACCCAGCTCCGTCATGAACCCCAAACGCCCCATGTTGATGCCCAGGATGGGCACACCTTGCGGGGCGGCCAGGTGGGCTGCGTGCAGGATCGTGCCGTCGCCTCCCACGGTGAGCAGCAGGTCAACCTTCAGGCTCCCCTCACCCCGGCGCTCCAGGTCCTCTATGGAGGTGTACAGGGCACGCCTGTCCAGCTTCAGGCGCTGGAGGAGCTTGCCCACAAGCTCCTGCGCTCCATTGATGGAAGGGTTGTACACGATGGCTACGGAGCGGCGCATGGCACCCTGAATCTCAACACTGCTGTGGCTCCTGATGACCCAGTGACGGCAGTGGGAGTCTACCAACTGGCCCCAGGGGTGTCAACGAAGGGACGCGCCAAACTTGACCCTTCCCACCCTGGCAGAGTCGTTGACTCTCCCCAGTATCAAAGACTACAATCAAGCTAACACAAGGCTAATGGTGCCCCCATGGCCCCTCCAGCGACCACTCCCTGTCCACTCCTGCCCTCCGGCCCTTTCTCCTTTCCTCCCTCTCACGTACTCGCCCGCGGGGTTCACCACCTATGACAGCACGACCCGCCCAAAGCCCTAACGGGGCCGCTGAAGTCCCCGAGGTAGTGGTGTCCCGCCTGCCGCAATACGTGCGGGCCTTGACCCGCCTGAGCCAGCAGGGGACCACCGTGGTCAGCTCCCAGCAGCTTGGCGAGCTTATCCAGATGACCCCCGCCCAGATTCGCAAGGACCTCAGCTACTTTGGCCGCTTCGGCAAGCAGGGGCGCGGCTACTCCGTCAAATATCTGTTAGGAGAGCTGCGGCGCATTCTGGGCCTGGACAGGGAGTGGCGCGTGGGCCTGGTGGGTGTGGGCCGCCTGGGACGGGCCATCCTCAGCTACCCCGGCTTTTCGCCTGAAGGGTTCAGGATCGTGGCCGCCTTTGACGCCGATCCACGTCAAGTGGGCCAGATGGTGGGCGGCATCATGGTGCAGCCCATGCACCGCCTACGCGAGGGGGTACAGGAACTGGGGATACGCATCGGCATCGTTGCGGTACCCGCCTCCCAGGTGCAAGAGGTCATTGACCGCCTGGTCCAGTGCGACGTCCGCGCCATCGTAAACTACGCGCCGGTCAACGCCCAGGTACCGGCCCACGTACGCGTCCGCAACATTGACCCCGTCCTGGCCCTCCAGTCCATAACCTTCTACCTCACCACCCTGGAAAACGCCGAAAAGCGTGGAGCAGCCAGATAGGGCCTCCCTGGCTTGCACAGCATTGCAGCGGCGCGTTGACAACTCAGCGGTGCGCCAGATACAATTTGAGCATTCTCATTTGATCCAGCGAGGTTTCATGCTACGAATTAGACTACGGAGAGTCGGGGCCAAGAAGCATCCTGCCTACCGCATCGTGGTGGCTGACTCCCGCAAACCCCGCAACGGCGCCTACGTGGACCAGGTAGGCCACTACGACCCCATGTCCAATCCGCCTACCATCCTGTTGGACGAGGCGAAGCTGCAAGGGTGGGTTAACAAGGGCGCACAGCCTTCAGAATCGGTGCACCGCATCCTGAAAAGCCGCGCAACTCCCAAAGAAGGGTAGCCCAACGTGCTGGAACTGGTTGAGTACATGGCCAAGTCCCTTGCCACTAAGCCCGACGAGGTCAGGGTGACCGAGATTGTGGAGGACGGCAGAACCATCCTTCGCCTGGAGGTAGCTGCCGAAGACAAGGGCAAGGTCATAGGCCGGGAGGGCCGCGTCGCCCAGGCCATGCGTATCCTGGTACGGGTGGCCGCCGTCAAAGAGGGCACACGGGCCATCCTGGAGATTGTGTAGCCCAGCCGCTCTTTGCCGCGCCCGCCCACAATCCCCTTCCCCTTGCCGCCCCTACCCACCAGCCTGCCGAGCCCCTCCATGCCAACCATCCTCGTCGGCATCATCACCGCCCCAGTAGGGCTGGACGGCTCCGTCCGCGTGGAATCCCTCTCCGACGTACCGCACCGCTTCGCTCCCGGCTCAACCCTCCTCCTTCATGGTGCGCCACATAAGGTCCAGCGCCTGCGCAAAGGCCGCCTGCCCGTCCTCAAGCTGGAGGGCGTGAACACCCGGGAGGCCGCGGAGCGGCTGCGCGACGCAGAGCTCCACGTGCCGGAAGGGGATTCGCCACAGCCCCCCAAAGACACTTACTACCACTACCAGCTCCTGGATATGCAGGTGGTAGACACCCTGGGCAACCCTCTAGGCGTCATCACCGAAATCCTCTCCTCTCCCGCCAACGATGTCTACGTTGTCACGAGCGTTGGCCGTGAAACCCTCGTGCCCGCCCTAGCCGACGTCGTGAAAGAGGTAGACCTGGCGGCCAGACGCATGGTGGTAGACATGCCTGCCATCGTATGAGAGGAGCCACCCTGATGGCTCACCCCTCATATCCTGGTATCCCTGACATTTCGCCAAACCGCTACGTTACTATCCACGGACTTTCCACACGCTCCAGTTTAAGGCGGGCGTCATGCTTACCCTCTTCAAAACCATCAAGCTATGGCAGGCGCTGGTCCTGCTCCTCGTGGCAGCCGCCGGAATCGGTGGAGGCTACCTCGCCTACGCCGCCGCCACCAACAGTGGACAGACGGCCCTCGCCAAAACCCAAGAGCTCATCCCCGTGCAGCTCGGAGACCTGGTAAACCAGGTCTCCACCAGCGGCGGCCTCCTCTTTCCCAACAAAGAGGCCCTTACCTTTGGCGCCCAGGGCACGGTGGCGGAGGTGCTGGTGAGTGAGGGCCAGGCCATAGAAGCGGGCCAGCCCCTGGCCCGCCTGGACGCGGCCACCATCGCCTCCCTGGAAAAGTCAGCGGCCCAGGCGAGAGTCACCCTGCGCAACTCCCAAGACGCCCTGGACCAGGCCCGCACGCCCCATTCGGCCCAGGAGATCGCCCTGGCTCAGGCCGCCGTAGCCAACGCCCGCCTCAGCCTGCGCAACGCTCAGGACGCCCTGGATACCCTTCTAGATAAGGACTCCCTCGAACATCTGGCCGAAGCCCAGGCCGCCGTGGACAATGCGTCACTCAATCTCGCCAGCACCGTGTTGGAAACGGCCATCACCCTCAAGGACTGGGACAAGAAGCTGGCCGCCGCCGAGGAGGCCTTGGCCGCCGCCGAAGATGGCTACCGGGGCGTCATGAGCAAGTGGCTGGGCATGACCTTGACCGGTGAGCAACTGGCAACCCCGCCTGAGACGCTGCTTGTCCTCCTGGGCGTCCCTCTCGCCTCCCTCTATAACTCCCAGAGCCGCTTTACCGACATAGGCCAGTGGATTAACACCCAGGGGCCACCCTCGGATGACCCGGCCACCCCCTGGAGCGAGCCGGTGGTGTACGCCTGGCTCAACTACCTGCCAGCGCCCATCGTGGCCACCTGCGAGGGTAGCTTCATTCCTCCTGGGGGTGTCTGCATCATGAAAGAGATGACGGACGCCTGGAACGCCTTTCAGATCGCGCAGGACAATTTGGCCTCCCAGCAAAACCAGGCGGTCAAGGCCGTTGTTAAAGGGGACTCATCGGCTACGCAAGCGCGGAACGCCTTGGCAGGGGCCCAGGATACCCTGGCGGCCCTGAAGGCTGGCGCCGATCCCCTGGAGCTGGACGCTAAACAGAAGCAGGTGGCCGTGGCCCAGGCCAACCTGTCCAAGGCCGAGGAGGACCTGGCGGATGCTCTGGCCGGCCCAGACCTCCTGGACCTTGAGCTGCGCCAGAAGGACGTGGCCTCGGCCCAGGCAGCACTGGATACCGCTCTTGAACGGCTGAAGGGGGCCACCCTCACCTCCCCCCTGAAGGGCATTGTCACCCTGGTCAACATAAAAGCGGGGCAGGCGGTCAATGCCAACGCCGTAGTGGTGGAGGTGGCTGACCCCCTGGTGGTGCAGATGGACGGCACGGTGGATGAGATTGACGTGCTCTTCATCAGAGAGGGTGCTCAGGCGGACGTCTCCATGGATGCCCTGCCCGGCCAGACCCTGACCGGTAAGGTCACCTACATCTCCTCCGCCGCACGCACGGCCCAGGGCGTCGTGACCTATCCCATCCAGGTCCAGCTTCAGGTTCCCGAAGGCGTCCAGCTTCGGGAAGGCCTCAGCGCCACCGCCAACATCATCATCCGTAGCGAGCAGAATGTCCTCCTTATTCCCACCCAGGCGGTGTACGGGAGCTTCCAGCAACCCACCGCCAAGGTCATGAGCAATGGGAAAATAGTGGAGCGGCCCGTCATTCTGGGCAACAGCGACGACTTCTGGGTTGTTGTCAAAGAGGGCCTTGCCCAGGGAGACCGGGTGGTGATGGAGACCGCCCAGGTCACCACCTCCGGCCAGTTGGGCAACCTGCGGGGCGCCTTTACCGTTACCGGCCAGGGCGGGCTGGGAGGCGTCACGGGGGGCGCCGGCGGCCAGGGTTTTGGGGGTGGTCAGCGCCCGGGCGGCGCCGGCGATCGCAACCAGAACCAGAATCGGTAGGGACGAAGGCCCTTTCTATCATGACCACGATAATAGCTTCCTCCCCCCTTGCGGGGGAGAGCCTGTCCTCGAGCGAAGCGAAGGAACTGAGGTAGGGGGTTCACCCCTATTCCTTCGTCCCAATCCAATCGGGACTCAGGAGAGGCTCTAACATTTCCCCGTCAAAGGGATTGCCAGCATGACACCCATGATCCAGCTTGAAGACGTCACCAAGGTCTATCGCATGGGCAAGGTGGAGGTGCCCGCCCTCCAGGGGGTCACCCTGTCCATCGCCAAAGGAGAGATGGTGGCCATCATGGGGCCCTCTGGCTCCGGCAAATCCACCCTCATGAATATCCTCGGCTGCCTGGACGTGCCCACCTCTGGCCGCTTCCTCCTGGACGGCGAGGAGGTGGGTCGCCAGAGCGATGACAAACTGGCGGCCATCCGCCACCGTAAGATTGGCTTTGTTTTTCAGACCTACAACCTGCTCCCCCGGGCTACCGCCCTGGCCAACGTGGAGCTCCCACTGCTCTATGGCAATGGCAAAGACCACACCCACCGCGCCAAAGAGGCCCTGGCCAGGGTGGGCCTGGCGGACCGCATGGGCCACCGGCCCACCGAGCTCTCCGGCGGCCAGCAGCAGCGCGTGGGCATCGCCCGGGCCCTGGTCAAAAACCCTTCCCTGTTGCTGGCCGACGAGCCCACCGGCAATCTGGACAGCGCCTCCAGCGAAGAAATTTTGTCCCTCCTCACCCTGCTCAACCGTGGGGAAGACCTCACCGTCATCGTCGTGACCCACGAGCCAGACATAGCCGCCCACACCCAGCGGATCATCGCCATGCTGGACGGCCTGGTGGTCAGGGATCAGCCCACTGCTGAATGGCGCGCCGCCCTGGCTGTGGGGGCGAAGAGGGAGACGCCCCGGCCATGACCCCTCTATCCCTCCTCCACACCGCCTTCGCCTCCATGGCGGCCAACAAGCTGCGGGCCGGCCTTACCCTCCTGGGCATCGTCATCGGCGTCGCCGCCGTTATCTCCCTTATGTCCATTGGCCGGGGAGCGCAGAGGACTATCACCTCCCGCATAGAGGCCCTGGGCACAAACCTCCTCTTCGTGCGTCCTGGCTCAACGACCCAGGGAGGGGTGAGCGCCGGCCAGGGCTCTGCCGCAACCCTGACCTTAGACGACGCCTACGCCCTGGCAGACCCCCTCTTCACGCCATCGGTGGCCTTGGTAGCGCCAGAGTTGGGGGCCAATGCCCAGATAGAGGCAGGGCGCAACAACACCTTCGCCCGCATCGTTGGTGTAACACCGGAGTACGCCCAGGCGCGCAACTTCCCCGTGGCCTCCGGCCAGTTCATCTCTCCCACCCACGTCAAGAGCAGCGCCCTGGTCGCCGTGCTGGGATCGCGAACCTCCCAGACCCTCTTCGGCTTCCGCGACCCCGTAGGCCAGAGCGTCCGCATCAATGGGCGGGAGTTCTCCGTCGTCGGCGTGCTGCAAAGCAAGGGCGGCAGCGTCCTGGGCAACCTGGACGACCAGGTGCTGATCCCCATCACCACCGCTTATTACCGTTTGTCCTCCCGGCGCACCACCCAGGGGGGCGTCACCGTCCAGAACATCAACATCCAGGCCACTGACCAGTCGGAGATGGACGAAGCGGCCCAACAGATTGCCACCGTCCTGCGCCTACGCCACCGTATCACCGGGGAGGACGACTTCACCATCACCAGCCAAGAGGACGCCCTGCAAACCCTGGAGGAGACGACGAACGTCTTCGTCGTCTTCCTGGGGGCCATCGCCAGCATCTCCCTCCTGGTGGGCGGCATCGGCGTCATGAACATCATGCTCGTCTCCGTCACCGAACGCACCCGTGAGATAGGCATTCGCAAGGCTATGGGGGCCAAGCGCCGCGATATCCTGTTCCAGTTCCTCTCCGAGGCCACGCTCCTGAGCCTGGGTGGCGGCATCGCGGGCGTAGCCCTGGGGCTGAGCGTTGCGAGGCTCATGGACGGCAAGTCCCTGGGCAGCCAGACCTTCCAGACCGCCTTCAGCGGCGACATCGCCATGCTGGCCCTGGCCGTCTCCGCCGCCATCGGCCTCTTCTTCGGCATCTACCCCGCCATGCGCGCCGCCCGCCTGCACCCCATTGAGGCGCTGCGCCATGAGTAGAATCTGACCTAACCCCCTCTATCCCCCTTCCCGATGCGGGAAGGGGGAGGAATAAGTGGGATGAATTGTGTTGCGGCTATACCGCAACACAATTCATCCCAGAATCTCGGTCCCTCTCTCCACAACGGAGAGAGTCCCTCATTGAATCCTTCCTCGGAAGGACGAAGGAGGGACTACAGGGGGTGAGGTAAAGCCCAGAGTGCTCAAGTATGGTGCTCATAACCATACCGGGAAGCCGCAGGATGACATGAACCCAGAAAAAGGCAAAGGAGTCCCACATGAAGACTGGCACGTTTGTGGCGCTGCTTATCGTCGTCCTGGCCTGGGGCGGCACCGTGGGAGGGGCCTTCGCCGGCGGCCTGGTCATGGGCAAAAACCAGGCCGACGCCGCGCCAGCCAGCTCCCTGACGGGCGGGAGCACAGCCTCCCCAACGCCCTCTGCTACCCCAGTCCAGGGTACGCTCCCCTTCCGGGGCTTACAGGGGCAGGCGGGAGGAGACGCCCTCACCCAGGAGCAGCTTGACCAGCTCCGGCAACAGTTCCAGAACCGCGCAGACCAGGGCGGCGCTGCCGGCCAGACAGGCGGAGCGGGGGCCTTTGCAGGCCGTGGCGGCCTCACGGGTACCGTGGACAGGGTTGAAGGAAACACCCTTACCGTGACCACCCCCCAAGGCCCCCTGACCGCCACCATCACCGGCGCGACGCAGGTAGAGACCCTGGCCGCTGCCAAACTCACCGACATCGTTCCCGGCGCCCAGGTCATCGTCGGCGGCCAGCGTGGGGCCGACGGCACCCTCTTGGCGCGCACCATCACCATCGTGCCGCCAGGCCTGAGCGCACCGAGCGGCACACTCCGCGGCGGCTAGGCTTGGGCTGCTCTCACAGTCACGCACCCCTGAAATAATTCAAGGAATCAATGTGATGCGCCGTTGGCGCATCACATTGATTCCAATAATTCTTCTCCCCCTTCCCGTACGGGAAGGGGGAGCCAGAGGGGGTTAGGTTATGTTGCCAATGACCATAAGGGACCAGTACGCCGCAGCGGCTGGGTATTCGCCCGCGCCTATGGCTATCCTTTGCTCCAGGCGCTACAATTTGGGGCCACAGCCCATCGCCTCAAAGCCCGTCGCCTCAAAGAAGGTGGAGCATGACCATCTACATCCAGTTGCTAACCCTCACGCCAGAAGGCCGGGAGCGCGTATACCACCACCCCGAGAGCCTGTCCCAGATTCAGGAGAGCATTCACATCACCGGCGTGCAACTGCTTGGCCAGTACGCCGTCCTGGGAACCTACGACTATGTGAACATCGTCCAGGCCCAGGACAACGAGACCATCGCCCTCTTCTCCCTGCACCTGGGGGTGAAGGTGGGCGCCTACGTGACCACCCTGCCCACTATCCCCCTGAGCCGTTTTGAGGAGCGAGAGGAGCAGGAACTCCCCGCCCTGGAGACCGGCGCCCAGATACACGGAGAGGGACAAGGGGCGTGAAGAGGGGCGACAGATGAATGATGGACAAGCACCCTGATTGCCCGTACTATGGGACGGGCCTTTAAGGGCATCCCCATATTCAGACCGAGAGGAAGGCTCCTCTGGAGCCTTCTTGAAAGGCAATACGTGCTTGGCCATCCAGTTTGGGACCGACGGCTGGCGCGCCATTACCGGCTGGGACTTCACCGCCGAGAACGTCCGCGCCTGCGCCCAGGGCGTGGCCCAGTACCTCAAAGGCAAAGGCCTTGCACCCCGCGGACTGGTGGTGGGCTATGACACCCGCTTCGCCTCGGAGGACTTCGCCGCCGAGGTCGCCCAGGTCGCCGCTGGCAACGGCGTCCCTACCCTGCTGTGCGGCAAGGCCGCGCCCACCCCGGTGGTCAGCTACAACATCGTGCACCACTATGCAGGCGGCGCCGTCATCATCACCGCCAGCCACAACCCTCCCCAGTGGAACGGCTTCAAATACAAGCCCGAGTACGCCGGCAGCGCCTCCCAGGAGGTGGTGGACGCCCTGGAACAGGAGATAGCCCAGGCCCAGGGGCATGAGATCCCCCGCCTGCCTTTGCCAGAGGCCCGCGCGAAGGGGTTGGTCAAGGAGATAGAGCCAGGCCCGCCGTACCTGGCCCACATCGGCAAGCTCGTGGATTTGGGGGCCTTGCGCGCCAGCGGCCTTAAGGTGGGGATAGACGCCATGCACGGCGCAGGGGCAGGCTACCTGCCCCACCTCCTGGACGGCCTGCCCGGCCTTACGGAGCTGCGGTCGGAGCGCAACCCCAGCTTCCCCGGCATGAGGCAACCGGAGCCGGTGGCACACAACCTGGCCCCTCTTTCCCAGCACGTCCTCGGCCAGCGCTGCGACGTCGGCATCGCCCTGGACGGTGACGCCGACCGCGTGGGCATCATAGATGAGCACGGGCAGTTCCTCTCCACCCTCCACACCTTCGCCCTGCTATGCCTCTACTTGCTGGAGACCAGGGGCCAGCGCGGCCCCCTGGTCAAGTCCATCACCATGACCAGCATGGTCTATCGCCTGGGGGAGCTCTACGGCGTACCCGTCCATGAGACCCCCGTCGGCTTCAAGTACCTGGGGCCCGTCATGCGCCAGCAGGACGCCCTGGCCGCCGGCGAAGAGAGCGGCGGCTACGCCTTTCGCGGCCACATCCCGGAGCGGGACGGCATCCTCAGCGGCCTCTTCATCCTGGACATGATGGCGCGCACCGGCAAGCGCCCCTCGGAGCTGGTCCAGCACCTCTACAGCAAGGTAGGCGAGCACCACTTTGACCGGTGGGACATCCCCTTTGACCCGTCCAAGCGCGCTGCCGTCGTCCAACGCGTCGCCTCCCGCAACCCAGAGACCTTGACGGGCAAACGCGTCCAGGGCCGGGACGAGACTGACGGCGCCCGCTTCCGTCTGAATGGCGGCGCCTGGGTGCTCATCCGCTTCTCTGGCACGGAGCCCCTGCTGCGACTGTATGCCGAGGCGGAATCGCCCGCCCAGGTGGAGCGCCTGCTGACGGAGGCGCGGGACATGGCAGGGGTGTGACGTTGGGGAGGTTCATGAGAGCTACGGCTACAACAACATGCCTTTACTAGACACACCCGAAGTCTACCAGCAGCACGATCCCACCAACATGGTGGGGCGCATCGCCAGCCTGCCAGACCAGTGCCAAAAGGCCTGGGAGCAGGCCTGCGCCGTCCAACTCCCGCCCAGCTACGCCAGCGTGGATAGCCTGGTCTTCCTGGGCGTGGGCGGCTCCGCCATCGGCGGCGACCTGGTGGCTGGCCTTGCCCAGCTTGAGGGCCACCTGCCCGCCACGGTGCTGCGCGACTACCACGTGCCCGCCTGGGTAGGTCCCCGCACCCTGGCCATCGCATCCAGCTACTCAGGCAACACCGAAGAGACCCTTACCATGTACCGCCAGGCCCGGGAGCGTAAGGCATCCCTGGCCGTGGTCACAGGCGGTGGCCTCCTCATGGACATGGCCGAGGCCCACGAAGTCCCCCTCTTCAAAGTAACCTATCAGGGCGAGGCACGCTCCGCCATCGGCTACAGCTTCATGGCGCCCCTGGCGCTTCTGTGCCAGCTCGGCCTCCTCCCCTACCGCCAGGGAGACGTAGCTGAAGCCATTGTCCTGCTGCGCCAGCTTGCAGAAGGGCTGTCCCCCCCCGTACCTGCGGTGCAGAACCTCGCCAAGTCCATCGCCCTGGCTATGCACGGAAAGCTGCCCGTGGTGTACGGAGCAGGGTTCTTGGTGGGAGCGGCCCGCCGCTGGAAGACCCAGCTCAACGAGAACAGCAAGTCCTGGGCCTTCTACGAGGAGCTCCCAGAGCTGGCCCACAACTCCGTAGAAGGCTACGCCCTCCCCACAGGGACCAGCCTTGGGGCCTACGTGACTCTGCTCCACTCCTACCTGTTGCACCCACGCGTTTCCGCCAAGTACCAGGCGGTGGAGGAGGTGTTGGTGGAGCAGAGCGTGGCCTACCGCCAGATAGACGCCGTGGGAGAGACGCCCCTCGCCCACCTCCTGAGCAGCATCATGCTGGGGGACTTCGTCAGCTACTACCTCGCCATGCTGAACAGCGTAGACCCATCCTCACAGCAGGTCATTGACCAGCTTAAGCGGCGGCTGGCCAGAGAGTAACCCCCCATACCAGGATGCTGAAAAAGGGGTGTCCAGAGGGCTTCGCCCCTCTGGCGGGGGTCTGGGGGACACCCCCAAATACAAATCAATCCCCGGAGAGGGAAGCCCCTCTGGGGCTTCCTTGAAGGACAAAGGGGTTTGGGGGTGTTTTTCAGCATCCTGCTACGGAACAAAAAAGGCAGCCTCTTGGCTGCCCTTTTTTGTTCCGTACCTAAACTAGCGCTTGCTATACTGCTCCTTCGCTCGGGCTCGCTTGAGGCCGTACTTCTTGCTCTCCTTGACACGCGCGTCGCGGGTCAGCAGGCCCCTCTTTCGCAGGGGAGCCCTGAGACTTTCGTCCAGCACCACCAGGGCTCGGGCAATGCCATGCCGGACGGCCCCCGCCTGCCCCACTACGCCGCCCCCAATCACTTTCACCTGGACGCTGTACTTGTCCAGGGCGTCGGCCACCTTTAGCGGCTCCCTGATCACGTCCTGCCACCCCTCCCAGGGGAACGCCTCCTCCAGGGGCTTGCCGTTGATGACAATGCCCCCAGGCTGAGTGTACAGGCGCACCTGGGCGATAGCCGACTTGCGCCGCCCCACGCCATGGTAGTAGTGCTCTTGCTGCATCAAGTGTATAGCTCCTAAGCCACCAGCTTTGTGGTTGCCCCACCCCAAAAGAAGGAAGAGCGTCCGCCCTGGGACGGATGTGCCTTATTCCTTTACAGCCTTTTTCCGCGAGCCGGTCACCTGGGCCTGGTGTGGATGGTCCGGCCCGGCGTAGACCTTCAGCCGCTTCAGCATATGGATCGCCAGGTTGTTCTTGGGAAGCATCCCCTTCACCGCATGCTTGATGGCATAGTCCGGGTGCTTGTCCATCATACCCCGGTAGGAGGTTTGCTTCAAGCCGCTCGAATAGCCGGAATGGCGGTAGTAGACCTTATCCGCCACCTTGCTACCTGTCAGGCCCACCTTGGCGGCGTTGACCACAATAACGTAGTCGCCGGTGATCACGTAAGGGGTGTAGGTGGGGCGGTCCTTGCCCTGCAAGATGCGGGCCACCTCCACAGCCAGGCGGCCCATCGGCACCCCGGCGGCATCCACCACCTGCCAGTCGCCGCCCACCTCGTCAGGTTTAGCGTTGTAGGTCTTTGTTCGCTTCACGTTCATGGGGAGGAAAGTCCTTATAGCGTACTTCCATGAGACACAGTCCCTGGGGAGGGAGCGTCGGCATGAGCTTCCTGTGCTCCGGGCCAGCGTGTCCCTCCAATATTGCCTTGACCCCTTCCAGGGAGAGGCGCTTTGCCCCTACCGAGGCCAGCATACCGGCGGTCCGGCGCATCTGGTGGGGCAAGAAGGCGTTGGCCTCTATTTCAATGTGCAGCAGCTCATCTTCCTGCCAGAGACGCGCGCTGAATACCTCCCGCACCGTGCTCCTGCCCGGCCCTGTGGAGCCCCCCAGCGCCGCAAAATCGTGAGACCCGTGCAGGAGAGCCAGCGCCATCTTCATCGCCTCCACATCCAGCCCAACGGCTACCCGGTGCGCGTACCTCTCGTTCAGGGGCGACGGCCTATCCCGGCGCAGTATCGTGTATCGGTACACCCTGCTGCGGGCGTGACGGCGCGGGTCAAACCCCAGAGGCACATCATACGCCTTCTGGACTGCGATGCCCATGGGCAGGAAGGAGTTCACTCCCTTCACTATCGTCTCGCAAGGCAGCGCCGTGGTGGTGAGAAAGGCCACCACTTGTCCCCTGGCGTGGACGCCGGCGTCCGTCCTGCCCGCTCCACGCATCCTGGTAGGCTCCTGAGTCAAGCCAGCCACCGCCCGTTCCAGCTCTCCCTGAATGGAGGTGGCGTTGCGTTGCAACTGGAATCCAGAGTAGCCAGTGCCGTCGTACTCCACTACCAGCGCAATGTTCCTGCAAGGCTTTTCCCGCACCCTAACTCCCTCTGTTCCCCTCTCCCTTCCAATGCTTGATGCACATTCCCAGCCGCTTTGCCTGGGGGTAGTTCCACCTCTCTCCATGCAGTCCCTCTCTCCAATGCGGAAAGGGAGACTTGAGATCAGTGAAGATGTATGTTGCGGCTAAGCCGCAACATACATCTTCACTTTCAATTCTTCCCCCTTCCCCTATGGAGAAGGGGGACCAAGGGGGTTAGGTTAAGGTAGTGTTACACTAACTCCACAATCGCCATACGCGCGCCGTCGCCCGTGCGCGGGCCAAGCTTCAGCACCCGGGTGTAGCCGCCGGAGCGCTGCGCGTACCGTTTGCTCAGGTCGTCAAACACCTTTGCCACCACATCCTTGTCCGGCAGGTGGGTCAGGGCGATGCGCCTGTCGTGCAGAGTGCCCTTCTTGCCATAGGTGATCATGCGCTCCGTCATACCCTGGACCTCCTTGGCCTTCGCCTCGGTGGTCTGGATGTGCTCCTGCAGCAGCAAGGAACGGATCAGGGTCCGGTACAGCGCCTTGCGCTGGTCGCCTGGCCGGTTGAAGCGCCTGCCATCCATGCGATGCCTCATGGCGACACCTCCGACTCTTCCTCTCCGCCTTCGGCCCCATTAAGGTGGTTCTTGGCGCCCTCGTGGTCCTCCTCATCCTGCGCCTCGGAGCGGGATTTGGGGCTGAGCCGCAGTTTGGCGTCTGGCGGCAGCAACCCCATCTGCTCCAGCCGGTCACACAGCTCCTCCAGAGATTTCTCTCCAAAGTTGCGAATCTTCAGCAGCTCCGAGCGGTCCTTTTCCAAAATCTCGCCCACGCGGTTCAGGTGCGCCCGCTTCAGGCAGTTGAGGGTGCGGGCCGAAAGCTCCAGCTTCTCCACGGGCGTGTTGTAGATGTCCGCAGGGATGGAGAGGGCAAAGGAGGGCAGATCCCCCGGCGCCTCTGGGCCTTTGCCCACGTTGGCGAAGAGGAAGAAGCGGTCTAGCAAAAGCTGCCCACTCCGAGAAAGGGCCTCCACAGGGGTAATGGTCTCATCGGTCCACACCTCCAAGACCAGTCGCTCGTAGTTGGTCACCTGGCCCACGCGCATCCGCTCCACCGCATAGTTGACACGCCGCACCGGCGAGTAGATAGCGTCCACGGGCAGCACGCCGATGGGCAAGCCGCTTTCGCCGGTGGCGGGGACATACCCGACGCCCTGCTCCACGTTGAACTCTACGGAAATCTTGGCATCCGGCGTGTCCAGGGTGGCCAAATACAGCTCCGGGTTCACCACCTCAAAGTCAGCGGTGGCCATGATGTCCCCCGCGGTGACGACGCCTTCTCCCTTCACCTCTAGACGCAAGCGGCCGGGGCGGTCCACGGCAGAGCGCAGGCGAATGGCCTTGAAGTTCAGCAGCAGGTCCGTCACCTGCTCCTTCACGTGGGGGATGGTGGAGTACTCGTGGGTGACCCCCTCAATCTTCACCCACGTGACCGCCGTCCCAGGGATAGAGCTGAGGAGCACCCTGCGCAATGGATTGCCCAGAGTCATGCCATAGCCCCGCTCCAGGGGGCCAATGGCAAAGCGGGCATATCCTGGCAAAGACTCCTCTACCTTGACCTCAGGCCGCGGCTTTCCAACTATGAGTTCCGTTGTTGTCACTGCGCTACTCTCCTACAAATCACCCCCTCACCCACCCCCGCCACCTGCACAATTGCTGAACAATGAGCGATACCGCTCCCTCTGCTCTGGCGTTACCTGCCCGTATGCTGGCGAGCCCTCGGCGCTATTTGGAGTAGAACTCCACGATGAGGCGCGGCTCTATGTTCCTGTCCAGGTCATCCGCCCCTGGAATGCGAACCACAGCGCCTTTGAGGTTGGCCGCGTCTAAGCTGAGCCAGCCGGGCACTGGCTTGCGGGGCATAGCCAACACCAGGGCCTTCACAAACCGGCTATCCTGGCTGGTCGGCTTCCAGGAAATCACGTCCCCCTGGTTCACCTGGTAAGAGGGTATATCCATCCTCCTATCGTTGACCGTGAAGTGGCCGTGCATGACCATTTGACGCCCCTGGCTGCGGGACTCTGCAAAGTCCAGGCGATACACGACGTTGTCCATCCGGCGCTCAAGGTGCTGCATGAGCACAAGGCCCGTGGCCTGCGGGTTCTTGCGGGCAACCTGGTAGTAGCGACGGAACTGCCGCTCCAGCACGCCGTAGATTACCCTGGCCTTCCGCTTCTCCTTCAGCTGCACCCCGTAGTCGCTGAGGCGGCGGCTCCTGGCCTGGGCGGTTGCCCCAGGGGCTCGCCGGCGCTTCTCAATAGCGCATTTGGCGGTAAAGCAACGCTCCCCTTTCAGGAAGAGCTTCTCCCCAGCCCTGCGACAGAGCCGGCACACCGGTCCCGTATACCTTGCCATGCGTGCTCCTAACTAATTCCTTTTCCTTGTCGCCTCGCCCGTCCTCAAAAGAGGAGAAGAAACGCTACACCCGCCGTCGCTTTGGGGGGCGGCAGCCGTTGTGAGGAATGGGCGTCACGTCCCGGATGCTGGTGACGGAGATGCCCACGGACTGCAGGGAGCGGATGGCCGCCTCCCGTCCCGCCCCCGGGCCTTTCACAAAGACATCCAACTGGCGGACACCGTTCTCCACGGCGCGCCGGCCAGCGGTTTCAGCGGCCCGCTGAGCCGCAAAAGCCGTGCCCTTGCGGGCGCCCTTGAAGCCGCCGGTGGCTCCGCTGCCCCAGGAGATCACATTCCCCTCCGGGTCAGTGACGGTGATCAGGGTATTGTTGAAGGTGGACTGAATGTACGCCTTCCCCCTGGGAATAAACTTGCGCTCACGCCTTCTGGCTGGCCTTTTCGCCATGGTCAACTCCTGCTACTTCTTGCCTACGGTGCGGCGGCGCCCGGCCACCGTCTTGCGCTCGCCCCGCTTGGTCCTGGCGTTGGTCCTTGTGCGCTGGCCCCGAACGGGCAGGCCGTGGCGGTGCCGCGCACCGCGATAGGTCCCAATATCCATCAGCCGCCGGATGTTGATGTTCACGTCCCGGCGCAGGTCCCCTTCCACCTTATACTGCTTATCCACCACTTCACGGATGCGGTCCAGGTCCTGCTCTGGCAAGTCCTTCACCCTGGGGTTGCCCGTGACACCCGCCTGGTCCAGGACCTTCAGAGCCAAGACCGACCCAATGCCATAGATACGGCACAGGGCCACCTCCACCCGTTTGTTGTCCGGAATGTCAATGCCCGCCACACGCGCCATAGAGAGTCCCTCCTGCCTTTCAGTCCTAGCCTTGCCGCTGCATATGCCTGGGGTTATCGCACAAGATGCGCACCACACCATGGCGGCGGACCACCTTGCACTTATCGCATCGCTTCTTCACGGAAGCTCGCACCTTCATGTTACCTCTCCGGTTAGCGGAAGCGGAAGGTCACGCGGCCACGGGCCAGGTCATAGGGGGAAAGCTCTACCAGCACACGGTCTCCCGCCAGCACGCGAATGAAGTTCATGCGCATCTTGCCAGAGATGTGGGCAAGCACCCGGTGCCCGTTGGCCAACTCCACGCGGAAGACGGCGTTGGGCAACGCCTCAACCACCGTTCCTTCCACCTCTATCGCCTCTTTTTTCGCCATACCTTACCGGTTCACCGCCACCTCTGTCTGGTTCCTACTCCCCTTCCAACGCCGTCAGCACCCAGGGGCCGCGCTCCGTAATCGCCACCGTGTGCTCAAAGTGGGCCGACAGGCTCCCGTCGGCGGTCACCACGGTCCAGTCATCATCCAGGACGCGGGTCTCCCAGGTGCCCATGTTCAGCATTGGCTCAATCGCAATGGCCATGCCCACCCGGAGCAGCGGCCCTTTGCCCCCCTCGCCCACGTTGGGCACGGCAGGGTCTTCATGCAGGGCGCGGCCAATGCCGTGGCCCACGTACTCTCTCACCACGCCGTAGCCCTGCGCCTCGGCGAACTGCTGCACCACAGTGGAGATGTCCCCCACACGGTTGCCCGCCAGCGCCTGTCTGATACCCAGCTCCAGGCTCAGGCGAGTGGCCTCCACCAGCTTTTCCGCCTCCTTGGACGCCCTGCCCACGATGACGGTCACCGCGCTGTCCCCGTGGAAGCCTCCCACGATGGCCCCCACGTCTATGCTCACCACGTCCCCCTCTTTGATGACGCGGTCGCCAGGGATGCCGTGCACGATCTCCTGGTTAATGGACACGCAGATGGTTGCGGGAAAGCCACGATACCCCTTGAAGGAGGGCTTGCCCCCCAATTGGCGTATCTCCCTGGCCGCGATGGCGTCAAGCTCCTTCGTCTTCATGCCCGGCTGCACCGCTCTTACCACGGCCTCCCTGGCGGCAGCCGTCACCCGCCCCGCCTCTCGCATCACCCGCAGCTCCACAGGGGACTTGATGGTGATGCCGTTGTTGCGGCCCTCCACGGTCAGGTATAGCCCCTGGGTGCGTTCCATAACCACCTATTGTAGCGTACAAGCGCTGGTTTTCCAAACGCCTCCCTCAGGCGTTCCTTTGCCTATGCGTCACATTCATATCCCCCGACTAAAGTCGGGGGTTAGCCGAACCCAAACCTGGCACTTTAGTGCCAGGGCAGGACCTCCTCACCCCACCCTGTCAATGGCCTTCACCAACTCCTCCTCCACCTGCTCCACGGGTCTCTCACCGTCAATCTCCACCAGCTTCCTCTGCCTCCCATAGAAGTCGGCCAAGCCCTGCACCTCTGGCCACTGCACCTGCAGGCGGCGGCGCACCACCTCGGGCTGGTCGTCGGCGCGCTGGTACAGCTCGCCGCCGCAACGGGGGCACTGCTTAGCGTCGTCCGCCAGCATCTGTTGCGCATAGGGCGTACCGCACGTGCGGCAACTGATGCGCCCCGCCAGCCGGCGTACCAGCTCCTCCTCACCCACCTTGATATACAGCACCCTGTCCACGGGGGCATCACCCAGGGCCCTCTCCAGTGCCTTCGCCTGGTTCAGGGTACGGGGGAAACCATCCAGGATGAACCCTTTCTGGCAGTCCCCCTGGTTGATCCGGTCCAGGATCATGCGGATGGTCACCTCGTCGGGCACCATCTCCCCTTTATCCATGTACCCCTTCGCGAGCTTTCCTAGCTCCGTGCCCTGGGCGAGGTGATGGCGGAACATATCGCCGGAGGAGATAAAGGCCACTCCTAGCTTCTCTGAGAGGGTCTTGGCCTGGGTTCCCTTACCCGCACCGGCCAGGCCGAGGAACACGAGCCGCATACGCCATCTACCTCAAAAAACCTTCATAGTTGCGCATCATCAACTGCGCCTCAAGCTGGCGCAAGGTGTCCAGGGCCACGCCCACCATGATTAACAGGCTGGCGCTGCTAATCTGGATGGCGCGGATATCGGTCACCAGGGTAGCGAAGTAGGGCAGAATGGCCACAAAGCCCAAAAACAGGGCGCCACCCCAGGTGATGCGGATGATGACCCGGTTGATGTAGTCGGAGGTGGGTTTGCCCGGCCGGATGCCGGGGATAAAGCCGCCGTTCTTCTGCAGGTTGTCCGCCAGGTTCTGCTGCTGGAAAATGACCAAGGTGTAAAAAAAGGTGAACAACATCACCAGAATAAAGACGAAAATCCAGTAGCTTGCCCCCTGGGGGGACAGGGCCGTGGCGAAGAAGTTGGCGATGCGGGCGCCCACCGAGCCGCTGGTGGGATTGGCGAAGTAGCTGGCGATGGTGCCCGGCAGGATCATGATGGAGAAGGCAAAGATGAGTGGGATCATACCTGCCGAGTTAACCCGTAGGGGCAGGAAGGATGTGCCCGACTGACGGAACATACGGCCACCCCGGAACACGCTGCGCCCATACTGCACGGGTACGCGTCGCTGGGCCTCCGTGAAATACACAATCAGGAACACAATGGCCACCCCAATGAGGGCCAGCAGGATAAGGCCTCCCAGGTTGTTGCGCTCCAGAAAGCCCTGGCCCACAAACTGCGGGAACTGAGCCACAATGCCGCCGAATATGATAATGGAGACGCCGTTGCCTATGCCCCGTTCGGTAATCAGCTCCCCCATCCATACCAGAAACGCGGTGCCAGCGGTGAGCGAGACCAGAATACCCAGGGTATCCAGGCCCAGTCCGCCGCCAAAGGAGTCCACGGTCAGGCCACCCAGCCGCTGCATCAGCGTGAGCTGTCCATAGGCCTGCGCCGCGGCGATGGGCACCATCAAGTAGTGGGTAAGCTGGTTCAAACGCTGGCGGCCCGCCTCCCCCTCCTTGGCCAGGGCCTGCAACCGCGGGATCACCGGCGTCATGATCTGAACAACGATGGAGGCCGTAATGTAAGGGTACACCCCAAGCGCCACGATGCTCAGGTTGCGCAAGCCGCCGCCGCTGAACAGATCCAGAAAGCCCAGGAGCTGACCCTGCGCATCGCCCCGGTCAAAGAGGCTGCGCAGCACCGCAGGGTCAATGTTCATGACCGGAATGTGGGCCAGCAGGCGAAACACCACCAACATGCCAAGGGTAAAAAGGATGCGCGCCCGCAGGTCCGGCGTGCGAAAGGCGTCAATGACCGCCTGAAGCAGCGCCGGCCGGCCGGCAGTTGGTGTTCGTGTCACGGCTGCGCGCACGGCTACAGCTCCTCCACCGCGCCGCCGGCGGCCTCAATGGCCGCGCGGGCTGCCTTGGAGAACCGGTGGGCTGCCACCCTCAGTGGCTTGTCCACATCGCCACGGGCCAGCACCTTCACCCGCAAAGAGGCGTTCTTGATGAGGCCCGCCGCTTGCATCTCAACGGGCGATACCCTTGCCCCTGGGAGGAAGGAGGTCAGCCTTTCCAGGTTCACCTCGGTGTACTCCACACGAAAGATGTTGGTGAAGCCGCGGAGCATGGGCAGACCCTTCATCAGGGGGTTCTGGCCTCCCTCAAAGCCCCGGCGAGCGCCCCCCCCGGCCCGCGCCTTCTGCCCTTTGAGGCCTCGGGTGGAGTAGCTGCCCATGCCGCTGCCGTCGCCGCGTCCCACGCGGCGACGGTCCGTGCGGGCCCCCGGGTTTGGTTTCAGTTCGTGTGCTTTTACCATGCTCTTGCCGTATGCCTGAGCCTCGCCGACCCTCAGTCCTCTCACTCCACCATCACCTCTTCCACCTTTAACAGATGCCGCACCTTGTGCACCATACCACGGATGGTCGGGCTGTCCGCCCGCTCCACCGTGTGGTGCAGGCGATACAGCCCCAGAGCCTGGATGACCCTACGCTGAGGCTCATGGTAGCCGATGGTGCTCTTGATCCAGGTGATGCGTAGCTTCTTTGCCATAGCAACGTCTCAAGCCGCCTTCTGTCCACTATCAATAACTCCTACCCGCTAAACCGTCGCCCCCTCAACCATTGCTGCCAGTGGCTGGTCAGTTGCCGCCACCGGAGGCGCAGGCGGCTCCACCAACGGGGCCTGCGCGATGCTCTGGCCAGCCCCGGGTGGGGCCAGGAGCTTCATGTCCCGCAGGGCAGCCAGGGTGGCCCACACCACGTTAATTGGGTTCTGGCTCTTGAAAGACTTGGCCACCACATCCTTCACGCCCGCCAACTCCAGCACCGCGCGCATGGAGGAGCCGGCGATGATGCCCGTGCCCTGGGGCGCAGGCTTGAGGAGCACATGGGCCGCGCCGAAGTGGGCCTCCACCTGGTGCGGCACGGTGCTCCCTTTGAGAGGGAAGGTGATTAGGCTCTTCTGGGCGGTGGTGGTCCCTTTGCGCACGGCGTCCGGAATGGCGTCCGCCTTCCCCACGCCTGCGCCCACGCGCCCCGTGCCGTCACCCACCACCACCAGGGCGCGAAAGCTCATGTGCCGGCCCCCCTTCACCACTTTCGCCACGCGGCTGATATCCACCACCTTCTCAGAGGTGGCCGCCTGCTGCTGCTCAAGCTCTTCTTCCGGCTGAACTATTGGATTGACCATTAGAACTCCAGACCTCCCTTACGGGCGGCCTCGGCCAGGGCCTTCACCCGGCCATGGTACCGGTTACCACCCCGGTCAAAGACCACCTGGTGGACGCCAGCTTCCGTAGCCTTGCGAGCGATCTCCGCTCCCACCAGCCGGGCCTCATCCGTCTTGGTTGCTTTCGCATCGCCCTCGGCCTTGGGCAGCTTCAGGCTCGTGGCCGCGGCCAGCGTTCGGCCAGCGCCATCGTCAATCACCTGGGCGTAGATCTCCTTGATGCTGCGGAACACACTGAGGCGAGGCCGTGTTGTGGTACCCTCCACGCGCTTGCGCACACGGAGGTGACGGGAGCGTCGCCGCTCTCCCTTTGTATTCAGGCGTGCCATTACCTGGTACTCCTGCTGGCGCTCTTGCCAGCCTTCCTGCGCACTAGCTCTCCGGCATACCGGATCCCCTTGCCGGTGTACACGTTGGGCGGGCGGATGGCCCGGATGCGCGCCGCGGTCTCCCCCACCTTCTGCTTGTCCGTACCCATAACGCTGACCCGGGTGTTGGCCTCCACCGCGAAGGAGACCCCCTCCAGTGGCTCCACCACTACGGAGTGGGAAAATCCCACCGTGAGGCTCAGGTTCTTGCCCGCTCCCTGGGCTCGGTAACCTACTCCCACCAGCTCCAGGTTTTTCTGGAACCCTGCGGTCACGCCGGTCACCATATTGGCGACTAACGTGCGGGTGAGGCCGTGCAGGGCCTTGTGCCGCTTTTCGTCGGAAGGGCGAGTCACGATGACCACCCCGTCCTGCACCGCAACGGAGAGGTCCTCACTGACTTCCTGGCTCAGGGTCCCCTTAGGGCCTTTCACCGTCACTATGTGTTCCTGAACGGTCACCGTCACGCCCTGGGGTAGAGGTATGGGTTGCTTGCCGATCCTGGACATGTTTGCCTCACCAAATATAGCACAGAAGCTCGCCGCCAATGCCCCGGCGCCACGCTTCACGGCCCGTGAGAATCCCCTGGGAAGTGGACAGCACCGAGATGCCGCGCCCTCCGTAGAAGCGGGGCAGGTCCTTCTTGTCCACGTAGATGCGCAGCCCAGGCTTGCTCATGCGCCGCAGCCCGCCAATATGGGGCTGATTCTTCTCGTTGTAGCGCAGGCGGACGCGCAACATCTCGCGGACGCCTTCCTGGGCCGCCTGGTAGTCGGCGATGTACCCTTCCGACTTCAAGAGCTCCAGAACGGCCTTCTTCAGCTTTGAGGAAGGCACCGATACCACGTCCCGTCGCACGCCCTGAGCGTTGCGGATACGCGTCAGCATGTCTGCAATGGGGTCAGACTGGGTCATCGTCTCACCTACCAACTCGCCTTGCGCACTCCGGGCAACTCGCCCCGCAGGGCCAAGGTCCGGAAGCATATTCTACACAGCCCCACGTGCCGGATGTAGGCGCGGGGCTTCCCGCACAGGTTGCACCGGTTGTGGAACTGCACCGCATACTTGGGCGGCTTCTTCCACTTGACAATCTTCGCCTCTTTAGCCATAGCTATCCTTTATCCACGGATATCTGCACCTCAAGGAGCCTTTCCTTCCCTCCCTGCCTCTTCCCTTCGGTTTCTCCATTGGCATCCCTTCACGCCGTTCAGGGCTTCGGCGGCTGCGGCTCACTCAGGGCAAGCTCTTTTCAGGAAAGGGGTAAATCTTGTTTCTGGGGGACACCCCCATCCGCCTACGGCGGACCGCCAAAGAGCTGCTCCTCCTACGCCTTCGCAAAAGGCATCCCCAGCAGCTCCAGGAGCCGGAAGGCCTCCCGGTCGCTCCTGGCCGTGGTCACAATGGTAACCTGGAAACCCCGGATCCGGTCAATCTTGCTGTAATCAATCTCCGGGAAAATCACCTGCTCTCTAATGCTCAAGGAGTAGTTACCCCGTCCGTCAAAGCTGCCCCTGGGCACCCCTCGAAAGTCCCGAATACGAGGCAGGGCCGCGTTCAGCAGACGGTCCATGAACTCGTACATGCGGCGGGAGCGTAAGGTGACCATGGTACCGATGCTCATCCCCTCACGTAACTTAAAGTTGGCGATGGACTTCTTGGCCTTGGTCACCACCGGCTTCTGTCCGGCAATCGTTGCCAGCATCTGGCTGACGTTGTCAATGGCGTTGGCGTTGGTCAGCGCCTCTCCCAGGCCAACGTTCAGCACCACCTTCTCCAGGCGCGGCGCCTGGAGGGGTACCCGGTAGCTGAACTCCGCCATCAGCTTAGGACCTATCTCCTCCCGGTACCGCTTCAGCAGGCGCGGCGTGGGAAGGGGCCCCGCCGGTGTGGACTGCGAAGCCGCCTGAGCAGGGGCAGGAGGACCACTACCGCGACGGCCCTGCCCACCGCCCCCTGCACCCTGGCTTCGCGAACCACTCGGGCGCCCCTGGCCCTGGGGCTGACCTCCGCCCTCTTGGCCCCTTTGGCGGGCGGGCCGGGGCTGTGGCTGGCCTTCCTGGCGAGCCTCACCCTGTGGCTGGCCCTCCTGCCTTGGCGGCTGTCTGCCCTGCCGGCGTTGCTCCCGTGGTGGAGCCTCGCCCTCTACAGGTCTATCATTTCCTTGCATTTCCTGCACATCCTCACCTTTCGTCCGTCTTCCAGAGTGTGGTAGCCCACACGCACGCCCTTGTTGCAGCGTGGGCACACCAGCATCACCTTGGCAAGGGGCATGGGCGCCTCCTTCTGGATGATACCCGCCTGTCGCATCATGGCCGTGGGCTTTTGGTGGCGCTTGACCATATTCAAACCCTCCACCACCACCCGGCTCTCCTTGGACAGCACCAACTGCACCTTGCCTTGCTTGCTGCGGTCCCTGCCAGTGATGACCACAACCGTATCGTTCTGGCGCACGCGCATGTTACAGCACCTCCGGCGCCAACGATACGATGCGCATATAGTTCTTCTCCCGCAGCTCCCGAGCCACGGGGCCAAAGATGCGGGTACCCCTGGGGGTGTTGGCCTCGCTCAGGATGACAGCGGCGTTGTCGTCAAAGCGAATGTAAGAGCCGTCAGCACGACGATATGGGTGGTTGACACGCACAACCACCGCCCTTACCACCGTACCCTTTTTCACCGCTCCGTTGGGGATGGCCTCCTTCACCGCCGCAACGATGACGTCGCCAATGGAGGCGTAGCGGCGCTTGCTGCCTCCTAGAACGTTGATGCACATGATGACCCGTGCGCCAGAATTATCGGCCACGGTCAGTCTGGTGTAGGTCTGTATCACTTCGTTGCTCCCTTGCCGTTACGGAAAGAAGACTCCCCAAGTCCATTCCTTTCCCCTTCCCCTTTCGGGAAGGGGACCGAGGGGGTTAGGTAATCTCTTGCGCCTCCAGGGCGGGGTCCACTCCTTGCGTCACGGGCGACAGCGCCCTTATCTCCGGGGCGCCAATCTCCGCAGGCTTCACCTCCGGTGCCTCGCCCCGCTTAACGATCTCCATCACGCGCCATCGCTTGGTCTTGGACAGGGGGTGCGTCTCAACGATGCGCACCACATCGCCCAGCTTGCACTCGGCCTCCTCGTCGTGGGCATAGAACTTGCTGATGCGTCGCATGGCCTTACCGTAAAGGAGATGCTTCTGCCGCCAGACTACCGACACCACTACCGTCTTTTGCATCTTGACGCTGACCACCGTGCCTGTGCGACTCTTCTGTGTGGCTGTGCTCATCTCTGCTGCTCCAGCAGCTCCCTCTCCCGCAGCACCGTCTTCAGTTGCGCCACCTTCTTGCGCACCTTGCTTGCCTGGGACGTGTCGCTGAGCTGGCGGGTGGCTAGGCGGAAGCGCACGCTCAGCGCCTCCTTATAGGCCGCCTCCAGCTCCTTCTTCAGGTCCTCCTGGGAGAGTGCCCTCACCTCATGTATACGCATGTCCTCTTTCCAGTACACTGCTAGCTCAGACTCACGGGTTGTCCTGGTTGCCTGGGGACTTCCTCCGGACCACACCCTTACTCCTCCACCGAGGCTGCGGCAGCGGAGAGCATACCCTCCCGCTTCACCGTGCGCATCGGGATAGGCAGCTTCTGTGAGGCCAGCCACAAGGCGTCCTTGGCCACATCTTCAGGCACACCCCCCACCTCAAAGAGGATGCGTCCCGCCCTCACCACCGCCACCCAGTGGTCTGTACCACCCTTGCCGCCGCCCTGGCGAGTCTCCGCTGCCTTCTGGGTCACCGGCTTATCGGGAAATACCCGGATCCACACCTGCCCACCACGGCGAAACCTGCGGGTAATGGCACGGCGCGCCGCCTCTATCTGGCGCGCGGTGATCCAGGCCGGCTCCAGCGCCTTGAGGCCATAGTCCCCAAAGGCCACGGAGCTGCCCGCCGACTGTCCCCCGCGGTTACCCCGCATCATCTTGCGAAACTTAACTCTACGCGGTTGCAGCATTGTCGCTGCCTCCTTCACCCACCGCTTCCGTAGCTGCCAGGGTCACTTCAATGGTCCCCAGCTCCTCCGCTTCCTCCCTATGCTTGGGGAAGATGTCCCCCTTGTACAGCCAGACCTTCACCCCAACACGCCCCATCATCGTGGCCGCCTCGGCCAGGCCATAGTCAATGTCCGCCCGTAGCGTGTGCAAGGGCACGCGGCCCACCATCACCTTCTCCGTGCGGGCGATCTCCGCCCCCCCCAGCCTGCCAGAGCAGACAATCTTGATGCCCTTTGCACCCGACTGCATGGCCCGGGTCACCGCCTGACGCATCGCGCGGCGGAAGGCGATGCGCCGTTGAAGCTGGTCCGCCACGCTGCGAGCCACCAGAAAGGCATCCAACTCCGCCTGGCGTATCTCCTGCACGTTCACCCGGGAGCGTTTGCCCGTCAGCGCTTCCAGCTCATGCCGGAGCTCATCTATGCGCTGCCCGCCCCGGCCTATCACAATGCCCGGCCGGGAGGTATGCAGCGTAATGACAAGGTCGTTGCTGCTCCGCTCTATCTTCACGTGGGAGATGCCAGCATCCGGGTACCTGCCCAGAATGGACTTGCGGATGGCCAAGTCCTCCAGTACCCACTGCTTGTACACCTCACTCTTGGGGGCGAACCAGGTCGCCTCCCAATCGCGAATAATCCCCAACCTGAACCCAGCAGGATGCGTCTTCTGCCCCACCTATGCCTCCTGATCCACTACGACGGTAATACGGCTGGAGCGTTTGTTCACTTTCCCAGCCCGGCCCCTGGCCCGCGGCATGAACCGCTTCGCCGTGGGGCCTTCGTTGGCATAAATGGCGACGATCACCAGCCCGTCCGGGTCCATGAGCAGGTTGTTCTCGGCGTTGGCCGCCGCCGACTTTACCACCTTGGCAATCTCCTGGCCCGAGGGCGTGGGGGAGAAGCGCAAAATGTCCATAGCCTCGCGTACGGGCTTGCCGCGCACCTGGCTCACCACCCACTTCAGCTTCTTGGAGGAGATGGTTACGTTCTTGGCAGTCGCTTGAACAGCCATGGCCTACCGCCTCACCTGTGTTGTCCTTTCCGACTTAGAGCCGTGGCCCCGGAAGGTGCGGGTAGCGGCGAACTCTCCAAGCCGGTGGCCCACCATGTTCTCGGTAAGAAACAGCGGCACGTGCCGACGCCCATCGTGCACCGCAATCGTCATCCCCACCATGTCCGGCATGATCATAGAGGCCCGGGACCAGGTGCGGATCACCACGCGCGCGCTGCTGCGCTTGGCCGCCTCTATCTTCTTCGCCAGCTTCTCATGAACGTACGGGCCCTTTTTGATAGAACGGGACATAGCTCGCCTACTTCTGTTTCCTGTGCCGCACGATCATGTTGTCCGTGCGCTTGTTGTTGCGGGTCTTCATGCCCAACGCTGGTTTGCCCCAAGGAGTCTTCGGCCCAGGCATGCCAATGGGAGAGCGTCCCTCGCCGCCGCCGTGGGGATGGTTCCTAGGGGTCATGGCAGAGCCCCGCACTTGGGGCCGCCAGCCCTTGTTGCGGATGCGTCCAGCTTTACCAGATTTTTCGTTCTTATGGTCCAGGTTTCCAAGCTGGCCAATGGTGGCCATGCACCGGCTGAGGAACCGCCGCACCTCTCCAGAGGGCAGGCGAATCAGCGTGTACTCCTCCTCCCGGGCCAGCACCTGGGCAGCGCCGCCGGCGCTCCGCACAATCTGCCCACCCTGGCCGGGGTGCATCTCCAGGTTGTGTACCATGGTGCCCGTGGGGATGTTGACCAAGGGCAACGCGTTGCCAACCTTGATCTCGGCGTCGGGGCCGGACTCCACCCTGTCACCCACCTTCATGCCGCTGGGCATCAGGATGTACCGCTTGTCGCCATCCGCGTACTGGACCAGGGCGATGCGCACCGAGCGATTAGGGTCATACTCCACCGTCATCAGCTTGCCGGGCACGCCAGGCTTGTTGCGCTTGAAATCAATGACGCGGTAGGCCCGCTTGGACCCTCCGCCGCGATGCCGCGTGGTGATCTTCCCCCGGAAGTTGCGACCAGCGTGCCGCTTCAGATGCACCGTAAGGGAGCGCTCCGAGGTGTCCCGAGTGATCTCCTCAAAGGTGGGCAGCACCGCCCCACGTCGCGAGGGGGTTATGGGCGTAAAGCTCTTCAGCGGCATACCTAGGCTCCCTCAAAAATCTGGATACGGTCCCCAGATTGCACGGTCACGATGGCCTTCTTGGTGTCCCGTGTGCGGGACACCCGGCGGCCAAAGCGCTTCAGCTTGCCGCGGTTCATCAGCATGTTCACGTCCAGCACCCTGACGTTGTACGCCATCTGGACAGCCTGCTTCACCAGCGTCTTCGTCGCCTTGGGGGTGACCTCAAAAACGTACTTGTCTCGCTCTTGCAAAAGCGTGCTCTTCTCGGTCACCACAGGGCGCACCAGCACTTCCATGTGATGCATCCTACCCCTCCCCTCCCACCACAGCCGCCTTCTTACTGGCGGGCTTGGCCCACAGCGCCTCCGCCCTTCGCACAGCGTCCACCGTCATCACCAGGCGGTCATGGTTCAGCAGGTCTGCCACGTTGATGTCTGTGGCTGGCAGGGTCTTCACCCTCTCCAGGTTCCGCGCCGCAAGCACCACGTTGGCGTCCTTTTGCGGTGTCACCACCAGCACGCTGGACGTTACCTTCAGCGCCTGCAGGATGCCCTTTATCTCTTTGGTCTTGGCCTCCGCCAGGTCCAGGCTCTGCACCACCGTCAGCCGCTCCCCCTGGGCCTTATCCGTCAGCAGGCAGCGGATGGCCTGTCGACGCATCTTCTTGGGCATACGCTGGCGATAGCTGCGGGGATGAGGGCCGAACACCACGCCGCCATGCCGCCACTGGGGCGCGCGGATGGACCCCTGGCGTGACTTCCCCGAGTGCTTCTGCGGGCGCGGCTTGATGCCGCCGCCGGACACCTCGGCCCGTGTCTTGGTGTCCGACGTGCCCTGCCGCCGGTTGGCCAGTTGGCGCACCAGCGCCTGGTGCACCACCGCCGTGTGCATGGGCACGTTGAACAGGAGGTCGCTGACCTCTACCGTCCCAACGGTTGCCCCTTTGGTATCGTAGACGGGGAGTTGCATCGTCGCTTCTCTTCCCTAGGGTTTGGCCTGCCCTTGCCGCAGCGCCTTCTTGGCATGGCGCAGGGTGACTATCCCCAGGTTAGCCCCGGGGACCGCGCCCCGCAGGAGCATCAGGTTACGCTCCAGGTCCACGCGCACCACCCGCAGGTTGCGCGCCGTCACCCGGTCCACGCCATAGTGCCCGGCCATGCGCATGCCCTTGGTGACCTTCCCCATGTGCGTGCCCGCTCCAATGGCCCCAGGGGCCCGGTGCCGGTCCGACTGCCCGTGGGTCTTGGGGCCGCCCCTGAAGCCGTGACGCCTCACCACGCCGCTAAAGCCACGGCCTTTGGTGATGCCCGTGACGTCTACCAGGTCGCCCGCCTTGAACAGAGAGGCGTCCACCCTCTGGCCCACCTGCGCCTCGCCCATGTCCCTGGCGGGAAACTCCCGCAGATGCAAGAACTTGCCCCCTGCGCTCTTCACATGGCCCTCCTCCGGCTTGCTCAAACGCTTGGCCTCGCCAAAGCCTATTTGCACGGCTTCGTAGCCATCCTTAGCCTTGGTCTTCACCTGGGTGACAACGCAAGGCCCAGCCTCCACCACGGTGACCGACTCTACCGTGCCGTCCTCCAGGAACACTTGGGTCATGCCCAGTTTCTTGCCGAGAATTCCTATCGTCATCGTTGCCGCCCTCTCAAAGAGAGGCTCTCCTGATCGTCATTGCCACCAAAATAGCTTCCTCCCCCCTTGCGGGGGAGGACTGAGGTAGGGGGGTACACCTCCATCAAGAGGGAAGAAACTGGGAGCCGGCCATTTTCACCCTTTAATGACAGTCTGCAAAAACACGCCCCTATAGCTTAATGGATATGTCAACCCCCGCCGGCATATTCAGCCGCGTCAGGGCGTCTATGGTCTTGGAGGTAGGGTTCAGAATGTCTATCACCCGTTTGTGGGTGCGAATCTCAAAGTGCTCCCGGGAGTTCTTGTCCACGTGGGGCGAGCGGATCACACAGAACCGCTTGATGCTGGTGGGCAGCGGGATTGGCCCTGCCACCTGGGCGCCGGCACGCTCCGCCGTCTCCACGATGTGGTCAGCCGACTGGTCCAGCACCCGGTGGTCAAAGGCCTTCAGCACCACCCGTATACGCTGACGGTGCCCCGGGGCTTGCGGTTGCGTTGTCATACCCTGCTATCCTTCTGGCATTGGGGCCTAGCGCCGCACCAGCTCCTGCACCAGTTGCTGCGGCGCCTCTGCATAGTGGCCGAACTCCATGGAGTAGCTGGCGCGCCCCTGAGTCAGCGAGCGCAGGTCCGTCGCGTAGCCAAACATCTCCGACAGAGGCACATAGGCGGTGATCACCTGCGTCCCTCCCTGGCCCTCCATATTCCTGATCTGCGCACGGCGCCCGCTCAGGTTGCCCAGGATCTCCCCCAGGAACTCCCCTGGGCTGATGACCTCCACGGACATCATGGGCTCCAGCAGCACCGGCCTGGCCCGCTTCAGGGCCTCCTTGACTCCCATGGAGCCCGCCACGCGGAAGGCCATCTCCGAGGAGTCAACCTCGTGGTAGCTGCCATCCACCAGCTTCACCTTCACGTCAATGACCGGATACCCGCCAACCGCCCCGTTCTCCAGGGCAGACCTGGCCCCAGCCTCAACACCAGCGATGTACTCCCTGGGAATGGCGCCGCCAACGATCTTGTTCTCAAAGAGAAAGCCCGCGCCGCGCGGCTGTGGCTCAATCTCCACCCACACGTCGCCGTACTGGCCGTGACCACCAGACTGGCGGATGAAGCGTCCCTCAGCCTTGGCGGGAACGGTGATGGCCTCCCGATAGGCCACCTTGGGCTTGCCCTGGTTCACCAGCAAGCCAAACTCCCGGCGAAGGCGCTCCATGAGCACCTCTAGGTGCAATTCCCCCATGCCAGCCACGATGGTCTGACCCGTCTCGTCGTCAAAGTGACGAACAAAGGTGGGGTCCTCCTCCGCCAGCTTGTTCAAGGCATCGCCAAGCTTCTCCTGGTCCGCCTTACTCTTAGGCTCCACCGCAACAGAGATGACCGGCTGGGGGAACTTGATAGACTCCAAGAGCATCGGCTCGCTCTCCTCGCACAGCGTATCCCCAGTAAAGGTGTTCTTCAGGCCCACCGTCGCGCCAATGTCCCCCGCGCCGATCTCTTCCACGTCCTCCCGCCGGTTAGCCAGCAACCGCATGATACGGCCCATGCGCTCCTTCTGGCCCTTGGTGGAGTTGTAGATGTTCATGCCGCTTCTGGCACTGCCAGAGTAGACGCGGAAGTATACCATGCGGCCGGTGTATGGGTCGGTGACCACCTTGAAGGCCAAGGCGGCAAAGGGGGCCTCTTTGCTGGCGGCCCGCTGGACCTCCGCGCCGGTCTTGACACTCACACCCTTGGTGGTGGGCATGTCAAGGGGGGATGGTAGGTAGTAGGTGATGGTGTCTAGCAGGGGGTGCACGCCCCAGTACCGCAGGGCGCTACCACAGACGACCGGGACAATCAGGTTGCTGATGGTGGCACTCCGCAGGGCGGAGCGCAGCTCCTCAACGGTGATAGGCTCCCCTTCCAAGTACTTGATCAGGAGGGCGTCACTGGTCTCGGCAATCCTCTCCACCATGACGTTGCGGTAGCTCTCCGCCTCCGCCTGGTACTCCGATGGGATAGGAGCTTCCTTAGGCGCCGCATTGTTCCCATTTGCGGTGAACATCAGCGCCTTCTCCTCCATCAGGTCAATAACACCTTTGAAGGAGGCGTCTGCGCCTATAGGGAGCTGCACCGGCACAGGGTTGGCCTTGAGACGGTGGCGAATCATGTCCACGGTGCGAGGAAAGTTGGCGCCCACGCGGTCCATTTTGTTGATAAAGCAGATGCGCGGTACCCGATACCGGTCCGCCTGCCGCCACACCGTCTCCGACTGTGGCTGCACGCCGGCCACGGCGTCAAAGACCACCACGCCGCCATCCAGCACGCGAAGACTCCGCTCCACCTCGGCGGTGAAGTCCACGTGGCCTGGGGTATCAATAATATTGATCTGGCACTCCCGCCAGTAGGTAGTGGCCGCAGCAGCAGTGATCGTAATACCCCGCTCCCGCTCCTGGTCCATCCAGTCCATGACGGTATTGCCATCGTCTACCGAACCCATCTTGTAGGTCCGGCCAGAGGCAAAGAGCACCCGTTCCGTGACGGTGGTCTTGCCAGCGTCAATGTGGGCAATGAAACCTATGTTGCGTATGTTTTCCATGAACGTTCCGTGGCGAGACCCCTCGCCTCGCGCACCTTTTCCACCGGCGAATAACCACTACACTGGTCAGGCGAACGCGCGCTCCAGGCAGCCTTGCCCAACACAACGCACCACTACACCACAACGTCTTCGGGATTGAAAGTCAACAGAGACCGTGCAGAGGGTGGCGATGGGTCGCCAGCTACCACCGATAGTGGACGAAGGCCCGGTTGGCCTCCGCCATGCGGTGCAGGTCCTCCCTCCGCTTCACTGCCGTACCCTGCCCCCGGGAGGCCTCCAGCAACTCACGATAGAGGCGTTCCCCCATAGGCGCTCCGCCCGCAGAGCGGGCGGCGTTGATGAGCCAGCGCATCGCCAGGGCCTCCCGGCGCTCCGCACGCACCTCCACAGGCACCTGGTAGGTGGCGCCGCCCACCCGGCGGGGCTTCACCTCTAAGATGGGGGTAGTGTTGCGCATGGCCTGCTCAAAAACCTCGGCAGCGGGACGGTGCGTCTCCTGCTCCAGCTTTTGCAGCGCCAGGTATACGATCCGTTGGGCTGTCGTCTTCTTGCCCTGCATCATTATCCGGTTGATGAAGCGGGCAATCTGATCGTGATTGTACTTACGATCAGGCGCAATCACCCTCTTCTCGGCCCTCCTACGTCTGGACATACATCCCTCTTGCGCCTGCTACTTGCCCTTCGCGCCGTACTTGCTGCGGCCCTGCTTGCGGTTCTCCACCCCAGTGGTGTCCAGTGTCCCCCGGACCACGTGATAGCGCACACCCGGCAGGTCCGGCACACGCCCACCCCGAATCAGCACCACCGAGTGCTCCTGCAAGGTGTGGCCCTCTCCGGGGATGTAGGCGGTCACCTCAATGCCATTAGTCAGACGCACCCTGGCCACCTTGCGCAGCGCCGAGTTAGGCTTCTTGGGTGTGATCGTCTTCACCTGCACGCACACGCCGCGCCGCTGGGGACACCCTGGGCCGCGCACCGACCGGTTACGTAAGGTGTTCTGGACAAAGCGCAGGGCCGGGGCCTTGGTGCGGTTTTCTGCACGCCTCCGCCCTTTTCTCACCAGTTGATTCACAGTAGGCATACGAAACCCGTCCTCACGATAGCCACAAGTTAACCACTCCGCAAAAGCGGCGACAATCGTGAAGTATACCAACCCCTATCTGGGTTGTCAAGAAGAACTCCTTGCTGTATGTTGCTTCTGGAGCCATCCATGATCATAGACTTCCACACCCACATCCTGCCACCCAGTTTCAACAGCCGTCGCTCCCACTACATAGAGCGGGACGCAACCCTTGCCGCCCTGTTTTCAGACCCTCGCGCGCGGATGGCAACGGCAGAAGAACTCGTAGCCGCCCCGGACGAAGCCGGCGTGGACATGGCCGTGGCCCTGGGCATGGGGTGGACAAACCGGGAGGTGGCCCAAGAAGCCAACGACTACCTCTTGGAGTCCGCAGCCCGGCACCCCAAGCGCATCCTCCCCTTCTGCTCCGTGAACCCCGCCTGGGGCGAGCCGGCTCTGGTAGAGGCCCAACGGTGCGCCCGCCTGGGGGCCAGGGGTATCGGCGAGCTGCACCCCGATACCCAGGGCTATTGCTTAACCGAGGCCAGGGTGATGGCCCCCCTCATGGAGCTGGCCCACTCCCTCAAGCTGGTCGTGCTGACCCACGCCTCAGAACCCCTGGGCCACGCCTATCCCGGCAAAGGCTCCGTTACCCCGGCGCTCCTGATGGAGTTCATTCACCGCTATCCCGACGTGCCCATCGTCTGCGCCCACTGGGGTGGCGGCCTCCCCTTCTACGCCCTCATGCCGGAGGTGCGCCGCACCCTCGCCAACGCTTACGTGGATACCGCCGCCTCCCCCTTGCTGTACCGCAAAGAGGTCTTCTCACTGGCGCCCAGGCTGGTGGGGGCAGGCCACATACTCTTCGGGTCCGATTCCCCCTTGCTCACGCCCGCGCGCCTGTTGCGTCAGGCCCGCTCCTCCTCCCTCTCGGACGCCGAAAAGCAAGCGGTCCTGGGAGGCAACGCCCAGCGCCTCCTGCGCCTACCAGACACACCTAACAAGGTGATGAAAAAAGGGGGGTTCAAAGGGACAAAGCCCCGGAGCCTGCCCTGAGTCCGCCGCAGGCAGACGAAGGGACGGTCCGCCTGCGGCGGATGGGGGTGTCCCCCAGAACTAATCTCCCCCCTCTCCCTTTAGGAGAGGGGGACCACAAGGGGGTGAGGTCAGCACCCTGCTAGAACCTGAACGGGTCGGCAAGCCCAGCGCCGACCGTCGCCTGGGCCATGGGCCGCCCAGGGGCCAGGGCCGATATGTCGTAGGCCGTGCTCCCCTGGAACACCAGGTCCGCAGCAATGCGCCCCATGATGGGGCTGAAGTGGATGCCCTTGCGTCCTCCGCCCGTGGCAACTACCACCCCCTCCTTGCCAGGCGCCTTGCCTAGAATGGGCAGGCCATCGGGGGTCACGGGGCGCAGGCAGGCCGTCTGCAGCACCACCTCCGCGTCTAGGAGATACGGCAGAGCCTCCAGGGCAGACGCAATCATCCGCCCCTGCGCCTCTTTCGTTGGCGCCTCGTAGAACCCCACCAACTCCTCGGTGGTGCCCACCCACACCAGGTCATCCGGCTTGGAGACGGCGTAGGAGTGCCCCCAGGAAACATACAGCAGCGGCGGGCCTTTCACCCGCAGCCGCAGAATCTGGCCCTTGAGCGGCTCCACCGGCATCTCGCAGCCAAGCCAGGCGCTAGCGTCCTTGGACCACGCACCCATGGCCACCACCACCCGCTCGCACCGGATCGTCCCGCCGCTCGTCTGCACGCCCGCCACGCGGTCTCCCTGAAAGATCAGCCCCTGCACCACGCCGTGTCGCATGGAGCAGCCCCGACTTTCCGCCCCCTGCAGAAAGGCCAGCGCCAGCTTGTACGGGTCCAGCAACCCCACATACTGAGTGACGATACCCCCCAACGCGCCAGGAGCCAGCCGTGGCTCAATGGCCAGGATATCCGCTCCCTCCTTCCAATCCACCCTGAACCCTTTCTGGGCTCGCTGCCAGGGCAGGCGCGACCGCATCGCCGCCGCCTCCTCCTCAGTGTACGCAACGTTCACGGCGGTGTGGAGCTGGAACTCGGTGTCAACACCCGTCTCCTCCCGCAGCGCCACACCCAGCTCCGTATGCATCCGAAAGCTCTCCAGGCTCAGTGGGCCCAGAGGATCAGGGATGCCAGCGCCTCCTAGAGGGCTAAGGCCACCCAGGGCAAAGCCAGAGGCGTGGCCCGCCACGGTGTCCCGCTCCACAATGGTGCACTTCACACCAAGCTTGCTCAGGTAGTAGGCGGTGGCGCATCCCACGACGCCCCCGCCAAGGATAACCACATCCGAGTTAGCCTTCTGGTTCATTGAGCCGTCCCCATGCGTGTTGTCCCAACACTATAGAGGGTACGCAGCTATACGACAATCGGTTGTGGTATCCTATCCCCAAGCCCTTCAGGAGGTCACCTATGGAGTTCCTGGTACGCCCCGTACGAAACCAGCCCGATGTGGCCGAGGTGCGGTACGACTGCGCCTGCGGCTGCAAACCACGCGCCCGCTACCACAAAGGCGTGGACGAGGCCAACCACGAGCACTGCTGCTGCGGCCGCGTCCACTTCGTCGGCATGAACGCCGGCCAGCGCTTGCAGGCCTACTTGACAGAGCGTCGCGCTCAGGGTGAAGACGCGGGTATCGCCTACTCTCTGCACGCCACAGCCGTCCAGGCCCCGTGGGGCGACTCCATCCCCGTGGCCTACGCCCTGCCCGACGCGCCCAAGGCGCATTAGCTACCCCAAGAACTCCTTCCGCCGCCGGGCGTACTCCTGGTTCCGGGTGGCCAGGTTCGTCAGCTCAGGAGAGGCCACCCGCTCCTGCAACGCCTCCGGCGCGCCGCCCTCCGCCAGGTGCTTCAGGGCATCGTACGCTGCCTTCACCGAGGCCCAGAAGGGCTGGTGCCCCCTCAACGCAACCCGCACCCCATTGGCCCCCAGAACCCTCCGGTCTCCCAGGGCGGAAGGCGCGGTGCCCAGCAGCAGTGGCAGGCTCGCAGCCTGGTGCACCGCCTGAAGCTGCTGGAGGTTGTTGACCCCCGTCACGAACAGGCCGTCCACCCCAAGTTGGGAGTACGCCTTCACCCGCTTCACCGCCTCCTCCAGACCCGCCAGGTTCAGGGCGCTGGTGCGTGCGATGATGGTCAGCGACGGGTCCTCGCGCGCCGCCAGCGCCGCCCTCATCTTGCCTATCCCCTCCTCCAGCGAAAGCATCTCCTGCCCAGGCTGCTTGCGAAAGGGTTCTGGCAACAGCGTGTCCTCTATGGTAAGGGCCGCCACCCCCGCCGACTCCAGCTCCTCCACCGTACGCATGACGCTCAGGGCGTTGCCGTAGCCGTGGTCCGCGTCCACCATCAGGCTCAGGTCACTCGCCCGGGTGATGCGGTGGATAAGGTCGGCGAACTCCGTCAGCGTCAGCACCACCAGGTCCGGCGCACCCAGCACCACCGCCGAGGCCACCGAGCCGGCCAGCATCCCCACCGGAAAGCCCAGGGAGTCCGCCATGCGCGCCGACATCGGGTCGTACACCGAGGCCGGGTGGATGCACTCCTTCCCCGTCAGGACCTGCCTGTACCGCAGCCGCTTTTCTTGGACGTTCACGTTGCTCCTTTCATGCTGCCTTACCAATCAAAAGCTAAACTTACCCGCTGCTCCTGATCGCGTGCCTTTGGAAGAATACGTCTAGCCGCTAGTTATTGACTCCTCCCCACCCCAGGGAAATGAGGGTATAGATGCGGGCCGACAAAGTCGGCCCGCATCTATACTAAAGCATTTCGGGGGGTGGGGTGGAAAACTCAGCTTACGAGTGGTTAATGCCCCCATGATGAAGGCGCGCAACGATTCCTTCCGGTGTCGCCGCAAAAGCGGCCCAAGGTCTCTTATGCCGACTCGCGTGGGAACCGGTCATCAGCCCTGCGCCGCGTTAAGGCCAGCCGGTACAGGGCAAATACCCCCATCCCCGTGAGGAACCCGCCGATGTGCGCCCAGTACGCCACACCGCCGCCCTGCGACGACACCCCCAGGCTGCCCACCCCCTCCACGAACTGCATCAGAATCCAGATGCTCAGCAAGACCACCGCCGGTATCTGAATAACCGTGGTGAAGAAGGCGAACACCAGCGTGTTGATGCGGCTGCGCGGGTACAGCACCAGGTACGCCCCCAGCACACCGGCAATTGCCCCACTGGCCCCGATGGTGGGCGTCTGCGAGCTGGGGTCAATGGCTATCTGGGCAAAGGCGGCGGCGACCCCTGCCCCCAGATAGAATAGCAGGTACAGCACATGGCCAATGCGCCCCTCTATGTTGTCGCCAAAGACCCACAGGAAGACCATGTTGCCAATGAAGTGCATCCAGCTCCCATGGATGAACATAGAGGTAAGCAGCGTGCCCCAGGTGGTGAAGGGCGTGGTGATGTCCAGGGGACCGTCAGGGGTACGCAATATCGTGAACGCCCTGCCGGTGGACACCTCCTCCGGGATGAGGCCATAAGTATAAAAAAAAAGCGGCGGTGTCCCCCTGCGCCAGCTCGTACAGAAAGACCAGGGCACTGAGCCCAATCAGGGCGACGTTCACGTAGGGCCGCCGGCCCGTGCGCAGAGAGGGGTCAGAGAGGGGGATCAATGCGGCCTACCCTTATAAGAATGGGCTTACCCCGCCCTCCACGGCAGGCGGAAGGAGGCGGCAGGCTCAACCTCCCGCAAGTCCACGGCGCCCAGCCGGGCAAGGCCCTGGTACACCGCATCCACCTGCTGGGCCAGCCCCTCAAGTCGCTCCGTCGGTATCTCCACGCCCAGCAGCCGGGCCATGGCCTGCAGCTCTTGTGTCCCAAATGCCTTGCTCGTCATTACGCTCCCTCCTGCTTCCGGCGGCCCCGCAGGAACTGCTCTAGCTCCTGCACCATCTCCTGGGGCGAGGGTATCGCCGCCTCCTGCTCCTGGGCAGCGTCATACCTGCGTTCCAGACGCTGTACGTAGGCCAGGACCTCGTCGTCCTTGTCCAGCGCCTGCTGGAACTGGCGGCCAAAGCTCGCCTCCGAGGCCCGCATCTCCTCCAGGTCAAAGGTAGTCCCCAGCGCCTCCTGAAGCGACTCCAGCAGGGCCAGGCTCACCTTGGGGAAGTGGGCCACCTGGATATAGTGGGGCGAGTGCCCCCAGATGCTACCGAACCGGATGCCCCCGGCCAGGAAGGCCTGGGACACCGCCGTGCCAATGCCCGTCGGCCCCTGATAGCCGGAGCCGCGCACCCCCATGGCGCCCAGCCGCTTGGCCATCTCCTCATCCATCGCCCCACCAGAGATGCGGATGGGCCTCGTATGCGGCACCGAGTCCAGCAGCGCCCCCAGCATAATGGCCTTGGTCACGCCAAACCGCTGGGCCACCTCAACGATGGCGTTGGCGTAGGCCCGCCACTTCAGGTTTGGCTCAACGCCCACGCAGATGAGCAGGTCCAGGATGTGGTCCCTGGTCTCGTAGGCGTAGAAGTCATTGGCAGGCCAGGTAACCTCCCGCTCGCCCTTGGGGTTCACGCTACTGACTGGCCGGCGCTCCGTGAAGACGTAAAACTCCTCCGGGTCAAGGGAGGCGAACCTCTGGGCGGGCAGCTTGCGCGCTAGGTAGCTCAGGGCGCTCGTCGCCCCTTCCGCCGCATCCGGCCAGCCCGCAAAAGCCAGCAGCATGATGGGCGACTGCAGGTTGGGGCTGCCCAGAAATTGCACGCGTTCCATGCCTCACCCCCAAGGTGGTTTTGCCAGTGTAGCACCTTGCCAAAGTCACCGACAAGGCGGGCCTGCCGCTACTCCTGGGCAACAGGGGCCTGGTACTCTCTTGCTCTGGTGGCCACTTACCCTCCCCTGCACTGGGGTGCGGCCGAACCCTTCCGGCAGCAGAGCTTTGGCAAAGAACGCCAACGCAAGTATAATGCCCTCAGTCCAAACGCTATCTCTATGACGCACGAATGGGACGTGTCCATAGGAGTAGCGGGACGCACGTAACGACCAAAGCTTAACACCTTCGCCCGCGTCCTGTACAACGGCCCCATGATCAAGACCGTACTACTCGTGCCTATCCGTGACAATGTTGGTGGTACGTTTTCTCCTGCCTCATGGCGTACCTTGGAGCAGAAGCTGAGGCGCTTTGGAGGCTTTACCCGTTCGTCAGCAGAAGGGGAATGGGAGAGCCAGGGGCGTATCTACCGTGACCGAAGCCGTAGATATGAAGTATCTCTCACAAGCTGGCAACAATTCCCCGAGTGGCTGGGAGTGGCCTTATGGGTGCGTGAAGAGTTTCGTCAAGAAGCCATGTACATTGAGGTGGCAGGTATTCCTGAAATCCTTAGACCTTAGCCACCTGATTCCTTCTACATCCATCAACCATATGGTTTATAATGAAGAAGCATTCCCCTTGTTTGGAGGTTGGCATGAAGCACCCAGAAACTTACAGGACGTTGGAAAGAAAGGTCCTGGACCTGATTAACCTTACTGACGAGGAAATGGTGTTCCTGACCGTTGCACTGACAGCGTACAAAGAGAACATGTCCTGGGAGCGCTTCTCTGACCTTGTGGCAGGGCGAGTCAATCCCCTTGTGGCTGCCGCCGGGGGCCGCGTCAACGAGGCCGTTTGGGGGCATCCTCTGTTCCAGGCTGCGCGTGATATGGAGGACCGCTTGGGCCTCCGGCAGGGTATGCTTGCCCCTGAGGAAGGGTGCAACCCGGACGCCGATCCTTTTGAAGACCAGTGGCTTCCTGCCGCTCCCGCCGCCCAAAGTAAAGGCGTGACCGTTGCCGGGCTACACAGAGCTATCAAGCGGGGCCAGGTTATTGCGCGGCCCGCCAAGCCCGGCGGTCGCCGCATCGTGGTCAGCGCCAACAGCCTCCGTGCCTGGACGCCCGACCCCGTGCGCCAGTCCGCCCGTAAGGGTGCGGCGGTGGCTGTCTAGCTGTGGCTCTTCTTTGTGTACCAACGCAAGGAGCGCCGAGGCGTCCAGCACGATGCTACTCATTGGCGGCTTCCCGCCTTCGCTCCTGAATCAGCTCTTCAGAAAGGCTTCGACCCTCGCACGTAGTTGGCGACCACAGACTGGGCATGTTCTATTGCTGCTGCGATTCACTTGCGGCGGGCCTCAGTCTCACCCCTGCCACCTTTGGCTATCCTTGCCTTCACTTCTCTCGTAGGTCACCTCAGTAAGATTATAGCAGCCAATGCCGATGCGTGAGCTTGCTAAGGCCCGCTCACCTCTTTGCCTCCTTCTGCTTTCTGCGCTAGAGTATGTCTATCCTATTAGTCGGAGCATTATGGCTATGGAACATCAGCAATCGCCCTTAAGCATAAGTCCGTCTCTGTTGGACGTAAGCACTCTCCTAAGGCCATTCCAGTCAGATCCAGCATTCATGAGCCAGCTTGAACAAGCGGGTGTCCTCATAGTACCAACCAACGTTGGTGGCGACCGTAAGATTTTTGCTTTCCCTGCCACAACACGCGACGTTTATGACTATTTGCGTTCAAGCTTGAAAAGTCAGACTTCAGTAGAAGCCGCGGTTAGGGATGAAGATTACCGTGAATATGAGTTTCACTCGGATCAAATTATTGTCCCGATTCTGTGGGTTTCCGAGAATCTGTTGCTCCCTTTAGTCGTGAACCTGATAGCGACGTACGTTTATAACAAGCTATCTAACCAGGGAGACTTGCGAGGTAAGAGGGTTAAGGCAGAGTTTCTTTACAAAAATCCTAATGGGAAGCAAGTATCGCTCAAATATGATGGACCTGTGGAAACCTTCGAGAGAGTTACTTTGCAGAGTCTGAGTGAACAAGGTGTTCCGCCATATGATGAAAAAGGAACCGGAAGTGAAAACAGAGATGCTGTCTGAGGCAATGGCTCATCCCTGTCTTAGTGAGCCCAGGCAGCGGTTAGCAGCTTATCGCCAGCGTCTCCAGAATATCCTTGCTGAAGAGCATTGGCGGCAGCTAACTGTTTTGAAGCTGGCAGCAGTCGCTGGTGGCGACCAGTTGGTTGCGAAAGCTGTTTGGTGCCTAGAAACTATTGGTAGGGTACAGGATCATTTTGTGTCGGCATTTCAGCATATGACAGTAGGTGAATACAAAGAAGCATGGGACGAATTGGAAAGGTGCGAGATTGAAGAGAGCTTCTTAGATAAACATTTCCGTGAAGAAGGTAATGAATTCGGCCTCGCTCACGTCCAAATCCATACAAAGCGATTCCAGGAGTTGTACCCGTATAAATGGGGTGTTAGCCCAGGTTTCATCAGCAAGGATATACGCTGTTCTATTTGCGAAGCCAAGATAACACTCCGAAGTCGCTGCCAACACGAAGTAGGTGAAATATACGACGGCGAAACGTGCTACCACGTCATCAAAGGGATGGAACTCCTCCATATTGCACTTGTGGACAATCCAGTGCAGAAATATTCCGTGATCTTTCCCAACGGAAATGATGATCGGCGTTTCTCCCTGATCAGTTACGTTGTGTCTGCCTTAGAGTCACCATGGGATGGCTGGAATTATCACAAAGAGGTGCTGAGGCAGAAACATCCAGCTTTCAAGGGGATTGGTAGAAACGCCAAATGCCCATGCGGATCAGGACTAAAATACAAACGCTGTTGTCTAAACAAAACCGAAGTCTTTCCCCACTATGAGCTCTCTTTTGAGAAAAAGCCTCAGATAGCATTGCCGCGTCTCATGGTACAGACTGCGAGCCAATAGCCTAGGATCATAGTTCTTCTCTACTGCATGTTAAGGCTCTCTCTTGTCTCTTCTGCGGCCTACAGCCTATTCTCTCCAAAACCTTCTATCGTAGGACAGGCTGATTTGCTAATGCCAACTATAAGGATTTCCCATGCCCACTCTCACCGTTCCCGACCTCCTTTCCCTGGAAGCCGACCTCCGCCGCACCCTCTCCGGCGAGGTGCGCTTTGACCCCTACTCCAAGGCCCTCTACAGCACCGACGCCTCCCTCTACCGCATACCCCCCGTCGGCGTCGTCCTGCCCAGGAGCGCCGGGGACGTGGCCGCCGTCGTCAGCCTGTGCGCCCAGGCCGGCGTCGCCGTCCTCCCACGCGGTGGCGGCACAAGCCTGGCCGGCCAGACCGTCAACCACGCCGTCGTCATGGACTTCTCCAAGTACATGCGCGGCGTCCTGGAGGTCAACCAGGAGCAACGCTGGGTACGCGCCCAGCCAGGCATCCCCCTGGACGAGCTGAACCACCATCTGCGGCCCACGGGCCTCCACTACACACCCGACCCCACCACCAGCAGCCGCGCCACCGTCGGCGGGACCATCGGCAACAACTCCTGCGGGGCGCACTCCGTCCTCTACGGCAAGACCGTTGACCACGTCAAAGAGGTCAGCGTCGTCCTCTCCAACGGCCAGGCCGCCCACTTCCGGCCCCTGTCCGGCCCGGAGCTTGAGTCATCCCTTGCCCAGGACACCCTGGAAGGCGCCATCTATCGCGACGCCCTGCGCATCGCCCGGGACAACGCCGCCGAGATAGACCGGCGGTTCCCCAAGATCCGACGTCGCGTGTCCGGCTACAACCTGGACACTGTGCTGACGGGCCCACCCACCAACCTGGCTAAGCTCATTGTTGGCTCCGAGGGTACACTGGCCGTCGTCACCGAGGCGGTGCTGAACCTGGAGCCGCTGCCCAAGGTGCGCGGCCTCGCCATCCTCCACTTCAACTCCATCGTGGAGGCTATGGAGGCCACCATCGCCACCCTCCCCCACAGCCCCGCTGCCGTGGAGCTCATTGACGACATGATTATCCGTCGCAGCCGGGAGTCCTTGGGCTTCGCCCGACGCCTCACCTGGGTGCAGGGCGAGCCAAAAGCGATGCTGCTGGTGGAGTTCTTTGCCGATACCCCCCAGGAGCTCGCCGCCCGCATAGACGGTCTCCGCGCTGATATAACCCGCCACGGCCTGGGCTACGCCTGCGTCGTCGCAACCTCCCCCGAAGAGCAGGCTAACGCCTGGGCCATCCGCGCCGCCGGCCTCGGCCTCCTCATGTCCGTCAAGGGCGACGCCAAGCCCCTGCCCTTCGTGGAGGACACCGCCGTTGACCCCCATAAGCTCCCCGCCTTCGTCCAGCGCTTTGACCAGATCGTCCGAGACCACGGAACCGTCGCCGGCTACTACGGCCACGCCTCCGAGGGCTGCCTGCACATCCGGCCCATGGTCAACATCAAACAGCAGGACGGCCTGGACAAGATCGTCTCCATCGCCAACCAGGTCAGCGACCTGGTGCTGGAGTTCGGCGGCTCCATGAGCGGCGAGCACGGCGACGGCATCGTCCGCGGCGTCTTCACCGAGAAGATGTTCGGTTCCCAGCTCTACCAGGCCTTCCGGCAGGTCAAGCGCGCCTTTGACCCCCAGGGCATCATGAACCCAGGCAAGATCGTGGACTGCCCACCCATGACGGAAAACCTCCGCTTGGGGCCGTCCTACCGCGCCTGGGAGCCGAAGACGTTCCTGGACTTCTCCGCTGAGGGCGGCTTCGCCCGCGCCGTGGAGCAGTGCAACGGCGTCGGCGAGTGCCGCAAGACCCTGCGCGGCGCCATGTGCCCCTCTTATATGGCCACCCTGGAAGAGGAGCACTCCACCCGAGGGCGCGCCAACGCCCTCCGCTCTGTCCTCTCCGGCGCCCTGATCACCCCCTCTCCCCTTGCGGGGGAGAGCTGGGGTGGGGGGGCACATAAGTACGGTGAAGGAAACCTCGGGTTTCCTTCCGGGGTTACAGAGCCTGTCCTGAGCCTGCCAAAGGGGGTGTCCCCTGAAGATAATACTTCCCCCTCCCACTTTAGGGGAGGGGGCCAGGGGGTGAGGTCGGCCCCCGCCGCCTTCACCAGCCAGCGCCTCCACGATGTCCTGGACCTCTGCCTAGAGTGCAAGGCCTGCAAAGCCGAGTGCCCCTCCAACGTGGACATGGCAAAGCTGAAGTACGAGTTCCTCTACCACTATGGCAAGGCCAACGGCATCCCCCTGCGCTCCCGCCTCGTCGCCAACATCGCCGCCGTCAACGCCTGGATCGCCCGCCTCGGCCCCCTTGCCCGTCTCGCCAGCGGCAGCCCGATCGCCCGCCTCGTGCTAGACCGCTTCCTCGGCCTGGACAAGCGCCGCCGCCTGCCCGCCGTCGCCCCCCAGACCTTCTCCCAGTGGTTCCGGAAGCGCCAGCGTAACAGAAAGATGCAGGGAACTGCTGGTTCCCTGCCGGGTATTGCGGGGGGTGTCCCCTCGCAATACCCTCCCCCCTTCCCTTCAGGGAAGGGGGCCAGGGGGTTAGGCCAGGTCATCCTCTTCACCGACACCTTCATGGAGTACAACCAGCCCCAGGTGGGGGTCGCCGCCGTGGAGCTGCTGGAGGCCGCTGGCTACCAGGTCATCCTGGCCGACAAGGTCTGCTGCGGACGCCCCATGATCAGCAAGGGTCTCCTGGAACAGGCGAGGAACAACGCTCGCATCAACGTCCAGCGCCTCCTCCCCTACGTCCAGCGCGGCGTGCCCGTCGTCGGCTGCGAGCCATCCTGCCTCTCCGCCATCCGCGACGACTACCCCGACCTGCTGCGCACCCAGGAAGCCCGCGACGTAGCCAAGGGCGCGTATCTCCTGGAGGAGCTGCTGGTGAAGCTGAAGAGTGAGGGCAAGCTCACTTTGACTTTCCGGGAAACAAAAGGCAAGGTCCTCTTCCACGGCCACTGCCACCAGAAGGCCCTCTGGGGCACGGCGGCGTCAGTAGCGGCCCTGCGCCTTATACCCGGCCTGGAGGTGCAGGAGTTGGACGCCGGGTGCTGCGGCATGGCCGGCGCCTTCGGCTACGAGAAGGAGCACTACGACCTGAGCATGAAGATTGGCGAGCAGCGCCTCTTCCCCGCCGTCCGCTCCGCCCCCGAAGCCCGCATCGCCGTCACTGGCTTCTCCTGCACCCATCAGATCGCCGACGGCACCGGGCGGCGTCCGGAGCACGTCGCGGAGGTGCTGCGTGGGGCGCTTGCGGAACAGTAGCTCCCTCTCCCTTGGGAGAGGGCTGGGGTGAGGGTATTCTCTGTCCCTCTCCCTGAGAGCCTGTCCTTGAGCGAAGCGAAGGAGGAGAGGGATACAGGGTGAGGGTGAGCCTCGGCGCAGGTGCTGCGAGGACGCTAGCGGAACAGTAGCTCCCTCTCCCTTAGGAGAGGGCTGGGGTGAGGGTATTCTCTGTTCCTCTCCCTGAGAGCCTGTCCTTGAGTGAGCCGAAGCCCTGAGCGAAGCGAACGGGGAAGCGAAGGAGGGAAGAGGATTGAGGTGAGGGTGAAAAGCCCTGTCAAGGCGCTACACTCTGCCTCGGCATAGGTCAGCCACTCCTGGACAAAGTATCATCAACATCTCCGCCTGTGGCAGAAAGAGAGCCTCATGAACAGGGAAAACGCCTCGCAGAAGGTGGCCGTGGTCACAGGTGCTAACCGTTCCGACGGCCTGGGGCACAATCTCCTGCTGGAATACCGTCGCCGGAGCTACACCGCCATCGGCGCCTACCGCGACCCCGCTACCAGTGCGCCACTGTTGGATCTGGCCAAGGCTGACCCCCTCGTCATCGCCCTGCCCCTGGACGTGCGAAGCCCCCAGAGCTTCCGAACCTTCGGCCAAGAGGTACGGACCCGGGTGCAGCGGTGTGACCTTCTGGTGTCCAACACCGGGCTGCCCGCGACCCGCCAGCCCTTGCACCAGGCCGGGTACAACGAGCTCCTGGAGCAGCTTCAGGTGCATGCCCTTGCCCTCGTAGCCCTGGCGCAAGTCCTGGTCCCCATCATGCCACGGGGATCCCTTATCGTGAACATCTCAAGCGGCCTGGGGAGCCTACAGAGAATGGGCAGCGGCTACCCGGGGTACTCCCCTGCCAAGACCGCTGCTAACGCCTTCGCCAGACAGCTTGCTGCTACCTTACGCGACCAGGGGATAGGCGTCGTCTCCCTCAGTCCGGGGGCCTTCAGAAGCAACCTGGGAGGACAGGGTTGGGCAGGCACGGCTGACGAGGCCGCAAGCGTTGTCGCCAAACGCATTGACGCTCTGACCATGGCCGACTCAGGGAGCTTTCTCAGCGCCGCGACGGGTGAGCCCATCCCCTGGTAGGGAAACGAAAGTCGCACCTACCACAGGCGTCTCCTGCGCCCGCTAGGTCACCGACGGTACCGTCCGCACGCCGGAGCACGTGGCGCAGGTGCTCAGGGAGGCGATGGAGAATTGAAAAACACCAATCTCATCTGATGAAGATGTTTTTCATCACCATTGGTTGCTCGTCAAAAAAAGCATACAATGTCATTGACCATTCCATCTGGCTACAAATCATAACGGAGAACCATTATGCGTATTCGGGAATTATACCCAAACCATCGCGGCAATTTGGACGAAACTGAGGCAGTTTACGAAAACCTTTATACCTCTCTTACCGGCAAACAATCCGACGCACGCCAAGAACGAGCCAAGAAAGCAATTAACGGGAAGCTGAGGGAATATTTTGTGGCGCCCCATCAAAGAATACTTAAGTCGGAATTCGCTGATTTCTGCTCGATTATGAGTAATGCAAAGAATGAAGAACAAGTATTTCAATTCATCGTACAGAAGCCTTATTTCTTAACAAGAATGCTGTATCCAGGAAACCATGGAACAATATTCATTCCAAAGCCGAAGCTAGGCAGCGAATTGATACCTGATTTTCTGACTGCAAGTTTTGATTCGTCCGGCCTATGGTGGTATGGCGTTGAACTAGAAAGCCCAACGGAACGTATGTTCAATCGCGATGCCGACCAGTCGGCAACGCTTACCCACGCCCTACGCCAGGTGCAGGACTGGCGCAGGTGGTTGACCAACAACATATCATATGCGCGAAACGAATTGGGATTTGCAGATATCGTTGGAGACTTGCCATGTATTGTGCTCATTGGCACCAGAGAAAATGAAAGGGTTCCTCAGCCTCGTCTACGTGGTCGGACACGCGGCGTTATTACGAATGACAAGCATGGTCTCATTCTGCATCACTACGACTGGTTATTGGAATGACCATCTTAGGTTCCTCAAATGGCTGCCCCGTAGCTTATGGAGTTTTCAGGTGAGGTAGCCATGGTACGTTCTTCAGCCCACGCCTTCACGTTCTCCGTCTCCATCCTGGGGCTGTCCTTGGGGAACCCCAGGTGCCGGGAGGTGTCCAGAATCTCCATGCCCACCATCTCCTCGCCGGGCTGTAGGGGCGCAAGGCCTTGCGCCCTTCCACGGCATTATCCTCCGTCAGCCACACCGTCGTTATTCGCGTTAGCCTTGCTCGGTAGGGGCAGACCCGCGTGTCTGCCCAGAACGCTCACCCCTTGACCTTCTCCGCCAAAAAGTTCTCCACACTCACTTTGAGCACGTTCTCCAAGCCAAACCGCTTGCTGGCGTCCAGCACCTCAAGCCCAATGATGTGCCCCTCGCCGTCCATGTCTACCGTTACTCCCTCTTCTATGTCCACGTTGTCGGCGGGATGCTCTTCCCGGAATTGGATGTAGAGGGCATCGGCCTCCTGGTCATATTCAATCTTCATGGTGCCATCCTCCTGGGCAACCTTGACTTCCTTACCCCGTTACTACCACCAGCCTCCCCGAATCTTCTCTCACGTCACGCGGAGCACACCAGCCGGCTCTTCCTTCCACGAATGAGTCTTGCCACCAGTCGCTGGCTCTACAATATCTGGCTCCTCAAGACAAGTCCGCACATCCTGCTCGCCGAGCCTGTGCCATCGCATCCTATTTCTGGCGTGACGGGTTAAGCGTATAGACCTGCGGTTGGTCATCACATTTGCTCGCCATCATTCTACACGCTGTCATTTCATCCCCGCCACCTCCCTCCGCATTCGCCCGCGCCCCCGCTACCTTGTCGGCGCCAACCCTTTCGCAAAACCGCCTTTGAACGCCCAGGCATCAGACACGTTGGGATCGCCACAGCACACAAATCGCCCCTTCACCTTTGGGGAAGCGGCAAGGGGTTAGGTCGGCTCCCCCCCTCCCAAAAAAAACAGAAGCGCCCGCTCTTGTAGGAGCGGGCGCTTCAAGGGGTCGGAACGGATTAGGCGATGGCGCTCTCCAGCCGCTTCTTCAGCACCGATTTCGGCACCGCGCCGATGACCTGGTCCACGGGTTTGCCGTTCTTAAAGACCAGCAGCGTCGGAATGCTGCGAATGCCGTACTTGATGGACGTCTCCGGGCTGACGTCCACGTCCACCTTGGTGAAGGCAATCTTGCCGTCGTACTCCGTAGACAGCTCCTCCACTATGGGTGCGATCATGCGACACGGGGCGCACCATTCAGCCCAGAAGTCCACCAGCACGGGCGTCTTGGACTTCAGTACCTTCTCCTCAAAATCCGTGTCCGTTACCGCTACAGGGTGTGCCATTCAACTCCTCCAGCTTTCCTCAAAGGGTTTCTACTAGCTTAGATGCGGGCATGGCTCAAAGGATGCGCCGCCCGCTGGTCACACCCGCCCAGTGTACCCTGCCCCAGGACAACCGTCAAAGAGCAGGAGTCACCCTCCCTCCCAGAGGCCAAAAACAGAAGCAAGACCACCGGGACACGCCGCAGCGGCCTTGCTCCTTCCAATCCTAGGGGAACCATGTGTCTGATGTATGCGACTCTGTAGGGGCGGAGAGGGAGCCTCCTTTGGAGGCTCCTTGAGAGACAGAGGATACCTCGCCCCTACAGAGTGCTTGCCTCTTACCTTCCCTTACCCCTTCTTGTGGGTCGGCTTGGGGAACCAAGACTCCGTCCAGGGCCAGTTACCGTTTGGCTCGTAGGCCGGCAGCCCCTTCTCAATCCGGTCCCGATATGGGCTGGCGATCGGCTCCCGCCACGGATACACGGCCCCTTCGTAGGCCTTGGGGCCTACCTTGAAGTGCCTCACCTGCTCCAACGTCTCCACAAAGGGGGCGTTCATGTTGAACAGCTTGTCCAGCGTCTTCGGGCGGGGTCCAGCACGGGAGACGTGCCCCCAGAGCTGGCGGCCCAGAATCTCCTCCGCCATCCACACGGTATCTATGAGCTTGTCCAGGTCCACCCCAGTGTCAATGCCCATGTCCTCCATCATGTGGATGGTGTCCTCCGTGGGGGCCATGCCCGTGGCGCGGCCGTTGCCGCAGTAGGGGCAGCCGCCAAAGCCGCCAATGGTGCCGTCCAGGCGAAGGTCGTCCTCAGGGCCAAGGGCCGTGATATGGGCGTAATGGGACGTGACAGCCATACCGCGGCTGTTGTGGTAGTGGCCGCTCCAGTGGGTGACCTCCGGCCACTTCTCCTTGACCCGGTACACAATCTCCGCCACCTTCGCCGGATGGCACCAGCCCATGGGGTCGCCAATGGAGCACTGCGTCACCTTGATGCCGGCATCGGCCCACAGGGCGTGCTGGTGCTCCAGCATGGACAGGTACTGGTCCACGGTGAACTCGCCCAGGAAGTTGGAGCCCATGGACGCGTTAGCGCCCATGGAGGCTTCCTTGACACCCCGCTCCATGGCAGTGGCGATAGTCTTGGCCCAGCCGGACATCTCGTCCATCTGGGAGCGGTTGGTGTTGCGACGGATAAACACGTCGCACATATGCACGCCCAGGCCGGGACGACCCTCGCCCCGCTCAATGGTCAGCGGCGGCGAGTACTCCCTGGCGCGCTCCACGCCGCGCTCGTTCAAAGCCAGCGCGGTGTAGACGACGCCGGGCTTGGGCTTGAACTTGGACATCAACTCATCCATGCGGGCCATCTGGGGCGTATAGCGGGGACTCACAAAGGAGCCTACCACCATGCGCTTGAGGCCCGTCTCTCCTAAGGCGTCCAACAACCGTATCTTATCGTCTACGGAGATGTTGGCGTCCTCTATCTGCATCCCCTCCCGCATCCCCTCCTCAGTGTAGGTGACCCTTGGGTACTTTCCGGGCATTTGTCCTCCTTTCTGGCCTTCGGCGCTCCCGACACGAATCGGGATCCTTGCCTTAAGAGCCGGAACACCCTGGCGAGGTATCCACTTCGCCCCATTGCCTCAGGCGGGCCTTCGGCTCACGCCCCTTGAAGAGATTTGAGACGTGCCCCTTGCCCTGCCTGTGTTAGGCCGTAGCAAGCTCCCACGAGCGTCTATACCATACCTCAAGTCCCAGGAAAGTCAAGCATTTTTTCGTAGGGTTCCGTTTGCCTTCGGTTGACGGCACCGCAGCCTTCACTAACAGGGTGCTGAAAAAGGGTTGTCCAGAGGGGCACAGCCCCTTTAACGGGGGTCTGGGGCCTGTCCTTGAGTCCACCGAAGGCGGACGAAGGAGTGTCCCCCAGATACAAATCTATCCGCCGCAGGCGGATACCTTGAACCCCCTTGGAGAGGGAAGCCCCTCTGGGGCTTCCTTGAAGGACGAGGGGGTTTGAAGGTGTTTTTCAGCAGCCTGCTAATCTATCCAGGGCATGAACGGACGCCACTCCTCCTGCACAGGCCGGCGCAGGAAAATATAGTAGGGGTTGGGACGTGGGGCGCGCGGCTCTTTCAGCAGCTTCACCCCCGCCTCTTTCAGCGTGCGGCTGGCCTTCCTGTGGTTGCACGGGATGCAGGCGGCCACCACGTTGTCCCAGGTGTGCGTACCGCCCCGGACGCGCGGCACCACGTGGTCCAGGGTCAGGTCTCGCCCAGTCTTACCGCAGTACTGGCAGGTGTAGCTGTCACGGATGAAGACGTCGCGGCGGGAGAGGCGGCGCTGCAGGAGAGGTCGCTTGACCATCTGCACCAGGCGTATCACCGAGGGCGCGGGTATGACCAGGCGCGGCGTGCGCACCTCACCATTGCCGTTGATCAGCATCTCCGCCTTGCCACGGTCAATCAGTACCACCGCCCTGCGGACGTGGCACACGTTGATTGGTTCATAGTTCTGGTTCAGCACCAGCACCGGTGCGCCGATGGTGTAAGGCCCCATGAGACTACCTGCCTGCGCCAGCCTGCCTCTCTGTCATTGCTGCTAGGATACGAGCCGTTTCGCCCGATGTCCAGTGGCCTCCCTCCTCATCCTCATCGCCGATTCCACCCGTGTCCTGTTCCCGAAAAAGAACCAAGCTGTCATTGCGAAGAGGCAGCAGCCGACAAAGCAATGACAATTCGGAAAAGTATTTCAGCTACAGGACACTAGATGAAGAGTGAGACATCGCCTTCTGTTATGTGCCTTGCCCTGATACCTGTATCAGTCGGTCTATCTCGTCAAGTGCCGCGCGAAAGTCGCCAGGCACGAGGCCAAAGGCGTTGGCGGGAATGGAGTCCGTCGTCTCTATGAAGATGGGAACCAGAGTAGAGGCTACCATAGCACCTTGCAGCCCCTTGCGCGCGCCCACCATCTCTACAAGAACGCCCGCGCCACCCCCTTTGGGCAGGTCCACCGAGAGGCGCGCCAGACCCAAGACAACGGCCCCACCAAGGGCAAACCCAAACACGACGCCCACCAGGATAGACCCTAACGTGTCCACCCAGCCCAGAAACACTAGGGACATCGCCTTCTTCACAATGGTTTTAGCAATCTGGGCGGCAACAAACAGCCCCACCACTATCACCACGTACCCCAGCACCGTCGCCACCGTCTCGCTTGTCCCCTGCTCCAGTATCCAGCCGGCAATGGCCTGGCTGAAGTTGGCGGCCACCCATATGCCTACAAAGATGCCGATGACGTTGAAAATGGCGCCCAGAAACCCCATCTTCCACCCAACCAGCGCGCCGATGCCCGCCACGATGATAATGACTATGTCTACCCAGTTCATAGAGCCTCCTCTTTTTGACCCCTCTCCATATCTCCCTCTCCTTTCCGGAGGAGAGAAAAGTTAATTGCTCGTAGGAATCTGGGTGCTGCGAAGCAGCACCCAGATTCCTACAGCCTTTCCTCCCCCTTCCCCTCCAGGAAGGGGACCAAGGGAGTTAGGTTTACCTTAGCGCAACCTGCAGCACGCTGTCCATATCCTTTACATAGATAAACTGAATGTCCCTCCGCACGTTCGCGGGTATGTCTGCCACATCCTTCCGGTTGTCCGTAGGCAGCACAAACACCTTAATCCCGGCGCGGTGAGCAGCCAGCACCTTCTCTTTGATGCCGCCAACTGGCAGCACCTTGCCCCGCAGCGTAATCTCTCCGGTCATCGCCACCTCTTTGCGCACGGGCTTACGCGTCAGCGCCGAGGCCAGCGCGGTGGTCAGGGCCGCCCCTGCGGAAGGCCCGTCCTTGGGCGTTGCCCCAGCGGGGATGTGGATGTGGATATCCTGCCTGCCAAACCCCCCTTCCTTGAGGCTCCAGGCCTCGGACATGGCCCGGCAGTAACTGACGGCGGCCTGAGCCGACTCCTTCATCACATCACCGAGCTGCCCCGTCAGCAGCAGGTTACCCCTTCCCTTCAGCAGAGCCACCTCTACGGAGAGCACGTCGCCACCGGTAGGCGTGTAGGCCACGCCTGTGGCCACGCCAATCTCGTCCTGCTCCTCCGCTGCACCCCAGCTGAACCGGGGCGCACCCAGGTGCTTCTGCACCGACTGCGGCACCACCAGGGCCGAGGCATTCTTGCCTTCGGCAATCTTGCGGGCCACCTTCCGGCAGATGGTGCCAATCTCTCGCTCCAGGTTGCGGACCCCTGCCTCCCGCGTGTACTCCCGGATAATCCTGCGAATGGCGTTGGGAGAGAAGTGGAGCTGCTCCACCTTCAAAGCGTGCTCCTCCAACTGCTTGGGCGCCAGGAAGCGGAGGGCAATCTCCAGCTTCTCATCCTCCGTATAGCCGGGTAGCTCTATCACCTCCATGCGGTCCCGCAACGCCGGCAGAACGGGGTCAAGAATATTGGCAGTCGTAATAAACATCACCTGGGAAAGGTTATAGGGGACCTCCAGGTAGTGGTCGCTGAAGGAGTGGTTCTGCTCCGGGTCCAGCACCTCTAGCAGCGCCGACGATGGGTCGCCACGAAAGTCCGTGCCCACCTTGTCAATCTCGTCCAGCATGAAGACCGGATTGACGGTGCCGGCGCGGCGCATGGTCTGGATGATGCGGCCGGGCATGGCGCCTACGTACGTGCGACGATGGCCCCGGATTTCCGCCTCGTCCCGAATGCCGCCCAGGCTGACCCGGATGAAGCGGCGGCCCATAGCCTCGGCGATGGAGCGTCCCAGGCTGGTCTTGCCCACGCCCGGGGCGCCCACAAAGCACAGGATGGGACTGCGCAGCTTCCCCTCTGAAAGCTTGCGCACCGCCAGGTACTCCAGGATACGCTCCTTCACCTTCTTCAGGCCGTAGTGGTGCTTGTCCAGAAGGCGCGCCGCCTGGGAGATGTCCAGATTGTCATCAGTCCGGGTCGTCCAGGGCAGCTCCGTCAGCCACTCCACGTAGCCCCTGATGACGCCGCTCTCTGGCGAGGCCGGCGGCGTGCGCTCCAGCCGCTGCAACTCCTCGTTCGCCTTCTTGGCCGCCTCCTCAGGCATCCCGGAGGCCTCTATCTTGCTCCTCAGATTCTCCAAGTCCTGCGCCTGGGGGTCAATCTCGTGCAACTCTCGCTGGATGGCCCGCATCTGCTCCCGCAGCACGTACTCTCGCTGGGACTTGTCCATGGTCTCCCGCACCTGCGAGTCAATCTGATTCTGCAACTCCAGAAGCTCCACCTCCCGCGCCAACTGCTGGCTGACGGCAGAGAGGCGCTCCACCGGGTCCAGCACCTCCATCAGCTTCTGGCGCTCCGGCATCTCCAGGTTCAGCGTGGAGCAGACGATGTCCGCCAGCCAGCCAGGGGTCTCGGCGCTCATAGCTCCCACGTACACATCCCAGGACAGTGTGGGAGAAAGCTGCACACACTTCTCAAACATGGCCAGAACGGAGCGCATGGTCGCCTGGGCATGCAGCGAGTCCGCTACCGGCTCCTCCAGCACCTCCACCCTCGCCCGGTGCCACGGCTCCGTCTGGGTCACCTCCAGGATGCGGACGCGGCTCTCCCCCTGGAGCCACACAGTGGCCGAGCCATCGGGCAGCTTGAGCATGCGCCCCACCACCGCCAGGGTGCCAATGGGGTAGATGTCCTGTATGGTAAAGTCCCGGCTCTGCGCGTTGGCGCGGCCCACCACCAGAATACGCCTGTCGCCAGCAACCGCCTCCTCAATGGCGCTCTGGAAAGCAGGGCGCACCACCAGCATCTGGGTCATCAGGCGTGGGTAGACCAGCGAGTCGCGGCGCGGGAGTAGGGGCAGCTCTACCACCTTAGGAATCGCTTTGGCCTCAACCTTTGTCGTCAAGAAAGACCACCTGCTTCACAGCGAAAATAATGTGCCGACCTTCAGTTTACCATAGCCGAGATGAAGGGATAGTAGGCCTTTAGGGCAAAAGTAACAAGCCAACCTCTCCCTCTGTAGTCCCCTTCTCCCAAAAGGGGCGTTGCCTCAATAGTCAGGAGGGTGCAGGGAACGTCAGTTCCCGCTGTCCGCCTGCGGCGGATGGGGGTGTCCCCCAAATACAATTCATCCCCCTTCCTTCCTAGGGAAGGGGGATGAAGGGGGTGAGGTCAGTCACCTTACCCTAGCCTCCGGGCAAGCCACCTGTAGCCAGCGGCCAACGCCGCCACAGAGGGGATGCCATAAGCAAAGGCGCCCAGCACATCGCTGGGCCAGTGAGCCCCAAGGTACACCCTGGAGACTCCCGTCAGCACAATCAGCGCAACAAGGGCTGCCATCGCCGCCCAGCGCAGGGGAGCGCTGGGAATACGGGGCGCAAGCATCAACAGCACCAGACCCACAAACACCGTCATGTGGTAGGCGTGGGCGCTGGGGAACCCTCCGCCAGAACCCCTCTCCAGCACGTGCACCAACTCCTCCGTTGGCCTCCCACGGTCAACGAGCACTTTGGGGAGGCGCAAGGCCACGTCGGCGGCCAGCACCCCCAGGAACGCCACCGTTTCCGGCCACCTCCGCCATGCCGCAAGAGCTGCCGCGACTGCCAGCACGCTGCCGATGGCCAGCAGGTCATCGCTCAGAAATGAGACGGCCCCCATGAAAGCGTCCAGCCAGGGCGCAGCTACCGACTGGACAGCGTGGGATACGGCCACGTCCCCTGGAAGCGGCGTGACAAAGCTCACCCACAGGGTTAGCGCCGCCGCGATAACCAGGGAGACGACAACGGCTACCGGCGCCTTCCAGCTCATGGTTTTGGGAGTTCTTTCCTCGGTCTCATAACTTAGGAGAGGGGGACGTTTCTCTTCCCCCTTCCTTCCTAGGGGCGTTGCCTCAAAAGTCAGGAGGGTGCAGGGAACGTCAGTTCCCGCTGTCCGCCTGCGGCGGATGGGGGTGTCCCCCAAATACAATTCTTCCCCCTTCCTTCCTAGAGAAGGAGGATTGAGGGGGTTAGGTTAAGGGTAAAGTGCTATTTCAGCCCCCGCTTAATCTCCGCAAGCTGCTGGATGGCCCGGTAGGCGTACTGGACATACTCGTGAGGCGCGAGCTCCAGCTCCTTGAGCTCCTCCACCTGGTCAGCATCGCCGTACTCCAGGGGGCCGTGGATGGTGTGCAGGACCAGCTCGTACAACAGCCCATCGGGGCCGACCACCACGCAGCCGCGGCCAGGGTCTTCCATACTGCCCAGGTCAACCTCCACCGCTTGCAGTGTCTTGAGGCCCTGAAAGCCAGGAAATGGGTCCAGAGAGGTAGCCAGGGCCACCAGCACCTGGCGCAGCTCCTGGGCGGCCCGCTCTACAGCCGCCTCAGCCACAGCGGAGGCACGCCAGGGATCGGCCAGGTACGCTTGCTCCACGCTCACACCTCTACGCCGGCTGGGTCGGGGCGACAAAGAGCCGTTGCTTCTGGGAGTGCAGATAGTGGGCCGCTATGAAGGCCAGGGGCTTGCGGGCAGAGGTGAAGTGCTCCCCCAGCAGGCGGAAGACCCCCGCAAGCTCCAGAACATGGGCCGTTGGGTGGCGCTGGGCCAAGCCATAGAAGCGGCGCCCATCCCTCTCATACTCCTCCAGGCTCCGTCGCAGGCGGCCTCTGGTCAGGGGCCGCACCTGGCCCGACCCAGGGTAACGATAGTCGTAGAAGGGATAGTCTGGAAAGACGCCGCTGACGAACAGACAGACGTCGGCGATGCGTTTGTAGAAACCAAAACGCTGCTCCTCCTCCACCGTCGCGCTGACACGAAGCAGGCTGTCTATATCCATATCGCTGAAGCGCACCCGGCGCCGGATGCCCCGGCGCACCCGCACCGACGTGGCGTAGCTGTGGACGCGGGTGAAGGAGGCCAGCATATGGGCCAGGTAAAGCAGCACCTCCGATTTGGACAGCAGGTCCACCACCTCCCGCGTGTCAAACACGGGGATGCTCTGGCGGCCGGCCCGCTCCACCGTATGGGTTGCCGTATCCAGCTCCTTCAAGGCCCTGCGCAGCAGCACCTCAAAGTACAGGCCAGGAGAAATCTTGACGAAGACCTCCTCGTCGTCCATGACCCGCTGAAAGACCCGGTCGTCCCCCACCAGAGCTTTGCGAAAGGCCCCGTCGCTGCGAATGAGGCCCTTCAGGTGCTCCGCTCCGGCCGCTCCGGGGGGCGCCTCGCCCACGATGAAGTCCAGGTCAGCATCGGTCAGGCTCATGTCCTTCATGTCAGGTCTCGCCATTGGGGGCCAGCCTCGGATTCACTGTTAGGAGAGGGAAGCCCTCTGGGACTTCCTTGAAAGCAAGATTGGAATCAGGCGCACCTCTACCTTTATAGCGTAGGCCCCATTTTGTCAAGGACAGGATTGGTCATCTTCCTCTAGAGTTAGGCCGCCGTCCTAGAAAGGTAAGGCCTCCCCTTCCCTCTTAGCAGGCTGCTGAAAAACACCCCCAAACCCCCTCAAGGGGGTTCAAGGTATCCGCCTACGGCGGATTGATTTGTATCTGAGGGACACCCTCAGACTCCCGGCAGAGGGGCTTTGCCCCTCTGCACTCCCCTTTCTTCCGCAGCCTGTTAGACGTGTGAAGCAGATTCCCTGCCCCTTCGCCCGTATGCCCGCTTGCCCGTATGCCCGTTTGACTTCCCCTCACCTGCGCACCAATAATAGGGGCCATCTCTAGCTCAGAGGCCCCTATGCCCGCCAAAGTCAACACCTGCGCCATCATCGGACTGGAGGGGGCTATCGTTGAGGTGGAGGTGGACATCTCCTTCGGCCTCCCAGCCTTCTTCGTCGTCGGCCTGCCCGACACCGCCGTCCAGGAGGCCCGCGAGCGCGTCCGCGCCGCCATCCGCAACTCCGGCTGCGAGTTCCCCATGCGGCGCATCACCGTCAACCTGGCCCCCGCCGACCTCAAGAAGGAGGGCCCCGCCTACGACCTGCCCATCGCCCTCGGGGTCATCATCTGCACGGGCCAGCTACCTCCCAACGCAGAGGACAGCCTCTTCCTGGGCGAACTCTCCCTGGACGGCCACCTCCGCCACACCACGGGTATCCTGCCTATGGTGGCCCTGGCCCGCCAGCGCGGCTTCCGCACCGTCTACGTCCCCGCTGCCGACGCCAAAGAGGCCGCCCTCATTGAGGGGCCGGCCATCATCCCCGTGGAGACCCTGGCCGACGTCGTGGCCCACCTGCGGGGCGAGCGCCCCATCCCCCCCTACGTGGCCCCCCTGGACTCCCTGTTAGAAGCCCCGCCCCACTACGACGGCCCGGACGTGAGCCACGTCCGCGGCCAGGAGCACGCCAAGCGCGCCCTGGAAGTGGCCGCCGCCGGCGGTCACAACCTCCTCATGACCGGCCCGCCAGGCAGCGGCAAGACCCTCCTGGCCCGGTCCCTGGCGGGGTTGCTGCCCCCCTTGACGCCCGACGAGGCCCTGGAGGTCACCAAAATCTACAGTATCAGCGGCATGTTGCCCCAGGGCACGCCCCTCATCATCCAGCGCCCCTTCCGCTCCCCCCACTACACCATCTCCCACGCAGGTCTCGTCGGCGGCGGGCGCTGGCCCCGTCCCGGCGAAATCACCCTCTCCCACCGGGGCGTGCTGTTTCTGGACGAGCTCCCTGAGTTTGGGCACAACGTCCTGGAAGTCCTGCGACAGCCTATGGAGGACAAGGTGGTCACCATCAGCCGCGCCCAGGGCAACGTCACCTTCCCTGCCAACGTCATGCTCGTGGCCGCCATGAACCCCTGCCCCTGCGGCTACTATGGCGATACCCGGCGCCAGTGCACCTGCAACCCCAGCACCATCACCCGGTACCAGAAGCGCGTCAGCGGCCCCTTGCTGGACCGCATAGACATGTTCATACAGGTTCCACGGGTGGAGTACGAGAAGCTCGTTGCGCCGCCCAACACCGAGACCTCCGACGCGGTGCGAGGGCGCGTCGCCCAGGCCCGCCAGATGCAGCGACGCCGCTTCGGTGAAAGCCCCCTGACCTGCAACGCCGATATGGGCCCCGAGGAGGTGTGGCGCTTCTGCCCTCTCACCGACACCACGCGGGGCCTCATGCAGGCCGCCATGCGCCAGATGGACCTCTCCGCCCGCGCCTTCCACCGCGTGCTCAAGCTGGCCCGCACCGTGGCCGACCTTGCCGCCTCCGACGACATCGCCGTCGTCCACCTGGCCGAGGCGCTCCAGTACCGGCCGCGGGAGACGGCGGGGTGAATGCGAAACGCGTAGATTACTCACGTCACGCGCGAGGACGGATGCGCCTATATGAAATCTCCGCCCAGCAAGTGGCCGACATCATCATGATCCCCGACCTTCAGGAACTTTCTGCCAAGGGACGAGTAAATGCCACGAAAGCACTTGCAGGGCGGCGCGTGAGGGTGACGTACATTGAAGAAGAGCAAGGGTATGTCATAATAACGGTAACTCCATTGGATGACCCGTGAGGAGGCGACATGAAGATTACATACGACCAGCAGGTGGATGCTCTCTACATTCAGCTAACTGAGACAAGGCCATCGCGCGGTGTTGACATAGAAGAAGGAGTCACGGTTGATGTTGATGCCGAGGGGCACATCGTCGGCCTGGAAATCCTGGACGCTTCCGAGCGCCTGGGCAAGGAGCAATTGCATTCGGTAACGCTGAAAGACCTGGCCTTTGAGGCAATGCCTCTTAAAGCCTAATCTTGAGGCGTTCCATCGGGTGCTGAAGCTGGCGCGGACGATGGCCGACTTGGCGGGTCCGAGGACATTGGCATGGCGCACTTGACAGAAGCGCTGTAGTATCGGCCAAGGGAGACGTCATAGCGGGATGTGCTGATTGCTAACACGAATGGAACGAGTCTATGCTCCACCGTTGTCGGCCTCTGGATTGCCACGTACACTGTCAGGAGCATTGCAGGAGGGTTGATCCATGACGATCTACCGGTTTTACACGGGCAAGGACAATGAGGCGCACGTTGAGGTGGTCACCGATCTAAAGACAATCCCGGAGCTTCAGCCCAACGTGGTCCGAGGCATCATCCAGTTTCGCAACTATGAGAAGGGCGGCTTCCTGGACTTCCATCCAGCGCCGGCTCGCCGCATCCTAATCATCGTTTCGGGGCAGGCTGAGGTTGGTCTGGGCGACGGCACGGTGGTGAAGATGGGACCTGGCGACATGCGCATCTACGATGACACGACTGGTCACGGCCATACCACGCGATACCTTGAGTCCGGTGTCACCGCGTACTTGATTCCCGAGGGCCCCGATGGGCCCGCCAAAATCGGGCGCTGACCTCATGCGGCCTCGCTAAGCGAGTCTAGGGGTAGCGGCCATGCGCTAGATGGGTTTCTCTGCGCGCCTTCCACCGGCCGCTGACCCAGGCCCACACCGCCGCCAACACCTGCCTCTCGCCTCTAAGTTGCGCCAAGGCCATCCCGAAGCTCGGGATGGCCTTGACCTATCTTCCCTCAAGAAGCTATCGTACCGACAGCATGCGTTCCAGGGCCACGCGGGCGTGGCGGGCCGTCGCCTCGTCCACCGTTATCTGGTTGACCACCCTTCCCTCCAGCAAGCCATCCAGGACCCAGGCCAGGTACGCCGGGTGGATGCGGTACATGGTGGAGCAGGGGCAGACGACGGGGTCCAGGCAGAAGACGGTCTTGTCCGGGTGCTCCTTAGCCAGGCGGTTGACCAGGCTGATCTCGGTGCCAATGGCCAGCACACTCCCACCCGGGGCCTCCCGGACGGCGCGGACGATGAACTCCGTGGAGCCATCCATGTCTGCGGCGGCGACCACCTCACGCGTGCACTCAGGATGGACGACGACCTGGACGTTAGGGTAGCGCCGGCGCGCCTCCTCTATCTGGGAGACCTTGAAGCGGGTGTGGACTGCGCAGTGCCCCTGCCACAGGATGACCTGGCAATCCCGTAGCTGGTGGGGCGAAAGACCGCCTGAAGGCCTGAACCGGCTCCAAACCACCATCCTATCCAGAGGAATGCCTACCTTCACGCCCGTGTTGCGGCCCAGGTGCTGGTCGGGGATGAAGAAGACCCTATCGCCCCGCTCAAAGGCCCAGCGAAAAACGGCGGCGGCGTTGGAACTGGTGCAGACGATACCGCCGTTCTCGCCGCACAGGGCCTTGATGGCGGCGGTGGAGTTCATGTAGGTGATGGGGATCACCCCTTCGCCCGTAGCCTCTATAATCTCCTCCCAGGCGTCAGCCACATCGTCCGAAGGGGCCATGTCCGCCATGGAGCAGCCGGCGGTGATGTTGGGCAGAATGACCTTCTGGTGAGGCCCCGACAGGATGTCCGCGGTCTCCGCCATGAAGTGAACGCCGCAGAAGACGATAAACTCCGCCTCTTTCTGGCGGGCCGCGTTCTGGGACAGCATGAACGAGTCGCCGCGAAAGTCGGCGAACCGGATAATCTCGTCCCGCTGGTAGTGGTGGCCCAGGATGACCAGGCGCTTGCCCAGCTTGGCCTTAGCCCCGCTGATGCGCCCGCTCAGCTCCTCCGGGGACATGGCCATGTAGTCCGGCGGCAGGCGCTGCCAGCGGATGTTGGCCTTGATCTCCTCAGCCAGGGCCTTGCTGGCCAGGGACTCGTCGGTGCGACAGAAGGCGGAGTGCTCTATCTCCGTAATGGGAAGCGCCTGTTCTTTGATGACTGTAGCCATGGGAGCACCCCTGTCGGGTTGGGTAACCAGGGTTCTTTTCATTATATGACGAAAAGTCCCAAGACTCAAAGGAGCCTCTAGGGGCGCAAGGCCTTGGCCCCTACACCCCTTCCTCCCTAGCTTACCATCGCCGTCCCCTGAAACGCCCACGGCGAGGTCTTCTCTACTCGCACCCGCACCGTTTGGCCCAGGAGATCCCACCCGTCTTCAAAGAAGACCAGCTTGTCGTTGCGGTTGCGACCTTTCCATTTGCCTTTTTCCCGCTCCTCTACCAGCACCTCCGTCGCTTCCCCTTGCAGGCGGGCGTTGATGCGGGCTAGGATACCCTCCTGCAAGCTCTCAACGGCCCCTTGCCGCCGCTTCTTCTCCTCGTAGGGAACGTCGTCTTCCATCCTGCGAGAGGCGATGGTCCCTGGCCGAGTAGAATAGGCGGCCACGTGCGCCTTGTCAAACTCCATCTCCCGCACCAGGTCCAAGGTGCGTTGGAAGGCGGCTTCCGACTCGCCAGGGAAGCCCACAATGATGTCGGTGCTCATGGAGACACCAGGCACGTCGTGGCGAATGCGCTCCACCAGGCGGCGGTAGTCGTCGCGGGTGTAGCCCCGGCGCATGACCTGGAGCACCTGGTCGTCGCCGGCTTGGAAGGGGAGGCTAAAGTGCTCGCACACCTTGGGCAGCTCAGCCACAGCGTCAATAATGCGTTGGCTCATGTCGTTGGGATGAGAGGTCAAAAAGCGGATGCGGCCCAGTCCCTCCACCTGGTGGACCGCCTCCAGCAGGTCCGCCAGGTCCGGCGCACCAGGCAGGTCGTGGCCGTAGGAGTCCACATTCTGCCCTAGCAGCGTCACCTCGCGCACGCCCCTGGCGACCAGCAGCCCCGCCTCCCGCACAATATCGGCAATGGGACGGCTCACCTCCCGCCCCCGGCGGTAGGGGATGATGCAGAAGGTGCAGAACTTGTCGCAGCCGTGAACGATGGGGACGTAGGCGGCCACGCCCGGATGGGGCGGTGCCAGCGTGCTCAGGCACCCCTCGGCGTCCATCCCCAGGCGCTCGCCCAGGAGTTGGAGCAGCGGCCGGTACTCCTGGGGCCGCATGAAGGCGTCCACGTAAGGGAAGCGGGCCTTGAGGCCATCGGTCTTGGGGCCCACCATGCACCCCATAAGGGCGACGATGCGCTCCGGCGCCTTGCCTTTGAGGGGCTTGAGGGACGTGAGCATCCCGACCACCTTGTCCTCCGCCGACTGGCGCACCACACAGCTATTCAGGACAATCACGTCCGCCTCCACAGGCGTTGGAGTCGGCGTCAGGCCAAGCTGAAGCAGGGCGCTCTCCAACCGGTCGGAGTCCGCTTTGTTCATCTGGCAGCCAATGGTCCAGATGTGGTAACGCCGGGGAAGAGAAGGCGTTGCTTCAGTAGCCATAGGACACCGTACGTACGCTACCATAACAAGGGTTGACGGGGCATCGCCTCTTTGCCCGTATGTCCGTATGAAACTGGCGGAGGGAACGGGATTCGAACCCGTGAGGGAGCTAAACACCCCCTACCCGCTTAGCAGGCGGGCGCACTAGGCCACTATGCGATCCCTCCAGTAATTCAATAACTATAACAAGCCACACCAGAGGGTGCAAGGACGAGTCAGGAAGGAGACAGAGAAGGGGGGGCCGACTTTGTCGGCCCCCCCTTCTCCTGGTCTTGGCAACAGGCTCGGTGGGCCGGACAAGCTTCTCAGGCGGGCGTCGTCTGCCCCGATTCCACCGCCTGGTACTTGGAGGGGCACTTCACCACGACGCTGCTCGTGTGGAAGACGCCGCTGCCATCATACCTGCCCTCTAGCACAATCTGGGACTGCTCGTTGAAGAATAGCTCCGGCAGAATGCCATCGTATTGGGCGGCCAGGACGCCTTTGCCATCGGTAAGGGTGAAGCGCGCCATGGTGCCCTGGGGGTCTCGTTGGAAGGAGTCTGGCACCAGCTTCCCGGCGACACGCACCGTCTCGGTGGCCTTGGTGTCAAGCGCCAGCAGCTCATCCACAGTCAGGTAATAGACAGTAGCGTTCTGGAAGACGGTGAAGCCAAAGTAGCCGATGGCCATGGCCAGGAGCGCCGCCGCCACGTATAGCTTGCGGGAGCCGCTGAAGAAGCCCCGTGTGCGCTCTGGCAATGCCAGGGAGGGCTTGACCCCTTGAGACTCTTCCATCTTCCTTCTCCCGTCCCTCTGCGTTGGCGCGCCCAGCTCACGAGGCAGACAAGATGCTAAAGAGCGCATTAGGAAATGGACTCGTTTGGTGGTCACCAACGCAGGGTTGGCCCCAAGAAAGGCGCCTCGTGTTCGCCTCTCCCTTGAGGGGAGAGGCCGCTTCCGCTGCTCCGGGTGTCGCAGCGGAAGCGGGTGAGGGTGAAAGTCCACTTACTAACGCCCCCATGAGTAACCAGCCCGTAAATCCATCCTAGGACTTTGTGAAAAGAATTGCAACCGAACCTTCCTCACGTTGACACTCCTTCCATCAGGTCTGTACCATTTCGTTGCACCCTCAAGAACGTAGCATGACCCAATCCCTGCTCCACACTCCCCTGCACCAGACCCACCTGACACTGGGCGGACGAATGGTGCCTTTTGCCGGCTGGGAGATGCCCATCCAATACAAGGAAGGGATCCTGGCCGAGGCCCGTGCCGTGCGCTCTGGCTCCGGCCTCTTTGACGTCTCCCACATGGGCCGCATCTGGCTCAGCGGCCCCCAAGCCGCCGCCCTCCTCGGCTGGGTCACCACCGCCGACGTAGCCAAGCTTTCCCTGGGCCAGGGCCGCTACACCCTCCTTTGCGCTGAGACTGGCGGCATCCTGGACGACGCCATCCTCTACCGGCTGGGGGAACAGGAGCACCTTCTGGTGTGCAACGCCTCCAACCGCCCCGCCGTCTGGGAGTGGCTCCAGCGATGGCGTCAGGAGCGGTTCCCCAGCGTCTCTCTCACGGACCGCACCACCGAGGTGGGCATGATCGCCTTCCAGGGGCCAGCCAGCATCCCCATCATGGAGCGGCTTTCCCAGGGGCTTCCCAAAAGACTGCGCCCCTTCCGCATCACTCAGGCCACCATCGCCGGCATACCCGCTCTCGTCGCCCGCACCGGCTACACCGGCGAGGACGGCTTTGAGGTCATGCCCTCGGCGTCCGACGCACAAGCTCTCTGGCGCCTCCTCCAGGAAACCGGCGCTGCCCCCTGCGGCCTGGGCTCCCGTGATGTCCTGCGCCTGGAGGCCGGCCTTCCTCTCCACGGCAACGACATCACCCTTTCCACCAACCCCTACGAGGCCGGCCTGGACCGCTTTGTGGCCTCAGACAAAGACAGCGTGTGCTCAGTAGCCTTGCGAGGGATCGTGCAGCGCGGCCTGCTCAAAAAACTCACCGGCTTCAAGATGCTAGAGCGCGGCGTCCCCCGCCACGGCTACCCCATCCTGAAGGACGACAACCCTATAGGCGAAGTCACCAGCGGCGGCTACTCCCCAACCCTTGACGCCTATATAGGAATGGGCTATGTTTCTGTGGAGCTTTCGGCCCCAGGCTCCCCCTTCCAAGTAGATGTGCGCGGCAAGCGCCAGGAGGCTGAGGCCGTACCCCTTCCCTTCTATTCCCGCAGGAGAGCCTGATGCACCCCAACGACCGGCGCTACTCCAAGGAGCACGAGTGGGTCATGTTGGAACCCGATGGCCGCGCCCTGGTGGGCATCACCCACTATGCCCAGGACCACCTGGGCGATGTCGTCTACCTGGACCTGCCCAGCCCCGGCGCAAAGCTCGCCCAGTTCCAGAAGCTGGGCGAGGTGGAGTCCGTCAAGGCCGTCTCCGATCTCTTCAGCCCCATCGCCGGTCTGGTGACTGAGGTGAACCAGGTCCTGGTGAACAGGCCGGAGCTCGTCAACCAGGACCCCTACGGCCAGGGCTGGATGGTCCGCCTGGCCTCCGTCAACCGGGACGATCTGCGCCACCTCATGACGGCCCCGCAGTATGAAGAGTACCTGAGCAAGCTGGAATAGAAGCAATCTCCGGGAGGCAACGATGGGCAAACAGGAATCTGCCATCGGACTTATCCAATTAATACAACAAGCGGGTTTCGCAATTGCAGACACTGCAGTTTTGGCACCCCGAGCTGCTGAATATCTCCCTATTCCAGAAGCTTTGCACCCCAAATTGCGCGATTTCCTTCTAAAGTCTTATCCGAAGGGCCTTTTTGCCCACCAGTCCAACGCCATTGAGTCAGCTTTGAATGGTAGCGACGTCTGTTTGGCTACCGCAACAGCGTCCGGCAAGAGTCTCGTGTTCATGTCTTTGGCAATACAACGGGTGTTGGAAGACCCAGGAACCAAGATTCTTGTCCTTTATCCTGCTAGAGCGCTAATCCAAGACCAGATGTCAAAATGGGCGGAAATCACGGGGCCGTTTGGGCTAGGTGTGGATTTCATTGATGGTACTGTACACAGCGATAGGAGGATAGGGATACTTAAAACACATAACATTGTCCTGATGACGCCAGACGTCCTGCATGCCTGGATGATGAGGAATCTGCAAGATCCTGACATCAGAGGTTTTGTTCGCAAACTCCGCCTTGTTGTCCTAGATGAAGCACATGTTTACGATGGAGTCTTTGGCACAAACACTGCTTATTTGCTGAGGAGGCTGGCAGTAATAGCAAATAACTTCCGGCTAGTTTGTTGCACGGCTACCCTGGGAAAACCTTCCGATTTTGTCTACCAGTTGACAGGCCGGAATGTGGTTACATTCGGTGAGGAAGACGATAAATCGGCTTCACCTGGAAAGACCGTTCTTCTTTTGCGTCCGCTGTTGAAGGATACTTTCCAGTGCAGCGTAAATCTGCTTACAGGGATAGCACGTGCAAGTATCGGAAGATACATTGCTTTTGGAGACTCTAGAAAAGGAGTTGAACAGCTAGTACCTACTTACGTAATTGATTATACAGAGGTTTGAGAGGGTCTTGGTGGACGGTTGCTTTGGTCCACTTGAAGGGTACGGGGTGCTGGTTTCGCG
>JACPCL010000040.1 GCA_016179765.1 Chloroflexota bacterium
CTTCAACAGGTGGCGCGATTACGCACTATTTATGGGAAGGCAATAAGCTGTGTGACATGTGGGTTATGAGTAGGGGAACGGGACGACGGCAATTTGCTCCAACCGAGCGGGATCGTACCCTTGCCGCAAAATATGAGGGGTACCAGTCACCTAGGATTAGGAAACCCCGCTTCTTCACCAACTCTCGCATCAATGCTGCGCCTTCGATGACGTTGAACGACGTATTCGCGGGCCGTGCGCTGCACAACATGGATGTTTTACTCGCTGCTATTGACACCGTTCCTGCCCGATCACGGCCAGCGATGTTGTTGGCTTTGACGGCGGCCGTAGGCCAAATGTCCAAGATGGTATTTGCAATCACGGGCCGAGGGAAAAAGGAAGGTGGGTCAAAGAGCAACACAGAAGTTGGATCGTGGGTCATCGGGTTCTGGCGCCCAAACGTGCATTTCGAAGTCAATGTTTGGAGTTGTCTTGAGATTCGCGTTCGGAAACTTATTAGGGCGCTTGAGAAATTGCAAGAGCAGGAACGTGTCTCGGTTGGAAACATCGATGCGGTCTTGACTGGAATGACGCAATGCGCCCTCGTAACGGGCGACGCGCTGGCAGTGCTGGACGTCATCCCCGACGGCAGGGCAGATCTCGTTCTTACTGACCCGCCGCACAGCGATCGAGAACCTTACCTTGAGCTGTCGGAGATATGGAATTGTATTCTTGGTGCCGATGTAGACTTTGCGTCAGAAGTCGTCGTTTCGAACGCGAAAGAGCGGCATAAGACTCGTGCGGATTATGATGTCCGCATGAGAAGACTGTTCGACCTAGCTTCTCGCAAACTAAAACCCACGGGTTCGTTGGCCTTGATGTTCAACGCGAGGGACAAGTCTAGTTGGGAAATCGTTCACGAACTTGAGGTGGTGACACAATCAGGTTTGACGTACTTGGGGTGTTTTCCACTTAGGTACTCGGCCACGTCTGTAGTTCAGGACAACCGGAAAGGAGCGCTTAGAACCGATTACGTTTTAGTGTATTCTCGTTCGACTCCTGTCCTTCAACACCTTACTGGGATAAGAGGGTGGAACACCTCAATGCCTAGGCTAATGGAGTAGCGATGCCACTGTCTTTTGCTGAGGCAGATAGGCTGTATCGAGCCAACCAACTCAATGACCTTACTGCTGTCGCCGCCGGACGGCGTTTTCTTAAGTTGCGCTCGCTCAACCGCAAAGAGTATCTTCAGCGACTGTTTGAACGGTCAGGAGTCGCAAAACCAGAGGTGAGGGCGCGTGCCTTGTTCGAAGCGGCATTCGATTCAAGAGTCACGACTCAAATGATCGAGGCCTGCATTCGCGAAATCTACCGCGAGGAACGGATAGAACGGAGACGTCTGGAGCCGGATCTTGTGAATCAACTTTACCGAGTTCAAGAGTTCAACTGGGGAGGGCTTCGCCAAAACAACTTGGAGCAAACCATCGTCGACAACTACGTTAAGAGAATTCGTGACTATGACCGCCTTTGCCAATCTATCGACAACGAATTGTTGGTGAGCATGAGGGGTTACGTGATCTGTTCATGGTACAACCATTGGACATCGATCATAATCGAAGATGTTTTCAAGGAGCATCCCGACGTTCTACCAGCAGTTGGATTGGTCAAAAAGATTGACTTCTTCATCAGGAACGTTCCCTTCGATCTAAAGGTAACCTATTTGCCGGAAGGTTACCTCGCTAAAGAGCGTAAGGGGGCCGGTGAGAGACCGGAACTGACACTCCTCAAGCAAGTCGCTCGGAGAAGAGGGTTGCCCATTCCCACGGATCTTGCCGACGCAGACCTCTTGCCAGACCTATGGGCAAAAGTGGAAGACGATCCCAGTGAGGATGCTAGGACAGTGATTGGGCAGCTTCGCGCATTTCGTAACTCTGTTGTGGATGGTATTGCTGAGGATCCAACCGACTTGATCCGTTGGTTGTACGAGAATCAGGGAGATAGGCGTTTCGACGCTGCAAACCGCCTGTTTCTGGTGCTCGTCGACCAGAGGAACTACTTTGATTCATGGAAACTGAAACGGGCCAAGCCTCTTATTACCGAGGAAATCCGTGAATACCTCGACAACTGTGGCCAGCGCCCAGGTCGGAATATCACATTCACTTGGGAGGGCACCGAATACAGAGTCGTCTCTGACGTGCTAATGGTCAGGCAAATCGCTGCCAGACGGTAGGGCTAGTCTGCGTGCTCTTTGGGGGGCATTGGAGCAAACTCCACGAGGAAGTCCAGGTCGCTGCTCTGCTGGTTGAAACGGCCAGTAGCGGCGGAACCGAACAGGGCGAGCCAGAGGACCCGCCACTTCTGGCAGAGGCTGGATAGGGCCGACTCCTGTTCTTTGACTATTGGGTCCATATGTGCCTCAGAGTGGCGCTTGGGCGCTGGGCAGACACGCTGGTCTGCGTCTACGGATGGGAGACGCGGGCGCAACATGTTGCGCCCTTACGGGTTACCCCCTATCCTGGCCTTTCCCCGCAAGGGGGGAAGGAACCTTTTGTGGCGCTACGTTACGCGCTCCAGGTACTGGCCGATGCGGGTGTCGTGCCCTGTGTCGTGAGAAAGACGCTAGACGAGCGTTGCGTCTCTGACCTCCACGAGGGGTTCGCCACGCTCCAGAAGTTGCAAGGCTGGCGGAAGGGCCGCCTCCAGGATGGAACGGAGTGAGGAGTTGGAGGTGTTGCCGCAACGAATCCACAGCACCTGTGGCGTTGGTCCTTGTGCTCGGAGCAGGCGGACGAAGTCGGCGTCTTTGGTGACAACCACAGAGGCAGCTTCCCGGGCAAGTGAGCAGATACGTGAATCTTTGGCGGTGTGCAGGCCCATGTCAATGACGGACTGGCACTGGACGCCGAAACGGGCTTGGATCCAGGGCACGAGCCTGGGAGACAGATGGGCGTCAAGCCAGAGGATCACGCCGCAACGACGGGATGGTCAACTTGGCTGCTGGCGAAGCGGAGACAGGCCAAGATGTCCTCCATTTCCAGGACGGGAAGCTCTTCCATTACCTCCTGCGGGGTGAGACCGTTGGCCAGGAGGTCCAGGACGTCGGAGACGCGGATGCGCATCCCGCGGATGCAGGGCTTCCCACCGCACTGCTCTGGGTCTACGGTGATGCGCTCGGCGACTGTGACCATGACAATCTCCTTTGAGCCGATTATAACATCAACGAGGTGCTGCGGTAGTATGGCGCCCTTTGCTCACCTTGCTCTCGCCGGTGCGGGTGTCCACGCGGACGGTGTCGCCGTTGTTGACGAAGAAGGGGACGTTGACGACGAGCCCGGTGTCCTTACGCCCGCTTGGAGAGGGTTTTTCGGTTTGGCCTGAGCTCCAGGCTTAGAGGCAGACCAGTCATGGACCTAAGCCCAAGGACGTGAAAGCTAAGGATCTTTCCTCGCCCGTCCACTCTCACTTCCATATGGTCGTCCTGAGTATCCTTGGCGATGCCGATGCCCTCTTCCAGGACAACCTCCAAGAGGTCGGCTTCCGGGTCGTACCAGAGCTTTATGAGTTGCTTGTCCACCTGTCTCCTACGTCACCCTTTCCAGGTACTGGCCGGTGCGGGTGTCCACGCGGAGGGTGTCGCCGTTGTTGATGAAGAAGGGGACGTTGACGACGTGGCCGGTGTCCAGCCTGGCGGGCTTGGTCCCTCCCTGGGCGGTGTTGCCGCGGGCCGACGGCGGCGTGTCCACGACGGTGAGCTCGGCAAAAGTGGGCAGCTCCAGGGTCATGGGCGCCTCCTTGTAGAAGACGACCATGACCTCCATCTGCTCCTTGATGAAGTTCGGGGCGCTGCCCATCTGCTCTTTGTTGAGGGAGTACTGCTCGTAGCTGGAAGTGTCCATGAAGTAGTACAGGTCGCCGTCGTTGTACAGGTACTGGGCAGGGCGGTTCTCCACCTGGGCGAGGCGGAACTGGACGCCGGTGCCGCCAAAGGACTTGTCCACGGTCTTGCCGGTGCGCATCTCCTTGAAACGGATGCGGGTGACGGGCGCGCGTTGCTGCATCTTCTGGCTGCTGTACTCCACCACCTGGTACGGCTCGCCGTCCATCTCCACGGTGAGGCCCTTACGAAGGTCTGTGACGCTTATGACCATGACTTATGCTCCTTACCTAACCCCCTGGCCCCCTTCCCTGAAGGGAAGGGGGAGATTGTTTTGCTATTTGTATCTGAGGGACACCCTCAGACTCCCGGCAAAGGGGCTTCGCCCCTCTGCACTTCCCTTTTTCAGCACCCTGCTAGCCCCCTGGCCCCTTCCCTATGAGGGAAGGGGGGAAAGTAATTTTCAGCGGACACCCCCTTCGGCAGGCTCAGAGCAGGTTCTGTAACCCCGGCAGTCCCGACCAGTCGGGACTACACCCTTCTCTACGCTTTCAGCTTGCCAGACTTTTTTGCTTTGCTGAGGGTCTTGGCCCCGTTTTTTCCCAGGAGGACCACGTCCTCAATACGGACGCCGCCCCAGCCGGAGAGGTAGATGCCTGGCTCAATGGTGAAGACCATGCCCTCCTTCAGGATACCCTGGCTGGTGGGCCCTACGCCAGGATACTCGTGGATGGCCAGGCCAACGCCGTGGCCCAGGCTGTGGCCGAAGTTTTCGCCGTAGCCAGCCTCCTCTATCACCTTGCGGGCGTAGCCATCGGCCTCGGCGCCGGGGATGCCCGGCTTCACCAGGCTCATGGCGGTGAGCTGAGCGCCCAGGACGATGTCGTAGACCTTGCGGAAGGTGTCGTCGTGGGAGCCGATGGTGATGGTGCGGGTGAGGTCGCTGCAGTACCCCTGGTACTTGGCGCCCATGTCTATGACGATGGGCTCCCCCCTCTGGATGGGGCGCTCCCCCGCGCGATGGTGGGGCAGGGCGCCGTTTGGCCCGGAGCCGACGATGGTGTCAAAGGAGGGGCCTTCGGCGCCCATCTCCCGCATGGCCCGCTCCAGACGCCAGGCCACCTCCACCTCGGTGACGCCAGGCTCAATGGTGGGCGCTACCTGGTCCATGGCGCGGTCGGAGATGTCAATGGCCCGTTGCAGGAGCTTGAGCTCCTCGGCGTCTTTCACGGTGCGGATTTCGTCCGCGACGCCAGTGAGGGGCGCCATGGTCACGGTGTCGCCGGCCCCGTGGGTCTCCTTCAGCTTCTGGGTTAGGCGCTGATGGGTGGCGACGGTCATGTCGTCCGCTTCAAAGCCAAGGTCTTTGACCTTCGCCTCCGCAAGGAGGTCGGTGAACCAGTCCAGGCCAGAGGCGATGCGCACGACGCGGTAGGCGGGGGCCTGGCGTCCCGCCTGCTCAACGTAGCGGAAGTCGGTGGCGAGGACGGCGTCCTGCTGGGTGATGAACAGGTAGCCGGCGGAACCAGCAAAGCCGGAGAGGTAGCGCCGGTTGTCCTGGCTGGAAATAAGCAGGCTATCTACCTTCTTCTCCTTCATCACGTCGCGGATGGCGGATAGGCGGTTGGATGCAGGGTGGTTTGACATGGAGTGCTCCTTTGGGGGTGCTACTTCAGGAAGCGGAAGGCTAGGGGGAAGCGGTAGTATAGGTTTCGCTTTCCGGTTGGTACGCATGGGAGTTTACTGGAACGGGAGTTGGGGAGCAAGCGGAAGGGGAGCTTTACCTCTTTTCTGTTCCCCCTTCCCGCATCGAGAAGGGGGCCAGGAGGTTAGGTGGGATTCTACTCCAACTCGCCCTTGCTGAGCCGCACGAGGTGTTCCAGAGCCAGGATGTACCCGTGCCAGCCCAGTCCGGAGATGATGCCGCGGGCCGCTTCCCCTGTCACGGAGCGACGGCGGAACTCCTCCCGTGCTTGGATGTTGGAGAGGTGCACCTCAACGATGGGCGTAGCCAGGTCGGCCAGGGCGTCCCGTAGGGCGATGCTGTAGTGGGTGAAGGCGCCGGGGTTGATGATGATGCCCTGGGCTGCCGGGCCGTGCTGTTGCAGGTAGTCAACTAGAGCGCCTTCATGGTTGGACTGGCAGAAGGCCACCTCCACCCCTAGCTCCGTGGCCCGCTGCTGGACGCGCTCCTGTAGTTGGGCCAGGGTGAGCCGCCCGTAGTGGGAGGGATTACGCTGGCCCAGGGCGTTCAGGTTGGGGCCGTTGATAATGAGGTAGGTCATGACCATCCCCCTTGCCCCCTTTCTTTTAGGAAGGGGGAAGAATTATAGCTGAGGGACACTCCTTCGTCCTTCTAAGGAAGGACTTAAGGACAGGCTCTCAGACTCCCGGTCCCTCACTTCGTTCAAGGGCAGGCTCCGGGGCTTTGCCCCTCTGCACTCCCTTTTCTCGCAGCCTGTTAGAGCATTATAAGTTGCCTTATGAGCAGGGGTGTACCCCACCCCGACGAGTTTATGGTGAACGTTGCAGGCCGACAAAGTCGGCCTGCAACGTTCACAGGTAATCAAGGGGATGGGCTAGGGCCTGCTCCCTGCGGAGGCTCTTGGGTGGGCGGCAAGGTACACCTTGCGGGCCTGGGCCGGGCTGACGTGGGTGTATATCTGGGTGGTGGTAGGGCTGGAGTGGCCCAGCAGCTCCTGCACGACGCGCAGGTCTGCGCCGCCATCCAACAGGTGGGTGGCGAAGGAGTGGCGCAGGGTGTGGGTGTGCACGTCCGGGGGCAGGTTGGCGCGCAGGGCGTACCGCTTCACGACCTCCTCCACGCTGCGACGGGAGAGGCGGCCTCCGTACCTGTTCAGCAAGAGGGCCTGGGCCGATGCCCTTGCATGCAACCTGGGGCGGCCTGCCTCCAGGTAGCGGGACAGGGCTTCCACGCAGAGGCGACCCATAGGTACAGTGCGCTCTTTGCTCCCCTTGCCGAGGACGCGGACGGTGCGCGAGGCCAGGTCCATGTCTGCCAGGTCAAGGGCCGCCAACTCGGAGAGGCGCAGGCCGGAGCCGTATAGCAGCTCCAGCAGGGCGGCGTCACGAAGCAGAAGGGCGGGGTGGCGAAGCTCCGTCGAGGCGGCCTGTGGCTGCTCTACCAGGTTCCGCGCTTCCTGCTTGTACAGCACCGGGGGCAGGGGCTTGGCTTGCTTGGGGATCAGGTCGCGCATGGCGGTGGAGCCCCGGTTCCACAGGGGTGATGGGGGCGCTAGCTTCTGGGCGATCAGGTAGCGGAAAAAGGAGCGGAGGCTGGCCAGGCTTCGGGCTACGCTACCCCGGGCGTGGCCCTGGGTCTGGTTGGCCTTGCCGGGGTTGGTGATGCGGGCGCTCATGAGCCAGGCGACGTAGCTCAGGAGGAGGCGGCGGTACTCGGCGGTGACGGCTTGCGGGCCTTTGCGGGTCAAGAAGGTGTTAAGCGCGCCGATGGGGTCATGTATCTCTTTCAAGGAGGCTCCTTTGGAGCCTCCCTCTCCGCCACCGAGACGCTCTCTCTCCAGGAACTGGAAGAAGGGGGCAAGGTCGGCGATGTAGTTGCGCAGGGTAGCCGGGGCCAGGTTGCGCTGCCCCTGGAGGTGGGTGCGGTAGTGAGTAAGGAGGAGTTGCATGGCGAAAGTTACGCCTATTGTCTCACACTTCGGTGTCCACGGTGTCCGCATCGCCTTCGGCCTTTGACTCCCCGGCTTGTGCCGTGATGGGCTGGCGGATGCCGCAGCCGGTGCAGCGTCGTCATTCGGAGGCCTGAGCCAGTACCTCCTGAAGCAGCGAAGGCAGTTTGGGAATATCTCGCTGAGCCGTGTCCCAAATAATTTGAAGGTCTATTCTGTCATACTCATGGGCGAGAATGTTGCGCATATCCCGCATTTCCTTCCATGGAACGGTGGGGTGCCGTGTCTGGACTGTGGCTGGGATGTGGCGGGTTGCTTCGCCAATAATCAAGAAGTTGTGTAGCACGGCTTGTACTGTCCTCGGGTCGTCGCAGAACTGTTGAAAGGTCATCCCACGGATGTAGTCCTGTATCCGTTCAACCGCCTCAAAGATGTGTCCAATTCGAAAGACCCATTCGTCAGACTGATCAGAGGACATTGAGAGCTTCCTTGTAGATCCTTTCCTGCAGCTCTTTTATTACGGCTCTGCGGACGACAAGGTCAACCTTTGCCCCCAGGAGTTCTTCCAAGTAGCGATTAAGGCGGGAATAATCAAACAGCGTTACTCCCACTTCAAACTCCACCAATAAGTCCACATCGCTGTCTGGCCGCGCTTCATCGCGCACCAACGAGCCAAAGAGGGCCAGAGAGCGCACACCGAAGCCCTTCAGCTCCTCTTGGTGAGACTGAAGCAGCTTGATGACGTCGTCACGCCGCAAGCTCTTGGGGTTTGCACCACTATGGACCTGCATCGGTCACCCCCTATAGACGCCGGTTGCTATTCTCTCACACTTCGGCGTCCACGGTGTCCGCGTCGCCTTCGGCCTTGGTCTCCCCGGCTTGCGCCGTGATGGGCTGGCGGATGCCGCAGCCGGTGCAGCGGGCTGAGTCGCGCCCGCTGGCGACCATGAGCTTGCCGCATTCGGGGCAAGGGTCGGGCAGGGGACGCTGGTTTAAGGCGTAGGTGCAGTTGGGGTAGCGGGAGCAGCCGTAGAAGGTGCGCCCGCGTCCCCTGCGCTCCATCAGTACGCCCTCCTTGCACTGCGGGCAGGCAATGCCGGTGGTCTTCTTCTGCAGCGACTTCTTCCCCCGACAGTCCGGGAATCCGGAGCAGGCCAGGAAGCGCCCAAAGCGGCTGGTTTTGATGAGCATGGGCTTGCCGCACAGGTCACACACCTCGTCGGAGGGCTCCTCTACCTTCACCCGCGGCATCGCTTCGGCGGCCTCTCCCAGGGCCTTCTGGAAAGGGCCGTAGAACTCCCTGAGCACCGGCACCCACTCCTTATCACCCTGGGCGATCTCGTCCAGGTCCTCCTCCATGGTGGCGGTGAAGCCCACGTCAATGACCGTCGGGAAGTAGCTCATGAGCTGGCGGGCAACGACCTTCCCCAGCTCCGTGGGCTTGAACCGGCCTTGCTCCTTGTCCACGTAGTGCCGGTCCTGGATGATGGACAGGATAGGGGCGTAGGTGCTGGGACGGCCAATGCCATCCTCCTCCAGGGCGCGCACCAGGGTGGCGTCGTTGTAGCGCGGCGGCGGCTGGGTGAAGTGCTGCGCCGGCGTCAGGCCCAGGCAGTCCTGGGGGTCGCCGGGTTCCAGTGGAGGCAGCGTCTTCTGGTCGTCATCATCGGAGGCGTCGTCACGGTCCTCCAGGTAGAGGGTGCGGAAACCGGGGAACTTCAGCACGGAGCCGGTGGCCCGGAAGAGGTAAGCTGCGCCGTTGGAGTTCTGCCCCTGGGCGTGGACATCTACGCGGGTGGAGTCGGAGACGGCGTCGGTCATCTGGCTGGCCACCATGCGCTTCCAGACCAGCTCGTACAGACGGAGCTGGTCTGAGTTCAGGTGGCGGCGGATAGCGTCGGGCTCGCGGGGAATAGAGGTAGGGCGAATGGCCTCGTGGGCCTCCTGAGCGCCCTTGGCCTTTCCGGTGTAGGCTCTGGGTGACCGGGGAGCGTACTGCGCCCCAAACTTGCGTCGCACGTAGGCCAGGGTCTCCTGGAGGGCGGAGGCGGCGACGCTGGTAGAGTCGGTGCGCATATAGGTGATGAGGCCGATGGAGCCCTCCGGCCCCAAGGGGAGGCCCTCATAGAGCTGCTGGGCGATTTGCATGGTCTTGCGGGCGGGGAAGCGCAGCTTGCGCCACGCCTCCTGCTGGAGGGTGCTGGTGGTGAAGGGGGCCGCCGGACGGGCGTGCACCTCCCGCTTCTCCACGCTGGCGACGGTGTAGCCGGCCCCTTCCAGGGCGTGGAGCACCTCCTGGGCAGCGTGCTGGTTGGATAGCTCCACGCCGTTCCTCTGGCCTACCAGCCCTATCAGCTTAGCGGTGAACTGAGCAGGCTTGCCGCCGTCGCGGGGTCGCTGGGGCTGGAGGAGGGCCTCTATGGTCCAGTACTCCTGGGCCTTGAACCCCTCAATCTCCGCCTCCCGCTCCACGATGAGCCGCAGGGCAATGGACTGGACGCGGCCGGCCGAGAGGCCCATCTTGCGTCCGCCGCTGATCTTCCTCCACAGCAGGGGGCTGATCTGGTAGCCCACCAGGCGGTCCAGGATGCGTCGGGCCTGCTGGGCGTTGACCAGCTTCATATCAATGTCCCGGGGGTGCTGGAAAGCCTCCTTGATGGCGTCCTGAGTGATCTCGTGGAAGACGACGCGCTGGGGATGCTTGCCCTTCCAGCCGGCGGCCTCCATCAGGTGCCAGGAGATGGCTTCACCTTCCCGGTCGGGGTCGGTGGCCAGGTAGATGGCTTCGGCGTCCTTGGAGGCGGCGCGAAGTTCGGCGATGACCTTCTTCTTGCTGACCAGGACTTGGTACTGCGGGGCGAAGTCACCCTCTACTTCCACCCCAATCTCACTCTCCGGCAGGTCACGGACGTGGCCCATGGAGGCGATCACCTGATAGTTTTGACCCAGGAAGCGGCCCACGGTGCGGGCCTTGGCGGGAGATTCTACGACAACCAGGTTCTTTGCCATGATCTACAAGGTTCCTCCATAGGTAACGGTGGTCTCCCGCAGACGGACGTAGCTCATGTTGCCCACCTGCTTGACCAGCCCCTTGAGTTCCATGAGGGTTAGCGTACCGCTTAACGTAGGCATAGGCAACCCCGTATCGCGGCTGACGTCATCAATGTGGGTAGGCTCGTAGGCCAGGCGGGAGAGGATGGCGGCCTCGGTGTCGTCTGCGGGAGCCACGAGGGCCGGCAAGGGCAAGGGAAGTTGCGTTTCCGCCACGTCAGCCAGGTTGAGCTCCTCCAGGATGTCTTTGTAGTCCATCACCAGCTTCGCGCCCTGCTGGATGAGGAGGTTGGTGGCCTGGCTGGCGGGGGAGAAGATGCTCCCCGGAACGCAGAAAACCTCCCGGTCCTGTTCCAGGGCGTGGCGGACGGTCCAGATGGCGCCGCTGCCCTGGGGGGCTTCCACCACCAGGGTACCCAGGGACATGCCGCTCATGATGCGGTTGCGGCGCGGGAAGTTCTGGGCGTCGGGCCGGACGCCCAGGGGGTACTCGCTGACCAGGGCGCCGTGGCGAGCGACCTCGGCAGCGAGGGCGGCGTGCTCTGGCGGGTAGAGGCGGTCAAGGCCGTGGCCGAGGACGGCGATGGTGCGTCCGCCCGCCTCCAGGGCCGTCTTGTGGGCGATGGCGTCTATGCCGCGGGCCAGGCCGCTGATGATGGTGACGCCGCGCTGGGCCAGGTCTCGCGTCAAGAAGGCTGCGGCCTCTCGCCCGTAGGCGGTGGACCGCCGTGTGCCGACGACGGCGATGGAGCGCTCATCCTCGGGCAACAGGCTGCCCTTGATAAAGAGCACGGGGGGCAGGTCATAGATCTGCTTCAGGCGGGCAGGGTAGTCCTGGTCCTCCCAGGTGAGGACGCGGATGCCGGCGCGCTCCAGGCGGGCCATCTCTGCGTCAGGGTCAATTCTTGCCTTCAGGGTGGATACGCTGGTGATGGCGCGGGCGTCTAGGCCGGCGGCGCGCAGGGCTTCTGGTGAGGCGCGCCAGGCACGCTCCAGGGCGCCGAAGGCCTTGAGGAGCAGCTCAAAGCGCGCCCGGCCAATGGCAGGGGCCATGCGGAAGGCGACCCAGTATGTGCGTTCGGATGCGTCCAAGGGTTTCCACGGGTTCCAGGTGTTGCACTAAGCCTAGGGGAAAAGGTAGGGGTGTGCAAGCGGGGGAAGGCGGAAGAACGAGAAGGTGGTGGCGGAGAGAGTGGGATTCGAACCCACGGTACCCTTGTGGGGTACACACGCTCTCCAGGCGTGCCTATTAGACCGCTCTAGCATCTCTCCGCGTGGCTGCCACAAGAGTATTTTCGCACAAAGGGCGACGCTGGGAAAGCTTGGGAGCTCCGTTCACTTCTGAAAGGTATACTTCACCTACAAAAGTACGGCTTGAGACTGTGACCCCCTATTCCTTCGCTTCCCCGTTCGCTTCGCTCAGGGCTTCGGCTCACTCAAGAACAGGCTCTAGCCTTCCCCCGCAAGGGGGGAAGGAACATGGGAGATGCAACGGGGATTATGCACTTGACACAGGACGGGCCAGTGCTAGAATTGGTGGTGTGTTATGAGAATACGCACTGCCATGCTACTGTGGGTAGTAACTGGGGTTGTTATTATGTCAGACAACGGCGGCCTGTGGTCTTTCAACATTATAGAGATACTGTTTTTCATCAGTGCTATTGCTGTTACATTATCGAAGGTGCTGGGATTTGTATGTAAGAAAATAGGCCAAGTTCATGCATTCGGTCTTTGGTATCCTGTCACATTCCCTCCTATTCCCGATAATGTTCGTCCACGCTATAAGGGTGTCACGGTGGGTAAGGGTGAGCAGTTCAAGATAGTTGTCGGCATAGAACTCAATCGCAGACTAGATATCAGGCGATGGGATATTCGCCTTGTTCAGAGCAAGCAAGGTGGCAATCTGTTTGAGCCACTACCTGTTCACCTATTGGATATGGCTGTACCCATGACAGCAACTAGCGAGGATACGATAAGACATTTTGAAAACACTGGGTTTGGTTACACAGTGGAATATGATTTTCCGAGGTCAAGGAGAAAGGGAGAATCACTGTATCTTAACCTGTATATGAAGGCTTGTAGTCAATGGCAGGGGTATTTGAGCTTCAGGGGTTACGATGAGGATGGAAATGAACACTTTGCTAGGGAACAATTCCAAGTGTTTTTGAAAGATGGGAACGGTCACTCACTCAGGCAACCAGTTCCTTATACTCCAAGTTCTCGGCGTTGACCAACTCACGCATGGTGTCCCTGAAAAGGCACGGGTTGTTCCGATTGCTGAACCGCCATTCCAGTTCATCAAGGTAGGCGTCAAGGTGCTTCACACTCACATGGTGAAAAGAGCCGACAATAGACCGCTTGAGGAGGCTCCACACGCCTTCAACGGTGTTGGTGTGGACTTCACCACGCACGTATTCGTCTTGACTGTGGTTGACAGTTTCGTGGCGGGTATCCTGGTCTCCAATGCCTGCGTAGGCGGGCCATTCGTCTGTGAAGATAGCGCGGGCTTTGGGGTCTGTGTTGGTCAAGATGATTTCGTGAAGCGTTTTGCGAGTCCTGTCCTCCACCACTCTCAGGATGATTTCGCCCTTGCGCTGGACAACCCCCACCACGATAGCCTTGTTGCCGGTGAAGCCATGTCCCTTCCCAACAACCTTGCCGCCTACCCAGGTTTCGTCAACCTCTATGGTATCGGTGAGCTTTGGCACATCGGAACGGGCCTGGGCCATTGCATTGCGGATGCGATGGGAAAGATACCAGGCCGTGCGGTAGGCTATGTTCAGAGTCCGCTTAAGTTGGTTGGCGGAAACGCCCTTTTTGCCTTCACACATCAGGTAGACCGCCATGAACCACTTGTTCAGCGGGAGATGGGTGTCATGGAAGATGGTGTTAGTCAGCACAGAGAATTGGTAGCGGCATGAATTGCACTCGTATTGGTCTCTGGCCTTTATCCTTGATATGCTGGTATTGCCACATCGGAGGCAGGCTAGAGCGTCGGGCCAGCGCAATTCTTCAAGGTAGGAACGACACCTGTCTTCGCTGTGGAAGAGTTCTACCAGCTTCACAAGGTTCATCTCGTACTTGGTTTCGGGCTTCTGCTTCCGAGGGTTACGTGCCATTGGAGGTCTCCTATGCCAACTAAGAAGAAGGTCACTGAACTTCCCGATGAACAGGCTATCCGAAAGCTGTTCCCCAAGAAGGTGGTTGAAAAGCTGAAGGAAGTAGCCCACGAGAAGGACGATAAGCCTGAGAAGCAGAAGGAATCGTGAAGCTATGCCTTACCAGCACAGCTATAGTAGCACAAAGCTAACCCTGTGTCAAGTGCATAATCCCCGATGCAACGATGCTCCCTCTGCACATCTTTCCTCCCCCTTGACGGGGGAGGACTAAGGTGGGGGTGTACCGCACCCTTATGGTGATTAACTGAATAGCATATCCAGTTCATTGGCGAGACCGTACCCCCTATCCTAGCCTTCCCCCCGCAAGGGGGGAAGGAACTTTCTTTTCTTCGCCCCTTGTCCCATTGACGGGCCTCTGGAGGCTGCTCACAATAGTGGTGCACCGTCACTATCAGGCTGCGGAAGAAAGGGGAGTCCAGAGGGGCATAGCCCTTTGGCGGGGGTCTGGGGGTGTCCCCCAGCTATAAATTCATCCGCCTGCGGCGGAAACCTTGAACCCGCCAAAGGCGGGTTTGGGGGAGTTTTTCAGCATTCTGCTATGGGGAGATGACATGCGCGTTGCCATTGCCGCTGACCACGCTGGCTTCCCTCTGAAGGAGGAGCTGGCCCCTTTCCTGGAACAGGCGGGCCACCAGGTGATAGACCTGGGAGCGTACCAGGTTGACCCGTCGGACGATTACCCGGACTTTGCCAAAGTCCTAGGCGACGCCGTTGTCTCTGGCCGCGCGGAGCGGGGTATCCTGGTGTGTGGCAGTGGGGTAGGGGGGTGCATCGTGGCGAACAAGATCGCCGGCGTCCGAGCCGCCGTCTGCCACGACACCTACTCCGCGCACCAGGGCGTGGAGCACGATGACATGAACGTGGTGTGTCTTGGTGGGCGGATTATCGGCGTAGAGGTGGCAAAAGAGATTGCTCTCGCCTTCCTCTCAGCCAGGTTTTCGGGTGAGGAGCGCCATCTCCGCCGCCTGAACAAGCTGAAGGCCATTGAGCGGGAAGCCTTGCGGGCTCCTCAGCGGACTGGGAGTGGCTGAAGGCCGCTGCGCTCCGCTGAACAGGCGGCCAGGGCTTAGCCCTGGCCGCCTGTTTCTTGAGTCCTCAGTCTTTATATCTTATGAGCCGTTTGGCTCTGGTGGCGAGGAGAAGCACCAGAATCAGCGTGATGACGCCGCCCAGCATGAAGGCGGTGGGAGCGCCAAAGGCCTGCGCCAGGGCGCCGGCCATGAACGCCCCTGCGGGGGTGAAACCGTGGTCCAGCATGTAGATGCTCATGACGCGGCCCCGGTATTCGTCCGGCGTAATCATCTGCAGAATGGTGTTGTTGGTGGAGTTATACACCATCTGGAAGCCACCCTGGATAGCGATGAGAGGAACGGCAAAGACCATCCAGGAGACCTGAGAATAGAGGATGAGGGTGGTAGCCGCGATGCTGGCAGCGGCGAAGAGGAGAAGGCCCTTGTGCCGCATTTGGCTCAGGGAGGCCAGGGCCATTGTCCCTATGAAGGCGCCGGCCCCGGCGGAAGCCAGGATCAGTCCCAAGCCCCTGGAGTCCACGTGGAGCACGTCCTTGGTGAAAACAGGCATCATGGACTGCGTGAAGGGCATCATGAAGAGAGAAGGGATCAGGCCAACCACCACGAGGGCCAGGGTGGTGGGTTCGTGGGCTACGTACTTCAGCCCGTTGCCCATGTCCCTGAACATGGACTTGCCGTGGCCATTTGGTGAGGTTGCTTGCGGCTTCATGGGTGTGCGGATGAACCAGACTAATACCGAGACCATGAAGAAGCTGACGGACTGGATGAAGAAGTTGGTAGCCGGGCCGAAGGCGGCGATCAGGATGCCGCCAATGGCGGGGCCGGCGATGCGAGTCAAATTGAAGGCGGCGGCATTAAGGGCCACGGCGTTCATAAGGGCGTGACGCGGCACCACGCCAGGCACCATAACGTTTCGGAGAGGATTGGTGATGGCCCAGCCCGCGCCGCTGAGCAAGGAGAAGAGGAGGATGTGCCAGACCTCAAGGTAGTCGGTGGTCAACAGGATGGCGAAGGCAAGGCCAAGGGCGGAGAGACACAGCTCTGAGACAATGAGCAACATCTTGCGGTTCAACCGGTCGGTCAGCACGCCGGCTACTGGCCCGATGAAGAGGAAAGGCAACGCCCGGACACCGCTCACCAGGCCCGTGAGGAGGGCGGAGCCGGTCATCTCATAGACAAGCCAGCCTATGGTGATCTGCTGGACCCAGTTTCCCGCAGCGGTGAAGAAGGTGGAACTCCATAAGAAGCGGAAGTCGCGGTACTGGAGGGATGAGAAGGTGGTGAGATTGAAGCGCCTGCGTTCCGTGGCGATGGCTATGGTGTCGGGTGTCTCGGCTGGTGCGTGCATCGGTGGTATGTAGCTCCCTATGACAAAAAGAACGGCTCCTCGGGAGGAGCCCTAGGTTCATTCTACTCCGTGGTGTCAATCATCGTTGCTTGAACAGCAGGTGGGGCCAGCCTTTCAGGCTCCCTGGCTCCTGTCTATTGTACCCCTCACCCTTTGAAAGAACATCCCCTTGGGGCGTATCGTAACAGGGATGTAACCTAACCTCTTAGGCTTGTTCCTCCTTGGTGTTGGATGCAAGAAGCAACGCCAGGGGTTCGTTTGCGGTCATGCAGAGGGAGGACTGATGCAATCTCCCTGACCGGATGCGGCTTCTCCTCGGAGATGCCCTTCGCTGTGCTCGTCTTCGGCTCGCTTGCGTGGGACGGCCCCTTAGCAGGCTGCTGAAAAAGGGGTGTCCTGAGGGGCGAAGTCCTTCCCCCGAAGGGCGAAGCCCCGGAGCCTGCCCTGGTGAGCCGAAGCCCTGAACGCAGTGAAGGGGGTAGCGAAGGGGTGGGGGTCTGAGGCGTGTCCTTGAGTCCGCCGAAGGCGGACGAAGGAGTGTCCCCCAGATACAAATCTATCCGCCGCAGGCGGATACCCTGAACCCCCTCAAGGGGGTTCAGGGGTGTTTTTCAGCAGGCTCTTAGTGGAGCCGCCGTATGCGGGGGTTGAAGAGAAAGTAGTAGAAGGCGAGGGGCACCAGGAGGAATGCCGCGCCCCCCACCGCCCACTTGATGCCGACCGCGCCTGCCAGGAGCGCCACGCCAAAGGAGCTAAAGCTGCTGAGGCCAAACTCCATCATGTAGATGCTCATCACGCGGCCCCGGTGGGCGTCGTCCACCGCGTCCTGCACAAGGACGTTGCTCAGCGACATACGGGCAGACTGGGCGAAGCCAAGCCCAATCATGAAGAGCAGGGCCAAGCCAAAGGAGGTGGTAAAGGAGTACACGACCAGAGCAACGCCGGTTCCCAGCACGGACCACAAGAAGCCGGCCCCCCGGTTCCTGTTGGCCATGGAGGCTATGAGGAGGGAGCCGGTCAGGGCGCCAATGCCAGAGATGCTGGTCAGGAGCCCCAAGCGGAAGCTGGACTTGGTGAGCAGCTCGGGCACGCTTCCCAGCAAGGGGATACTGCCCATCCAGGTGTACCCCCCGGCATGTACTACCTGAATATCCTTGGCGAAGGCGGGCATAAGGGCGATGTAGGGCATGGAAAGGAGCACGCTCAGGAGGGTCAGGATAAGCAAGGCCATCAACGTCGTGCTATCGCGCACGTACCGCAGGCCATCCCGCATCTCGCTCCAGGTGCGTCGCCGGCCCAGGGCCATGACGCCGCTGGGACGCAGGAAGGCCGACAGGACGCCGCCAGTCACTTCCAATGCACCAATAGCGAAGAAAATCGTCTTCACCCCCAGGATGGCGATGATGAGCCCGGCCAGCCCTGGGGCAACAAGCCTGTTGATGTTCATCCCCGCCTGGTTCAACGCCACCGCGTTCATGAGCCGGGCAGGGCCGACGATCTCTGGGATGATAGCCTGGCGGGCGGGCATCATCAGCCCGCTGACGATGCCCTGGAGCACCGAGGTGAGGAGCAGGAACTCCACACCCGTGCTTCTGTCCAGGCTAATGACGCCAAAGACGATGCCAAGGCCCGTGGCGAAGGCCACCGCGGCCAAGGCCCACTGGCCGTCTCGCAGGATGCGTTTCTTGGGTACCCGGTCCGCCATGACGCCGCCGAAAAGGGAGAGCAGCAGCATGGGGACAGCATTGGCCAGGCCCATGAGGCCCAGCATCGCGTAGGAGTTGGTGAGCTCGTAGATAAGCCAGGCGCGGGCCACCATCTGCATGTTCATGGCGGCCATCTGGGCCATGATGGCAGACCAGAAGAGCCGGTACTGGGGGACCTGGAAGGAGTCAAAGGTGCGGGATCGCCGCCCGGCAACTGTTGCCTCCGCCGCGGGTGGCGCTGCCGTTAACGTGTGGTTGCTCATATTCTCCTGCATGAAGAAGGCCTTCTGGCCCTTTGCCAGACGGCGCGTTAACGGCTATTGTATTCCTTGCGTCGTTGGCCTTCAAGGGCGTGGGCCGGCCAAGGGCGCTCTGGGCATCCTCGGTCTGGGGCGCCAGGGGCCTGTCTGATGAAGGACGGCCTCAAGGGAAAGCTAGCAGGGTGATGAAAAAGGGGGGTCAGAGGGGCGAACCCCCCGGAGCCTGCCCTGAGTCCGCCGAAGGCGGACGAAGGGGCGGTCCGCCTGCAGCGGATGGGGGTGCCCCCCAGATACAAATTCATCCGCCTGCGGCGGATACCTTGAACCAGCCTGCGGCGGGTTGGGGGTGTTTTTCAGCAGCCTGCTCAGGAGAAAGAGGGGAGTATGAACATACCCGAGTACGATATCACAGGCCGGAAGGTGCTGCTCGTTGGGGCGGCTCGCGGCATAGGGAAGGGCATTGCCCTTGTCCTGGCCGAGGCGGGAGCGGAGGTGGCCATCGCTTCCCTGAACCTGAAGAGCGCCAGCGCCGCAGCCAGCGAGGTACTGGCTCTTGGCGGCAAGGCTGCGGCCTACGGCGCGGACGCCACCAAGGCGGGTGACATGGAGCGTTTGGCAAAGGAGGTGGCAGACTCCTTTGGCCCGCTGGACGCGCTGGTGAACTGCGTGGGGGATGCGATTGGGAAGCCGGTGGTGCGAAGGCCGGGCCAGACGGAGGAGGGGATGACGGAGGAGGAGTGGCGCTTTATCCTGGACGTGAATCTGACCCAAGCCTTCACGGGCTGCCGGGCCTTTGGCCCACACTTCCTGAGTCGGCGGCGCGGCTCCGTCATCAACGTGTCCGGCATCGCCGCCTTCAGGGCTGGCGCGGCGCGTTCCGCTTACGCTGCCGCCAAGGCGGGCGTCGTTCAGTTTACTGAGGCTATGGCCCTGGAGTGGGCGCCCTACCACGTGCGGGTGAACTCTATCGCGCCCGGCTCCTTCCCTGACCCGGCACAGATGTCGGCTGAGGAGTTCCGTCAGCGGGACGCCCAGGCCGTATCGCGCGCGCCACTGGGCCGCGTGGGACGCCTGCGGGAGGTTGGCCTGCTGGCGCTGTACCTGGCCTCGGACGCCTCTGCCTACGTCACCGGCCAGACCTGGTGTATAGACGGTGGGGCGAGCGTGGCCTGACGCAGCGCCGTCGTAGGGGCGAGGTTACCTCGCCCCTACATTGTTCATGGCGCCTTCATCTCGCCGCCAGGGAGACTCCCTTCAGGTCCACCATGCCAAAGGGGGAGAAAACCAGCCCCTTCACGTAGGGCTTTACCAGGGAGTAGTCCCGTCCAAAGTACAGGGGTATGGCAGCGGCGTCCTGCACCATCAGGGCCTCCGCCTGTTGGTAGAGTTGCACGCGCTGCTCCCGGTCCGGTTCAATGCGGGCCTTGTCCAGGAGGGCGTCCACCTCTTTGCTGCTGTACTTGCCCACGTTGTTCTGGACGCCGCTGTGGAAGAGGACGTCCAGGAAGTTGTGGGGGTCAGGGTAGTCTGCTATCCAGCCGTAGTCAAAGATGTGGCCGATTCGTATGATGTCGGGCAGCAGATAGAAGTAGTTACTGCCGGATACAAGCGTCGGCTCCACCTGCACACCCAGATTTGCTTTCCACATGTTCGCCAGGGCGGTGACAAGAGCGGAAGGTCCGGTGGTGCCTGTGGTGAGGTAGACGATCCGGGGCAGCCCCTCGGGCCCCTTGAAGGAGGACTGGGCCAGCAGCTCCTTGGCCTTGGCGGGATCAAAGGGTATGGGGGGAACCGCAGGGTTGTATCCGGGGAGGCCCGTCGGCATAAACCCCTGGGAAAGGGTCTGGGAGTCGCTATAGATGTCCGTAAGCAGCTTCTGGCGGTCTGTGGCCATAAGGAAGGCGCGGCGCACCAGGGGGTCGTTGAAGGGAGGCTTGTCTGAGGCAAGCCCAACGTAGAAGAGGCTGAGCTCCGGCGTCTCCACCATCTCCTTGGATAGGGGGTTGGCGGGGGCCCGTATTTCGGACAGCTCGTCAGGGAAGACGTGGGCAATATCAATCTCTCCCGTCTTGTACATCTGGGTAGGGACGCCGCCGAAGAGGTAGAAGGCCACGTGGGGAACGGCGGGCGGCACACCGTAGAAGTCCTTGTTGGCGTCCAGGACAAGGAGCCTGCCCGGCTCCCAGGTGTTCATGCTAAAAGGGCCAGTGGCGTTGGGCGTCAGCCACCAGGGCGCGAGAGAACCGGTGGAGGCCTCAACATTGCTCCTGTCCACCAGAAAGGCCACGGGGTGGGAGAGCTTGGCCAGGAAGTAGGCCTTGGGGGCGTCTATGGTGACCTTCAGGGTGGCCTCGTTCACCACCTCCACGCCACTGATCTCCGTGGCTTTGCCCTGGATGACGTCGGCGACGCCAACGATGTCGTCCAGATAAGTGCCCACGGTGGGAGAAGCTATGGGGGACAGGGTATGGCCCGCCGCCCGCTCCCAGGAGTATTTGACGTCCTGGGCGGTTACCTTGCGGCCATCGTGGAACCGGGCATTCTCCCGCAGGGTGAAGGTGTAGACGGTCCCGTCGCCGGAGACCTCCCATCCCTTGGCGACCTCCGCCTTCAGGGCCAGGTCCGGGCCAAAGGAGATGAGGCCGCTGTACAGCTGCATGATGTACTGGATGGACTGGCTCTCCTGCGCAATGGCGGGGTCAAGGGTCAGGGGGCCGTCGTCAAAATACAACGTAAGGGCCTGGCTGCGGGGGATGCCCAGGGGGGTTGGCTCCTGGGGGTGCAAGCTGTAGAAGGTGGCCTGGATAGCTTGGGCGTTGGCCTGGAACTCCTGCTGGGCCCCCTCTAGCAGCATCACAAAGCTCCTGCTGTCCTTGGAGGTGGTCTGGAGGAGGCCCTGGCTCAGGCCGCTAGCGGTGCGCCACTGGAAGGCGATCTGAAAGGCGGGATCGCCGCCAAGGAGCGTGACCTCCCGCTCCTCCAGTGTCCGGAACCCTTCCCGGTCGGTGAACTGCGGCAGGAGGTTGTCGGCTACGGCGTCGGCAGGCGTCATCTCGGAGTTGTAGATAAGGGAAACGATGCCCTGGATGGGCGCGCTGGCAGCAGCTCCGGGGCCGCTGATAAAGGCGAGCTGCGGCGGGTTGCCCTGGGTCTCTTCTACCTTCCACTCTTTAGGATAGCGCAGGGTAAAACCAAAGGACTGGTCTTTGTAGGTTGCAAAGGAGTCTGGCACGCTAATCGGTGGGGCTGTGGGGGTGGGGGAAGGCCGTGCGGGCGTGGGCGAAGGGGTAGCTGTAGCGGTCGCTGTTGGCGCTGGCGTTGGGGATGGCGTGGATGTAGCGGTCGCCGTGGGAGTAGCGGTGGGGGTGGGGGATGGGGTTGGGGTTGGCTCAGGGGCGCTGCAAGCCGCGGCGAGCAGACCACTAGCGAGGAGAAGTGCCAGAATGCGCGTCGTCTTCAATGTGTCCTCCATGGGGGGCATGGCAACAATCGCCAGGGGAACCCCTTCCGCTAGGATACCAGATAGTGACGTGCCTGGAAATGACAGGGAGAGATGGGTTCCGTTCGCTTGAGGTTGAAACTGCCGTCCCTTAAACGCGGGGCGTCATGCCGCAGCCTTCAGACTGCGGAACCGTCAACCGAAGGCAAACGGAACTGGCTGATACTCATTCGGAAGGACGTGTTGGACGTATTCATACAGGCTGAGGGAATGGTATGCTATACCGCAATTTGGTTGGGTCCCGCTGCGACCGAGCGCTCCCAAGGGGTTGGGTCTCCTTGCTGGACGCGGCGCCGCCTCAAGAGGCGTTCTCACCAGGAAGGCGATCAGATATGAGCGTCAGGAAGTACCTCCTCCCCCTCTTCGTGGCATGGTTGCTGCTAGCCCTGCTGCCTTTGGCGGCAGCCCAGGCCGGCGAGGGGGAAGGCGGAGGCGATATAGGCCAGGTGAAGCCAGGCGAGCTGGCGTCACCGACAAAGGCGTTCAGCAAGATGCTTTCTGGCCGCAACTGGCTCATCGTCAGCGGCCTTGATCCCGTTTTGGGCATAGGGTTGGGCGACGTGAAGGAGGCTCCGCAAGGCTCTGGCAGCGGCTCCCCTGCGCAACAGGGCGGCGGCGGCGCAGCCCTGGTCCCGTACCGCGACCCTTCCGCCAAGTTCAGCCGCAACGTGCTTATCCCTTCGGACTTCTCTTCGTCCCCATTTCAAACGGAGCCAAGTATCGCCGTGGACCCCAGAGACCCCGACCACATCCTGGTGGGGCTGATTGACTACAACTTCCCCAACATGGTCACCTACTCCACCATAGACGGCGGCGTCACCTGGGAGGGGCCGCACCTGGCGCGCTACCCGCGCAAAGACCTGGCCTCCGCGGGCGACCCCATCGTCGCCTTTGACCGCCAGGGCAACGCCTACTATGCCTTTATCTCCCTGGACATAAGGGAGTTCTCGGTGTGCAATATCGCCAGCGCCGCCGTCGTCTCGGCCATCTCCGTGGCACGCTCCACCGATGGCGGCATCACCTGGGGGGACGCTATCCAGGCCAGCCATAGCGAGGTGCAGTCCACACCTATTAACTGCAATGCGGACCGTCCGAGGGGGCAGATTGGCTTTGAGTTCCTGGACAAGCCATGGATGGCCCTTGGCCCCAACCCCAAAGACCCTTCCAAGGAGATCATCTACGTTGCCTATACCAAGTTTATTGACACCGAAAGGATTTTCTGGGTGGACGAGCTTCCCTTTCTGGGCGCCCCTTCCCTGGAGACGGTGATAGAGCTGGTGCGCTCCACCGATGGCGGCGTGACCTGGAGCGACCCGGTGGAGATCAGCCCCCGCGCCCAGTACACCATCCTGTTCAATCCTATCGGTGTTGCACCTGCCGGTGGCCCTGACGGTGATACGCCCGTGCAGGCCCCCGAAGGGCAGCAGAGCGCCGAAGGACTCGTCCGCCAGATTGTGCAAGGGCCCGACGTAGCGGTTGCCGCCGACGGCACGGTGTACGTGGCCTGGGTGGACACGACGGCAGACGACTCTTTTGAGGGCAACGCAGAAATCTACGTCCGCCGCTCCGATGACGGCGGCGTCACCTTCCAGAACCGCCGTCTGGTCAGCACCTTCCCGGAGCTGAAGTTCCGCTCCCGCACCAACGCCTTCCGCTCCTGGGCCGCCATGTTTCCCAAGCTGGCCGTAGGGCCGGAGAGCAACGTTTACGTGGTCTGGGTTGGACTACCCACGGACGACCCGGAGGATGACGGCGACGTGTACGTGGCCGCCTCCAGCAACAAAGGTCAGACCTGGGGTCGCCGCCTGCGCATCAACGACGACCAGGGCAGCGCCTTCCAGTTCTTCCCAGAGGTGTCGGCTGACCCCAAGGGAAACCTCCACGTCATGTGGGGCGACTTCCGCGACGATGCCAAAGGGGTGAGCTACCACATCTACTACGCCACCTCCCAGGACCAGGGCAAGACCTGGAGCCTCAACAGCCGCGTGACGGACTTCCCCACGAATCCGAACCGCGCCTTCCCCGGGGGACGGTTCATCGGCGACTACTTTGGCATTGAGGCTACCAATGACGATGTGTACATGGTGTGGGCCGATGGCCGTCTGGGAGAGTTTGGCCCCACCAACCAGAAGATAGCCTTTGCCCGCAAGCGCCTCATGCCTTCCCCTTCGGTCTTCATCTCGCCGCCCTCGGGCCCAGCGGGCAAGGACATCGTGGTCCAGGGGTTCAACTTCCAGCCCCGGCGGGACATCTTTGTGGAGGTGGCAGGCGTCATCGTCTCCACGGCGCGCACCCAGGAGGATGGACGCTTCTCCACGCAGATCTTCGTGCCCATATCGGGACGGGGCGCCCACACGGTGCGGGTGATTGAGGAGTCTGGCAACGTGGCCTCCACCTCCTTCTTCATGGACTTTGGCTTTGACACCATCAAAGAGGCCACCACCAAGCTGGACCAGGTGTCCAAGCAGGTGGAGAGCCTTCAGGCTGGCGGCAAGGCACCGGATACCCTGACGGCGGATCTCCAGCAGGTCAGGGATGACCTGGCGGCCCTGAGGGCCGAGGGGGCGGGAGGCGCCTCCGCCGCGCTGGTCATCGGCCTGCTGGCTGCGGCGCTGCTGCCGGTCCTGGCCATGGGAGCTATCCTGCTGCTGGTGCTTCGCAGGCGCGTGGCCCCTCCGCCTGTCTCTGTTCGTCCAACGCGCTCCGGTGAACCGCTAGCGTAAGATGATGAGCATGTCCATGAGCAACCGTACCAGGCTTATCGCACTGCTGCTGTTCCTGATGGCTGGCCTCCTTGCGGCTCCTGCCTTCTTGTCCGCCGCCGACTACGCGCCACCCCACCAGAAGCCGGGCCCGGCCACGGACCGCATCCGCTTTCAGTCCTTCAACGTAGACCTGGCGGGAGAATCGCTGAAGGCGGGCAGCATGGACATGTACTTCTTCAGCCTGAAGACGGAGGAAGCGCGCCGGCTGCGGGGCACGCCCGGCATTACTATGTACCAGGCGCCGGCCACCTCCATCTCCCTGTTGCTGAATCCCGCTCCCGCGCCCCAGGGGGAGCTGAATCCCTTTTCCATTAAAGAGGTGCGTTTTGCCCTGCAGTATGCCGTTAACCGGGGGTTCATCACCCAGGAGATATACAAGGGGCTGGCGGAGCAGATGGTGGCCCAGGTGGGCCCCTTTGACTACGACTACCTGACCGTCTACGACCAGTTGAAACAGGAGGGCATCTCCTACGACCCGGACCTGGCCCGCCAGATGATTACGGCAGCCATGAGCAGGGAGGGCGCTACCCTGAAGGATGGCAAGTGGCAGTTTGGGGGCAGGCCCATCCAGCTCAAGTTCATCATCCGCGTGGAGGACGAGCGACGGGACGTGGGCGATCTGCTTCGGGCGCAGCTAGAAGAGCTGGGTTTCTCCGTTGCTCCCAGCTATAAGGACTTCGCTCCGGCGGTACTGACGGTGTACGGCTCGGACCCGCAGCTCTTTGAGTGGCACCTGTACACCGAAGGGTGGGGTAGGGGCGCCGCGGAGCGGTACGACTTTGGCACCATCAACAGCATGACCGCCCCCTGGCTGGGCAACATGCCCGGCTGGCAGGAGAGCGGCTTCTGGCAATACCAGAACGAGGATTTGGACCGGCTGGGCAAACGCCTCTTCCAGGGGGCCTTCAAAGACCAGGTGGAGCGGGACCAGATCTATGGAGAGATGACACGGCTTGGCCTCCAAGAGTCGGTCCGTCTGTGGCTGGCTACCATCGTCAACAGCCTGCCGGCGTCGGACAAGGTGCAGGGGGTAACCCAGGACATCGCGGCTGGCCCCAAGTCTATCTGGACGCTGCGCGAGGCCTACATCTCCGGCAAGGATACTTTGACCGTCGGCCACCGGTGGGTATGGACGGAGCGCACCACCTGGAACCCGGTGGGCGGCTTTGGCGACGTGTACAGCAACGACATCTGGCAAAACCTGCACGACCCGCCCCTATGGCGCGACCCTTTCACCGGAGTACCGGTGCCGTTCAGAGCCAGCTACGAGGTGACGACGGCTGGCCCGGAGGGCAAGTTGGATGTTCCGCAGGACGCCTTCCGGTGGGACGCCAGGGAGAAGGGCTTCGTCTCCGTGGGCGGCGGCGTGCGGGCCACCAGCAAGGTGGTGTACGACTACTCCAAGTTCTTCGGCTCCAAGTGGCACCACGGCCAGCCCATCACCATGGCAGATGTGGTCTACAGCATCTATCAGGGCTTTGATCTGGCCTACAACGAGGATAAGGCTAAGATTGAGACGGCCATCGCCGTCACCAGCCGCCCCTTCCTGGAGACGGTGAAGGGCTTCCGCATCCTGGACGACAATCGGATAGAGGTGTACGTGGACTACTGGCACTTCGTGGAGGCGTACATTGCGGAGTACGCCAGCCCTTCCGGCATCGTCATGCCCTGGGAGTTGCTGGCGGCCATGGACAAGCTGGTCTTTGAGGACCGCCGCGCCGCCTACAGCGACACCGCCGCTCAGCGGTACAACGTGGCCTGGATCAGCCTGGTGATGCCCAACGACAGCGTCCGGGTCCGCCGCGCCCTGATAGAGATGCGGGACAAAAGCCTCTATCCTGACAAGGTGTTCAAGGTGGGCGGCAGGACGCTGGTCACACCGGAGCAGGCCAAGGCCCGCTACGACGCTGCCATCCAGTGGATCAGCCAGCGGGGTATGGCCGTCATCAGTAATGGCCCATACGTGCTGGCTCGTTACGATCCGCCCGCCCAGTTTGCGGAGCTTGAGGCCTACCGCGACCCGACCTACCCCTTCAAGCCTGGCGACTGGTACAAGGGCAGCTCCACCGCCATCGCCTTTGAGAGCGTGCAGACGGGAGAGGTCAAGGCCGGCTCCCCCGCGACGGTGGGCGTGAAGGTGCAAGGGCCAGGAGAGACCAGGGTGCGCTACCTGCTGGTGGACCAGGTGACGGGCAAAGCGGTGGCATCGGGGGATGCCCAGCCCGCAGGCGCGGGCCAGTTCAGGGTTGAGCTCTCCGCCCAGGACACCGGGCGGCTGGCGTTGGGGCCGCACCAGCTCTTTCTGGTGGCCTCCAGCGACCAGGTCTCCTCCCTGGCGGAGCGCCGCGTTGACCTGAGAGCAGGGGCGCAGCCGCAAGCCACCACCACCGGCGCGCCGGTGGCTACGCCTACGCCCGCCAAGAAGGGCGGCTTCTCCTGCGCCGGCCCGTCGCTACCGCGGCGGTAGTGTGGAAATGGCTGCTTTCCACTTGTGCTCCTGGGGGAGCGCACCCCGTCCATAGAATCTGTACGGAATCTGCGCCGCCTTGGGCGGCGCAGATTCCGTACCTTCTTTCTCTTTCAAGAAGGCTCCAGAGGAGCCTTCCTCTCCATCTTGGCTGGGGAGGGGACGTTGGCTTGCCACTGAATTTCATCCCACCCAAAAGGGTGAGGTGGACAGCAGTTAGAGGTACAATCATCCCATGTCGCTTGTGTGGACGTTAGCCATCCGCGGCCTCACCCTGCTGGGGGTGCTGGTGGTCGTCCTGGTGCTGCTGGTGGTGGCCCTGGGCGCCACCGGCTTCTCCGACAAGATGCTTAAAGCCATCGTCGGCGAAGAGGTGCGGGGCATCCGCACGGGCCTGGCCCAGAGCATCCGTGACCCGGACCAGCTAGAGGCAACCCTGGCGGCGCGCCGAAAAGACCTGGAGCGCTTCTACGGCTTGGAGCGCCCCTGGTACAGTCGCTTGTCAGGCATGGTGCTGCGGGTCGTGACGCTGGACCTGGGCGAGGCGCGGACGCTGCGCAGCTTTGAGGGCAGCAACAAGGTCACCGACCTTGTCCTGGAGCGCCTGCCGTATACCCTTTTGCTCATCACCACGGCCACCGCCATCACCTCGGTACTGGGGCTGTGGATCGGCGTCAAGCTGGCCACCCGGGTCGGCAGCCTGACCGACCGCCTCTCCTCCTACCTGTCCGCTGTCTCCTACGCCGTGCCTGCGTGGTGGGCGGGCATTCTGCTGATCCTGCTGCTGGCCTTCCGCCTGCGCCTGTTGCCTGCGGGCGGCCTGTACAGCACCCCGCCGCCGGAGGAGGGGCTGGCCCGCTTCCTGGACCTCCTGTGGCATGCGGTGCTGCCCATCGCCACTCTGGTGCTGGTGTCCATTGGGGCGTGGACGTACACCGTGCGGACCATGGTGCTGAACACAGCCCAGGAGTTCTTTGTGACGGTGGCCCGGGCCAAGGGCCTGCCAGAGGGCCGGGTCATGGGACGCTACATCCTGCGGGTGGCGGCCCCGCCCATCGTGACGAACCTGGTGCTGGGCCTGGCAGGCTCCCTGGGAGGCGCCATTCTTACGGAGACGGTGTTCAACTGGCCTGGCATGGGACGCCTGTACTACGATGCCATCGTCACGGCGGACGAGAGCCTGGTGGTTGCCCTGACCTTTATGTTCACCCTGCTGTACGTGGCGTCCCGTTTCCTGCTGGAGGTGCTGTACGTGACCCTTGATCCGCGCATCAGGTACGGCCAGACGTGAATCCATCCCAAAAACCCTCACCCCCTCTTTCCCCCTCTCCCGCTCTAGGCGGGAGAGGGGGAAGTAATACCCTAGGGGATACCCCCAGCCTCCCACCAGAGGGGATATTCCCCTCTGGGCTTCACTTTTGGCATTATTTTGGGATAAGACCATGAATCCGCGGGACATTGCCAGGGTCGTGCTGTCCACCGGCTCGGGCAGGGTAGGGGCCGTCTTTCTGGCAGCGCTGGCGCTGGTCTCCCTCTTTGTGCTGGTGCGCTTCCCCCTGGACTTCGGCTCCACGCGGTGGAACAACCCAGCCGTGTGGGCGGATAACCCCAAGGCCGCGGCCCCGGCCTGGACCCGGCTCTGGGCAGGGGATGGGGCGGTTGGCCATGCGGTTTTTGAGGCGGCCCAGCCCTCAACCCGAGGGCTCCTGGGGGAGGGAGAGCAGCGAGACTACGTCTTTACCTACGATTACACTGGCGGCAAGCTCCCTACGTTTATGGCCCTGGCCGTCTCCGACGTGCGCTTCACATCACGCCCGCCGGTGTTGACGCTTGCAGTGCGGCGGCCCGATGGCAGGGTGCTGACCCTGTCCCAGACGGTGGTTCGCGGCCCCCGACCTGGCGAGCCGCCGCCCTACCTGCGCCACCAGGACGCCCCCCTGCGCATCAGCCTTTCCGGCGATCCTGAGGCCTTGGCCAGCGTGAAGGAGTTCCTTGCCCAGGAGTACCGCGTCAATCTGGCTGCCGAGGCGCTGCAAGGGAAGGTCGCCGATGCGGTCTTCGGCGCGCCGTCAGAAGGCAGCCCCGGCCAGTTCCAGCCCCTGCCCGGCGTCTACGTGTTCACCCTGCAAGAGGTGGCAGGCTCGCCCTCCGACGCCACCGGCAGCGTCAAGCTGGTGCTGGGCGGCTCGGTGTACGGCGTCATGGGCACCGACGCCCTGGGCCGCGACCTGGCCCTGGGCCTGCTTTTCGGCTTCCCGGTGGCTCTGGCAATAGGCATCGCCACCTCCCTGTTCGCGACGGCTATTGGCGCGGCGCTGGGCATCCTCAGCGGCTACCTGGCGGGCAAGACCGACCTGGCTATCCAGCGCCTCTCCGATATCTGGAGCAACGTGCCCCTCCTACCTATCCTCATCTTCCTCATCTTTATCCTGGGCCAAAAGCTGTGGCTGGTGGTAGTGATAATGATATTGTTTGGCTGGCCGGGGCTGACCATTGTCGTGCGTTCCATGGTGCTACAGATACGCTCCGGGCAGCTTGTGGAGGCGACCCAGGCACTTGGAGCCTCCAAGGGCCGCATCATGTTTCGCCATTTGCTGTTTCAGATAGCTCCCTTCCTGTTTGCCCAGATGATTTTCTTCACGCCAGGCGCCATTCTTGCCGAGGCGGGCCTCAGCTTCCTGGGCCTGGGCGACCCATCCATCCCCACCTGGGGGCAGATCCTGGAGAGCGGCTTCCGCACCGGTGCGGTGTACGTAGGCTACTGGTGGTGGGTGCTCCCTCCAGGTCTGCTCATTGTGGCCACGGCCATGACCTTTGTGCTGCTGACCCTGGGGCTGGAGCCGGTGGTGAACCCGAGACTGAGGGAGAATCGGTGAATCAGCCTATCCTCTCCGTCAGCGACCTGCGGGTATCCTACCGCACCCAGGGCGGCCTGCTGCCTGCCCTGGATGGCGTCTCCTTTTCCCTGGCGCAGGGGGAGGCCCTGGGGCTGGTGGGGGAGTCCGGCGCGGGCAAGAGCAGCATGGCCCTGGCCCTCATGCGCCTGCTGCCCCGCAACGTTGGCTTGCTGGATGGCCGGGCCGAGCTGGAAGGCAGGGACCTCCTGGGCATGAGCGACGAGGCCTTCCGCCGCGACGTGCGCTGGCGCAAGATGGCGATGGTCTTCCAGGGGGCGCAGGAGGCCTTTAACCCGGTGCTGCGCGTCGGCGACCAGATCGCCGAGCCCCTGCTTGTCCTGGGCGGCGCATCTAAGGGGGAGGCCAGGCGGGAGGCCGTGCGCCTGCTGGAGGTGGTGCGCCTGCCCGCCGAGGTGTACCAGCGCTACCCCCACGAGCTCAGCGGCGGCATGAAGCAGCGGGCGGTGATGGCCATGGCCCTGGTCCTCAAGCCGCAACTGCTTCTTCTGGACGAGCCGACCTCCGCACTGGACGTGACGGTGCAGGCCCAGATCATGGACCAGCTCAAGGAGCTGAAACGGGACATGGGGCTGTCTATCATCTTCATCACCCACGACGTCGCCATAGCCAGCGACCTGTGCGACAGGCTGGCTGTCATGTATGCCGGCAAGCTGGCTGAGGTTGGCCCAGCCGACGCGGTGCTGCTCAGGCCCCAACACCCGTACACGCGCCTGCTGCTGGCCAGCCTGCCGCGCCTGCACCAGGATGCGCCGCCCCAGTTCATCCCAGGCAGCCCTCCGGACCTACGCGCGCCCCCTAGCGGCTGCCGCTTCCACCCTCGGTGCCCCCAGGCCTTCGCGCGCTGCCCCCTGGAGGAGCCTGGGCTGATCCAGGTAGGCGAGGGCCACGATAGCAGGTGCTGGCTGGCGGAGGTGCGCCCGTGAATGCTCCCGCTTCACCCTCACCCGTACCCTCTCCCATCAAGGGAGAGGGGCAGTTGGCGCTACTCTCGGTGCTAGACGCCTCAGTGGTGTTCACCGCTCGCAAGGGGCTGTTCGCCGCTGCGCGGGTGCGCGCCCTGGACGGCGTCTCCCTTCACCTGGACAAGGGCGAAAGCCTGTCCGTCGTTGGGGAGTCGGGTAGCGGCAAGACAACGCTGGCGCGGGTCGTCCTGGGCCTGCAGAGGCCAGCGCAAGGGCAGGTGGCCTACGAAGGCAAAGACATCGGGCGTGCCTCGGAGGGGCAACTCAAGGAGTTCCGGCGCCGCGCCCAGGGCATTTTTCAGGACCCCTTCTCCAGCCTGGACCCCTACATGACCGTTGGGCAGATCGTGGAAGAGCCGCTGGTCATCCATCACGTTGGGTCGCCAGCGCAGCGGGTGGACAAGGTGCGGCAGGCGCTGGAAGAGGTGCGGCTGACGCCCGTTAGCGAAATTGCCCCCAAGTTCACCCATCAACTCTCGGGCGGGCAACGGCAGCGGGTAGCCATCGCCCGGGCGCTGGTGCTGGAGCCGGAGCTGATTGTGGCGGACGAGCCGGTGTCCATGGTGGACGCCTCCAGCCGCGCCGAGATTCTGTACCTGATGCGGGAGCTTCAGGAGCGCCACGGCACGGCCTTTCTTTACATAACGCACGACATCGCCACGGCGTACCACTTCTCCCAGCGCATCGCCGTCATGTACCTGGGACGCATCGTGGAGACGGGGCCAACGCGCCAGGTCATCGGCAACCCGCTGCACCCCTATACCCAGGCGCTCCTTCAGGCGGTGCCTGAGCCAGATCCCGCAAACCGCTTCCGCCGGCGCGGGATGCTGGCGGGCGAGCCGCCCAGCCCCGCCAATCCGCCTGCCGGCTGCCGTTTTCACCCGCGCTGCCCCTACGCCTTTGAGGGTTGCGACCGGGACGACCCACATCTGCTGGAGGTGACGCAGGGACAGGAGGCGGCCTGCCGCCTATGGAAGGGGTTAACGGCGGGAGCGAGACTGACGGAGAGGGCGCCAGGATCGGCCGGGGAAGGCGACGACCGCAAGCCACCCTCCTAGCAGTTGCTCATGGCGTTGTGGACGCCACAATAGGGGATGAAAAGAGGGGGCGGTGCTGTCATTCCGAGCGCAGCGAGGAATCTCTCCCGGCTGGCCTATGAATTCGCGCGGACAGTACCAAGCAACGGAAGCACCCAGGAGAGATTCCTCGGTCGTCCCGACTTGTCGGGACTCCGTCGGAAGGACAGTAAGGCGTCCACCCCCTATTTTCAAGGCAGGGGATGCCAGACCTAACGGTATGTCGTCTCACTCCGGCGGCGGATGTCCAGGACAAGCACGGTTTGCTCTCGGTCGTTGATGTCAAACAGTATGCGGTAGTCACCGACACGGTAGCGGTATGGTGCGACCCGAAGGTCTTGTAACGCCACCACGCCCCTAGTCCGAGGGTTATCTTGAAGACGGTCTAACGCCTCTTTTACTCTCCGGGCATCTTGTGGCGAAAGCCCACGAAAAGCCCGCCGGGCTCGCGGGGAGAAGAGCAGGCGGTACATCTAGCTGAGGCCAGCTTCCCTGTAGACCTCTTCCGCAGGAATCCCTTTCCCTTCGTCAATTTCCCGCTTGGCCACGATGAGCTCCTGAGCGTATTTAGGGTCGGAAAGGTCGCGGATGGCCTCCCGCATCTCCAGGTACTTCTCCACGCTGAGCAGGATAGCGACTGGTTTGCCTTGCTGTGTTACCACGACGTCGGCGCCCTCCTCGTGGAGCTGTTTGAGTAGCTGGGGCAGCTCTTTGCGCAGCTCGTGGACGCCGATGAAGGGGTTATGAAGTATGTCCAGCATGGATACCTCTGACAATGCATTATGCATTCATAATGATAACATAATGCCAACGTGATTGGAACCGCGCTGGGCAACTGAGGCTAGGCATTATATTAAGCGGTCATGAGTCGTGCGCTTGATGCGGTAGGCAGTGGTAGAATAGGCGCATGCGAGTTGCCATCAAGGACATTGCAACTATTGTGGGGATGGTCGTAATGACTTTCCTCACGCTTATTGGTGTTGCCGGTCGTGCATTTGACTGGCGTGACTTTCAAGAGACTGCACGCTACTTATACGTCTAACCTGGCAGGAGATTATTTTTGGGCTTTTCGCCCTATCCTTTTTCTTTACAGTTGGCCGTTTAATGTGGCGACTTCGTAATGCATATCAACAAGTAAGCATCTTGGGACAGGACGTGGTAGAGAAAGAGGCGGGGCGCAACCTGTTTGCCATCCAGGCGGTTGAGGAGAGTGGCTTACCTACGTTTTTCGCAGAAGATGCACAGGGTGCCCACAGTCGTATTGGAACACCTGCTGATAAACATTGGCGTGGCATACCACAGGGCGATGTTCTTGAATTGGCACTGTGCATTAGAACTACCGCAATTCCAGAAGCGCAGTTAGAATCCATAGATTTGGAAGTTATGGGTAGGAGGATTGCCTTGGACTGGGAATCTCAAAAGGTTGTTCATGTTGACAGATGGCCGTATTTTTACGTTCCGATGCCTGATTGGGTTACACCTGGTGTACACACGATGCGTTTGATTGGCAACTTCAATGGTCAGGAAGTACCGTCACCTGATTTCTCCATCGAAGTCCCTAAGCGTTAAGTTCGCCGTAAGTCATATTATGGGAAGTAAGTAACCGTTTGAGTGTATCTCTTCACAAATACGAATTTTCCCGGCTGTGCTCAGGGTAAATCAGGCCCACCGTGAGCACGCCCCCATGTCATTCTGAGGGAGGCCGCAGCAGGCGGGCGACCGAAGAATCTGATGTGCCATAGCAGGCAGTTGTTGCATGGGAAATGGTTATGCCTTTCACGGCAGACAAGATTCTGAGGCCCGATTTATGGGGCCTCAGAATGACATGCCTAAACCCCGCTCATCCTGAGCTTGTCGAAGGAAATGAGCGGGTCTTTAGTTGCACCCCCCGCCGCGCTGCCGCATCTTATCCATAGCCCACGTCAAGGAGCCTTCATGGACGCCAAGGAAGCCTTGCAAGAGATCCTGAAGTCGCCAGGCACTGCGGCCTTCTCCCGCATCCGGTATGTTGGGACGCTCCTGCCAGAGGAGGAGCAGAAGGAGTTCCTCCGCGGACTGTACCTGCGGGCCGTGGAGGCCAGGGAGTCCGGCTCTCTGGGGGCGCTGGAGGACTACCTGGAGCAGTGGGAGGAGAGGGGGCAGGCGCAGGCGGGCGCTCGCGCCCGTGCGCCGCAGGTGGAGGGCGTCCCCTGGACGCCCCTGCGCGTGCCTATCCGCCGCGCCAAGGTGGCCCTGCTGACCACCGGCGGCTTCTACATCCAGGGCCAGCAGGAGCCTTTCCAGACCGATGGCCCCGAGGGCCTCGGCGACTGGTCCTTCCGCGCCATCCCCAAGGATACGCCCCGCCAGCGCATTGGCGTGAGCCATGCCCACTACGACCTCTCCGGCCCCAGGGAGGATGTCAACTGCGTCTTTCCCCTGGACGTCTTTGTGGAGCTGGAGCGGGAAGGGGTCATTGGCGAGTTTGCCCAGACAACCTACTCCTTCATGGGGTACATCCAGCGTCCCGAGGCGCTGATGAGCGAGACGGCCCCCGAGGTGGCCCGCCGCCTGAAGCAGGAGGGCGTGGACGCCGTGGTGCTCACCTCCACCTGACCGGTGTGCAACCGGTCCGGTGGGCTGGTGACACGGGCGATTGAGGCGGCAGGCATCCCGACGGTGCAGGTGATGATGTACAAGGAGATGGCGGAGAAGGTGCATCCGCCGCGGGTGGCCCACGTGAAGTTCCCCTTTGGCCGGCCCATGGGCGAGCCCGGCAACCACGACCAGCACCGCGTCATCGCCGAGGACGCCCTGCGCATCCTGGAGATGGCGACGCAGCCCGGCGCCATCGTCACCTTGCCCTACCGCTGGCGGCGTGAGGACTACGCGAGGATACGGGAGGAGCGGAGCGCAAGGGTGGGGTAGTGTTTGCAGACCCAGGCTGGCCAGCGGGCTGCGGGAAAAGGGGAGTGCAGAGGGGCGAAGCCCCTTTGCCGGTCCGCCTGCGGCGGATGAGGGTGTCCCTCAGATATAAATCCTTCCCCCTTCCTGGTTAGGAAGGGGGCTAGGGGGATGGTCGGAAGAGTTTTTCAGCCCCTACTAGGGCAGGGCTACGTGCTCTCGCGTTGCTTATGCCCTAGCGCCTTTCTTGCCGCCGCAAGCATGACCCCGACGGGGGCGTCCAGCCCTGTCCACAGGCGGAAGGCCTCGGCCCCCTGGTAAACCAGCATGGGCAGGCCGCCCAGGGTGCGGGCGCCGGCCCTGGCCGCCGCTCGCAGGAGTGGCGTGGCCTCCGGGTTGTAGACAACGTCGTATACCAGGGCGCCGCGCGGGATGAGGGATGCAGGCAGAGGCGTCTCCTTGGCTCCCGGCGAGCCGGCCATGCCCAGGGTCGTCGTGTTCACAATCAGCTCCCAGGGGCCATCCCTGGCTAATACGCCGTCGGCCAGGGGCAGCGCGTGGACTGGTACACGACCTTTGAGCACCGACGCCAGCTCCTGGGCGCGCTCCACCGTGCGGTTGGCGATGGTCAGAGAGGCCACGCCCCCATCCGCTAGCCCAAAAGCAACCGCCTTGGCCGCCCCGCCTGCGCCCAGCAGCAGGATGCGTTTGCCGCGGGGGTCAAAGGCCCCGTCCTCCCGCAGGGCGCGCATGAAGCCGGCCACGTCGGTGTTGTGGCCTTCCAGCCTGCCGCCACGGTTGACGATGGTGTTCACCGCACCGACGCGCCCCGCCCCCTCCGAGAGGCTGTCCAGGTAAGGTATCGCGGCCTCTTTGTGGGGCACGGTGACGTTGGCCCCCAGGACCTCCGTTGCTCGCAGGGAGCGCATCCGCTCGGGCAGCTCCTCCGGCGGCGTGGCCCACGCCAGGTAGCGGGCGTCCACGCCACAGGAGTCCAGGGCCGCCTGCTGAAAGGCGGGCGACACGGAGTGTCCCAGGGGATAGCCGATGATGCCCAGGAGTTTGGTCATGGCTTTATCTTTCAAGGAGGCTTCAGGGGAGCCCCCCCTCTCCGCGGTGGGCGTCCAGGTACGATTGCAGGATGACCGCCGCTGCCGTGGCGTCCAGCCTGGCCCTGTCCCGGGATGGCCGGCGGCCTGCCTCCCGCATGAGGCGTTCCGCCTCCACCGAAGAGAACCGCTCGTCCCAGGTCTCTACTGGCAGGGGCAGGCCAGCCTCTGCCAGGGCCAGGCGCAACGCATCGCAAAAGTCCAGGGTACGCTGCGCCTGCGCTCCAATGGCGCCGTCCAGAAGGAGGGGCAGGCCCACCAGGATCAGGCCCGCCTGCCGCTCCTGGGCAGCCTTAATGACGGCGGCTACATCGGGACCCAGGCCCTTGCGGCGCATGGCCCCCAGGGGCGCGGCGATGGAGCGGGCCTCACCGCAGGTCGCCATGCCAATGCGGCGCTCGCCCACGTCCAGGGCAAGGATAGGGGTCATGCTACCTCACCCTCTCTCTCCCCCTCTCCGTCCCGGAGGGGGGAAATACATATGAAGTAGTTGCAGGCCGCCTACGGCGGCCTGCAACTACTTCATAATTTCTACCTGGGGTGGGGAGTAATTCCATGGTTTTTATGAAAGCGGGGCTTCCGCTCATGACGGCTTGAGAAGGACGTTAGCCTTTCACCTGCCCCCGCAGCGTCTCCTGGGCGGCGCGCAGGGCGTCGTCCAGCTTGGCGGCGTCCCGGCCGCCGCCCTGGGCCATCTCCGGCCTGCCGCCGCCGCCGCCGCCCATGGCCTTGGCCGCCTCGCGCACCATGTTGCCGGCGTGGACGCCCCTGGCCACCACGTCTTTCGTCGCCATGACCAGGATGACGGGCCGGTCGCCGATGACGGCGCCCAGACAGACGACGCCGCTGCTCAGCTTGTCCCGCAGCCAGTCGCCTATCTCGCGGAGGGCCTCCGCCGAGGAGACGGCGGCCCCCCCAGAAACCAGCGTGACGCCGTTTACCTGGGTGGCTTTGCCCAGAAGGGCCTGGGCCTGGCCAAGGGAGGCTGCCCTCTCCCGGGCCTCGGCCTCTTTGCGCAGGCGGGCGTTCTCCTCCTTCAGGGCCTCTATCTTGGCGGGCAGGTCCTTAGGCGACGCCTCCAGCTGCTGCGCCAGGCCTGCGATGAGGGCTTGCTGCTCCCGGAGCAGGGCTTCGGCGGCGCGGCCAGTGACGGCCTCTATGCGCCGCAGCCCCGCGCCCACGCTGCTCTCTCCCAGGACAAGGCACAGGCCGATCTCGCCGGTGGCGTTGATGTGGGTGCCGCCGCACACCTCAAAGCTGAAGGGCTGAGGAGAGAGGGAAGCCCCTCCGGGGCTTCCTTGTAAGACCGTGTGAAGCTGGCTGGGGGGCGGCAAGGCATCCCCTACGTTGCTGCGGGGCCGCTCCCCGGCGGGGATCTCCGCGCCAACCTCGCCCACCTCCACCACGCGGACGCGGTCGCCGTACCGCTCGCCGAAGAAGGCCAGCGCCCCTTCGGCCACGGCCTGGCGATACGTCGTCTCCCGCTTGCGGACGGGCAGGTTGGCCCGGATGCGGTCGTTCACCATCTCCTCCACCTGGCGCAGCTCCTGGGGCGAGACCGCGCTGACGTGGGTAAAGTCAAAGCGCAGGCGGTCGGGCGTCACCAGAGAACCTTGCTGGCGCACGTGGGTGCCCAGCACTTTTCGGAGCGCCGCGTGCAGCAGGTGGGTGGCCGTGTGGTTGCGGGCGGCGTCGTTGCGCCGGGCCTCCTCCACGGTGGCCAGCACGTGCTCACCCACGCGCAGGGAGCCACGCAGGACGCGCCCGGTGTGCGCCACCAGCCCTGGGATGGGAGCCTGGGTGTCCTCCACGTGGAACAGGCTGTCGTCCGGCCCCTGGATGAAGCCGGCGTCGCCGACCTGTCCGCCGCCCTCGGCGTAGAAGGGCGTCTCTTGTAGAACAACCTCGGCCTGCTGGCCCGCCGATATGGCGCTGGCCTGCTCGCCGTTGACCAGGATGGCGGCGATGACCGAGGAGGCGGAGGTGGCCTCGTAGGCCAGGGAGCGGCTAGACCCGACCTGTTGTGACAGCTCCTGGTACACACGTACCTGCTCCGTGTCGCCGCCGAAGCCGCTGGCGGCGCGGGCGCGCTGGCGCTGCGCCTCCATCTCCCGTTGGAAGCCCTCCATGTCCACGGAGAGGCCGTGCTCCTGGGCAACCTCCGCCGTGACTTCCACGGGGAAGCCGTACGTGTCGTGCAGAATGAATACCTGTGTGCCAGGCAACGTTGCAGCCAAAGCTCTTAAGGCTTGAGTATGAGCCTGTAAAGCATTTTCAAGAGATATGTTGCCGGGCTCAATGCGGAAGTGTACTAACTTGTCTCTGAATTGATCCACCGAATTGCTGATCGCCTTCACTAGGCTTCGGGTTCCTTCGGAGATACCAACCCTAATCCCCTCCTCAATTAGACGGTTAATCTCTGTTTCTATGGGTGCCAGTTCGCCCTGAGCCATGTTCACAGCTACTGCAAGGCTATCGCCTGTAGAAACTTCTTCGCCCGTATGCAGGTTTCGCACATGAGCGTTAAGGGCGTACCGATAGAGTTCATCCCATCGGTCTACAACACCAAGGAGTCTCCTCCGTAAAGGAATGATTTCCTTTTCTAGCTTAGGTAGGCCTTCATTGAAGGTTTCAGTAAACTGCGCCTCCTCCTGCTGCAATACCCGCAGGACAAAGGTGCGCCCCTGGGCAAGCTCCGAGTAGACGCCGCCCATGCGCTGGATGACCACCTCCGCCACTGCCGCAAGGAAGCTGTCGGCGTTGTCGGGGTTGTAGGCCAGGCCGATCTTCTGCCCAAAGAGGATGGCCCGCCGGATGAGGCGGCGCAGCACGTAGCCGCGCCCGGCGTTTCCTGGCACCACGCCATCGGCGATGAGGAAGGCGGCGCTGCGGGCGTGCTCCGCCACCACACGTATGGCCCTGTCCGTCGCCTCATCCTGCCCGTACCTCTTGTTTGCCAGCTCGCACACCCTGGCGATGATGGGCTGGAACAGGTCCGTCTCGTACACGGAAGGCACGCCCTGGAGGAGGCAGGCGACGCGCTCCAGGCCCATGCCCGTGTCTATGTTGGGCTTGGGCAGCGGCGTGCGCTTCTTGGCCTTGTCCTGGTAGAACTGCATGAACACCAGGTTCCATATCTCCAGAAAGCGACCGCAGTCGCAGCCGGGGCCGCACTGGTTGTCTGGCTTGCCCAGGCGGCAGGGGCCGCCGCGGTCGTAGTGGATTTCGGAGCAGGGGCCGCAGGGGCCTTCCTCGCCGGCGGGGCCCCAGAAGTTGTCCTTTTCCCCCAGGCGGCGGATGCGCTCCCTGGGAACGCCCTGTCCCACCCATAGCTCCAGGGCCTCGTCGTCGTCCAGGAACACGGTGGCCCACAGGCGGTCCGGCGGCAGCTTGAGGTGCTGGGTGACGAACTCCCATGCCCAGGCGATGGCCTCCCGTTTGAAGTAGTCGCCGATGCTGAAGTTGCCCAGCATCTCAAAGAAGGTGAGGTGGCTGGCGTCGCCCACGGACTCCACGTCGGTGACGCGGAAGCACTTCTGGACGCTGGTCAGACGCGGGCGCGGCGGCTGCATCTCGCCGGTGAAGTAGGGCTTGAACTGCACCATGCCGGCGGTGGTCAGGAGCAGGGTAGGGTCGCCCGCGGGGATGAGGGAGGAGCTGGGTACCAGGAGGTGCCCCTTGCTCTGGAAGAAGTCCAGATACCGTTGCCTGATGTCCGCGGCTTGCACGAAAGGGCTCCCTTATCTATCTTTCAAGAAGGCCCCTTCGGGGCCTTCCTCTCCCTCGTTTCCCGTGGGGAGGGGGGGAGAGGGCAGGCGTTACTTGTGAGCAATGGAGGAATTATAGCAGGTGGCAGGATGGGAGAAGGAGAGGGCGGCTCCTGAGAGGGAAGCCCCTTTGGGGCTTCCTTGAAAGGGAGATAGTCTCCTTGAAAGCAAGATAAGGATTGAAGGGGTGAGGTCTCAAGCTAAATCCTACGGCTCGCCCCTTTCGTTGACAACGGAGTGGGCCTATGTTAACGTCTTTTCGCTTACTCTGGCTATCTGTTGCTTCCGATTCCCCTGCCCTTCAGCTGAAGGGCCTGCCCTTTTCTTCCCGTATTTTCTCTCTTAATCTCAGCCAAAAGGCCGCCCGGCGCCGATACTGGCGGCCTGGGATTCCCTTGCTCCAACGAGACTATCTCAACATGGTTCTTCACCCCAGCCTCAAGAGCCTGCCCTGAGTGAACCGAAGGGCTGGGGTATCACGCCGCCTCTGAAGGGGGCGTCGCCAAAAAGGTTTTTGAGATAGCTTCAAAGTCCTGGGCGTCCGCTGGTGCTCCCCATGGCCGAGCCGCATGACAACCGCTTTGAGCAACTCCTGGCCCTGGCCCGCGAGACGCTAGAGGGGCGCCGCCTTATTGTCGTCAGCAACCGTGGGCCGGTGGAGCACCGGGTCATCCCCAACGGCGATGCCCAGGCCCAGCGGGGTAGCGGTACCCTGGTGACGGTCTTCTCCTACTTCATGCGCAACATGGAGTTTACGTGGGTCTCCAGCACCATGGGCGAGGGCGACCGCCTGGCGTGGCAGAAGGGGGAGGGCGTCCGTATCCCTTCCGGCCTGCCTGGGAACAGGGTGTCCATACGGTACGTGTCCCCTGCCCGCAGGGCTTACCACAAGTTCTACAACACCCTGTGCAACCCCATCCTGTGGTTTCTCCAGCACTACATGTGGAGCACCCCGTACACGCCTACCATTGATCAGACGGTGCACGACGCCTGGGATACGGGGTACGTGGAGGTGAACAGGGTCTTTGCGGAGGGGGTGCTGGCGGAAGCGGCCGCGGTGGGGGGGCCGGTGTGCGTTATGCTGCACGACTACCACCTGTACCTGGTGGCCGGCTTTCTGCGCGCAGCCCTGCCCACCGCCCTGGTCCACCACTTTGTGCACATCCCGTGGCCTACCCCCACCTACTGGGAGCTGCTGCCCACCTACATGCGCCAGGCCATCTGCCAGGGGCTGTGCGGCGCCGACGTGGCGGGTTTCCAGACCCACCGGGACGGCGTCAACTTCCTCCACTGCTGCGAAGACTTCCTGCCCGAGGCGGAGGTGGATTACCGGGAACAGAGCGTCCTGCTTGGGGGCCACCGTACCTTTGTGAAGGTCTACCCCACGGCCATCAACGTGGAGGAGGTGCGGCGGCTGTCCAGCTCTCCCCGCGTGCGGGACTACGAGCGTCAACTGGTGGCATTGCCCGGGGAAAAGGCCATCGTACGGGTGGACAGGGCCGAACCCAACAAGAACATCCTGCGGGGCCTGCGAGCCTACGAAACGCTGCTCCAGCGCCACCCTGACCTGAAGGGCACGGTGAAGTTCCTGGCCTTCCTGGTACCCTCCCGCACCCACATCCGCCAGTACCAGCGGTACGTGGAGGAGGTCCAGGAGGCGGTCAAGGAGATCAACGCCGCCCACGGCGCGCCGGGCTGGACGCCCATCCACCTGTACATGGAGAACAACTACACTCTGGCGGTGGCGGGCTTGCGCATGTACGATGTGCTGCTGGTCAACCCGGTGATAGACGGCATGAACCTGGTGGCCAAGGAAGGCCCCGTGGTGAACACCCGGGACGGCGTCCTGCTGCTCTCCGAGGCGGCAGGGGCGTACCCACAGCTTGCCGCAGGCGCTCTGGCCGTGGGCTCCGCCGACGTGGAGGGTACGATGCAGGCCATGCATCAGGCGCTCCTCATGCCCGCCGAGGAGCGCCACCGGCGGCAAGGCCTGCTGGTGGAGGCCATGGAGCGGGAGGACGTGGTCCACTGGTTCCAGCGCCAGTTTGAGGACCTGAGGACGCTGGGAAAGCAGGGATAAGCCTATGCGCACCGTAACCGTGAGCGAACTGAAGAGCAAGCTGGGTCACTATTTGGACTGCACCGCCCGAGGGGAGGCCATCGCCATCACCCGGCGGGGCAAGGTAGTCGGAGTGCTGGCTTCCCCTGAGCCAGCGCCTCTCGCAAAGAAAAGCCTAGAGGAGTTGGCGGAGGAAGGGGTTCTCCTGTGGGCAGGGAAGAAATGGGAAGAGATCCCGAAGACCATGAAACTCAAAGGCAAGCCTCTGTCAAAATACGTGCTAGAAGGACGAGAGTGATCCTTTACCTAGACACGAGTTCTCTAGTAAAGGTGTTTGTAGACGAACCAGGTTCGCAGGAAGTGCGGGCGCTCGTGTCACAGACGGATGGCATAGCCACTTCTATCGTTGCCTATGTTGAGATGTGGTCCGCCTTGAGCAGGAAACTACGGAGTGGTGAAATCCAACGAGCAGAGTATCAGGCATACCTTGATCAGTTTGAGCACTATTGGCGCATCACCACTGTTGTCACTTTGAGTGAACAGCTAGTAGCCTCTGCCGCCCGACTTACTGAGCGCCATGGCCTGCGGGCCCTGGACGCCATCCACCTGGCCTCCGCCGCAAGCCTCGCCCGCTGGTCTCGTGAGCCGCTTATCTTCTCCTCCGCCGATGCCGCCCAGCTTGCCGCGGCGGGCAGACAGGGGCTGACCACCCCCTAGCTCGCTCCTCGTGGAACTACACCCTCTTCAGTTGCTCCAGCGTGGCGGGCAGCTCCGCCAGCTTCTTAATGGTTGCCGTAGGCGTAACGTCCAGTTTGCTGTCGTCAAACCCTTCCAGCCATACGGAGCGCATGCCCATGTCGCTGGCGCCCTTGATGTCGTTCAGCAGATGGTCACCCACGTGCACCGCCACGGTGGAAGTGCATCCCATGCTCAGCAGGGTGTGCATGAAGATGTGCCGGTTGGGCTTGGTCATCAGCACCTCATCGGAGAAGGTGCAGTGCTCAAAGTACTGGGAGAGGCCCTGCTCGTCAAAGTAGGCGCGGAAGGTGCGGCCCGGGGTCATGCCCGTGTTGGAGATGACGGCCAGCCGGTAGCCCTTCTGGGTGAGGCCATACAGGGTCTCCTCCACCCCCTCGGGGATCATGGGGGGCGAGTCGTAGAAGGCGTCGGCGTACCGGTTCAGGATGACGGCGAAGGTCTCCCGGCTGAGCCGCTCCAGCAGGCCAGGAGCAATCTGGCGCACGAACATCTGCACCTGCTCCTTGAAAGACACGTCCAGCCCTTGCCGGTGTATCTCCCGGCACTGGCGATAGCCGGCGCGAAAGGCCTCTCGCACCTGCTCCTCGGTAAACTCCTCACCCGCCTGCCGGAGGGCGGCGACGGTATCCTCTATGCGGATACGGGTGCGCTCTCGCCCCCACTCGCGGGTGTCCAGGACAAGGGTCTGCCACAGGTCCAGGGTCACGACTTGTATGTCTGCCATGCCCCTATACTATCACAGAGATGCGCCTGTGGCGCAGAACCTTACGTGGCGGAGAGAGGGAGGCCCCTGAGAGGGAGGCCCCTCTGGTCCGCCTGCGGCGGACTTGAAAGCAGGATAGCTTCCTGGAAAGGGAGATAGCCTCCTTGAAAGCAAGAGAAGGATACCCCATAATCATGAGAGTCGCACCCCTGCCACCGTAGCTCAGTGGTAGAGCAGCTGTTTCGTAAACAGCAGGTCCTCGGTTCAAGTCCGAGCGGTGGCTCCACCCGCTATGAAACGCACCAACTGGTACTCCGACCATCCCGCTGCCTGCACCTGCGCCGAGTGCACGGCGCGCGCCGCCGACCAGCGCAAGTTCAATGAGGCGTATGCCAGCCTGGGCAAGGTGGGCCGCAATGAGCCGTGCCCCTGCGGCAGCGGCAAGAAGTACAAGCGGTGCCACGGGGGGTAGGCGGCCCTGGTGGTATGCAAAAACGAAAGAGAGGCCCCGCCTGATGGCGGGGCCTTCTGTATCCTCTGTGCCCTTAACCGGTAGATAGTGGAAGGAAGCAGTCGTTGCTCCGAGAGTCCAAAGAGTGACCTTCGCGGCGGCGTCTGGGCTGCGGGTGGTCATGTCGCAGCCGGTGCAAGAGGCGCCTACCGACCGACCTAGGAGTGTTCGCCTTTCGGCGGGTGCTCCCTAGAAAGGAGGTGATCCAGCCGCACCTTCCGGTACAGCTACCTTGTTACGACTTCGTCCCAGTTACCGGCCCCACCCTCGGCCGCTGCCTCCCGCCTTGCGGCGGGTTAGTACGCGGACTTCAGGTGTTGTCGACTTCCATGACGTGACGGGCGGTGTGTACAAGGCCCGGGAACGTATTCACCGCAGTATGCTGACCTGCGGTTACTAGCAGCTCCGCATTCATGCAGGCGGGTTGCAGCCTGCAATCCTCACTGAGGCCGGCTTTTAGGGATTAGCTCCAGCTTGCGCTCT
>JACPCL010000005.1 GCA_016179765.1 Chloroflexota bacterium
GTGAAGGGCAAGAAAACCGGATCGGAAGACACCAAAAGCCACCCTTCACCAAGAAAATATCCCATCTATCTGGTTACAACAGCCTTTTTCATCACCCTGGTAGGGGCGAGGTTACCTCGCCCCTACACGTACAAACAAACATCACATATTGCAAAATTGTTACGCTTACTTTATTGTGGGTAGGCTGGTGTGGTGTCCTTAAAATACGCTTATGAATCGTCATTGCGAGGAGTCCTTCGGCTGAAGGACGACGAAGCAATCTGGAGGAGGAGTGACCTCGCCGCCAGATTGCCACGGCCCTCCGGAGCCTGTGGTGAGAACCACGAACCATTGGGCCTCGCAATGACGATCTGGCGTGAGTTCCCTTAGCGAATTTCGGAGACGCCACACTAGGTGTTTCAAAAAGGAACACGTAAGTACCCTGGCTGTTGTGTTGAATAGTTGACGTTTCGTCCCTTGCATTTGCATTATGCTATCATCCGCTGACATACACACCCTCATGTTGCCGCATCTGGTGCACGCAGAGGCCTATGACGCCATTGATCCGCCCGCCGTGCTGGCCCAGGAGGCCGGCATTCCTGAAGAGCAGGTTATCAAGCTGGACGGGAATGAAAATCTGTACGGCCCCTCGCCAAAAGTCAAAGAAGCGCTGGCCTCCTATAAGTCGTATCACATCTATCCCGACCCCCAGCAGCGCAAGGTGCGCCAGGCCCTGGCGGAGTATGCGGGTACCACCCCTGACCGGATTGTGGCGGGCGTGGGGAGCGACGAGCTGATAGACCTGTTGCTGCGCCTCTTCGTTGGCGCGGGGGACACGGTTATTCAGTGTGTGCCCACCTTTGCCATGTACGCCACCTTCACCCACCTAGTGGGCGGCAAGCTGGTCTCTATCCCCAGGGATGAGACCTTTGACGTGGATGTTGAGGCCGTTTGCCGCGCCGCCAGGGAGGGCGCCAAGGTCATCTTCCTCACCTCTCCCAACAATCCCACGGGTAACCTGGTGAGCGAGCTGGCGGTACGGCGACTGTTGGAGTTAGGCGCGATGATAGTGGTGGACGAGGCGTACTATGAGTTTGCCAAGCAGTCGGTGGCGCACCTGTCGCCACAGTATGCCAACTTGGTGGTGCTGCGCACCTTCAGCAAGTGGGCGGGCCTGGCCGGACTCAGGATCGGCTATGGCATCATGGACCCCATCGTCGCCGAGCGCCTGTTGGTCATCAAGCCCCCCTACAACATCACCGTCGCCTCGGAAATCGCGCTGCTCGCTTCTCTTATGGACAAGGAGATGCTCCTGTCCAGGGTCGGCAATCTGGTGCAGGAGCGGGAGTGGCTTATGGGCGAGCTCCGGCGCATGCCGCAGGTCACGCCTTTCCCCTCCAGCGCCAACTTCATCCTGTGCCGCCTGCCCCAGGGCAGGGGCCGCAGGGTCTACCAGGGGCTGGCGCGCCGGGGCATCTTCGTCCGCTACTACGACACTGCGTTGCTGAGAGATTACCTCCGGGTGAGTGTGGGCCTGCGTCATCATAACCAGGCCCTGGTGCAAGCGTTCCAACAGATTCTTAGTGAAGGAGCAACATAGAGCATGGTACAAGAAGAGACCCCTACGGTGCAGCCCGAGCAGCCTCAGCCCCAGCGCCAGCGCCAGCGGCGGCCGCGAAGGCCGCGAAGGACACGGCGTCAGGCTGCCGTGGAGATGATGCCCCTGGCCCGGAGGGCCGACGAGCTGGGGATGACCACCGCTTCCCTGCGCCGGTACGTCAACCTTGGCGCGGTCAACGGGCAGAGCCAGAAGAGGGGCAACCGCATCTTCGTCTCCACTGACCTCGTAGTGACCTCTCCCCGGGCCAGGGGTCGGCGCGCCTCCGCGCCCTCAGAGGCCATGGCCATGGGCCGGCGTGTCTCCGTCACCCGCGAGACGGGGGAGACAACCGTAAGTGTGGAGGTCAACCTGGATGGCCAGGGGGAGAGCATGGTCCAGACGGGCGATCTCATGCTCAACCACCTGCTGGGCCAGATTGCACGGCATGGCTTGATTGACCTGGCGGTGGATGCCGTGGGCGAAGAACTGCCGGACAACCACCACCTGGTAGAGGATGTGGCAATCGTCCTGGGCCGCGCACTGAGCGAGGCCATCGGCGAGGGGCGCGGCATCCGTCGCATGGGCTCGGCGATTGTCCCGCTGGACGAAGCCCTGGCGATGGTGGCTGTGGACGTGGGCGGGCGCGGGTACGCCGTGGTGGACGCCAAGCTGGAGGGGACGCAGGTCGGTTCCCTGAGCGGCGAGCTGATCGGCCACTTCCTGGAGCGCCTCGCCATAGAAGGCGGCGTGAACCTGCACGTGCAGGTGTTGCGTGGCAGCGACCCGCATCACAAGGCGGAGGCCGTCTTCAAGGCCCTGGCCCGCTCCCTGCGCGCCGCCGTGGAAGAGGACCCCCGCGCCGCCGGTGCAGTCCCCAGCACCAAGGGAGTGATTGGGTAACGCTGTCCGCCACGACCATTGTAGGGGTAGGGTAACCCTGCCCCTACCTGTTTCCCCTGTGCTCTCAATTGACACCACTTGGCTTTTCACCCAAACTGCTGGTGGCTAGGGCCTGCATGAGAGGAAGGCACAAAAATGGTCAAACAGGTAGGAGTCCGGCTGTTTGTTATCCTCGTCATTGTCCTAACGGTGTCGGCTTGTGGGAAAGGAGGGGGTTTGAGTGTGTTGGCGACCAAACCGTCGTAGATACCCAGGTTACCTTGAAGGATGGAGAACGGGTATCTTATGCTCTGGATGCTGGACGCTACCGCCTTGAATTGACTGCCGATAAAGACGGAGCCTCCGTAACTTGGGTTGGAGCAGATTGTCCTGCATCCCGGCGAACGCAACACCTATTCCAGTCTTTGTGAACTCAAAGGTAACGGACAGGTGGTCATTGAGAACCCCCCCACCTTTGGACTTGGCGCAGACTCAATTACCACTATCAAGATTACGAAGCTACGTTAGTTAGTAGGGGCGACGCATGCGTCGCCCCTACGCTGTATTGTCGTATGTTGCCATACCGCACCCTAAAGGGTGCGGCTTGATATGCAAGGGAAACCACACCTTTCAGGGTATGGTAAAAGTTCTCGTACGCCCTTGACACTGCTTGGCCTCCGAAGGAATGGCCCAGGGACTGTATACTTGTCGGATCACACATGGCAGTGTACACTGTGTGTACACAATCCTAGGGAGGCAAACCATGACCAGCAAACTCATCCGCATAGGCGTTCGTGAGTTCCGTGAAGACCTGGCGCAGTACTTAGACTCGGCCACGCCCGTGGCGGTGACACGTCACGGCCAGACTGTTGGCTACTACATTCCAGCTCACGGCGAGTTGGATCAGCAGGAGCTCCTGGCGCTAAGGCGGGCGGTGGAGGAAATGGAGGCACTGCTCCAGGAGCGGGGCATAAGTATAGACGAGGTTCTACGTGAGTTTAGGTCTAGAAGGCAAGGCTAAAGCGCTGGTGCTGGACGCCAACATTCTCATCCGCGCGGTACTGGGCCGTCGTGTGCACGTATTACTGGAGACGTATGCCAGCCACGTTCATTTTCTGACGCCAGAAGTCGCGTATCAGGAAATCAGAACCCATTTGCCTGAGATTCTCACACGCCGAGGATTAGCCCCAACAACGGCGCGAACACTTTTAGAACAAGGGATACTTAGTAGGCTGCCTTTACTTGTAGTCCCCATTCTTCATGAGGTGTACGCGGAGCGGGAGCAGGAGGCCCGCAAACGCCTTGTGGGGCGTGACGAGGCGGACTGGCCCTATTTGGCGCTAGCCCTCCAACTGGGCTGTCCTATCTGGACAGAAGATACGGACTTCTTTGGCAGCGGAGTGGCTACCTGGACTACTGATCGGATAACCTTGTACTTGGAGGCGTAATTGCTGAGTGAGCCATCCGCGCAAGTTGCTCTTGACACGCCGTTTTCCAACGTGATAGCCTGCGTTCTCATACAGCACTGATGTCCCACTGTGAAGGGGAGGAGTAGCGGGGGCAGCGCTTCCAGAGAGTCGGCGGCTGGTGCAAGCCGGCAGCAAGCGCCCTCGTGAAGTCGCCCCGGAGTGGCCGGCCTGAACGAGCAGTAGGGCCAGCGGCAGCGCACCGTTACCGGCGCACGAGTGTCTTCCGATGCATTCGGGAGAAACTAGGGTGGTACCACGGGAGCACGAACCCGTCCCTAGGCGTATGCCTGGGACGGGCTTTTTGTTACCGATGGCAGAAGGCGGGGCGAGGCGTAGGGGCGCAGCATGCTGCGCCCCTACACACCCATCATTCCCCAGATAACGAGACAAATCATGACGACTACAGAACCTTCCCAGGAGTTCCCCAAGGCCTACGACCACCATCCCGTGGAGGAGCGCCTGTACCAGTTCTGGATGGAGAGTGGCTTCTTTACCCCCAAGATTGACCACGCCAAGGAGCCCTTCGTCATCATCATGCCGCCGCCCAACGTGACGGGCGAGTTGCACCTGGGCCACGCCCTGACCGCTGCGCTCCAGGATGCCATGGTCCGCTGGCGCCGCATGATGGGCGATCCCACCCTCTGGCTGCCCGGCGCCGACCACGCCGGCATCGCCACCCAGGTGGTGGTGGAGCGCATGTTGCAAGCCCAGGACGACGTCAGCCGCCACCAGCTTGGGCGGGAGCAGTTCGTGGAGCGCGTCTGGCAGTGGGTGGAGAGGTACGGCAACACCATTGACCGCCAGCACATGCGCCTGGGGGCCTCCTGCGACTGGTCTCGCAAGCGGTTCACCCTGGACCCCGGCCCTAGCCTGGCGGTGCGCACCACCTTTGTCAACCTGTACCGCAAGGGCCTCATCTACCAGGGCGAGCGCATCATCAACTGGTGCCCCCGCTGCATGACGGCCCTCTCGGACCTGGAGGTGAAGCACGCCGACGAGGAGGGCGCCCTCTACTACATCCGCTACCCCTACGAGGACGGCGGCGGCCACCTGACCGTCGCGACCACGCGTCCGGAGACACTCATGGGCGATACCGCCGTGGCGGTGCACCCGGCCAATCCCAAATACCAGGCCATCGTCGGCAAGCGGGTTATCCTGCCCATCATGCAGCGCCCCATCCCCGTCATCGCTGATGAGGCGGTGGAGCTAGAGTTCGGCACCGGCGCGCTGAAGGTGACGCCAGGGCACGATCCGGTGGACTTTGACATCGGCCAGCGCCATGGCCTGCCCATCGTCAACATCATGAACCTGGACGCCACGCTGAACGCCGAGGTGGGCCCCTTTGCGGGCATGGAGCGGTACGAGGCCCGCAAGAGGGTGCTGGAGCGCCTTGAGGCCGACGGCTTGCTGGAGAAGCAGGAGGCCCATCCCATGTCCCTTGGCCGCTGCGACAGGTGCGACACCATCGTGGAGCCCCTGGTCAGCAAGCAGTGGTTCATGCGCATGAGGCCTCTGGCCGAGCGCGCCGCCCAAGCGGTTAACGATGGTCGCGTTACCATTATCCCTGAGCGGTTCACCAAGGTGTACCTGAGCTGGATGGAGAACATCCGCGACTGGTGCATCAGCCGCCAGCTCTGGTGGGGCCACCGCATCCCCGTGTGGTACTGCCAGGAGTGCGGCGCGCTGAGGGTGGAGCTAGAGACGCCGAGAGGGTGCAGCGCGTGCGGGTCGGCCCGCCTTCGGCAAGACCCGGACGTCCTGGACACCTGGTTCAGCTCCGGCCTGTGGCCCCACTCCACACTTGGCTGGCCCAAGGACACCGAGGACTTCCGCTACTTCTACCCTACCACCGTCATGGAGACGGGGTACGACATCCTTTTCTTCTGGGTGGCCCGCATGGTCATGATGGGGCTGGAGAACACGGACCAGATACCCTTCAAGACCGTCTACCTGCACGGCCTGGTGCGGGACCCCTATGGGGCCAAGATGAGCAAGAGCCGGGGCAACGTGGTTGACCCCCTGAAGGCCATTGACGAGTACGGGGCCGACGCCCTGCGCTTTGCCCTGACCACGGGCATCACCCCTGGCAACGACACGCGCCTGAGCCCCGGCAAGATGGAGGCGGCGCGCAACTTCGCCAACAAGCTGTGGAACGCCAGTCGCTTCGTCGCCGCTTCCCTGGAAGGGGCGGCGGGCCTGGGGGGCTGGTCAAACCCGAAGCCAACCCATCGCGAAGACCGCTGGGTCCTGTCGCAGTTCAACCGCACCGTGGGAAACGTCAACCGGTTCAACGGCGAGTTCCTGTTCGGCGAGGCCCAGCGGGAGCAATACGACTTTCTGTGGGGCACGTTCTGCGACTGGTACATAGAGCTGGCCAAGGTGCGCCTGCGCTCCGGCGACGCGTCGCCCCTGCCGGTGCTGGCCCACGTGCTGGAGGGCTCCCTGCGCCTGCTGCACCCCTACATGCCCTTTGTGACCGAGGAGCTATGGCAGCGGCTTACAGCCATCCTGCCGCCCGGAGAACTGCCGAATAAAGGCGTCAGGCCGCCGTCCATCATGGTCGCTCCGTACCCCCAGGCCACGGCGTTGGCCATTGACCCTGGAGCCGAAGCCGAGATGGAGCTGGTTAGAGGTGTTGTGCAACGGATTCGCAATATGCGAGCTGAATTCAGGATAAATCCCAACTCCCAGCTAAGTGCTACAGTTGAGGCCCCACAAGGAGGAGACTTCCAGGCTATCAAAGAAGAGCGAGTAGCAATTGAGACGCTTTCGCGTACTACCTTGACAGCGATCGCACATCAATTTGCCAACCCAGTGAGTTCACCGAGAATCGCCAACATGGTAGTTCAATCGTTGAAAGTAAACGTGCATCTCGGAATGGACATTGATCTGGATAAGGAGCGCAAGCGCCTGCAATCGGAGCTTGCCTCCGCCCAGAACGCCATCCGCGGGTTGGAGGCCCGCCTGTCTAACCAGGCCTTCCTGGACAAAGCGCCGGAAGAGGTGGTGGACAAGGAGCGCGAGCGGTTGGAGACGCTGCAAGAACGCACGGGGCGCATAGGAGAACTGCTGGCGGTGCTGGGGTAAAGGGCAACAGGCCCTTGTCCAAAACACCCCGATACCTGCCCGCGGCCATAGCCTCTGCTGCTTGACACGCCCCGCTCCAACGCCTATAGTCTCCCCGCAACGTGTTTGTTGCCAATAACCCCTCTTTCGTGGTCAAAGCCCCTTTACCCTGCTGTTTTCCGCCAAGACCTGCCCGTCTTGGGTAGGTCCAAGAGTCGCCCAGGGCCGTTCATCGGCGAATACGGGAGGCGTCAGGGCCACCACCGCGTAGGGCGACCACCGCCGCTACCCACTCCACACGCCGCGAGCACGCGAGAGCCACTCACGCTGGCAAAGCTCCTGCCCACTTTTGTACGTCGGTACAGCACGAGGAGGTGTAACCATGAGTTTCCAGGAGATATGGGAGTCCATCGGCGACCAGTTGACTACTTTCATTAGCGGCTACTTCCTCAACGTGGTGGGGGCGGTGCTCATCCTGCTGGTGGGATGGGTGGTGGCCTTTGCCGTTGCAAGGCTGGTCCACCGCGCTGTGCGGAGCACCGGCCTGGCCGGGCGGGTCAATCGCTGGCTTTCGGGGGGTGAGGGCCAGGGCAATGTTCAGGTGGAGCACTGGGTGGGACGAATTGTCTTCTGGGTACTTTTTCTCTTGGTACTGGCGATTGTTGCCTCCACCTTGAGCTTGGATGTGGTGACGACCCCCCTGAACCTGCTGTTGGAGGAGGTGGTTGATTTCATCCCCAGTCTCATCTTCGCCGTCCTACTCTTGCTGGCGGGGTGGATAGCTGCCAGCATTCTGAAAGTGGTCGCCCTGCGGGTTAGCCGCTCCACCCGGCTGGATGAGCGGCTGGGGCAGGTGCCGCGGGAAGGCCAGGCGCCGGCTGTCCCCGTGAGCAGGTTAGTAGGGGACTTTGTCTTCTGGCTGGTGCTTCTGTTGGTCCTGCCGGCGGTATTGACGACGCTGGCGCCGAAAGACGTCCTGGTGCCCGTGCAGGCCATGGTGACGCGAGCGCTGGGGTTCTTGCCCGACCTCTTCGCGGGGGGCCTGATTCTGGTGGTAGGCTGGCTGCTGGCGCGCATCGCGCAGCGGGTGGTTGCCAGCCTCTTTGCGGCTGTGGGAGCTGACCGGCTCCTGGAGAGAGCGGGGATCCACACCGTGGTGGGGCAGAGGCAGCTTTCCACCCTGTTGGGCCAACTCGTGTTCTTCCTTATCCTCATCCCGGTGTTCATCGCCACTCTGGATGCCCTTTCCCTGGGCGCCTTGACGGAACCGGCCAGCAGGATGCTTGGCCTCCTGCTCGGGGCCTTGCCCGCAGTCTTTGGAGCGGCGCTCTTGCTGGGCATCGTCTTCGTGGCGGCGCGGATTTTCTCTCAGCTTATCCGCAACGTGTTGACGGAGGCCGGCTTCAACTCCATCCTGGTACGCATTGGGTTGGGCAGGGAACCCGAAGGTGGCCATCGGACCCCTTCGGAGGTGGTTGGTTACCTGGTGTTCGCTGGCGCGATGCTGTTTGCCGTCATTGAGGCCGCTCAGCTTCTGGGATTCAGCATGCTGGCCGACCTGACTGCCAGATTCCTGGTCCTGGCTTTGCGGGTGGTCGTTGGCCTGGTGATTCTGGCCATTGGCCTGTGGCTGGCCAACCTGGCCGCCACAGCCATCAACGCCACGCACCTTCCGCAAGGGCGGGCGCTGGCTGCGGCAGCTCGCGTCGGCGTTGTGGTGCTTGTGGCAGCCATTGCCATGCAGGAGGTGGGCCTCGCCAACAATATCATTGTCCTGGCCTTCGGGATTCCTCTGGCGGCTATTGGCCTGGCCGTGGCCATTGCCTTTGGCACGGGTGCTCGGGAATCCGCAGGTCGAGAGGTGGAACGCTGGATAGAGCATCTCCGTGGCCGCGGGTCGGGGAGCTAGTCCGCACGTCCACCCTTGGGAGAAGCGAGAGGTTGGCCCTGGCGCCGGGGGTAGGTTCACCCTCCTGGCAGCCAGGGCCACTGCTTGCCCATCCCTGGGGGTCCAGGAAGTGGCTGCTGCGCGATTACAGACCGTAGGGGCAGACCAGTGTGTCTGCCCGCGTCCATTGCCTCCGCCCAGAGCGCCCTTCGCGGCCGGGAGGCCCCGCCTCTCCAACCAGGCCTTCCTGGACAACGCTGGAAGAGGTGATGGACAAGGAGCGTCAGCGTTTGGAGACCCTGCGGGAGCAGGTGGAGGGTGCTGGGGTAAGCCGTTCCTCAAGGGTGATCATCAGGTATTCTTTAGTCCCTGTAGGTCTATATGATTATGGGGCCGCCAGCTTGCTGACGGCCCCATAAGTTGTCACTAGCGACCGCAGCCGCCTATCACATTGCTGCGAAAGGGAGTACAAGAGCCGCCGGGGGCCAAAGGCCGCGGGTAATAGAGTTCCCGCATCCAATCACGCCTCTCGGAGTAGTCCATTGCGCTCTCCTCCTTTCTTTGAAAATGTAGTCGGGGTATCACTGACGTAGATGTCTTGACTCCAGCATAACCGGTGCTGTGATTTGCTTCAGGCCTTCCTATGAGTGATGGTAGGGGTATTGGCACCAAAGTGAATACTTTGGTCCCCGATGTAATAGGAAGTTCGGCTCCAGTCAGGACTCAGTGGGTCGTGACGATACGCCCACTTTAAGTCTCCAGCCTTCTGCATTGGTTCGCTTCCATAGGAGTTGACTCCGTAGCTCATAGTTCCTCCTCGTTTGATGTAGGGTCTTCGGTTTGATCCCTTAGAAGTAAATCCTGGGGGCTGTAGGGTACGAGGGCCAGCCGCCAGGGAACGTCACAGGAACCGGGGTGGGATCGTAAGGTGGAGTCCCAGGGATTCCCCATGGGCTTCCCCGGCGCCATCCTGGGGTGGGCGGGAAATACGTCTCCATAATCACCTCCTTTCTTTGTGTTTGACCTTCCCCTGCAATTTGGTTACGACAGTGCTATAATGGCACGAACCATCGTTGCGCGGTAATGTGTGACCTCTTAAGGAAGGAATACGTCATGCATCTCAATGCAGTGATAACGAATTGGCTATAATGCTCTGTGGTATGGGTATTCCTCTTTATTAGGAGCATCCTTGTTTCGTCATTGCTATGGATAAAAACATCTGTTGCAGGTGACGCAACAGGGGAGGGAACCATGGTGCAATTAGTAAGCAAGGAAGACCGGAGGGAAGCCTTTCGGGACTATGTACTGGCTCTCGCTTGGGAGCGGGGGATTAGCCAAAACAAACTGGCCGTTCGCGTGGGCCTTAGCAGAAGCACGTTGAGTCGGCTCAACGATATTTCCCTTAGTCGTGAGAAAGTTGTTGCAATAGGAGACGCGCTTGAATGCGTGGGGCCATCGCGGCAAAAACTCTTCGAATTGGCTCGGTATTGGCCTGATTCAAAATGCCTCGTTGCTTCTTCTAATGTGGTGATTGACCTGAGTGAACTCTCTACCCTGAAGGGTTTGGAGGCATCGTTGTACCTTGCGGAAGATTTCGATTCGAACCTAGGGCGAAGCCGCGACGCCGCCTGGCTATTCAGCTCTATCATTTCTTCTGCGCAACAACATCAACCTTCTGTTCAGCAGCGGCACTTAGTATTGCGTGCCCACAGCGGATTAGGTTCTGCTTTGACAATCATGGGCTTTGAGTTGGAGGCAGCAACCTATCTTGATCGTGCTCTTGCACTTGCCGGAGAAGCGAATGATGTAAATGAACAGGTCTACATCTTGCGACTGAAGAGTTCTCTGGCTGACTTCAAGTGGCAGCTTCAAACTAGCTTATCAATTTTGGCTCAGGCTGAACAATTGATACCAAAGACGTCAAATAGTCGTGAGATTTCGGCTGTTGTAGGTCTAGAAAAGGCCGACCAACTGATGCAAGTCGCCCCGTCGTTGTCGGAAGTGACTTCCTTATGTGGGCGAGCTCTGGATGTTTTTGAGAATTAGGTAAGTGTGCATTGACAACACGTAAGCATAATGTATAGTCTTCCCTTTAGCAAGCTGCTGAGCTAAAGGAGGACTGCGTCATGGTGAATGAGTTTAGT
>JACPCL010000006.1 GCA_016179765.1 Chloroflexota bacterium
GCCCGGGACGGCAGCGGCATCGTGCGCTTGCAGATTGTGCCCGGCGCTGGCGGCGGCCCGGGCAAGATGGTGGTCTCCGCCCGCGCCGAGGAGCTGGGCGAGAACACCGGCGAGGTGGACGTGAAGGCGGAGGGCGGCGAGGCCAAGGTTGCCTTCAACGCCAAGTACCTGAACGAGGTGCTGGGCGTGCTGAGCCAGGAGGAGATTGCCTTGGAGACGACGACCCCTTCCAGCCCCGGGGTCCTGCGGCCCGTGGGCGCGGACAACTACGTGCACGTCATCATGCCGATGTTTGTGCAGTGGTAGCGTTAAAACTGGGTATCAGCCCGAAAAGCTTCACTCACTGATTCCGGCAAGGGAGGACATTATGGCTGAGAGGAAACCTGTAAAGAAAGCCACGCTGAAGTCCGCCAAGAGCACCACCGCGATCGGCAAGACGTCCAAGGGATTCACGGATGAGGAACGAGCTGCGATGAAGGAGCGCGCCCAAGAGTTGAAGGCGGAAGCGCTCCGCGGCACGCGTGCGGACAAGGCGGACGGAGAAAGCTACGTGCTCGCGAAGATCGCCGAGATGCCTGAGCCGGACCGCGCCATGGCCAAGCGGGTCCATACGATCATCAAGGCCAGCGCGCCAGCCCTCTCGCCGAGAACCTGGTACGGGATGCCCGCCTATGCCAAGGACGGCAAGGTCGTCTGCTTCTTCCAAGGCGGGCAGAAGTTCAAATCGAGGTACGCGACGTTCGGCTTCAGCGACACAGCGAACCTCGACGAAGGCGCCATGTGGCCGACCGCCTTCGCGCTGACGGAGTTGACTGCCGCCGAAGAGGCAAAGATCGTAGCCCTTGTGAAGAAAGCGGTGCGATAGCCTACTCCTGTTAAGCAGCATGTTTGCGTAACTCTGCCAGGCTGTACGATACTACTTTGTGGAAACCCGTTGCATATTCATCCCAGAGAGCGCATGAATTGACCACACATCCCCATGTTCGTACAGTGGTAGGCTCCAAGGCCTGGCGGCGGCTGGCAGCTTGAAGCCTCAGTCAAGAAGTGCAACGCATACCGTGTCAGGCCGCCGTCCCTGCCTTAATCTTTGGCCCCTTGAGCCGCAGGTAGCTGTAGATGACGGGGATGGCCACCAGGGTGAGGAAGGTGGAGGTGAAGAGGCCGCCGATGACCACGGTGGCCAGCTCCGCGCCGATGAGCCCGGCGCTATCGCCGCCCAGGCCCAACGCCAGAGGCAGCAGCACGAAGATGGTGGTCAGAGCCGTCATGAGGATGGGTCGCAGCCGCGTGCGTCCGCCCTGGCGCAGGGCCTCTCCCAGAGGGAGTCCGCGGGCCCGCAACTGCTCCACGAAGGCCACCAGCACGATGGCGTTGGTCACCACTAGGCCCACCAGCATCAACATGCCAATGAGGGCTGGTAAGCCCAGGGCACGCTGGGTGATGAAGAGCCCGCCCAGGGCCCCAATAGAGGCCAGGGGCAGGCTGAGCACGATGACAAAGGGTGTCACCAGAGAGCGCTGCGTGAGCACCATGACGGCGTAGACCAGCAGGACGCCCATGGTCATGGCGATGCCCATCTGACGAAAGGAACGCTCTATATCGGCGAAGACGCCGCCGGTAGCCAGCTCCACCCCTGCCGGAAAGCCGGCCCGGTCGGCGGCCTGTCGCACCTGGGCTTGCATCGCCTGGGTGTTGCGTGCGGTGATGGTCCCGCCGATGGTGACGGCCCGCTTGCCATTGATCCTGGCGATGGGCGCATCGTCCTCCCTCCCTGGCCCGTTGATGACATCGTTCTCAACGTTGACCAGGCCGGGGAGCTTCTGGAGCTCGGCGGTAAAGCGGCGGGCGGTATCAGCCAGGGCGTCGTAGTCTTCGCCAATGAGTTGCAACTCCAGGGCGTTGGAGGATGGCTCTCCATCGCCACTGGCGTCAACCCTCACCAGGCGGCTCGGCCCCGCCAGTTCCTGGCGCATAGACTCGGCCAGGGCCTCGGCGTCGGCCTCGGGCGAAAGGCGCACCAGGAGGCTGGCGGCATTGGCGTTGGCGCCGGCGCTAAAGAACTGCCCCGTGTTGCCGTAGGTGGACCGGTAGGCTGTGACGGCCCCCTCGCTTCTGAGCCGCCCCAGGACGGCTTCCACATCGTCCAGTTGCGCGAGCACCTCGGCTGATGACTGGGCATTCGGGACAGCCACGCTCACGCTCAACACCCCCTCGCCCATGCTGGGAATGAAGCTGATGGGGATAAAGGGCAGCAGAAGGAGACTGACCAGCGCCAGACCTGCGGCGATAAGAAGGGTGCGCTTCCGGCGGGCCAGCGCCCAGCCCAGAAGCCCTGCGTAGGAGCGCTCCAGGAGGTTCTCTTTATAGAGGCGCGCCCTGCTGATGAAGATGCTGCCCAGCACCGGGACGACGGCCAGGGCCACCACGAGGGAGGCGAGAAGGGCATAGGTAATGGTAAGGGCGAAGGGGAGAAATACGACGCCAATGAAGCCTCCGATGAAGGCCAGGGGTGCAAACACGGCGATGGTGGTGAGGGTGGAGGAGGTGATGGGCAGCATCACTTCAAGGGTGGCGGCCAGGGCTGCCTGGCGTGGTGGCTCCCCCTGCTGAATATGGCGGTAGATGTTCTCCATGACGACGATGCTGTCGTCAACCACGCGGGCCACGGCGATGGCCAGGCCACCCAGGGTGAGAATGTTGATGCTCATGTCTTGCCAGTTCATGACGATGAGCGCCGCAAGGACGCTGACGGGGATGGAGATGCTGGTGACCAGGGTGGGCCGGACGCTGAGCAGAAAGGCGAAGATCACGGTCACGGCCAGGACGGCGCCCAGGATGACCTCGGTGGTGAGCTCGTTGATATTCCTCTGAATTCCCGGGGCCTGGTTAGCGATTTCAATAAACTGAATATCCGGTGGGAGGGAAGCCCTTAGCTGGTCCAAGGCCTCGGTGACGGCGTTGGCTACCTCCACGGTGTTGGCGTCGGGCTCCTTCAGCACGCTGATGGGGATGCTGGGCTGGCCGTTGGTCCGCGTGATGGAGAGCCCCTGGGTGATGCCCAATGGCACCTCTGCGCTGTACACCCCTGGCACACGCTCCATCGCGGGAAGCACCTGGTCGCTGACGATGGCCGCCAGCAGATTGATGTCTGGGTTGCCCAGGGCGCTGATCTCAAGAATGGGGAACTCGTCCGGGTTGACGCGAGAGATGCGGGGCTGCACGCCTGGGGGCAAGGTGAGGGACCCCACGCGGCGGGTCACCTCCGCCTCCAGCGCCCTGATGTCCTCGCCAAAGTCGGATTCAATCACAATCAAGGCAATGCTCGGCGCTGAAGAGGACCGCACCGTGACAATGCCGGGCGTGCCCCGCAGCGCCTCCTCCATGGGTATGGTCAATTCGTCCAGGACCTGCTGTGGCCCCGCCTGGGGGTAGAAGGCGGCAACGGTGACGACGGGGAAATCAAAGTCTGGCAGCAGCTCAATCTGGAGTTTGGAGAGGCTGTAGGCGCCGCCCGCCATGACGGCGAGCATGAGGACGACGGTCAGGATACGGGCGCGGAGCGCAAGTCGCGTGAGCACAAGGCTCTCCCTTCAGGCACGGAGGTGTGAAGCACATAGCCATAAAGCATACAGTGGTAAGCCATCACTGTCACTCACGAGCGGTACTGGCCTCACCCCCGATAGTCCTCCTCTCCGAACGAGAGAGGAGGACTATCGGTCTCCGAGTGCCTTCGGGGGCGTGGTAGACTACAGGGCAAAGAACAGGGAACCGTGATGAGGTTGGCTATGCAGACAAAGCTAGGGGACGTCGTGCCAGTGGAACTGGCCTCAGCCATTTCCGCCAGCGCCTCCATGCTAGGTATGTGGGAGCGGTTGCGGCCATCCTGCCAGCACAGCTATGTGAAGCTGGTGGCAGGGGCCAAGCGTGAGGAGACGCGCAAGCGGCGCATTGAGCGGGTGCTCAGGATGACGGTGGACTACTGCGCAAGGCATCCTGAAAGCAGAAAGGCGAGTATTGAATCCGCACCTTGAGTAAACAGAACGCTGGCCCGCCGAAGGAAGGCCAAAGGTCTGCTAACCCCTCAGGAGGTATTGAGACGCCATGGCGGAGCATTTGTCCGTAAGGCGCCTGGAGCGCAAGCTGCACCTGTCCACTCTGGAAGGAATGGTGAATGGCGCCATGCAAGGCGCTGGCGAACAGTTTACCTCGGCGTATGCCATTGCGCTGGGGGCTACCAACGGGCAGCTCGCCATCCTGGTCTCCTTGCCACGGCTCACGGCGGCTGTTGCGCAAGGGACGGCCGCTCGCCTTGGGAGGGTTATGGGCCATCGGAAGCGATGGGCCGTTGCCTTTGCCCTGGGCCAGGACCTCATGTGGCTTCCCATTCTGTTTGCGGGATTCCACGTTCTGGGAGAACGGTATGCGGTCTACTGGCTCATTGCTTCGCTGATGGCATACACCGCCTTTAGCGCAGTGGCCGCGGTGGTGTGGGGGAGCATTATGTCGGAGGTGGTGCCCAGTCGTATCCGGGGGCGCTACTTCGGTGGCAGGAGCCGCTGGAGCACCGTGGCCAACATGCTGGCTTTCCTAGGGGCAGGCCTCTTGCTGTTCCTGCTCAGAGACGAGGGTATGCTCGGATTCAGTGTGGTGTTTGGGCTGGCCTTTCTCTTTCGCGCCGTCTCCGCGGGCCTCCTCACCACCCTGCCAGAAGCGCCCCATGCGTCCCAGAGTGAGGGTTCCCTCGGCCTGGGGACGTTCCTGCGCCAGCTTCCAACGACGAGTCTGGGGAGGATGCTTCTTTATTTGTATTGCCTCTCCTTTGGGGTGAACGTGGCTTCGCCTTACTTCACACCCTATTTGCTCAGGGAACTGGGTCTCAGCTACCTTACGTTCACGATTCTGGAGATTGGGACCATTGGGGCCACGATCCTTTCGGTCACCCACTGGGGGGCGGTAGCGGATAAGGCGGGTAACCAGAAGGTACTGCGCATTTGCGGAGTCCTCATAGGCCTGGTGCCTCTCCTATGGGTGGTTTCTCCGAACGTCGTCTGGCTCGGCTTTGTCCACTTCTACTCCGGGGTCGTTTGGGCTGGGTTCAACCTCGTCTCGGTCAATTACATCTATGACGCCACACCGCCCCAGCAGCGTATGGCGTACCTGGGCTACTATAACGCTGGGGCGGGATTGGCTGTTGCCTTGGGAGCTCTGACCGGCGGGGTGTTAATCCGCTATATGCCTCCGTTCCTTGGGTCGCCCATCCTTGGCATGTTCATCCTGTCTGGAACGCTGCGCCTGCTCGCAGGGGCCGTGTTCCTGCCGGGTATCAAGGAGGTGCGAAAAGTTCGGACGGTGAAGGCTGCCGAGCTGTTCCACATTCTCCTGGGCGGGAACTCCGTCCACCAGCCGTCGCACCACGGCCGCACGCCTCGCGGCTTCCACCTCCATGGGCATCGGGATGAGCAGGTGTGAGCCACCGGCTCCACCCCTTGACGACGCGGCAGAAGAGGGGAAGAGCTAGCCCAAAGGCTGTCCCCACCGATCGTTGAAGGCAACCTCGGAGAGCGGTTTGCGGCGCTTGCCTCCAAAATGCTCCCCTTCGCCGGGGTAGCCAAGGGGAACAATGGCCGCGATGTCCACGCGGTCGGGGATGCCCAGGTGTGCCTTGATGTCGGCCTCGTGATGGCGGTGCAGGGTGGTAGGCCGCGTGCCCAGGCCCATGGCGCGGGCCGCCAGCATGAGGTTCTGCATGGCCGGATAGATGGAGGCGCCGCGGAAGAACTCCGAGCCGGGCCCCGGATTGGTGGATACCGCCTCTATGCACACCAGAATGAGCACGGGCACGTCGGAGAAGGTGGGCTCGCGGTTCTCCTGGGGGGCGTTCCCCCGCTGCCGGTAGCCATAGGCGGTCCCAGCCCCCTGGTCGTACCACTCGCCGATGCGGCGTTTCAGGGCCGGGTCGCGCACGACGACGAACCGCCAGGGCTGGCGATTGCCCGCGCTAGGGGCCCACGTCGCCGCCTTCAGGATGGAGCTTATGGCCTCATCGGGCACGGGCTGTGGGCTGAAGCGGCGGGTAGAACGCTGGGTACGCAGGGCGTCAAGGAGAGAGATGTCGGTCACGTCTGGCCTCCCGCAGGCTGGTGTAGCTGGTCCAGGAAGGGTGGCAACTCTGCCAGGTCACCTAGTATAGCGAGGTGTGGGTAGGGGGCAAAGGCCTCCCTGGGGGTGACGCCCGATAGCACGGCGATGAAGGGCGTCCCTGCGCCCTGAGCGGTCTGGGCGTCCACGACGTGGTCGCCAACGTAGAAGCTTTCGGCGGGGGCGCAGCCCAGACGCCGCAGCGCCTCCAGCAGGCCGGTTGGGTCAGGCTTGGGCGCCAGGACGTCCTCACGGCCTATAATGCTTCGGAAAGAGGCAAAAAGGCGGGCCTTGTGAAGGGTTGCTTCTATTCGGGAACGGCGGCCTGAGGAGACGATGCCTAGGGGAACACCCCACGCAGCGAGCTCGCGCACGGTGGAATGGGCTGATGGGTACAAGGTGGTCATGCCCGCCATGTCCTGGCTAGAACGCTGGTGGTACAGCGCAAAGAACTGGGGGAAGAGGTCCATGTGTTGGGTTCCAGCCAGGATAGGGAAACTTTCTTCAAGGACGACGCCGATAGTGCGAACGATGGCTTCCGGCTCGGCAGGTGGCAACCCCACGCCGGCCAGGGCATAGTTGAAGCACTCCACCATGCCCCGGCGCGTATTTACAAGGGTCAGGTCAAAGTCAAAGACGACGGCGCGGAAGGAGGTCATGGGCATGGCTTATCTGGCTAGATCAGAGGGGCTACTACTGCGTTTGGAATGTGCTTCACCCCTATCCTCGCCTTCCCCCATCAAGGGGGAAGGAACTCTTTGTCGTTCCTTCTCTTTGGCGATGATCCCCTCAATCTCCTCCACTGTCTGCTCCAGCCGGCCGGTGTGGTTGACCACCACGTAGTCAAACTCGGGCTGGCGAGCCATCTCCTCTGCTGCTGTTCGGATGCGCCGCTCTACCTCCTCCGCCGTCTCTGACTTGCGCTCCCGCAGGCGGCGCTCCAGCTCTGCCATGTGTGGGGGAACCAGAAAGATAAGCAGGGCGCCGGGCGCTTGCTTGCGGATGGTCGCGGCCCCCTGGACGTCCGTCTTCACGATGGCATCCTTGCCCGAGGCGAGGGCCTGCTCCACCTGGACGCGGGGCACGCCGTAGGAGTGGCCATAGACGGTGGCGTGCTCCAGAAAGCCGTCTTGGGCCAGCAGCGCCGCAAACTGAGGGGGCGTCATGAAGAGGTAGTCCACGCCGTCGCGTTCCATGGGGCGCTTGAGGCGCGTCGTCGCCGTGACGATGAAGCGCCAGGGCCGGGGCAGGCGCTTCATGCGCTCTACTACCGCGTCCTTACCCACACCTGAGGGGCCAGAGATGACCACCAGGAGGGTAGGGGCGTCCTTGTTTTGTGTTTTATTCAGGTCTGCGGCCACGTGAGTGTTGCTGCGTTTGGACAAGAGGATGTTGCCTACAAGTTAGTATGCCTCGCTACGATGGCGGATGGTAAGGATGTGCAATATCAATGCCTGGCGATCCATCACTAAGCGCACCCGCCAATCGCCTGCCCGAAGGCGCAACTCGCCATTGCTGCCATGAAGCCGTTTCAGGTCTCCGTGGCTAGAGGTTGCTAATCGGTCTATGGCCCGTATAACCCTCTGAGCGATTTGAGGGTCAAGACTGCGTAGGTCTTTCTGCGCCTGGATTGAAAAACTAACGTGCCAGGTCACAGTCCAAACTCTTTCTTGATCTCTTCTAGGGATACAACCCTGCCTGCCCTTATATCTTCCTTCGCCTCCTCCACTGCCCTTCGCTCTTCTTCCGTCTCAGGCTCATCATCTATTGGGGCGTTCAGCAAGGCCTGTAATACAGGGTCGCCTTCATCTCTGAGGTAGCGGAGGTAGCGGTGGGCGGCGACAAGCTCGCTTTCAGGAAGCTGGTCAATCAGCTTGCGCAGGGCGGTTCGCGTGATGGGTTTGGTATTGGTGAGCGGCTTAGTGGCAGCCATTGGGTGCTCCTCACGATCGTTGTGTCATTATACCGCCCTTGCCCCAAAACTTCCGTCCCGCACGGTGACCTTCAGCAGGTCGTCGGGGTGGACGGCGGCGACGGTGAGCACCGGTTCGCCCGTATCGCCGCGCTGGAGGTAGGCATAGCCACGCTCCAGGATGGCGGAAGGGTTGAGGGCGTGCAGGCGCTGCCCCATGCCGCCGAAACGTTCGCGGGAGAGGGCGAGGGACTGGCCCAGGGCTCGCGCCAGGCCCAGCGTCAGGTCGTCCACACGCTGGTGGTGGTACTGCACCTGCGGGGCATACCGCAACAACTGCTGCGCCTGGGCCTCCACCTGCTGCCGTCCCTGGACGACGGCGCGCACCAGCGCCGAGGCGGAGGCCCCTTGGAGCATAGCTACCTGCCGCCGGAGCTGGGCGGCGTCGGGCGCGGCGATCTCCGCCGCCGCCGAGGGTGTGGGCGCACGCACGTCGGCTACCAGGTCAGCGATGGTGACGTCGGTCTCGTGGCCGACGCCGCTGATGACGGGGACGCGGCTGGCGTAGATGGCGCGGGCGACGGCCTCCTCGTTGAAGGGCCAGAGCTCCTCCAGGGAGCCGCCGCCACGGGCGACGATGATGACGTCTATGTCGCCGAGGTCGTTGAGGGCGCGCAGGGCCGCCACGATCTCGGTTGCGGCGCTCTGGCCCTGGACCGATGCGGGGGCCAGGACGACCTCGGCCATGGGGTAGCGGCGTCCAACCACGTTGCAGATGTCGTGGAAGACCGCCCCTGTCGGCGAGGTGACGACGCCGATGCGCTGGGGGAAGGGCGGCAGAGGGCGCTTGCGGCCGGGGTCAAAGAGGCCCTCTTCCTCTAGCTGGGCCTTGAGGCGCTCGTACTCCAACTGGAGGACGCCGGCGCCGGCGGGTTGCACCAGGTCAACGACGACCTGCAGGTCGCCTCTGGCGGGATAGAGGGATATCTTGCCGTGGAGGATGGCGGCGTCGCCGTTGCGCAGGAGGTCGCCGCCGCGGCCCGCCATGCGGAACATGACGCACCGGAGCTGGTTCTGGGCGTCCTTGACGGTGAAGTAGACGTGGCCGGCGGTGGAGCGGGAGAGGTTGGACACCTCGCCGGTGAGCCAGAGGTCGGCCAGGAGGGGGTCGCTTTCCAGGGACTCGCGGAGGTAGGCGGTGACCTGGGCGACGGTGTAGACGGTGCGCATGGACATGGGGTGAGTGTACCTGAAGACGGGCAAACGGGCAAACGGGCAAACGGACATACGGGCAGACGGGCAGGGGCCTTACCTCACCCTCTTGGTCTCCCTCCCCTAAAGTGGGAGGGAGAGGACAGGCGGTGATTCGTTTTACTTTTTGGGAGAAACGAATCCGAGATTCGTCGGGATGGGTGAGGGCTGGGCGTATGGGGGGTATGCGGCCATGAGACAAGGGTAGCAGGCGGGGGTGGGGTTGGGGAAGGGGGAGGTGGCAGGGGGGTACCTCACCCTCTAGGTCTCCCTCCCCTAAAGTGGGAGGAAGATGACTTCACCCCCTGGCCCTCGCCTAGAGGGAAGGGGTTCTGTGGGCGCGGTGACCGCGCCCCTACACAAAGGGCGGCATGGTCTGGGCGTTTGGGTTGTTGTTGGGGCATGGTACAATGGGCTACTGCAGCATCGGAGATAGGTATTATGGCTACCAAAGCGCCGGTGAACATCGGGAACCTGATCTATTCCAAACCGGACTTGCACAGCGGACGCCCTTGCCTTGCAGGCACGGGGATGACTGTCCATGCGGTGGCGGTTAGGCATATGGAGGGGATGAGCGCCGAGCAAATCCTGGAGGAGTACCCCCACCTGGACTTGGCCCGCATCCATGCGGCGCTGGCGTACTACTTTGCCAACCGGTCGCAGATTGAGGGTGACCTGGAAGCAGATGCGAAGCTCTACGACGAGATGGCGAAGAAGTATCCGCACGGCTGGACAATTCAGACGGATCATTAGCAGGTGTTTCCCCTCTACCTGGATGAAGACTCTCTGACACGGGCTCTGGTACGGGGCCTGCGCGCACAGGGTGTTGACGTGGTGACCGCTGCCGAAGCAGGGACCGAGGCCGATATTGTGGAGCAACTGGATTCGGAGATAATGATGGTAAACCGGCAGATGGCATTGTTCGAGCGGGCTTCTAGTGGCTCTGGGATCGAAGAATTGGCCCGCCCCAGTGGATACGTTGGATTGCAGGCGTTCCACAAATACTGGGGCAAGAAACCGCTGGAGCCACTCTTATTTCTGATTGATAGCTTGTCCGAACCTGGGGGCCTTGTTGTGGATCCATTCGTCGGCTCTGGCTCCTCGGGCGTGGCGGCTATGCGTCTAAACCGGAAATTCATTGGAATAGACCTGAATCCTGTCGCGGTCCGGTTGTCTACACTCTTGGTGTCGCCGCC
>JACPCL010000041.1 GCA_016179765.1 Chloroflexota bacterium
ATTCGTCCTCAAGCTCTGTGTTGTAACAGATAGGGATAAAAACCAACCAAGCATCTACAGATTGGCGAGCCTGATTCAGACATATCATGCGCTAGCTCCAGGCATCAACCCAGAGGGAATCCTTCAGAGGCTAGGGCAGCACGCAGAGACAATGGCGGAGATCAGAGCGGTGCGAGATAGACGTTCAAGTCATTATGACCAAAACACAACACCTCCTGAGCCGTCAGTTGAAAAGTGTTTTGACTTGCTGAAAGAATTGCACGCTTTGCTAGAGGAGATATGGAATGCCCACCGACCAAATACAACTGGCGGCCGAGATTACCACTCCTTGATACCTACAGGACATTCGCATACGGCAGCGGTGCTTGACAAGCTAACGACAACAATGCACCGAGAATAGCTCGCTCTCCATCAATAGCTTTCCTCAAAGCCCGCCCTCCTCTTAGCAACGTCCGGCAAACCACCGAAGCGGCCTACCGCGTTATGACGTCCTCCGCCAGAAAGCCCACGCCGCTGCCCGGGTCGCGCGTGGCCCACTTGCCGGCCTCCACCGCAGTCAGAAAGTCCGAGACCACCTGGTTGAATAAAGCTGGCTCTTCCAGGTTCACCGTGTGCCCAGACTGGGGGAAAACCACGAGGCCGGAGCGGGGCATGCGCCGCTTCAGGAAGATGGCTGGCTCAATGCAGGGCTCGTCCTCGTCTCCAATGATGATCAGCGTGGGTGTCTGAAGCTGGCGCAGGCGGTCCTCCCAGGCAAAGAGGGCGGGGCGCTTACCCTGGACGTTGCGGATGGTGTAGGCAGACCCCTGGGCGGAGTGGGCGGCGAGGTTGCTCTTAAACAGCTCCCATCCCCTGGGGTCTTTACGCTTGAGCTGCACCCGCGTGGGGCCTTCGGCGTACTCCGCCGCCCACTTTGTCGCGCCCTCCCGCTCCAGGCGCTGGGCCAGTTCCGAGGTCTCGCGGGCGAATCGCTGGGGGTCCGTGGAGCCGGTGCCGGCCCCGGCCACAATGAGGGCCCGCGCCATTTCCGGGTGGGCCAGTCCGAAGGCTAGCGCCAGGCCGCCGCCCATGGACAGCCCGCCGATGTAGGCTTGCCGTAGCCCCAAGTGTTGCAGCAGCCTGTACAGGTCCTCCACGGACTGGTCCTGGGAGTAGTGCTGGTCGCCGGCTGGCACGTCAGAGGGTGGGTAGCCGCGGTCGTTGTAGGTGATGACCTGATAGCGGCGGGAGAAGTAGCTGACCTGGGCGTCCCAGCTCTCGTAGGCACCGCCGAACTCATGGCTCCACACCAATGGGAAGCCGCTGCCGGTGACCCCGTAGTAGATGTGAACGCCGTTGAGGAGGGCTGTGGGCATGTTGGCCTCCTGGGCTAGGGGCTAGAGGAAGAGGAGCGCGATCGCTTGACACCTCTTGCACGCAAAGGCACAATCCCCAGCATACCAGTACCAAAGGGGAACAGCAAAGGAGATAGATGTCCAGGCAAGAGCTCAGCAAGCTTATCCAGGAGGTGGCAGCGGCGCAAGAGCAGTGCATAGAGAAGGGGAAGGGGCTCTCTAACCACCAGTTGGACACCAACTTCTCCGTGGCACGCCCCACAGGGACGAGGGAGTATCAGCTTCGGGGAGTGTTGTACAACCTGGTGATCCACCCACGAGAGCACAGCGTCCACATCGCCAAGATACTGCAAAAGACGGGGTCGCCCCTGGGACAGCCCACGGAGGCCCAGGCCATCATCGCTAAGGCCAAGGAGTCGTGGGGTGAGCTGGAGGGAGTGCTGGCCTGCCTTGATGATGGGGACCTGGACCGGGAGTACGAGGGGCACACGCTGCGAAGCCTTCTGGTGCACCTGCGCAATGCGCACCAGTTTTATGCCACAACGATAGATAAGGGGATAGAGGCGTCCAACGCGCCAAAGTAAGGGTGCCAAGGTCATTACCCCTACGCTATCTCTGACCGCACCCTTGCCAGCACCTCCAGGAGCCCCTCCTGGCTGAGCCGGCCGGTCTGATGGTTGCGCGGGCTGGGATGATAGCAGGCGTACAACGCCTGCGGCCCTGCCGGCATCTCGTACCGCACGCCATGCTGAAAGGGCAGGCGCAGCGGCTTGCCAAGCCAGCCTGAGGCCACCCGCAGGTAGGCCTCAAAGGCGATGCGCCCCAGGGCCAGCACCACGCGCACTTCGGTGAGTAGCTCCATCTCTTCCCGCAAGTAGGGTGCGCAACTGGCCAGCTCGCTAGGGGTGGGGCGGTCTTTGGGCGGCGCGCATCGGGCCGCCGCCGTCAGATAGAGGCCCCGCAGCGCCAGGCCATCGTCTCTCTGCTCCGACGTGGGCTGACTGGCGAAACCCACCTGGTAGAGCGCTGGCATCAGGAAGCGGGCGGAGGCATCGCCGGTGAACATGCGCCCCGTCCGATTGCCGCCGTGGGCCGCGGGGGCCAGACCTATCGCCACCACCTTGGCCCTGGGGTCGCCGAATCCAGGCACCGGCCTGCTCCAGTAGTCCCAGTCGCTATAGGCGGGTCGCTTGGCGACCCCCGCCTCCTCGCGATGGGCCACCAAGCGCGGGCAGAGGCGGCAGAGGGCCAGGCGCTTGTTCAGCGCTGTAAGGTGGTCCGCAGAGATGGAAGAGGATGCGGCGTTCATGGCGAGGCGACGATGCCCTGAAAGGGCGTGGGTTTGGGCTTGGGAGGAGTGGCCAGGAGCCAGAAGAGGGACGTTCCCGCGGTGATGGCAACAAAGACCCATAAGATTGCCGTGTAGCTGCCGGTGATGTCATAGGCCAGCGCCGCAATCAGAGGCCCCGATGCGTTGGTGGTCTGGTTGACCGGCGAGGTGATCCCTCTGATGGCACCCAGCGAGCCGCGGCCATAGTAGTCGGCCCACACCACCAGGGATACCGTAAAGGTGACGCCGCTGAATGATCCCAGGGCAATTCCGTAGGCGTAGGCCATGAGGGGCGTAGTGGTAAAAACGAGCAGCGCCACGGAAGCGGCAAACCCCACGTACGTCACCGTCAGGATGTATCGGATGGGGAAACGCTCGGCCAGGAAGCCGGCGAGCAGGGATACGGGCACGCCCGCCAGGGAGGAGATGGCTATGGAGGCCACGGCCACACTTGAGGAGAGGCCCTGGCCGGTCATGTAGGCGAACCAGTGGAAGTGAAGGCCGGAAATGACGAGGGATAAGAGGCTCTGGGCGGCCAACATCAGATAGAAGGCGCGGGTACGCAGCGCTTCCCTTGGCCCCAGGGAGACCTCTACCACGGACCGCGAACGCCGGCGCCTACTCGTTTGCCCCTGGGGCGCTTCCTTCCGCCGCGCCTCCTCCTCCGGGGTGAGGCCATCGGGGAGAAGCCCCATGTCTTCGGGCTTGCTCTTGAGGAAGAAGAAGGCGGGAAGGATGCCAACAGCCCATACCAGGATCCCCAGGCTGGCCCAGGCGTACCGCCACCCAAAGGCCAGGATGACCGCCTGCACCATGATGGGCGTCGTGAATTGTCCCAGCCTTCCCCCCAAGCCGGAGAAGGCGGTGGCGCGGCCACGCTTGGCTATGAACCATTTCGGGAGGACAATACCCGCCATCAGGAAGAAAGCGCCTGCGGTGATGCCCCGGCCCAGGATCTGCAGGATGTTGTGCTGCCAGAGCTCCGTGACAAAGCCCATGAGAAAAAAGACGATGCCCAGAAGCACAGCGGCGATGGTCATGACCCACCGCGCTCCGTACTTATCTATGGCGGGGCCTACAAAGAGGCCAGCCAGCCCCCCGAGGATGGTCCCGATGGTCATGGGTGCGGTAAAGCTGGCGCGGCTCCAGCCCAGCTCCTCTGTCATCGGCCCCAGAAAGAGGCCCAGCACCGGGAAAGTCTCGGTGCCGCCCGCAAACTGGACCAGGCCCGTAACGGCCACGATCACCCAGCCATAATAAAAGCCGCTCCCCGCGGCTTTCTTGGAGACCTTCTCTGTCTTCTGCTGCATAGGACCGAACGCACTCCTCGCCAGCGTCTTCTCGGCGCACCAGAGTTGGGGCCTGGGTGACTATAGGGCTTCCAGCAACCTACGTCAACCACATGAAGGTCCTGCTGTCCTTTGCTGCGATGAGCAGGGCCGTCCCGTTCCGGTGTGGCATGGTGCACCATGATAAGCCGGACTGAGCTGGCATAACTGAGGTTGACAGACGGGGCGTCGGATAGGTAGAATCACACGCCAGTCCGTTGCAGGGTTTAGCCATTGAGCCTAGGGAATGCACCCTCATTCCTAGCTGAATCATTCGCGTAAACGCCAATCTGTAGCAGAAAAGGATAGTAAGGGAATGATTGCCATCGTACCCATCGCCGGCGTGTTCGCCGTGCTCTTCGCACTGTACCTGATGTGGGACGTGCTGCGGCGCGATACGGGCAGCGACCGCATGAAGGACATCGCCGACCGTATCATGGAAGGGGCCAAGGCCTTCATTGGACGGCAGTACCGTACCATTGCCATGCTGGCCATCGTCGCTGCCGTGGCCATTGCACTTGTCCTGGCCCTGGTCACCGACATACCGCCCGATGTGGACCACAACAACGTCCTGGACGACGCTGACAAGATTGGCCTGGGGTGGCGCACCGCCGTCGCCTTCCTAGTGGGCGCTATCTGCTCCGGCGTCGCGGGCATCGTGGGCATGTACGTCTCCGTCAAGTCCAATCTACGCACCGCCGCCGCCGCCATGAAGGGCCTTGGGCCGGCCGTCCAGACCGCCCTGCGCGGCGGAGCGGTCTCCGGGTTCCTGATCGTCGCCCTCAGCCTGTTGGGCGTTAGCGCCATGTTCTACGCCTTTGGTGGGAACAGCAACCCGGAGCTGGCCCCCTTCCTCATTGTGGGCTTCGGCTTCGGAGCCAGCTTTGTCGCCCTCTTCTCCCAGCTTGGCGGCGGTATTTACACCAAGGCCGCCGACATGGGAGCAGACCTGGTGGGCAAGGTGGAGGCTGGCATCCCAGAAGACGACCCTCGCAACCCCGCCGTCATCGCCGACCTGGTGGGCGATAACGTAGGGGACTGTGCGGGCCGCGGCGCCGACCTGTTTGAGTCTACCGCCGCTGAGAACATTGGCGCCATGATCCTGGGCGTCATCATTTATCTGGCCCTCAAGAGCGTGCCTGGCATTCCCCATCCCGAATACTTCGTCCTCTTCCCCCTGGTCATCCGCTCCTTCGGTATCTTCGCCACGGCACTGGGCGTCCTCTCCGTCGGCTCCCCCGTCCCCTTCTTCAAAATGAAGGAGAGCGACGACCCCATGGGCGCGCTGAACAAGGGCTATTTCCTCTCGGTGGCACTGGCTATCGGCTTCCTGGCCCTCTCCACGTACACGATGCTGGGACAGGGCGGGATCCAGTGGCAGTTCTACTTCTACGCTGGACTGGTGGGCATCGCCACCAGCGTGGCCTTCGTTTTCATCACTCAGTACTACACGGAGTTCAGGTACCGGCCCGTGCGGGACATTGCCAATGCTGCCAAAACAGGCCCTGCCACCAGCGCGGTGATGGGTGTCTCCGTTGGTTTTGAGTCCACCTTTACCACCGCCCTGGTCATCGGCGCCGCCCTGTGGGCATCCTTCTGGCTGGGCCAGCAGGCGGACATCCCCGGCGTCAGCGACGCCCGCGCCGGCCTCTTCGGTACCGCCGTCGCCACCATGGGCATGCTGATGACCGCCGCCTACATCCTGGCGATGGATACCTTTGGCCCCATTACCGACAACGCCAATGGCGTCATAGAGATGTCCGGCAACCCCGGCGAAGCGCGCAGGGTCACCGACCGCCTGGACGCCGTGGGCAACACCACCAAGGCGCTCACTAAGGGCTACGCCGTCGGCTCCGCCGGCCTCGCCGCCTTCCTCCTCTTCTTTGCCTACCTGGACGAAGTGGTCAAGATTGATCCAACCTCCCTGTCCATGACGAATGCTGCCAACCAGCTGGTAGAGGTCATCAACCTGGCCGACGTTAAGGTCTTCGTCGGTGCGCTCATGGGGGCCATGCTCGCCTTCCTCTTCAGCGCCCTGGCCATCCGCGCCGTCTCCAAAACGGCGGGCGCGGTCATTGAAGAGGTACGCCGCCAGTTCCACGAGAATCCCAAGATCATGACGAATGAGGTGCGCCCCGACTACGCCCGCTGCGTGGACATCACCGCCCGCGCCGGCCTGCGGGAGATGGTGCTGCCCGGCATTATCGCCGTGGCCGTGCCCATCATCGTCGGTGTCGTCCTCCGCCACGAGGCCATGGGCGCATTCCTCATGGTAGGCACCATCAGCGGCATCCTGCTAGCAACCGTCCTCAACAACTCCGGCGGCGCTTGGGACAACGCCAAGAAGTTCGTGGAGTCCGGCGCCATGAAGGACGAGAGCGGCCAGGTGGTGCTGAAAGGCTCCCAAATCCACGCCGCAGCCGTCGTCGGCGACACCATCGGCGACCCCTTCAAGGACACCGCCGGCCCCTCTCTCCACGTGCTGGTGAAGCTCCTGAGCACCATCACCCTGGTGCTTGCGCCGATTTTTATTTAGACGGGACAATCGGTATCTGGTAGGGGTGACTCGGCGAGTCGCCCCTGCGTCCGCCTTTTGTCATTCTGAGCGAGTCCCGATGGTAATCGGGACATCTGCGAAGAATCTAAGGCGTTTGGACAGGCGTCGGGTCTGCGATAAACGAAAACGCCTATGACGGCAAACAAGATGCTTCGGCCTGCGGGCCTCAGCATGACAAGGCGGCAGAACACGCGTCTGTAGGGGCGACCCGGCGGGTCTGCCCACGTTCCATGACGCTCGCTCACACCATGAACAGGGCGCACCCGTAGGGGCGTCCCGACAAGTCGGGACGCCCCTACCTATTTTGCCGCGGCTTTGGCCGATGTATACTGGCGCATCACTTGCATCCCTACGCAGGCAAGGAGGCACCATGCCCGCCATCGTTGTCCCCCAATCCACCCTTAACCGCTTTAAGAAGGTGAGCGCCGCAACGGTGTGGAGCGCCGTGCGCCGCATGGGCTCTCCCAAGTGTTTCATGGAAGAGGTGTACCCCATGACCCCCGGCAGAAGGCTCGCAGCCAGGGCAAGGACACTGCGCATGTTGCCGCTGAGGCCTGACCTGCAAGCTGAGCTTGGTTCCGGCGAGCAGGCCCCTGTCTACCAGGCCATGGACGCTTGCAAGCGCGGCGATGTCCTGGTGGTGGACACGATGCGCATGCCCTACTCCACCGCTCTGGGCGACGTGAGGCTCTTGCAGCTTCAAATGCAGAAGGCTGACGGCCTCGTCACCGACGGAGCCATCGCGACCTTGATGTGGTGAAAGGATACGGCTTCGCCATCTTCGCCCAGCGACGAACTCCCACGGCGCAGGAGTACGGGACGCCAGCCCAGGCCGGCGTGGACATCCAGTGCGCTGGCGTCCTGGTGCGCCCCGGCGACGTGCTCGTCGGCGACGACGACGGCATAGTGGTCGTCCCCGCCGCATGGGCGGAAGAGGTTATCGCCTGGGTGGAGGAGCACGAAGAGGCGGAGGAGTACGTCAAGGGCAAAATCCTGGCCGAGCACGTCAGCCCAGGCCGCTACTATCCTCCCACCGAGGAGACGATCAAAGAGATGCGCCGCTTTAAGGCTCAGCAACGGTGAGCCATAGCGCAATCGGCCCCCCCGGGGAGCCTGTACGGAAACCGAACTATCCGCTAGAATCCCACCAACGTTACCAGCACTCAGGAGGGACGCATGACCTACGAAGCCCAGAGAGGCAACATCTCCCTGGCCCTCGCCGGGGACGCCATGATTACCCGCAAGATGCGGCACTTCAAAGAGGACCGCTTCATCCAGCTTGTGGACATCCTGCGCGCAGCCGATTGCACCGTGGTCAACCTGGAGATGCTGTTCCACGACTATGAGTCTAGCTGGCAGTTCAGCGGCGGCACTCCCACTCGCTCCGACCCGCGCAACCTCTTGGAGCTAAAGTGGATGGGCATAGACGCCGTCACCACCGCCAACAACCACGCCTACGACTTCTCCGAGGGCGGCTTCCTCACCACGCTGCGGCACTGCAACGAGTTTGACCTGCCCCAGGCGGGCGGCGGCAAGAACCTGGACGAGGCCCGCGCGCCTGCCTTCGTGGACACCGGCCGGGGCCGTGTCGCCGTCCTCTCCGCCTCCAGCTCCTACAGCGAGCAGTCCCGCGCTGGCCTTGGCCGGCCAGACTTCCCCGGCAAGCCGGGCATCAACGCCGTCCGTCACAACGTTGTCCATACCGTGGAGCGAGAGGTCTTTGACGCCCTGAAGAAAGGCAACAAGGAGCTGGGATATGAAGAGGCCCAGGCCGCAGCCCGCGCCTTCGGCTTTACCGGCAATACCCAGGCCCTCAATCCCGCTACCGACGTGCAGTTCATGGGCAGCCGGTTTACCTTGGGCGAGCACTTCTCTCGCAGGACCTCCTGCAATAAGGAGGACCTGGAAGGCATCAGCAAGTGGATACGGGATGCCAAGATCCAGGCTGACTGGGTTGTCTACGGGTTTCACAGCCACGAAAGCGGCGCCACCGGCGAGATCCACGGTGGAGGGCGCGCCTCGCCTCCCGACTTTCTGGTGGAGTTCGCCCACTGGGCCATAGACCAGGGCTGCGACGCCTTTGTCGGCCACGGCCCACACTTCCTGAAAGGCATTGAAATCTATAAGGGCAAGCCCATCTTCTATAGCCTGGGCCACCTTATCATCCAGAACGAAACCGTCCCCTGGGTCCCCGACGAAGGCTACCGCCACTTCAACCTGGGCTACGAGCACACCCCTGGCGACTTCCAGGTGGCCCGCACCGACCACGACCGCCGGGGCTTTCCCGCCGATCCCGCCTTCTGGCGCACAATCGTCCCCGTGGTCAACTACGATGGTGGCAAGCTCAAAGAGGTGCGCATCTACCCCATAGACCTGGGCTACAAGCTGCCCATCCCTCAGCGCGGGCGGCCCCTCCTGGCCCAACGGGAGCATGGGACGGAGACTCTGGAGTGGCTGCAGAAGCTCTCCGAGCCTTACGGCACCAGGATTGCCATTGAGCACGGCATGGGGATCATTGGGGGGTAGTCTGCTCGTTTCTCTTCCCCCTTCCCGTGTGGGAAGGGGGATTAAGGGGGTTAGGTAGACCCTATACCCACCTTGTTCTCTTGCTCCACGCCTTGCCCGAAGTGTAGACGGGCAGGCGGTTGCCTGCCAGGGCCTCCTCCACCATCTGGCGAAAGAGCTCGCGGTCCGAGCCGTTGATGACGGCCTGCTCGTGGGCCTCCATGATGGCGGCGGGATAGCCCAGGCCGCGCCGGCACTGGTCCAGCACCAGGGCGTGGGCCAGCCCAAGCAGCGGCTCGTTCTGGGCGACCCAGGCGGGCACTTCAACGCGGGCTATCTCCTCACCGATGTTCAGGTAGAAGAAGGAGACCTCGTGGCCCTTGTAGAAGCGCTCCACGATGGAGGATGCGCTAGAGAAGAGGGCGGAGCGCTGTCCTGGGGCCAGGGTCTGCTGGAAGAGGTCGCGGTCCAGGAGGCCGCCGACGGCGTCGCAGGGGCGGGAGCCGGCGTTGAGGTGGCCGCAGAGGGGGTCGCATTGTGGGGCAGGGTAGGGGCAGTGGGCCAGGCGTAGGGCGTCGGCCACGCCAGCGCTGCCGGGCAGGCTGATGTAGGCGGCCAGGGCCAGAGGCCCCTTCTCGTTCAGGGCGTGCAGGCGGTCCAGGGCAGGCAGGAGTCGCTCCTCCAGGAGAGCCTGACGCACGGCGTCGGGGTACTGCTGGCCGGCGGGCCCCCACAAGACCAGGGAGCCGTCCAGCAGGACCAGGGTTGGCAGGCCGTCACCTGCCGACTCTTCTGCAAGCTCCGCCAGGGCCACCACCTCATCTATCCCGCGCTTGATGCCCATGAGGGGCCCTTCCAGGGGGTACTCCTGGGCCGTCTGGGGGACTTTGATGGCGAGGGCCTCGCCGGTGAAGAGGGTAGGGGCGCTTTCCAGGCGAGCGTCCGGGTGCGCGCCGTACTGGAGCATGACCTTGCTGATGTTGACCAGGGCGCAGCGTGCCGCCAGGTGGCGCTCTACGTCTATGTGGGAGCCGTCGGTGGCAAGGGCGCGGTAGTCCGTGGGCGCGGCGATGGGCGCAACACGCGCCGAGGGGTCTGCCGGCAGGTGCGGGGCCGGCCAGGCGAAACGCCCGGCTTCTAACTTGCGGTTGAGGGCGTCGCCGCCTACGGAGGCGAGGGTTTGCAGGGCGAGGCGGAGGCGCTGGGCGTGGGACTGGCCCTGGGCCTGGAGGTCGGCGGCCAGGGCGTCTATCTGCTGGGAGACTCGGTCAAGGTTGAGGGGCATGTGGGATTTCACCCTCACCCTAGCCCTCTCCCATTAAAGGAGAGGGGACTAAGAACCTGTGCGTTCTTTGGAGTCTAGCGTACTCCTGATAAGGGATGCAACCGCGTCCAGGGCCTTTCTGGGGGTACTCTGCGCAGTCTTAGCCCTAGGCTGAAGTTGAGGCCGTCGCGCCAGGGGCGTGCAGGAGAGACTTGCCAGGAGGCTACCCCTTACCACGCCATCTCCATGAGCCTGACCAGCTCCGCCGCGTCTGTAATCCTGCGTTCCTCTTCCCCAAAGCCAGGCTCCGCCACCTCCGCCTCTGCCAGCGCCTGGAAATCGGAGCGCTCTACGCCCATGTCCTGCAACCGCGTGGGCACACCCAGGCGTGTGAACAGGTCCACCAGCGCCCTGTCGGCGGCCTCTGCCGCCTCCCTCTCCCCCGCGTCTTTCAGCCGGACGCCCAGGGCCTCGGCCAGCCTGGCCTGGCCTGCGGCGTCCACCTCCCGGTTCAGGCGCATGAGGCCCAGGCTAATGGCCGCGCGGGCGCTCCCCTGGCCGATGTGCTGGTAACGGTAGCGCAACTGGCGGTCCAGGGCCGTGGAGCGGCCCCGCCCTCCACCGCCATAGGTGCTCTGGGAGGCGCGGTTGGCCAGCAAAGCGGCTGTGGCAAGCTGGATGCGCACCTCGGGGTCGCCAGGGCGCTGCACAAGCTGGGGCAGGTTGGTGTGGCAAAGCTCCAGCCCCATGCGCACGTCCGCCAGGGCAAAGGGGCTGGGGCCAGGGGATTGGATGGCGCTGACTAGGCCGTTGAAGGTGGTGATCGAGGTGTCCAGGTACAGGGGCAGAGGCGCAGTCAGCAGCGCCCCGCCATCCAGGATGATGGCCAAGGGTCTCGTCTTGGGGTCGTACAGCTCCTTGCGGTGGGGCGGAGTTTCATCCCAGACGGCGGCGCCGCCCCGGTCGGCGGCGGTGGTGGGCGTGGTCAGCACCAGGATGTTGGGTATCTTTGGTTTGCTGAGCCGCGCAACGACGGGGGCCAGGCCAGGAGTATGGCGGGTGTAGAGGTCGTTGACCCCTTTGCCTTCGCCCAGGAGGATGGTGATGGCCCGGGCGGTGACGACGGTGCTGCCGCCGCCGATGGCGACGATGAGGTCCGGCCGGGCCGCCTTTGCCGCCTCTACCCCCGCCTCCACCAGGGGCATCGGCGACTCTCGCCTGGCCTTTGGGAACGCCCCGACGTAGGTTGGCCCCAGGACCTCCCGCGTGCGGGAGAGGAGGTCGCTGGTTTGGGCAAGGGTCTCGCTGCACACGATGAAGGCGCGCCTGGCGCCGATGCGCTCTGCCTCCCGGGCCAGGTGGGGCAGCGCCTCTACGCCGGCGTAGACGCGCGTGGCAGGGGCAAGGTAGCGGTAGGTGGGGGAAGTGTCCATGGCGTCTCCTTCACTCCGCATCGCTACTGCCGCCGCCCAAAGGCCCCCGCCGTGGCGAAGGCATCACACTGAGCATCGCTGTAGCCCAGCACAGAGACCAGCACCTCTCGCGTGTGCTCTCCCACGTGGGGCGGGGGCGTGGGCTTTCTAGGGACAAAGGCCGAGGACTTGACGGGCGTGCCCGTGGCGCGCATCGTCCCACCCAGGCCGTCCCCCACGTCTATGAACAGGCCTCGTGCCGCAAGCTGCGGGCACTCGTAGATCTCTTTTGGCGTTTGCACCATTCCCACGGAAAACCCCAGGGCCAGCAGCGCCTTCACCGCCTCTGTCTTGGTGACGCCGGCCAGCCAGCCCTCCAATGCCCCCCGAAGCACGGGCGCAGAGCCGCGTCCGCCAGGGCGGACGGGGTCAGCCTCGTTGGGGCCGATCAGGTCGTGGCGGCCAATCATCTGCCACAGCTTCACCCAGCGAGGGGCCTCGTGGCCCCACATGGAGACGGCGATGTACCCGTCCTTGCAGGGCAGGCGGTCGGTGAAGGTGATGCCCCAGCCGTCGCGGGAGCGCGCCGTGGCCCTTGTCACGTCGTAGTTGGCCACCGCCTGGTAGGACATGGCGGCCATGCAGTCATACATGGCGATGTCCAGGAACTGGCCCTGGCCGGTGGTGGCCCGCTGGTGCAGGGCGGCAATGATGGCCAGGGCCGCCCACAGGCCGGGGATGGTGTCGCCCAGGGTTGCGCCCACAAAGACGGGGGGGCCGCCCGGCTCGCCCGTCTGGTCCATCAAGCCGCCCATGGCCTGGGCGATGGCGTTGTTGGCGGGCCACTGGGTATAGGGGCCGGTGTACGGCTGCAACTGCCCGTAGCCGCTGATGGCCGCGTACACCAGGGATGGGTTGATGGGCTGCAACTGCTGATAGGAGAGCCCCAGGCGCTCCATGGCCCCCGGCGTGAAGTTCTCTACCACCACGTCGGAAACCTTGGCCAGTCCCTGGAAAACGGCTTTACCGGCATCGGTGCGCAGGTCCAGGACGACGCCTTTGCGGCTGCGACCCGTCACGGCAAAGGAGGGAGAGAAGCCCGCCTGGCCCTGGGCGTTCTTGACGGGAGTGCCCAGGCGTCTGCCCAGCTCCCCTGCCCCCGGCGGCTCCACCTTGATGACCTCTGCGCCATAGTCCGCCAGGATGGAGACGCAGAAAGGGCCGGCGATGATGTGGCTTGCGTCCAGGACCCGGACGCCTTCCAGGGGCAGTGGGCCTTGTGGCGGGGTCATCTCATCCCTCCGGAGAGAAAGGTTTGCCTCTAGGAAGGTGTTTATCTTAGTCTTTCAAGGAAGCCCTATTGTCTTTCAAGAAGGCTCCAGCGGAGCCTTCCTCTCAGGGGCTTCCCTCTCACGCCTTCTCCTCCGTCACCACCACCCGCTTGGACGCGCCGTCCTGGGCCTTGGCATCCTGGCCATCGCCTTCTGGGTCAACGCGCTCAATAACGCTGTCCAGCAGGCTGCGGAAGGCCAGGAGCATCTCCTTGTTGGCGCTGCGCCAGTGTCGCGCCGACTCCCTGGGAAAGAGGCGCAGCGCCCGGGGCCGCACGTGGATGACGACGCCATCCTCCCGGTCGTAGTCTACCTCCAGCAAACGGCTGCGCTTGGTGGTCATGCTTTGCCTCCTTGAGACGTCTTGGCCTGCCGTGCTTGGGCTATGGTCTGGAACCGCAGCTTCAGGTTGGCCCCTTCCTTCTTGGCCTCCGCCACTTCCAGCTCCGCCAGCGCCCTGGGCAGAATGATGTTGCGACGGTAGTGTCCCACCTGCATGGTGAGCTCGCCGTCGCCGCGGATGATGGAGATGTCCGCCAGGGCCGTGAAGGGCACGGCAATGGTCATCACGTATCCACCCGCCTCCCTGGCGACGGTCTGGGCCTGGCCTTTATAGAAAAGCTGGGTGGGGTCTTGCTCCCCGAACACCGCCTGGGCCATCTCTTTCAGCCTGTCCAGGCCCACCACTTCCTGGCCCATCAGGGGCGCTCTGATGATGGGGATGGGGTCAAAGGACTCGTTGATCAGGCTCAGGTACTTGGCCTGGCTGAGCTTCCAGGCGTCAAAGAAGCTATCCGCCAAAGAGGCTGGCAGCACCCGGTTGCACACCAGCAGGTCGGTGCAGTAGCCATACAGGTTCAGGTAGGTGAAGGTGCGCTGGGTCTCCTTGATCACCATCTTCTCTGGGTTCACCACCAGCCGCACCGAGGACATCTCTGGATCGCTGAGGACGCTGCGCATCTTCTCCAGGTCATGGAAGAGGGTTTCCACGGTGTCAAACACTGCCCTACCAGGTACAGGCATGCCGGTGATGCCCCGCACGATGGGGCCCAGGGCAGCGGCCAGGCGACGCTCTATGGGAAAGAGGCGTTGCATGTACCAGCGGGCCATGTCGGGGAAGCTCAGCAGGCGCAGCGTCTCCCCCGTGGGCGCGCAGTCCACGATGACCACCTCGTACTGCTGGCTCTCTGCGTAGCGGCTGATGTACAGCAGGCCCACCAGCTCCTCCATGCCTGGCAGCACGGCCATCTCCTCCGCCTCCAGCGCGTCAGCCCCCTGCCAGCGCATGAGAGATACCAGCCACTCCCTGACCTGGCTCCAGTGGCCCTTGAGCTCCTTGAGGACATCTATCTCCTGGCCCCACAGGTTGGAGGCGACCGGGACGGGGTCAGCGGACAGGGGCATGTCCAGGGAGTCGGCCAGGCTGTGGGCGGCGTCGGTGCTGATCACGACGGTCCTGTAGCCCAGTTCAGCGGCGCGTACCGCCGTGGCCGCGGCGATGCTAGTCTTGCCTACGCCGCCCTTGCCCGTGTAAAGGATGATGCGCATGGCGAGTCTCCTGCGCCCTTCGGCTGAAGGGCTACGCCCTATTATAGCGTGAGATGGCGCGGCGTGACGCGCGCCTGCGGCGGGCAACCTAACCCCCGCCCCCCTCCCTAAAAGGAAGAGGGATATTGCGTAGGGGCGGGCCTATGTGCCCGCCCAACATGGGGCACGAGGGGCGGACACGCAGGTCCGCCCCTACAGCCATTGGTTTGCCCCGAATGCAGGGCACACACCTAGGAACGCCACAGCCAAACTATCGTTTGTGTACTATACTGAGGCCGTTTGCTAGAATCCGCGAAACGCTGGGAGGATAGCCATGCGACTCCTGCGGCATCCTATTAGTCTCTTTGGCCTCTCATTGCTGTTGCTGGCGCTGCTCACCAGCCTTGCCGCTGCCGACCCAGCTACCGTGCCCGGCGCGCCTCAGAACGTCCAGGCGTTCGCCGGAAACGCCCAGGCTACCGTCACCTGGACCGCACCTGCATCCAATGGCGGCAGCCCCATCACCAGCTTCACCGTCACCTCCAGCCCGGAGGGCAAGACCGCCACGGTGAACGGTTCCACCTTCGTAGCCACCGTCACGGGATTAACTAACGGCGCCGCCTATACCTTCACCGTCACGGCCACCAATGCCATCGGTACCGGCCTCGCTTCGGCGCCTTCCAATGTGGTGACGCCTAGCGCGCCGCCGCCACCTCCGCCTCCGCCTCCGCCCAGCGCGCCGCTGAACGTTACGGCCATCGCGGGGGACGGCCAGGCCATAGTGTGGTGGGAATCGCCGAGCTCCGCTGGCGGCGCACCCATTATTGTGTACACCATCACCTCCAGCCCGGATGGAAAGACCGCTTCAGTGGGCGGTGATACCCTCACCGCCACGGTTACTGGCCTGACCAACGGCGTGGCCTACACCTTCACCGTCACGGCCACCAACGCCATCGGTCGGACGAGCGTGCCATCTGCGCCTTCGGCTCCGGTGACACCCAAGGGCGTCCCGTTGCCGCCGACCAACGTCATCGCCACGGCTGGCAACGCCTTCGCCACTGTCACGTGGAGCGCGCCCACTGACACAGGCGGCAGCCCTATCCTCCTCTACACCGTAACCTCTATCCCTGGCGGCATCTCTGTGGCCACCGCGGCCTCGGTCCTGACCGCTACGGTCATCGGACTGACCAACGGCACGTCCTATACCTTCACGGTGGTGGCAACGAACGCCGTAGGTGAAGGGCCTGCCTCTGCGCCGTCCAACGCCGTTATCCCTGCCACCGTGCCAGATGCTCCGACTAACGTCGCCGCCACCGCTGGCAATGTCCAGGCCACCGTCACCTGGAACGCGCCTGCTTCTGACGGCGGCAGCCCTATCCTCTTCTACACCGTCACCTCTAACCCGGGTGGTATCTCTGTGACCAGTTCTGCTGCCGTCCTGACCGCTAAGGTCACAGGCCTGACCGGCGGCCTCAGTTACACTTTCACCGTGAGGGCAACGAATGCAGTTGGACAAGGGTCTGCCTCTGCGCCGTCAAATGCTGTTGTCCTTACCGGCGTTCCCCCCACTGTCAATGCTGGCCCCGACCAGACTGTAGACGAGGGCACGGCGGTGTCGTTGCCGCCCGCCACCTTTGTTGATCCCGACGTAGGCGAGACGCATACGGCAACCATCACCTGGGGCGACGGCGCTAGCTCCGTGGGGGCGGTGAGCGAGTCCCCTCAGACGGTCTCAGGTTCCCACACCTATTCTGGCAATGGCGTTTTCACGGTAACGGTCAAAGTGGTTGATAGCGGAGGACTGAGCGGCACGGATAGCTTCATAGCCACGGTCAAGAACGTGGCCCCCGCCGTGAACGCTGGGCCGGACGCCGCCATCAACGAAGGCTCCACCTTCACCAGCAGCGGCTCCTTCACCGATGACGACTCCGCCGCATGGACTGCCACGGTGAACTACGGCGACGGCTCTGGGACAGCAGCCTTGACCCTCAAGCCGGACAAGACCTTCCATCTCAACCACCTGTACAAGGACAGCGGTACCTTCAGGGTTACCGTGACGGTGAAGGACGATGACGGCGGCGCAGGGGCAGATATGGCCCTGGTGACCGTGAAGAACCTGCCTCCCACCGTGGACGCCGGGCCAGACCTGGGCGGCGCGGAGGGCAGCCCGATACACCTTAACGCGTCCTTCGCAGACGCAGGCGTGCTTGACACGCACACCGCCGCCGTAAACTGGGGTGACGGCGTCACAACGCCGGGAGCAGTGAACGATGCCGCCCACACGGTCAGCGCTTCCCACGTCTACGCCGACAATGGCGTCTACACCGTGACTGTGACCGTGACAGATAACGGCGGGGCCAGCGGCGCCGACTCCCTTACCGTCAAGATAGCCAACGTTGCCCCTGTGGTATCCGCCGCTTTAGACGCCACTGCCATTGCAAACGTGTCCTTCACGAAGTTCCTGGCCACCATCATTGACCCAGGGGTCGGCGACACCCACAAGGCCACCGTTGACTGGGGCGATGGCTCCGTAACTGCCGGGCAGGTGAGCAGTGGCGTCGTCTACGGCACGCACAAATACACCAAGCCCGGCCTGTACACCGTCACCATCATCGTGAAGGACGACGATGGCGGCGTGGGCAAAGACACGCTGAAAATCCTGGTGAACGACCTGCGCGCCGCCTCGCGGCGGTAGCGGCTTTTATCTGTCTTGTGTGCAGAGAATTCGGTTGTGCCGTCCCTTTCATAGGGCGACATCAAGCCGCACCCTTACGGTCATTAACCAAATGCTTTTGCTTCGGCAAGCAGGACTTTACCCCCTATCCCTGCCTTCCCCCGCAAGGGGGGAAGGGGTGGGCTTCCTCCCCCTTGACGGGGGAGGATTGAGGTAGGGGTGAAACGCTCCGCTAATTGCTAGATAGGCTATCTTGTTCATGCCATTCACGGCGCAATGACGTCAATCCCCAAAACAGCCATGACCCGCCGGTCAAAGCTTCCTTCCGCCCATCCTGGCCCTGTGCTATCATCAACCCATGAGCACCGTGGCCATCTCAGGGCGTCGCATCCAGGTCAACGTCTTCCCCGCCTACCGGCGGCAGCGGGCGGCGGTTCCCTGGCTGCGCCGCGTGGCCCAGCAAGCTCTCATGGAGGGGCAGGCCGCACAGGGCAGGGGGAGGCCCCCCAGGTATCGCGCCCTCAGCCTTACTATCGCCGACGACGATACGGTCCGCCGCCTTAACCGGGACTACCGCGGCCTGGATGAAGCAACGGATGTCCTGGCCTTCGCCTTTGACCACCCAGGGGTGTATGAAGGGGAGGGCCTCCCGCCGCCTGCCGCTGACGTGCCCTTCCTGGCGGTGCCTGAGGAGGAGGGCTTCGCCGGCGAGGTGATCGTCGCCTTCCCCCAATGCCAGAGGCAGGCAGCAGAAGGGGGCCACTCCCCTGATGACGAAATGGCCTTGCTTGTTGCCCACGGCGTGCTGCATCTTCTTGGGTACGATCATGTCACACCAGAGGAGGAGCAGGCCATGCAGACCCTGGAGCGGCGCATCCTTTCCAAGCTTGGCATCCAGGACCCGCGCCGATGAACGCCCAGGTCTACTACCGCCGGTGGCGTCCCGGGCGTTTTGAGGACCTGGTGGGCCAGGAGCCGGTAGCCCGCACCCTGAAGCAGGCCATCGCCCGCAACCGCATCGCCCACGCCTACCTCTTCTGCGGCCCGCGGGGCACCGGCAAGACCAGCACCGCCCGCATCCTGGCCAAAGCGGCCAACTGCCTCTCGCCCCAGGATGGGGAGCCGTGCAACCGGTGTCGCCTGTGCCTGGCGGTCAACGAGGGCCGCGCCCTGGACCTGGTGGAGATAGACGCCGCCAGCAACCGCGGCATTGACGAGGTGCGCTCCATCCGAGAGAAGGTGCATTACGCTCCCGCTGAGGGCAGGTACAAGGTCTACGTCCTGGACGAGGCCCACATGCTCACCGACGCCGCAGCCGACGCCCTCCTGAAGACCCTGGAAGAGCCGCCGGCCCACATCATCTTCATCCTGGCCACCACCGACCCTCAGAAGCTGGCGCCCACCATCGTCTCCCGCTGCCAGCGCTATGACTTCCGACGGTTGGAGGTGGAGGCGATGGCAGGGATGCTGGCCCGCATCTGCCAGTCCGAGGGCATTCAAGCCGACCCATTGGCGTTGCGGGCCATCTCCCGCAGCGCCGACGGGAGTATGAGGGATGCCGAAAGCCTCCTGGAACAGGCGGCCACCTCCTTCGGCAGCCCCCTTACCCAGGAGCAGGTGCGCCTGCTCCTGGGCCTCGCCGATGATGAGCGCGTCCGCGTCCTCGTGGGGCAGATGCTTCAGGCTCAGGTGCCCGAGGCCCTTGCCACCCTGAGCGCCATCGCCTCCGAGGGCCTGAGCCTGCGCCAGCTCCATCGCCAGATGGTGGACGAGGTGCGGGACCTGTTGCTGGTCAAAGCAGGCGCCCGGCAGATGGCCTCCCAACCCGAAGAGGTGACAAAAGAGCAGACGCAGTTGCTTCAGGCGACATCCATGGAGCGGCTGTTGTACACTCTGCGCCAGCTTGGCCAAGTCACCTTCCGGCCAGAGGCCCCTCCGACCCTGGCCCTGGAGTTGGCCGTTATAGAGGCGGCCCAAGGCAAGGCCGCCAGTCAGGCGGCGCCCGCTGTTGCCGCGCCCTCTCCTACGGCTGCGCGTCGTCCCGCCGTAGAGTCACGCTCCGCCGCCAGGCCGGCCGTCCCCCCACCTTCAACGCACCAGGAGCGGCCCGCCCCCATCCAAGGTCAGAGCACCCCGCCACCAGCCGGGCCTCGCCCGCCAGCGCCCCCTGGGGCAGAGCCGCCCACGGCGGCCAGCGACGGCGCTACCCCGGAAGAGCGGCTGCGTGCTCGTTGGGGAGAAATCGTGAGGTCATTGGAACGTCGCAAAGGCCGGCGCTATTATTTGGGGCCACTCCTCAAGGATTGCAAACAATACCGTCTTGAAGACGGTACCCTCTTCCTAGAGTTTGCCCATCAGTCCCATATGGAGCGCATCCAGGAAGAAATGGACACGCCGGAAGGCCGCCGGCAGTTTATGGATACCATCACGAAGGCTGTTGGACTGCCGTCGCCTCCGAAACTGGAGCTCATTGCACCCACCACTTCCCAGCGGATGGACAAAGGCAGCCGCAGCCCCCTGGTGCAGGCGGCTCTCAGCATGGGGGGCCGCATTATTGATGAGACCGAGGAGAAGGACGACGATGAATAGGAACATGCTACGCCAGGCCCAGCAACTCCAACAGCGTATTATGAAGATGCAGGAGGAACTGGAGCGCGTTACGGTGGAGGCCACCGCCGGGGGAGGTGCTGTCAAGGTCACCGCCACGGGCAAGCAACGGGTGACTTCCATCAAGATAGACCCGTCGGCGGTGGACCCTCAGGACGTTACGATGCTGGAGGACATGGTGCTGGCTGCCGTCAACGAGGCTTTGGACAAGGCGGTAGAGATGGCAAACCAGAAGATGAGCGCCGTCACGGGCGGCATGAAAATACCTGGGCTGATGTAATTCTCCTGACGCATCCCATTCAACATGACCACGCTAGCCATTCTGGAATACGCTCCGATAGAGATTGCTCGGCCTTCTATCTCAGAAGAGCTAAGCAAACTTAAACTGCAGAGGCATTCAAAGCCTGCCGTTGCGCTCCTTTTGGCGCTACTGTCCCCAGATGTTAGCGCTGAGGAGCTATACCCTCTTTTGCTAGACCCTGCGACAGCCCAACTGCCTGCCAAAATACAAGGATTCGCATGGGATGTCTATGGAGCAACGCTGCACCAAGCAGGGCGCTATGCGGAAGCGCTGACGGCGTACCAACAAGCCATCAAGGTGCGGCCCGATTACCCGGATGCGCACTACGACCGAGGAGTTGTTCTGGTACAACTGGGCCGCCATCAGGAGGCGCTGGAGACCTTCCAGCGCGCCATCCAACTGCGGCCTCATTTCCCCGAAGCCCACAACAACCAGGGCGTGATTCTTGTGCAACTGGGCCACAACCAGGAGGCGTTGAAGGCCTTTGAGAAGGCCATCAAGTTCAAGGCCATCCAGCTAGGGCCTGATGACCCCGCGGCCCATAACAACCGAAGCGTGGTTCTTGGGCTACTGGGCCGCTATTCGGAGGCCTTGGAGGCTTTAGAGAATGCGTACCCTTTGAGACGTACATCCTCAGACGTTGGACAAAGAATCTACAGGGCGTCGTCACACATGTCGCTCCTCTTCGGCCTCTCCGCCCTGAAACGCCGGTGGCTCCCGGACCTGGAAGCAGCGACGAAAGCCTTCATCAAGTGGCGCGCCAGGGCACGCCGCGATAAACAGCTTGCAGCTTTCAAGCAGGCGATGGAGGAGTTCAAGGAGGGGCTTTCTGAAGAAGAGGCAGAGAGCTTTGAAGAGTTCATGCTGGGTGTGCGCCTTGCCTCCATACGTAATCCGTTTAGACGCTGGGAAGCCCTTGGGAAAGAGATTAGCAGGGACTGGCCCAAAGATGTATCTGCTGTGGAAGCAGTCCACGAGCAGCGCCGATGGTAGAAGAAGTAGTGGTGGATGCTAGCGTTCTGGTAGCCTCTTTTCTTGATCATCAGGACCATCATACCGAAGCCTTGGAGTACACTAGGGGCCTGGAGTCTGGCAACTACTTTTTCCATCTACCCCGATTGGCGTTGATAGAGACCTTAGCCGCTGTCAACCGAAGGGCGCAACGTAATCAGCAGGTTTACGTGGCGAATGCCCAGAGTAGCTTTGAACAGTGGCTGGCTGACGGGAAGATTGCCTTCTACGACCTGGATGGGAACAGGGCCAAAAATGCTGTGGACACAGCTCTAAGGGACCGGCTCAGCGGCGCCGACGCTGTGTATGCTGCTTTAGCCGAAGAGCTTGGCCTGGAATTGAAAACTTTTGACCAAGAGCAATCTCAGCGCTTTCAAGGCCGGGGTTCGCTATGACCACCAACGAGTTCCTGCCCGCTGCTGCGCCGGTGGCCCGCCTCATCCAGGAGCTGCACAAGCTCCCGGGCGTCGGCACCAAGACGGCTCAGCGCCTCACCTACTACCTGGTGCGTATGCCAGAGGAGGAAGCCCGCGCCCTGGCCCAGGCCATCATCGCCGTGAAGGAGCGGATCATCCTCTGCTCCCAGTGCCAGAACCTGACGGAGACCGACCCTTGTCCTATCTGCACCGACCCGGCCCGCGACCAGACCGCCATCTGCGTCCTGGAGGAGCCCCTGGACGTGCTGGCTCTGGAGCGCACCCGCTGCTACAAGGGGCTGTACCACGTCCTGCACGGTGTTATCTCCCCCATCAACGGCATTGGCGTGGAGGAGCTGAAGATACGGGAGCTGCTGGTGCGCCTGAAGGGCGACACGGTGCAAGAGATCGTCCTGGCCACCAACCCGAACCTGGAGGGAGAGGCAACCGCTATGTATGTTCACCGGCTGGTGTCGCCCCTGGTGCCTAGGGTTACTCGTCTGGCCCGGGGCCTACCCGTGGGCGGCGACCTGGAGTACGCAGACCAGGTGACCCTGACCCGCGCCTTCCAGGGAAGGAATGAGATGTAGCATGTCCAGGCCCCGCAGCTTCAACACCGAGGCCCTGGTGGTCCGCTCCACTGAACTGGGGGAAGCCGACCGCCTGCTAACTCTGCTGACGCCCGCCTACGGCAAGCTCCAGGTCAGCGCGCGGGGCGTGCGCAAGGCCACCAGCAAACTGGGCGGCCACCTTGACCTGCTGACGCGCTCCTCCCTGACGCTGAGCCAGGGCCAGAGCCTAGACACCATCACGGGTGCGGAGGCTGTGGAAACCTTCATGGCCCTGAAGGCAGACCTGAGAGCCCTCTCCAAAGCGCTGTACCTGTTGGAGTTGGCCGACGCCTTTCATCCCCTGGGCTCGCCAAATCCCCCGGCCTACGATTTGTTGTTGGAGACGCTGCGTGTCCTGGAGTCCACCGCCGACCACGAGCTGGCCCTGCGCTTCTGTGAGTTGCGCCTGCTGGACCTCTGCGGCTTCCTGCCCCAGCTTGCCCAGTGCGTCCAATGCCAGGAGAAGCTCCTGCCCGGCGGCCATTTCCTCAGCCCCGCCGCAGGGGGCGTGCTGTGCCCCGCGTGCAAGGCCCCCTTTGCCGACGCCGCGCCCATTTCCGTGGAGGCCCTCAAGGTGCTACGCTATCTTGCAACAAACCTGCTGGCCGCAGCCATGCGGGTCAACGTTGGACCGCCCTTGCAACGGGAGCTGGCGGCCCTCCTGAGCAACCTCCTTCGCTATACCCTGGAGCGGGAGCTGCGTTCCGCCGCTTTCCTGCGGACCATCGCCCAGCAGTGGCCAAAGGCGGAAGGTCTGGCCGCCAGCGCTCCCTGAGGTAATGCTATGCCACGCGCGAAAAAAAAGAGGCAGCAACTCTTCCGCAAGGTCCTCATCGCCAACCGGGGAGAGATCGCCTGCCGCATCATCGGCACCTGCCACCGGCTGGGCATCAAGACCGTGGCCGTCTACTCCGAGGCCGACGCCCACGCCCTTCACGTCCAGCAGGCGGATGAGGCCGTCCTCATTGGCCCGCCACCGGCGGCGGAAAGCTACCTGAACATCGCCGCCATCATCCAGGCCGCCCAGGAGACGGGGGCAGAGGCGGTGCACCCCGGCTACGGTTTCCTGTCCGAGAACGCCGACTTTGTTAGCGCCTGCCGGGATGCGGGCATCACCTTCATTGGCCCCTCAGTAGAGGCCCTGGAGCGCATGAAGAACAAGGCCGAGGCCCGCCACCTGGCGGCGGAGGCTGGCCTGCCTCTTCTCCCCGGCACGACCGGAGCGGTGGACGATAAGGAGGCGCTGGCCAAGGCGTTGGAAATTGGCTTCCCCGTGATGGTCAAGGCCTCCCAGGGCGGCGGCGGCATTGGCATCCGTCGCGTCAACTCGCCAGAGGAGATGCCCGAAGCCCTGGCCCGCGCCCGCTCCCTGGCCCAGAGCGCCTTCGGCAGCGCACAGGTGTACGTAGAGAAGTTTCTGGAAGGCCCCTCCCACATTGAGGTGCAGGTAATGGCCGACCACTTCGGCAACGCCGTCCATCTGTACGAGCGCGACTGCTCCATTCAGCGACGCAACCAGAAGGTAATTGAGGAGTCCCCCTCGGTTAAGCTGAAACGCCGCCGCCGCAAGAAGATGTACGAGGCGGCCCTGGCCCTGGTCAGGTACATCGGATACACCAACGCGGGCACCATTGAGTTTCTGGTGGACAAGAACGGTCGTTTCTACTTCGTGGAGATGAACACCCGTCTTCAGGTGGAGCACCCGGTGACGGAGATGATCACTGGCCTGGACATGGTGGAGCTTCAGATACGCATCGCCGCGGGTGAGCCCCTGCCCTTTGAGCAGGACGATGTGCACCGCAAAGGGCACGCCATTGAGGCCCGCATCTACCCGGAGGACCCTAAGACCCTTCTGCCCGTCTCAGGGCGGCTGGAGTCGGTGGAGTTCCCCACCGATGAGCACATCCGCGTGGACAGCGCGATCTTCCCAGGGTATGAAATCCTCCCTTACTACGACTCCCTTATGGCCAAGGTCATCGCCTGGGGCAAGGACAGAGAAAAGGCCATTGAAACGCTGAGCAAGGGCCTCAGCAGTTTCCAACTGCCCTCCATCACCCACAACATCCCACTTGTTCAGGCTGCGCTGGCAAACGAGGAGTTCAGGAAAGGCGTCCATACCACACTCACCCTGGGGAGCATCGTAGAGCAGATGAACGAGGCCGCCCCCGAGCTGTCGGAGAAGGAGCGCGTAGCGGTAGCCACTGCTGCCCTAGGCAGTTTCTTCGTCGGCTCAGGGACAGGCCAGCGGCCGGCCAGCCCCTGGAAGGGGTACGGGCGCATGACCCAGGTGAATCCCTGGAGCGGGAGGGGCGCCCGGTGGTAAAGCGTCAGATACGGGTGAAGGTCAAGGACGCCTGGCACACGGTGGAGGTGGAGGACCCGCCCCACTACCCCTTTCAGATTGTGGTGGATGGGGAGACCATCCAGGTAGAGGTGGAGGCGGAAGGCGCTCCCGCGCCGGCGAAACCCTCGCGACCGATGCCATCGCCTGGCGCCGGCAGGAGCGTGGGCCTCACGGGCATCACCCAGGAGGACGAGAAGATCATTCGCTCTCCTATGCCGGGACGTATCGTCTCGGTGTCCGTCAAGGTATGGGATCCGGTGGAGCCGGGCAAGGAGATCTGCATCCTGGAGACGATGAAGATGGAACAGAGCATCCTGCTGTCCCACCAGGGCACGGTTAGAGCCGTTTTCATTAGCCCTGGCCAGAACGTAGCCGCGGGCGACCCGCTGATCCAGTTGGAGTAAGCGTACCCTTCCCCTTCGCCCTGCCCGCTGGGTGGCACGCTCGCTTCACCCGCGTTTGCTTTGTCAAGGGCGGCACAGCTTTGGAGATTCCGACCTTCGTAAAGTTTTCTCGTGGAACACTACGTGATGTCATTGGAAATCTGTATACGGAGCTTAACCCCCTTGAGCGACGCTGATGCATGAAGGTAGGATAGCCGAGAGGTTTGAATCTCCTTTGGCCCTCCCTAAAAGGCCACCCTGTGCAACCAGCGGGCGCCTGTAGCATAATGTGCCCTAGGTCCGCAACAACAGGAAGGAGGTCCTGATGATTGAAGACAAGGAGTTGATGGTGGAGATGCTTCGCCGAATGCTCTGCATCCGCTACTTTGACGAGCAGGCGGTGGAACTGGTGCAGAGGGGGGAGCTGGTGGGGGCAGTCCATGCCTACATCGGCGAGGAGGCGGTCGCCGTTGGCGCCTGCCTGGCCCTGCGGGATAACGACTACATGACGGGAAACCATCGCTCCCATGGTCACCCCATCGCCAAGGGAGGCGACGTGCGGCGTGCCATGGCTGAGCTCCTTGGAAAGAGTACAGGCTACTGCAAGGGGAAAGGAGGCTCCATGCACCTAGCCGATTTTAGCATCGGCATACTGGGAGAGTCGGGGATCCTAGCATCGGCCCTGCCGGTAGCCGTAGGGGCCGCCCTAGCCACCAAGATCCGTGGCGAGAAGCGGGTAGTGGCTGCCTTCTTCGGGGATGGAGCCAGCAACGAGGGTACCTGCCATGAGACCATGAACCTAGCCGCCATCTGGAAGCTCCCCGTCATCTTTGTTTGCGAGAACAATCAGTACGCCGTCACGACCCGCTTCACCGAGGTGGTGGCGACGCCCAACATCTGTGACCGGGCGGCTGCCTACAACATACCAGGGGTGCTGGTGGACGGACAGGACGTCGTGGCCATGTACGAGGCGGTCTCTGAGGCAGTGGAACGGGCCCGCCTGGGCCTGGGTCCCTCTCTAATTGAGGGCAGGACCTACCGATACCAGGACCACTCGGAAGGGCTGCGGCGCATCGTCCGGGATCCCTACCGCGCGGAGGAAGAGATAGCCTACTGGAGAACTCGGGACCCCATCTTGCTGCAACGGAACCGACTCATGGAGATGAAGATGGCCTCTGAGGCGGAGATAGCTCTAATGGAAGCGGCTGAGCGAGCCCGCATCGCCGAGGCCCTTCAGTTCGCCCGCCAGAGCCCTTACCCGGCTCCTGAAGAGGTCTTTGACGACCTCTTCAGCAACCCCATCCCCATCGACCGGAGCTGAGGCCCCAGGGCACTTGAGGAGGTGCTTCCATGGCAGTGATCACCTTTGCCGATGCTCTCAACCAGGCCATCAAGGAAGAGATGCGCCGTGACAAGTCAGTATTCATCATGGGCGAGAGCATTCGGGGCGGCATCTACGGCGTTACCGGGGGGCTCTCCCAGGAGTTTGAAGCCATGCGGGTGCTAGATACCCCACTCTCGGAGAGCGCCTTCATGGGTGCGGCCGTGGGAGCTGCTGCGGTAGGTCTCCGGCCTATCATCAGCTCTCTTTCCAGCTTCTACTGGGTTGCCATGGACCAAATGGTGAGCCAGGCGGCCAAGATGACCTACATGTTCGGTGGACAGGTACGGTTGCCCATTGTCTACCGGGCGGGGATGACCTACGGCAACAACATCGCCGCCCACCACTCCGACAGGCCCCATCCCATGTTCATGAACATGCCCGGCCTCAAGATCGTTATGCCCACCACGCCTGCCGATGCCAAGGGACTCCTGAAGACCGCTATCCGGGACGATGACCCGGTCATCTTTTTTGAGGACAACACCCTCATGGGCGCCCGAGGCGATGTGCCAGAGGACATGGATTTCCTCATACCCTTCGGCGTCGCTGATGTCAAGCAGGCTGGAACCGATGTCACCGTGGTGGCCCTGGGCGGGATGCTGCCCCGGGCCCTGGCGGCAGCGGTGCAGCTCAAGGGCGAGGGCATCTCAGTAGAGGTTGTGGACCCCAGGACCCTGGTGCCGCTGGACAAGCAGGCCATTCTGGACTCGGTGGCCAAGACCGGGCGGCTGGTGGTGGTTGATATGGCCCACAAGACCTGCAGCGCCGCCAGCGAGATCGCCGCCATGGTGTCCCAGGAGGGGTTCTGGAATCTTCGGGCCCCCATCCAGCGGGTTGCCAGCCTCAACGTCCATTTCCCCTTCAGCCCCGCCCTGGAGAAGCTGGTCTTCCCCAACGAGGAGAAGATCATCGCAGCGGTGAAGCGGACGTTGGAGTAAGGAGAATTATGACGCAGACTGAACCTCGCCAGGCATATGCTGAACGTTCACTTCGAGGCAAGTTGAGTTACTCTGGCGCCAGATTCCGAGGCGTGGCTCAAGAACTCTTCCCTACCTCACACGCCTTGGTTCCGCAGATTAGCCAAATCTATGAGTTGGATCTTGCTTTCGGCGAATACCAAGCGCTTTCGGACGAGGAAGTTATCCATAGAGGTGCGTATTTCAGGTCGGTTCATGATATGCCGACGCACCATTTCCGTATCTGCATGGAGACACCCAATCAGGTGAACGCAAGCGCGCGTCAAGCCCGCAAGAATTTCTTCGCCGCAAATGTATTTGCTGTTGGTTATGCAACTCACGGTCTTTTCCCTTACCGCGGCAAATTCCACCCACAGATGATTAAGGCTGTGATGAACATAATGGGGATCAAACCCGGCCAAGTCGTCCTTGACCCCATGGCAGGCTGTGGAACGACCTCTATTGAGGCCATGATCATGGGGATTGACTCAATAGCATGTGAGTTAAGCCCATTTGCCTGTTTGATGACACGGGCCAAGGTGGGAGTACTTCAAATGGATTGCAGCGACTTTCCGCGTCTGGTCAAGTATGCAGATGACATCTATCAGCGCTTCGCGCCGTATGAAGGGCGCTCAGCAGTGCAGCCTCCCTTGATTCAAAGTGAAGATACCAAAGAGGGTGCTATTCATTTGGCGAAGGCGTTTCCTAAACTTTCTCCGCCAATGCGCGAATTGTTGCTCCTATGCTACCTTGACGCTGTTGGTTATGCCGCTCGCCGCAAGGGCAAAACGCCCCGTGATCTCTTTCCCGATCTCCTCTCTCGCTATCTTGCAGCCGTCCATGCCTTTAATGAGACTCGTGAGGAATTGAGAATGAGGCTTGGTCAGGCTGAGATCATCGAAGGAGACGCTCGCCGGCTGAAACTCCCTAACGAATCGGTAGATGGGGTACTTTTCTCCCCACCCTATTCCTTCGCTATAGACTATCTAGAAAACGATCGGCCTCAGCTTCAGTATCTGGGCGTGGAGATTGAGAGCCTGAGACAGAACATGGTGGGGCTGACAGGAACCGGCAGGACCAAGCAGGAACTTATCGAGGCGCGCGTGGTACATTACTTTGCAGACATGGAAGCAATCATGAAGGAGTGCAAGCGAGTTCTCAAACCCGGACGTTATTGCGTTATCGTAGTAGGCTCTAATACAAACCAGACTGGAGGAGTGTCGTTAGAAAATGGTTTGATCAAGATGGGGGGGGAAATCGGCATGCCACTTGATTTCCAGATCATGAGAGAAATAGAGGGGATTCGCAACACAATGCGGGATGAATTTCTACTCTTTTTCCGAAAACCTGAATCAGAAAGCATCGGGGCCGCAGGAAAGGAGGATAAGTGATGGCTGCGTCCAGCCGTCACTTCGAGGCGACCGAAGAGGAGTTGGAAGCCAACATAGATAGATACGTAGACGATTTCATCAACGGCCTTCAATCGTTTTTCCTTGTCATGCCAAAAGGGGCCGACTTTGTGGAGTTCCCACGATTCCAAAGTGCTTACCGCATACTCGAAAGACAGACTCGCAACTTCAGTGACTTCTCAAGCAGTTCCGCTTTAGCAGCCGTTCAGCAAGACCCCCTGGTCCTCGTAGTATTGCGGGTCATGACTGGTCTATCGCCTCCTGAACTGGCCCACCTTGCTACCGCCATTGTAGGAGTGCCAGTAGATCAATCGAACGCGCGGCGCCTGGACAAACGGGCGAGGACGGGACATTCTATTCTTACCGGTGTAACTCCACTTACTCGTCAACGCGTCTCCGCCTTAGTTTCGATGGCAGTGCGCCTGCTGGATCAAGGGGTACCTTTGGTTGGAGAAGGGGCAATCCACCGCCTGGACAAGATAGACACCCAGAGAGGTATCGAGTCGCTGCGAGAGTTAGCCTTAGGTGGGGTTCCTTATCCTGCACTTCTTTACGAACGTTTTCTCGGGAGACCTTTCGCAACTCATAGGGATACCATCTCTGAACAAGTGGGAGATCTTCTTGAGGAAGCAGTGACAGTGAAGCTGCAATCCTCTGGTATTACGTATTATAAGGTCGGTAGGGCGGAACGCTTCGAGGATATGGATCAGGGCCCCGACTTCTTCGTCCCGGACCAATTCCACCCCGCTATTGTCATTGAGGCGAAGTTGGCCGAGGATGATGGGACAGCTCGGGATAAGGTGACGAGAATACAGCATTTAGCTGAATTGCGCGAGCAACGAAAGCGGCGCAACGATCCCTCGTTTGAGCTAATAGCCTGCGTAGACGGTCGAGGATTCGGCATCCGGCGCGAAGACGTCAAGAAGCTTCTGATTGCCACCAAAGGCAAGCTATTCAGCCTTCAGACCATTGATAATATCAGCCAATCCACTGGGTTAAGAGGCTTCTCGCACCCCCTGTAAGGAGCATCATTATGCCCACAGACGTCATCCTGCCCCAGTGGGGCATGAACATGCAGGACGGCCTGCTGGTCAAGTGGCTCAAGCGGGAGGGAGAGGTCGTCCAGCAGGGCGAGCCTCTAGCGGAGATTGAGACGGCCAAGATCAGCTCGGAGCTGGAGTCCCCCGCTTCAGGCCTCTTGGCCCAGGTGTTGGTTCCCGAGGGCCAAGTGGTCCCAGTGGGCGCCATCTTAGCAGTCATCGCTGCTCCAGGTGAAGCCACTCCGTCAAGGCAGGCGCCGCTACCCGCTACGAGCGCTGCGCCTCCCACAAGGCAGCCCAGCCTCCGGGGGATGGCGCCTGCTCAGGAAAGCAAGCCTGCCGCCCAGGTGACCCCGGTGGCCAGAAAGCTGGCGCGTGAGCATAGCATAGACCTGGCTGGGGTCCTGGGTTCCGGCCCGGGAGGCCGCATCGTGGAGGCCGACATCCAGGCCCTCATAGAAGCCCAGGCCCGGCCAGTGGCCCGGGTCGTTCCCCTCACTGGCCTGCGGGCCACCATAGCTGCGCGGATGCTTCAGAGCCTACAGAGCATGGCTCAGGTCACTCTCACCACTGAAGTGGACATGACCGAGGCGGTACAGATCCGAGAGGGTCTCCTCTCCCAGTGGAGACCTCAACGCCTTCGGCCTCTGGACCTGGACCTGGTCCTGTTTGCCATCTCTCGCACCCTGACCGGACATCCCAGGCTCAACGCCACCATTGCAGGTCAGGAGGTCCTTCTCGCCGAGGAGGTCAACCTGGGGGTCGCCACGGCGCTCAAGGATGGCCTTATCGTTCCAGTGATCCATAGAGCCAACGAGAAAGGCCTCCTGGAGATCGCGCGGGAGCTACGGGAACTGACCCGCAAGGCCCAGGATGGCGCCCTAGCCCGCGATGATGTCATGGGGGCGACCTTTACCCTTTCCACCCTGGCCTCGTATGACATTGACGCCTTTACTCCCATCATAGACCCCCCTCAAGTGGCGATCCTCGGCATTGGGAGGCTCGTGGAGAAGCCGGCGGTCTACGAGGGCGAGATGGCTATCCGTTCCATGATGTTCCTGAGTCTGACCTTTGACCACCGCGCGGTGGACGGCGCCCCGGCCGCTGAGTTCCTCCGGGCGCTGAAGCAGCGCCTGGAATCACCGCGCTGGATGATTGGCGGCTAGCGTCCGGCTTATTTCGGCCTCACTCGTCCGCTATCTACGAGGCTCCTGGGATAACGCAGGCATTGCACAGCTTGGCCTTGCCTAAGCGGGGTGTAGCTTTAGAGATTACGGTATCCGTGAAAGCCTAGGCTATTGAAGCGCCAATGTTGCCAAAAAGGCGTGCCGAGCTTGATCCCCTAAGTGGGATCGTAAACTGATCCCTCTTGCTCGTGTACCAGCCGGGCCTGTTGTGAAACCCTGTTTCCAGCTAGCCTTGCTCAGCGAGGCGAGTAGCACCATGGGGGAGGATGAACGGGCATAACCTGGGAGACGATGGAAGGAAGAGCCAGGGCCATAACCCCATCTGCGCCCATCCGCTTGTGCTTGAGGTATTTCTTCAGGTTGTAGGCCATGGCGCTGAGGAACGCCTGGGCGGTGAACTTACAAAGGCCCCTGTACTTGGCACGACCCAGTCCGTGCCTGGTCTTGGAGTCGGCAAAGACCGTCTCCACCGTGGTTTTCCGCCGGATCCGCGCCAGCCGTGCTCCAGTCCCTGGGCTACCTTACCCAAGAACAGTTCTACCAGGACTGGGTCACACCCCACTCTACGGGAAAGGAGGTATTGTCCGATATGTCCTGAACCAGTGCAGACTCTTGACACGACCGCCGTATGGCGTTATAAATTGGGGCACGAGAGTGTGTACCAGCACGTGCTGTGCTGAGAGGGGGAGACGTGGTTGGGAAATTCAGGAACTGGTGGCAGCGGCCGAAACAACAGGCATCTAGCGACAGCTCCAAGGTCCGCCGCCTATGGGGGAAAGAGTTCCCTCTGGTCAACTATGGTTTGGCAGAGGACCAGGTGGTCGCCTTTGTGGATGATTTGATAGCCCGCTATCAGGCTGTCCTCCAGAATCAAGAGTCTGTATCCCCTTTGCGAATATTCTCCAAACAGGTCGTGGACGAGGCCGAACGAGAGGCAGCGGCCATAAGAACCAAGACGAAGAGGGAAGCCGAGGTGGAGGCGGCACGGATCATAGCCGAGGCCAAGGAGCGGGCCCAAGTCATGGTCAGCCAGTCCAAGCAGCGTGCTGAGGAGATGACCGAAAAAGAGGTGCGCAATATCCTGCTCACCGCCAACAAGGAGGCTGAGCTTATTGAAACCCAGGCCATACAGCTAGCTCAGAGGTTCTTCATCCAGGCCAGGGAGGACATCCAAGGTCAGATAGCGGCGGAGGTCAAACAAGCCTATTATCATCTCCTAGGCACCCTTCAGGAACTGCTGACGGAAAGCCAGAGCATCGAAGCAGAATGGAGGTCTAAGACCCAGGAACTGTGGCGTGCCCCCATCCCGAAACTTGAAGACTTTCATCCAAGCCTTCCCCATTCATTCCCCGCTATGGAGACTCCTCTGCCAATCGTGGCGGAGGAGTCATCCCCTGCCCTCATCCTATCTGGTCTGTCTCCTCAGGAAACCCGCAGCGAGCTCAAGAGAAACCCCTTCGGAGAAGTGGCTCCAGTCCCTGAGGAGGAGAGCCACAGTGGCAAGTCACCCAGGGGCGAAGCCTCTGAGGAAATGGATGCCCCAGCCAGGGATGAACTGGCGCCTGCCGAGGGCCCAAGAGTCCCGAAGCCACCCGAGGAGGAAACACCCTCTAACCTGTATAGCGGCGAGGTAGCCCTAGTGCTACCTTCCCCCTTGGATGTGCGCCGAGTGACGACACTATATAAACACTTGCAGAATATCCCCGGGCTGAAGACGTTCCGCACCAGTGGCTCGTGGGATGAGGGCATTGTACTTAGCGTGGTGTTGGATGAACCATTGCCCCTGCTCAGCATGCTACAGGCTATTGCCATGGTGGAAGCCACGCCCTACTCCAAAGAAGGCGGAGGACGGCTGAAAACGATAAGAGGTCCCCTGGAAAAGGGGGGAAAGCCCATGGAAAGAGTAGTCATAACTTTCAAGGATCAGGAAGACCCTGAGGGTAAGGAAGAAACGGTGACTGGCGAGGTCTAGTCATGCAAGCGGCGGCAAAACGTACCCCCAAAAGCCTGGTAGAGTTGCTCCTAGAGTCAAAGCTGATTACCCAGGGTCAGCTCCAACGCGCGCTGGGCCAGCAAAGGGAGGGGCGGGAGCTGAACGATATCCTGATAGCCGAGGGGTTGGTTACCCAAGAACAGTTAGCTATCCTTACCAGTTTGCAACTACGGGTTCCTTTCGTCGATCTCAAGAAGCGGGGAGTTGACGCCAAGGCTGTGGCGATGGTGCCGGAAACTGTATGCCGCAAGCATACGGCGGTACCCGTGGAAGTGGCTGACGGAGCTCTGGTTGTGGCCATGGCTGACCCCAGCGATATCCAGGCCGTTGATGCGATGGCTGCCCTGACCAAGAAACGGATCGAACCTGTGCTGGCGCTGCGCCAAGATATCCAACTGGCTATTGACGCAAGCTACCGTCTAAGTGGTGAGATCTACCAGCAAATCAGTCAGATCCCTATCCTGGCCCAGGGTAACAAACTAGCCGAGGAGGGCTCGACTTCTACTGATGCTATCGCTCAGGCACCCGTGGTGCGGGTCGTAGACATGCTCATCCGCCAGGGCGCCAAGGACCGGGCCTCAGACATCCATATCGAGCCCCAGGAGACACACCTTCGCGTTCGTTACCGAATTGACGGCATCCTTAGCGAGGTTATGTCCCTGCCCTTGAGCGCCCATGCAGCCGTGCTCTCCCGAATAAAGATCATGGCCAGCCTAAACATTGCCGAGCGCCGACGTCCCCAGGACGGGCAAATTACCTTCAACGTGGACAACCGGGAACTGGACATCCGGGTGGCCACGAGCAATACCGTCTACGGGGAGATGGCTGTGTTGCGGATACTGGACAAAACCTTCGCCTTATACACACTGCCCGAACTGGGCTTCCTGCCCGATTCGCTGGAGAAATACCGGCGCATGCTCAAGACCCCCTTTGGCATGGTTCTGATCAGTGGGCCCACGGGGTCGGGCAAGACCACTACTCTTTATGCCTCTATCAACCAACTGGACAACGTGCGTAGCAACGTTATCACCATCGAAGACCCCGTAGAATATCGCTTCAAGGACATAAACCAGATGCAGGTCAACGTCGCCGCCGGAATGACCTTTGCCACTGGGCTGCGGGCCATCATGCGCCTGGACCCCAACGTTATCCTAGTAGGCGAGATTCGGGACTCCGAGACCGCCCGGATAGCCATTCAGTCCGCCCTCACAGGCCACTTGGTCTTGTCCTCCGTTCACGCCAACGACTCCGTCGGCGTCATCTACCGGCTCATTGACCTAGGGGTAGAGCCCTTCCTGGGAGCCACCGCTATCATAGGGATTGTAGCCCAGCGAATGGTGCGTAGGGTCTGTCCCAACTGCGCCTACCTCACCACGGTGTCCGCGGAGGAGCAACTGGCCTATGAGAAGGAGATGGAGGAACAGCGCTCCCAGTTCGTTTACGGGGCCGGCTGCAACTCCTGCGCCCACACAGGCTACCTGGGCCGGACAGGCATTTATGAGGTAATGGTGATATCCGAGGCCCTTCGCCGGCTAATTCTCAGGGGGGCCAGCTCCGACGATATTCGGGCTCAGGCCCTTAGGGAAGGCTTGATTACGCTGTGGCACGACGGCATGACCAAGGTAAGGACGGGCATCACCACCCCCTACGAAGTCATCCGCAACGTGTTCAGCATCTCCTGAGGTGGTATGGTGGCTGGGCCAGTTGAAGTCCCCGCGAAGAAAACAAGGAAGGCCCTTGTGGTCCGCTACGTGGCTGCTGTGGGCCAGGGACGCATGGTCAAAGGCACTGTGAGGGCGGCCAGCGAAGTAGCCGCTCAGAACCTGCTGGTGGGAAGGGGCTATACTCCCATCACCCTGGAGACGGTGCCACCAACCTTCAGCCTGGAGGGGATGCTACCTTCCTTCTTCGCCGTGAAGCCCCGGGAGGTCATCACATTCTCGCGCCAACTGGCCACCCTCTTGGAGTCCGGGATCACCTTGCTCCCAGCCATCCAGTTGCTGTCGCAGCAGGCCTCCACCGGCCGCCCATTCAGACGCATCTTGGATGCGCTGGCCCAGGACCTGGGCATTGGTCGGTCCTTCTCGGAGGCCGTCGCCCGGCATTCCACGGTATTCAATGAGATATATACCCGAACCATCGGCGTCGGCGAAAGGACGGGCAAATTGGAGGCGGTGCTCCGGGAGCTAGCAAACCACATGGAAAAACAGAGCGCCTTCGCCAAGAAGGTCTCCGGAGCGTTGGCCTATCCGATCTTGGTCTTGGTGGTGGCCATGGGCGTGGCCGGCATACTTCTTATAGTAGCCCTACCGCCCCTGGCCGATATGTTCAAGACCATGAACGTGCCTCTCCCTTTACCTACCCGAATGCTTATCGGCCTCAGCATTTTCATCAACACCTTCAAGCTCTACCTGGGCTTGCTTATACTCACTACAGTTCCTGCGCTTCTCTGGATCATCAGGCGGCCTCAGGGACGCCGTGCCCTGGACAGACTACGTTTCACTATCCCCTTTCTCGGCCCTCCAGCGCATATGGCCGAGCTGGCCCGCATGAGCCGTACCATGGCCATCATGCTGGGAGCTGGTCTGACCCTTCAGGATGTCATGGATATCATGCCCCACACCACGACCAACTTGCTCTTCCGGGACGCCCTAAACTCGGTGCGACGGGGACTCGTCCTGGGGCAAGGCCTGAGCCACCCTATGTCTTTGAACCCTCTCTTTCCGCCCCTCTTGCTTCAGATGGTCCGGGTGGGCGAAGAGACCAACGCTCTGGAGTCCAGCCTGCGGGTGGTGGCTGACTTCTACGAGACTACCGCCGCAGAGAAGAGCGCGGCCGTGCTCTCCATGATCCAACCGGTGAGCACCATTGCCATCGCTGCCGTTGCCGCTTTCATCGCCCTCTCCGTGATCATGCCCATGTATAACATCACTGGAGCCTTCAAGTAATGAGAAGAGGCCACCCTCTATGTATCGGCTAGAGCGCCAGCAGGGATTTAGTCTCGTCGAGACCCTCATTGCCTTGGGTATTCTGGGGATGATCGGGATAGCCTTCTTGCATGCCCTGGGCGCTGGCACTCTGGCCACTGGAATCCTGGACGAACAAGTCCAGGCAGCGGCCCTGGCCCGCTCCCAGCTCGAAGAGATCAAGAGTACCCCTTACAATGCCCTGTGCGACCCGTTGAACTGCTACCTGGTCACTGTCACCGTGCCCGCTCCCTACTCCATCTCTATCCGTGCTGAACCGGTGAACATAGCCTTATGTGAAGGCATCAGCAACTGTGTGCAGAGAGTCACGGTGAGCATCTCCCGGCCAGGCAAGCCCGTGCTGAACTTGACCACCTATAGAAAGCAGTGAGGTGAATCAACGCGGCTTCACCCTTATCGAACTGATGGCAGCGGTCGGCATCATTACCCTGCTGCTTCCCGTGCTGGTCTCTGGCATACGCCAGCTCACCATCCAAACCGACCGTAACACCACCCGGATAACTGCCCTTGCCCCTTTAGAGAACGCCGCAGGCCAGATGAGTCGGGACATTTCTCTGGCCCAGGCTACCGACCTGGGGGCAAGCGATCCTCCAGGCAACATGACGCTCTACTGGATCAACTGGGGCGATGATGGCAACTATAGCAGTTACACGCCTGCCTACAAAAGGACGCGGGTAGTCTACGTTCTGTCAGGAACCAAGATCACCCGCACCATGGCCACCTGCGCTAACAGGCTAGACACCGATCCGAAGTGCAGCGACCTGACGAAGGTGGTATCACCCCTGTGTGACGGTGGTCCCTGGTGTATCAACACAAGATGGGTGGAGGGGCAACCGGCCTTGAACGCCGATGGCACCTTCAATAGCGCCAGCCGGGAGACTAACCTAGGCAGCCCTGCAACTATAGCGCGCTACATTACAACAGTCCAGTTTTCCAAGAACGGGAAACTGTTCACCATTGCCCTGACCTCCTATCCCAAAGGGAGCGGCTGGCCGGGCGTGGCCCAGACCTATCGGGCCTTCGGGGCGCTGCTGGAATGAAGGCCCTCAACAACATCCCTCTGCGGCTGCCTCTAACACCGCCAAGATGAAAATACCCTCGTATCCTGGCAAAGGTCGCAATAGAGGTGTCACCCTGAACAAAGAGGAGGGCCGAGAGGGTGGCACCCCAAGGCTTCCCTTTGCCCAGCATAACACGGCGGGCCCCAACATCCGGGGACAATGGCCAGGTGTCTTCAGGGCACGACTTCGTCCTCGGATCAGGGGACAAGGAGGGCAGCGAGGCGCGGCCCTGGCCTTGGTACTGATCCTCTTAGCGGTAGGAGCCCTGTTTCTGGGCCCTGCCCTCAATTACACCAGCACCGCCCTCAAGACTTCCCGCATCTCCGTGAATACCCTGGGGGCAGACTATGCTGTGGAGGCCATTACCCAGCAGGCTCTCTGGATGCTGGACTATGAGACAGCCTTCCAGTGCGACCCTGCCCCCGCTGCCCCGATAAAGTTCGCCGACTGCGTCGTTACAAAGGGATCGTGGGCACTGACCACCCAGTTGACCGGCCCATCTAACGAATCACTGGTGGAGCGGGTGAACGGCAGGGATGTCACCGTCACGATCCGGTTGCCCGGCACCGCTTCAACGGCGCCTCCCCCAGGGTCCACTCCTACGCCGACTACCGCGGTGCCCACTCCTACTCCCACTGGCGGCGACTGCCTCTACCCTATAGTAAGCCGCACCCCTACCTGGGTAAAGGTGGGTGACCCCGTAACCTATACCGTTACTGTATACTACTGTAGCACCAGTAACAACGTCATCCAACTAAGGCGTCTCGTGGCGTTGCTGCCGCCTGGGTTTAGCTATCAAGGGCCCACCACCGGCGATATTACCACCGACCCTCCCCAGCAGAACCAGTGTACAGGGCCTGCCGCGCCTGGACCCAGCGGCCCCTATTACGGATGCCTCGCCAACGACAACCGTGTGCTGCTGGACTGGCCTTCGGCCACGGGCAGGTTTGGCACCGGCGGCCCCGAGTCGCAGATAAAACTCGGACCCTCAGACACCATGACCAGGACCCTGACCTTCACAGCGGTGCCCTCTACCCGTGGGGTGTTCTATGTGGATGCGGCAGTGTGTTACCGCGACGCTAGTGTCGGCAACTTCGGCCCCTGTGATACAGCCAACCGTTCGGGAATGGTGGCCCCGGTGGTGGTGGGTGTGTTCAACATCACAGGCCAAGGCAAATGACCCGTGCGCGGGGCCCGCGCCAGGCTGTCCCTTGCAACGGGAAGCAAACCTCATCTTCCAACAGAACCAGTATGGGTTGCTGATAAGCACCCCAGACCCCTGGAATGTAGCGGTAGGGGTATGCTCCACTTTCCCGCTCCTAGCCAGTAGGCCTGCCGAAGCGGGAGTAACCGCATCAGCACATGGTTGCCACTTCGTGGGTGGTCATCCCCACCACCATACGGATGTTGCTGCGCTATGTTATGCTACTATTGCTCTCGCACAAGGTGATCTAGGGTTGGACGATGCAGCAGACAGCAAGAGAACGCCTGGCCTCTCTTCTCCCCAGGATACACCGCCTGAGAGTACCCATCATTATTGGCATCCTTCTGCTGGTCCCTTACGTCGTCCTGGGCTTCGCATACATCCGCTCGGTGCCTCAGCAAAACTCGCTGCGAAGCCAGTTAGCCCAGTTCAACGAAATTCTCCGCTCCCCGTCCCGACTCAAGGATGTGGAGGCGGAGTTCACGGCCATCCAAGAGGGTATCCCTCCGGCGAAGTTGATGGAGATTGATGTCTTCCGGACCATGCAAGAGCTAGTTTCTCAATCTGGGCTGGACCCCGCCAAGCTAAAAATAGGGATAAATGGACAGCCCCAGACGAAAATGGTTGGCAAGACCCCTTACCGGCTGATGAACTTTTCCATGACAGTATCAGGCGACTATAAGAACGTGTGGGCCCTGGTCCAGAAGCTAGACCGTGGGGAGACCAGCTTCCGGACCTTGGTGCTGAACAAGACAAGCGTTGTCTTTGAAACAGAGCGCGCTAACGCTACCATGGACTTTACTATCTACACTGCTGTCCGGTAGGGATACTGTGGCCGCCAAGATTATTGCTGTTGATATTGAAGAGACCACTATCCGCCTTCTGCAAGTGCGGAAGAACCGGATAGAGCGCTGGGCCAGCGCTGCTGTGGATGCCGGGCCCACCTCCGATGGGGTCACCCCAGACCCGGCCCGGCTCGGGTCCCAGGTCAGGCAGCTTATGCGCGCCAGCGGCATAAACAGCGGCCAAGTAGTGCTTAGCCTCAGCGGGCTGTATTCCGTAAGCCGGGTGCTCACCCTCCCCCTGCCGTCTCAGACAGAGACAGAAGGGGTCTTGCTCGGCCTGGTCCAGGAGGCCCTTCCCGCCGGAGGCCTCACTCTGCGCTACCGCGTCATATCTGCCAATGAAGCAGGACGGCGGGTGCTGGCATTGGGAGTCCCCAGCGATATTGTGCAGGGCCAAACGACCGTTATGCAGGCGGCCGGCCTACGAGTCTATGCCATGGAACCCAGAACCTTGGCCCTCACCACCGCAGTGAACCAAGAATGGGCCGTCATCATCAACGTTGAGCCCTCCAGCCTGGACCTGGTGGTGGTGGCCACTGGCATCCCCTCCATCATGCGGACCGTGCCCCTCCCGACCGGGCTGGACGCTGAGGAACGGGCAGGCCAAGTAGCCTTGGCCTTAGAGAAGACGGTGGCCTTCTACCATGAACAGAACCCCCTTCTACAGTTACCCTCGGACACTCCCCTCTTCTTAGTAGGTTCCCTGGCGGAGGATCCTGTCCTCCGGAAGAGTGTGACCGATGCCGTGCCCTATCCCCTGGCAACTTTCGAACCTTCCCTGGAGTTTCCTTCTTACCTGCCTTGCAGCCAGCACGCCGTCACCATTGGCCTGGCACTGAGCCAGCTTTCTCGGCGCGGCCGCGCGCGGCGTGGAGCGCGCCCACTGTTCATTGACTTCTTGCGTGACGGGCGAACTCGAGAGAGAGCACCTCCGTCTCGAGCAGCAGGTGACGCAGCGGCAAACTGAGCTCGACCGCTCCACCCAGCTCCAGGCCGCAATAAGAGACTTCAAAGCCATCACCATCCCCTGGGGGCAGGTTACCGAGATGGTCGAGCTGCTCCAGGGCACGCTCCCCCCGGGTGTACTTCTGACCAGCGTCACCGTAGACGCTAGCCAGGTACGGCTAGTAGCCAAGGCAGGAAATGTGGAGCAGGCCATAGCTTTTGTCGAGGCGCTCCGAGCCACCGGCCGCTTCCAGGAGGTCCCCTACACCAGCATCTCTGCGGATATCAGTGTCACCCTCAAGCTGGTACCGCCCAAAGCCAAATAAGACCCTGCTGAAAAATGCCCAGGGCATTTTTCAGCAGGGTCACCCCCCACCGGGGAAAAAGGCAGTCGCCGAACAACGGAGTTTTTCAGCGACCGGTTAGGGCACTATTAATAACTCACCACCAGTTTTGGCTGCGTCCTTCCATTGGTGGACCACACCGTCGGCGTCGTAGGTGTAAAAATACTTGGTCTTAGTGAGATTGACATACCTAACTAGGGAAGTCGCAAAAGTATCGGCGTTTATGTCGTGGTCGTATAGGAGGTAGCCTCCATTGTCTCCGGTCAGGTAGTCTACCCCTTTCGGGTCGCTAACCTTACAGGTGATGATTGGACAGTCGGTCGCGGTGACTGGGAAGGCAGTCATGAGGTTAGTAGGAGTGTCATTGGCGGTCCCAGGGGGGAAAAATATGAGTTTGTTATCTGCCAGTACACCGGTCATGGCCGTGGACACATCGTGGAACTCGGTTCGTCGGGCCTCCTCCTGCCCAGTGCCCAGGAAGCGTCCCACGTTGGGGATGATCACTGCTGCCAGAATGCCCAGGATGGCCACCACAATAAGCAGCTCTATGAGGGTGAAGCCCCTCTCACCCCGTTCTAGAAACCTGAGCTTTCTCATTGTCATTTGTAAGCCTCCGAGCTCGCTTTCCTTGAGAAAAGTATACCCAGACTCCAATAGATCAAGGCGAATCATAGCTTTTACTTCCCGTGAGGTCAACTACCTGTACTGGGTCAAGACATTTAGGACAAGATCTCCTCGTCTTGTTTTGCAGGGCGAGGGTTGAGCCAGCCTGGTAGATTTGTTCCCGGGTGATATAGTCCAGGGCCTGGGGATCTCACGGTCAAGGGGTTCTGGTAACCCCCTCAGTGGAAACCCCTACAAGGGCTCCCCTTTGCTGAGGTCGGGGAAACTGCTCCGTGATGTGGCTGTTCTGCCAAGCCGGTGAGGCATGCCACCATGCCGACATGGCGGCTTCAACCACCTACCCCGAACTCTTAACTTCTCTCAGGGACTCAGGAGCCATTCCGGAGTTGGCCCAGGCAGGAGATGACTTCAGAAGAGCGAAAGCGAAACAGCTATTCCCTCTTGCGCTGAAAGCCCTAGCCAGCATGTGGAAACCTGCCGAGAGGCCCCCGGCCCAAGGCCAATCTGAAGAAGATGGCACCACTCAAGGATTGAAGCTGCTACCCGAATCGGCATCGGTCAAGTGGTGGCCCTACAGCGCCCCCCATTAATGCAGGTATTGCCCGCCTCGAGGTACCTTAAGCTATCCAATCCCTGCTACCGGGCCCAGAAATAGTGCAGGCATTGCTGAGCTTGGCCTTGCTTAAGCTCGGTATACGTTTCAGCTTTGAGTCCCGGGTATCCCCAGCTTTGCAGGTATGAGAAAGCTTAAGAATGTTCCGTTGACCCTTGAGCGGGACATGAGGGTAAAGTGGAGCAGATGCATGTCACACGACCTCAGTTCGAATCTCTGTTCGCCCACCACTCTGGATAAAAGGTAAAACTTTCTCAATGACGTTCGTGCTAGCGCTCAAGCCTGGCTGAGTCAGATGGCCCAATAAGTCCCCACCTGTGGCTCTTTCGGAGACAAGCAAGTTGGACTCAGATTACCTGGGCCGCATTCCGTTGTGGATAGCCGAGCACGTAGGTAATAGAGCGAGGGAACTTCTCGCCGCCGACCTGCCACACGTAATCGTTTGGCGGCAGACTGGCCACGAGCTCTTGCAGCTCTTGCGCTGAGTGCAAGCGGAGCCCGGATACGAAGGCGTCCCAGGTCAGATAGAGTGGGACGATAGGCACCAGGTACGTCCAGAAGAGCCTGCTCCACCGGAAGGGCCGCACGAAAGGTGCCGCTAGGACAACACCGAGGGGGTTTCCTAATATCGCCATGGAAGGCGGAGGTGGCGTCCCTCGGGTCATGTCGAAGAGGGCGATGGGCTGGTGCTTCACTACTGCATCTTGCAAGGTCCGCCTGACCGCCTCCGGCGAGAAGTGGTGCAGCGCCGCGAACATGGTCCTGAAGCCGTTAAGATGATCAGGCACCGCCGCCGCGTCCACCGGCTGGTCTATGAAGCGAATGCGTCCAATGAAGCGTTCGTGGGCGTATTGGAATGCTCTAATGTTGGGATACTTGTCGGTGAGAATGAAGTCGACGACAAGCCCAGCCTCGTCCAGCGCACGCTGCACCGCGACAACTGGGCCACCGCCGCCAGAACACAGGTCCACGATGGTTCTGCTACCTGTGGCAATCAGGGCCTCTTTCAGCCTTCTCACAATGGGCTGGTATGCCCCCCGTTCCCACATGAAGCGAATATAGTCTGTCCCCGCGTCACGAATAGGTCGGGGGAGCCAGGCTTGGTCTTCCAACTCAAACAGGCGCAGCCCTCTCATGAGTCCTCGTTGACATACTGGCGTAATTCTTGCCATTATCCCATACTGGCCCACCGTAGGGGATTCCAACTCTGCATGATTTGCCACGCAGGTATTGCCCGGCTCAATGCCCCTTAAGCCGCCCAATACCTGCTACCGCGCCCAGAAGTAGCTCAGGTAGTGCTGAGCTTGGCCTTGCCCAAGCTCGGCGCCTAGAGAGGGGATGGCGACACCCCTATGCCTTGCTGAGCAGCCCCTTTACCCTTTCCCACACCACCTCACCGATGCGCTCCGACGGCAGGCTGCCGTCCACCACCAGCCAGCGCGCTGGGTCAGCCTTGGCCTGCTTCAGGTAGCCCTGGCGCACCTTGCGTTGGAAGGCCAGTGGCTCCTGCTCAAACCGCCGCAGGCCCTCCTGGTCCTGCCTGCCGCTGTGCCCGCTTGCCTCCCCTTGCCCTTCCACCAGCAATGACCTCTGGGCCGATACCCGTGTCAGCGCCTCTTCCGGAGGGATGTCCAGGAGCACGGTGAGGTCAGAGGCCAGCCCGCCGGTGGCCAGGCGGTTCAGGGTGTGGATGGTAGAAAGGGGGATGCCGCGGCCATACCCCTGGTAGGCGATGGTGGAGGGGGTGAACCGGTCGCACACCACGGCACGGCCCCCGTCCAGGGCTGGACGCAGCACCTTGCTCACCAGCTCGGCCCGGGCGGCAGAGAAGAGCAGCAGCTCAGTCACGGGCTCCATGCCGGGATGGCTGCCCCGCTCCGCCATGAGCAAGCGGCGCACCTGCTCTCCCAGAGGGGTGCCGCCAGGCTCGTGCAGGAGCAACGGGGCGTGGCCCTCGGCCAATAAGCGGCTGTATAAGAGGCGGGCCTGGGTGGTCTTGCCGCTGCCTTCGCCGCCCTCCAGCACGATGAAGAGGCCTGCCATCAGCGCGCCATAGGGGAGCGGTAGATATTCAGACGGCGGTCTGGCTCTTCGCCCACGCTGGTGGACTGGAGGTTGTAGCGGTGAGCGAGCTGGTGCTGGAGGCGGCGCACGTAGGACCGCTGGGGCGACAGCTCTACCATCTCCTCCCCTTGCCATACGCGTTCCACGGCATCCTGGGCCTCCTGAAGAGCCGTATCCAGGGCGCCGCTGGCCCCGTTCCGGTAGGCCAGGCCCCGCACGAACTGCGCGATCTGCGGTGGGTTATTGTTCCGGAGCACGTGCACCAGCTTGCCCCGAGCCTCGGCTGTGCGCAGGACCTGGGGGCCGCGCCGGTAGTGGGCCTTAGTGGTCACCAGCACCTGGGCGTCGTCCACGTTGTCTACCAACTCCACGGGGGAGCGTGTTAGCTGTATCGCGTGCTCAATGGCCCCGCGGCTGACGCCAAAGGGGAAGAGCCTGATGCTTTGCCGCTGGGCTTCCGCCTCGCCGGTCTCCTCCTCTTCCGGTTCGCTACGGTACAGCGCGCCATCGTAGCGGTCATACTGGGGGCGGTCGTAGGAGGGCCGCTCGTGCTGACGCTTGGCTGGCAGCTTTGCTTCCCGGGCCTTATGCACGCGGCCTTCCCCGTCCACCCAGCGGAGCTCTGGGTTCGGCGGCGCGCCCCGGAGCATGTCGTCCACCACCTTGGCGACGTCCAGATGGACGGCCAGATGCTCCCGGTCTCGGATCTCCACGACGATGTCAAAGGTGGGTGGGCGCTTGCGCTCCTGGACGGTCTTCTGGGTGCGCCGGCGGCGCGCCTCGTCGTCGCCAAGGATCACGGTCTGAACGCCGCCTATCAGGTCTGAGAGGGTGGGGTTAAGGATCAGGTTCTCCAGGGTGTTGCCGTGGGCCGTGGCGATGAGCTGCACGCCCCGCTCAGCAATCGTGCGGGCGGCCTCGGCCTCCTGCTCGGTGCCCATCTCGTCAATAATGATGACCTGGGGCATGTGGTTTTCCACCGCCTCAATCATGACGTGGTGCTGGAGGGCAGGGGTGGGGACCTGCATGCGGCGGGCGCGGCCAATGCCCGGGTGGGGAATGTCGCCGTCCCCGGCGATCTCGTTGGAGGTGTCTACGACGACGACCCGCTTGCCGGCGTCGTCCGCCAGGACGCGCGCCGCCTCTCGCAAGATCGTCGTCTTGCCCACGCCCGGTCGCCCCAGGAGGAGGATGCTCTTCTCTGAGCGGATGAGGTCTTCCAGGGGCTGGATGATGCCGTAGACCGCGCGTCCCACGCGGCAGGTGATGCCGACGACTCTGCCCCGCCGGTTGCGCATGGCCGAGAAGCGGTGGAGCGTGCGCTCTATGCCCGCACGGTTGTCATCGCCAAAGGCCCCTACGCGGTGGATGACGTACTGCAGGTCCTCTTCCCGGACCTCCTGAGAGTCCAGGACCGCTTCTGATGCGGGGAAGCGTGCCTCGGGCGGCCTGCCCAGGTCTAACACGACCTCTATCAGGTCGCCCAGGTCGCCCCGCTCTTGCAGGGGGCGCAGCACGTGGGGCGGCAAAGAGTCCAGTAGCGCTTGAAGGTCGTCAACGATGATTTTCGTCACCGCTTTGTTTACTTCCTCCCTACCTGTCAGCTAAACGGAGCTTTGTCTCCAAAGTCCTTTACCTCACCCCTGGGTCCCCCTCTCCGACTCGGAGTGGAGGAGTTTGGTAATCTGGGGGACACCCCCAGACCCCCGACACAAATCCGACCGCTAAACGGAGGTGGGCGCTGGGGCCCATGCCGGCTTCTTCACCATCTCGGCCAGAGGGTTGACCATGAGGCGGTAGCACCCGCTCACTTCAAAGCCCATGCGCTCCAACAGCAGGCGGAGGTTTGCCTGGTACTCTGGCACCTCCCATAGGATACCCCTTCTCTTCCCCGCTTTGACGACGTAAGCCACCAGGGAAGGCATATCCACTGCCGCATTCGGAAGCGTGAAAGTGCGGACCTTGGTCCAGCCCCGGTGGTAATCCAGCCGCAACCATGCCGCCACGTCTCCCTCCCGCTCCATAACCAGCTCGCGCGTCCGCTGGGTGGCTGGCTCCTCTGCATCCTTCCACTGCTGCAGGGTTAGCCCCGTCTTGTAGCGCACCTCCACGGGGGTGCAGGCATTGTGAAGGCGGAACAACGCATGGTCATCGGCTGGTCGGCGGAGCCGGGTATTGAGCAGGGATTCCTCCTTGTATAACGGGCTACGCCCTGGCAGCGTCAGCAATAACGCCTGGTAGGAGGGGAAAAAACCAGACTGGCTGGCTAGCTTCTGGATGTCCCATGTATCCGGAAGTTTCAGAAAAAGGCGTTCGGCCCCTCGTCTGCCGGCGTAGGCGGAAGCGGCTTCCAGCAGTTCACCTATGGGAGCGTCTTTATTTGTGGGGAGAGCCAGGTGGTCCACAAACCAGGCCGTTGGGCCGCTGGCCCTCCGCGCCGACGCCATCCCTAGCAGTTTTCCCTCTTCCAGGGCCACCAGAGCAACGCTGGTGCGCTTGGAGCGTAGGCCCGCCACTACAAAAGCAAAGCCCTGTAATGCTGGCTGGTGTCCAGCGACAGCATAGGTTGAGTATGCCGCGATGTCGGGGGTACTGACCGCAGCAACCCTGAAGGCGTCAATCAGGCCCAGGGTACGGATCATGACTTTGCCCTGCCACAATGCTCAAGAAATACTCGTGGAACCGCGTGTCCTCGGTGAGCTCCGGGTGAAACGCTGTGGCCAGCAACTTTCCCTGCTGTATAGCTACCACTCCTCCCTCTGTGAGCTTGCCCAGGACCTCTACGCCAGGTCCAAGGTGTTTGATTTTGGGCGCCCGTATGAAGATGCAGTGAAAAGGCGCCACCCCCAGGGCGGCTATGGGGATATCCGCCTCAAAGCTGTCCACCTGCCGTCCGTAGGCGTTGCGTTGCACCTCTATGTCCATGAGCTCCATGGGTTGAGGGCGGTCCTCCACCAGCTTCCTGGCCAGGAGGATCATCCCCGCGCAGGTGCCCCATACGCTCATGCCCTCCCGCACCTTGCGCTTGAGCGGCTCCCGAATGTCATACACATCCAGGAGCCGGGCGATGGTCGTACTTTCACCCCCCGGGATAATGAGGCCGTCCAGCCCTTCCAGGTGCCCAGGAAGGCGCACCTCCCGGCAGTCTGTTGCCAACCTGTGCAGGACGGCGATGTGCTCGGCAAAGTCGCCCTGCAACGCCAGAACGCCAATCTTGGCCAAGGCTACCAGCCTCGCACCGCCAGCAGTTGCTCCTGCTTCAGGGTGCGGACATCAATACCGGGCATGGCGTCGCCCAGGCCCTTGGAGGCCTCGGCGATGATGGCAGGGTCTTGGTAGTGGGTGACGGCCTTGACGATGGCCTTGGCGACCCTCTCCGGGTTGCTGGCCTTGAAAACGCCGGAGCCTACAAAGACGCCGTCCGCGCCAAGCTGCATCATCAGTGCGGCATCGGCTGGGGTGGCTACCCCGCCGGCGGCAAAGTTCACCACGGGCAGGCGGCCCAGCACCTTCACCTGGCGCAGGACCTCCAACGAGGCGCCCAGGGCCTTGGCCTCTGCTTGCAACTCGTCCTCCGCCATGTACTGAACCTTACGGACTTCGGACATGACCGCGCGCATATGCCTGACCGCCTCCACGATGTTGCCCGTGCCGGCCTCACCTTTGGTGCGCATCATGGCTGCGCCTTCGGCGATGCGCCGCAGGGCCTCCCCCAGGTCGCGGCATCCACAGACAAAGGGAACCTTGAAGCCGTGCTTCCAAATGTGGTTGCTTTCGTCCGCCGGGGTAAGCACTTCGGACTCATCAACATAGTCCACGCCCAGGGACTCCAGCACCTGGGCCTCTACCAGGTGCCCAATGCGGCACTTGGCCATGACCGGGATCGTGACGCACTCCATAATGGACAGGATGCGTTCCGGGTCGGCCATGCGGGCCACGCCGCCGGCGACCCGAATATCGGAGGGCACGCGCTCCAGGGCCATGACGGAGCATGCGCCGGCGTCCTCGGCAATTTTCGCCTGCTCTGCCGACACCACGTCCATGATGACCCCGCCCTTGAGCATCTGGGCCAGGCCTGCCTTTACCTCCCACGTACCCTTTTCCATCGGCGATACCTCCTCTGGGGGATAAGCACCCGCTGGACTCCAATTATAACCCTTTGCTTTATGTTACTTCAACGAAGGCCAACGCATGGTTCTGTTTGCTTTCGTTTGATGGCGCCGCGGCCTGAAGACTACGGTATGATGCCGCCTCGTTTACCGGGCGGTAGTTTCACCCTCAAGCATACACTACCCAACACACACTTCTCTTTACATCTGTCAGCCCCCAGACTAAACTAGCCCCAGTTTGCCAGGCTGTGCCCCCGCACAACCTCTGGGGGCAGTACGCGCCCGCGTTCGTCGCCGCAAGGAGGCACTATGACCACTGAGGCCGAGACTTGTCTTGAGCGCCTGGACTACCTTCGGAATGAGGCCAAGAAGGAGATCCGAGGGATGAACCTGAATGCACTCAACTGGAAGCCTGCTGTTCCAGACACGAACTCCCCATTTGCCATCGTCACCCACATGTGCGGCACGGAGGCTCAGTGGCTCCACGAGTTTGTGGGGGGCGTAGCCATCCAGCGCAGCCGCGACGCCGAGTTTGCCGCCAAAGGCTCCAGTGTCCAGGAACTGGAGGCGCTCCTGGACAGGACAGCAGAGACGACTCGCCGTATCCTTCGCGGGACCTCCGGTGATGACCTAAGCAAACTGAAACCTCCCAGCCCTGGACGGGAGCCAGTGAGCTACCGCTGGGCCGTGCTGCACACCATTGAGCATCTGGGCCAGCACCTGGGCCACCTCTCCCTCACCAAGCAGCTCCAACGCGCCCAGCGCAAGTAACCACTACTGAGGGGCACGGCCAGGGCGCCACAAATTGCCCCGCTCTCTGCCTTGCCCGATAAGAAAGCGTCAGCACCTCATGTCAACCCGGACAGAGCAGGCAACGGCTGCGCAGCCCTACAAGAAAAAACCGCGCTTCTTCTACGGCTGGTACATCGTTGCAGGGACCTTCTTTGCCCACTGGCTGGGCGCGGGCATAGGCGTCCCCACCTTCGGCCAGTTCTTCAAGCCTATGAGCCAGGAGCTGGGCTGGAGCCGGTCCATGACCACCCTCCCCCTGGTGGCCCGCAACATTCTCTCCCATATCATGGGGCCCATTGTTGGCCCCCTGCTGGACCGGTTTGGGCCTCGCTACCTGATGACCTTTGGCGCCATCATTGCCGGCGTGGGCACCATGCTCATGGCCCAGGTCAACTCCATCTGGCAGTTCTTCCTGTTTTTCGCCGTCATTGGGGCCATCGGCAACGCCGGACTGAGCAACATCGTCACCAATGCCACCCTGGCCAAATGGTTCGTGCGTATGCGAGGTAGGGCCACCGGCATCTCTGCTTCGGGGATCAATGCAGGCGAGGCCGTCATGACGCCGCTCGTGCTGGTGCTTATCGCCACCATTGGCTGGCGCGGCGCGTGGATGGTCATGGGGTTGCTGCCCTGGCTCATCGTGGCGCCCACCGCGTTCGTCTGGATGCGTCGCGCCCCGGAGGACATGGGGCTACGGCCTGACGGCGACCCCCCTGAAGAGGAGGGCGCACCACGGCGGGCCGCGGTGGGTGGGCAACGCGCCGCCCAGGAGGAGCATAGCTGGACGCCCAAGGCCGCGTTCAAGACGCCAGCCCTGTGGATGATCATCATCGCCACGAACCTGGCGTCCCTGGCGGTCAGCGGCGTGGTGTTGCACCAGATCCCTTACCTCACGGACAAGGGCCTCTCCAACACGGTGGCTGCTATGAGCCTCACCACCTACGCCATCTTTGCTATGCCTTCCAAGCTGTTGTGGGGGTTTCTGGCGGAGCGTGTCCACATCCGCTACCTCACCGCCGCCTCCATGCTGGGCAGCGCCGTGGGTCTCCTGATTCTGATACGGGCGACGACTCCCTTTGAGGCGATCCTTTTTGGCGTAGTGTATGGCTCCACCCGTGGGGCCTGGTCTGTGGTGACCTCCTTGATCTGGGCCGACTACTTTGGCCGCCACTTCCTGGGCACGATCCGCGGGTTTGTCGCCCCCTTCCAGCTCGTGTCTGGCGTGGGCGGGCCCCTCTTCGCCTCCTACGTGTACGATACCACGGCGAGCTACCTGTTGGCCTTCGGCATCTTTGTGGTTACCTACCTTCTTGGCGCACTCCTTATCCTGTTCACCAAGCCGCCTGCGCCGATGAAGGTGGAGGCGGCCTTCGTCTCAGGGTCAGCCACGACGTAGAGACTATCTCAAGAACCTTTGCAGCACCGGACCCTGAAGGGCGCGGCATGATGCCCCAGCCTTCAGGCTGCGGAAGAAAGGGGAGTCAAGAGGGGCATAGCCCCGGAGCCTGCCCTGAGCGGTAGTGAAGGGGCGGGGGTCTGGGGGTGTTTTTCAGCACCCTGTTAGTAGCCACAGGCTATGAAAACCCAAGGCCGTAGCTCTTTGCTACGGCCTTGGAATCATGAGCCCCAGCGTGGCCTGCCCCTAGCTACCGGATCCCCTTTCGCTACCAGAAGCTACACCGTTAGGCCGAAAGATTTGGCCGCCAGGTTGACGATATGCTGGCCAATGGCAAGGGAGGATGTGGCGGCAGGGGAGGGGGCGTTCAGGACATGGATGGCGTTTTGCCTCTCCACAATGCTGAAGTCATCCAGAAGGAAGCCGGTGCGGTCCACTGCCTGGGCGCGGACGCCTGCGCCGGCGGGCACCAGGTCCTCCTGGCGGATCTCCGGCAGTAGCTTCTGAAGAGCCTTGGTGAAGGCCTTCTTGCTGAAGGAGCGGTACATCTCTCCCAGGCCCGTCTTCCAGTACTTGCGGCTCATGCGCCAGAAGCCAGGAAAGGTCAGGTAGTCCATCACTTCGCCAGGCCGTATTTTGCCTTTGGTGTAGCCCTCCCGGGCGAGGGCCAGGACGGCGTTGGGGCCAGCCTCCACGCCGCCATGGATCAAGCGCGTGTAGTGCACGCCCAGGAAGGGGAAGAGGGGATTGGGCACCGGGTAGATGAGGCCCTTAACCAGGTGGTGTTTGTCCGGGGCTATCTCGTAATACTCGCCGCGGAAGGGAATGATGCGCACCTCTGTCTTCACGCCCATCATGCGCAGGGCGGTGTCGGCGTACAGGCCACCGCAGTTGATCAGGTGGTTGGCCTCAAAGTCACCTTGGGTGGTCTCCAAGGTGATGGAGCCGTGGCCGCCGTGGATCTTTTGTACCTTTGCACCAGTGAAAAGGTCGCCCCCTTGCTCCCTCATCTGTGTGGCGTAGGCGTGGGTGACCTCCTTGTAGTCAATGATGCCGGTCATCGGGCAGTGCAGGGCCTTCATGCCCGCCGTGTGAGGCTCAATCTCCCGAAGCTGCTCTGGGCCGAGCATGGCCAGGCCTTCAACGCCGTTGGCTGTGCCCCGCTCGTAGAGGGTCTGGAGGGCGGGCAACTCCGCCTCGCTGGTGGCCACCACCACCTTGCCGATGAGGTCGTACCTGATGCCGCGCTGGTCGCAGAAGGCGCGTAGATCCTTGCCTCCCTGGACGCAGAGGGAGGCTTTGTAGGAGCCGGGGCGGTAGTACAGCCCCGAATGGATGACGCCGCTGTTGTGGCCGGTCTGATGGGCGGCCAGATCCTTCTCTTTCTCTATGACGGCTACCTTGTATTTGGGGTAGGCTGCGGTGAGCTTCATGGCGGTAGCTGAGCCTAGGATGCCGCCCCCGATAATTGCCACGTCGTATTTTCTGCTGGTGGTCATGGCCTCTCCTTGCCCAAGGGTGACCTCTTGCCTATTGTGTTGCCGGGAACCGTGTTGTTGCCTGCTGACTGATGCTTGATTGTAGTGCAGCGGCCTGGAGGGGGCAAGGCTGCCCATTGAAGAGAAAGAGGGCTTCAAGGAAAAGAGGCGCAGACTGGCAAAAAATAGGCGGTTTGGGTCTTGCTCTCTCTGCTCCAGTAGCTTAGGATTCATCCTATCCTATATTCAGGAGAGGAGCAGTGGAAGCGTATTGTCTCAAGTGTAGGACCAAGCGGCAGATCTCTAGGCCTCAGCAGGTCAAGCTGAAGAATGGGCAGGCGGCCACCCAGGGCACCTGTCCTGTATGCGGCACCAAGGTGTACCGGTTAGGTAAGGCATAGTTTCTGTCTTCATCGGGGCCCAAACAGAAGAAAGGGCGAGATACTCGCCCCTTCTTCTGTTTCTGTGCTAGTCGGCAAGGCTGTGCGACGCGCCGGGCGCCCTTGGGCCTTGGGCCTTGAGCCTTGTGGTCAACAGGATGCCCACGAAAACAGCGAGCTAAGCATAGAGTTTAGCCAGGCGCTGCAGCTTCAACTCCTTGCCCACATGGGCAAGGATGGTGTCAAAGGTATCCACATCCCATTCAGAGACCAGAATGATAGCGGTTCCGGGCTTGCCCATGCGGGCCGTCCTGCCAATGCGGTGAACATACTCCTCCACGTTGCTGGGCATATCGTAGTTGATGACGTGGGAGATGCCGGAGATATCTAGGCCGCGCGCGGCCAGGTTGGTGGCCACCAGTAATCGGAGGCGGTTGGCCCGGAAGAGCTTCATGACGGCGTCTCGCTGGGGCTGGGTCATGTCGCCGTGGATGCCCTGAACGTCGTAGCTCCGGCGCTTTAGGTCATATACCAGGTCATCCACACCGGCTTTGGTGCGGCGAAAGATGAGGGCCTGGGTCACACCCTGGGGGTCTTCCAGCAGTTCGCGGAGGGCAAACCGCTTGTCCCGCTCGGCCACCTCGTAATAGACCTGCTCCACCTGCTCCACGGGCCTGGCCTCGCCACCCGCGCGCACCCACTGGGGGTCGCGCATATAACGGCGGGCCAGACGCTTGATGGGCTCAGGCATGGTGGCGGAGAAGAGGAGGGTCTGGCGGGAGCGTGGCGTCTGCCGCAGGATGCGCTCAATATCCGGCGCAAAGCCGATGTCCAGCATCTGGTCGGCCTCGTCCAGAACGACGGTGCGGGCCTGGTCCAGGCGGAGGTTGCCCCTGCCCAGGTGGTCCATCAGGCGGCCTGGCGTAGCCACGACTATCTGGGACCCACGATGCAGGGCGTCTAGCTGTGGACCGAAGGCTTGGCCGCCGTAGATGGCGGCGGCCCTAATGCCCCGGTATTGGCCCAGGCGGGTAAGCTCGGCGCATACCTGGACGGCCAGTTCCCGGGTGGGGGTCAGGATGAGGACTTGCAGGGAGTTAGACTTGGGGTCAGCCGCCTCCACCAGGGGGATGCCGAAGGCGGCGGTCTTGCCAGTGCCAGTCTGGGCCTGGCCCACGACATCAAAGGCCTGGCGCACCAGCGGGATGACCGTCTCCTGTATAGGCGTTGGTGCAGAGTACCCCATGGCAGCCAGGGCGCGGGCCACTTCCCACGAGACGGTCATCTGGCCAAAGAGGTTAGACGTTACCCTGGCCTCTGGCTCAGCCTCAGTCTGGGCTTGGGCGGCCGGCAAAAACTGGGGGCGTGGGGCCCTACCACGGCGGTTTCGAGGGCGGCGCCGTCTTCTAGGATGATCGGCAGCAAGGGAAGGGGCCTCGGCAGCTTGCGCCCCGGAAGTTTGCGATAGCCGCGCAACGGCGGTGGCTGGTCTTGGCGCCAGGGTCTGCGGAACGGCGGCGACAGTGGAAGCCGGGGCTTCAGCTGGGGGTGGTTCGGACTTGGCGGTGGGCTTGCGGAAAGCGGTGGCGAGGTTGCGGAAGAACAGGATGGGAATGGGATGGCCTCCTCTATGTTGAGACGGTGCTTGATGGGAGAAATGGTGGGGCAAAAAGAAAAGGCGCAGCTTGGCCCTGTGCGCCTTGGAGCAAAACCACTATACCTGTTGGGGGCATCATAACGAAAAGTGTCTAGAGGCAGTATACAGGCTGGAGGGCCTCATGTCAAAGGCTGCGGACTGAAAAGCGCCCCAGGCAGGATTCGAACCCGCGACCCGCTGCTTAGAAGGCAGACGCTCTATCCCCTGAGCTACTGGGGCGTGCATCAGTCTGAGTGTAGCAAGGCCAAAGTGTCTGGTCAATCTTTCTCTTACCCCTCAGTCTTCTCCACCGTTTCCCTCTCTTCCCGGCGCAGGTGATGAATGCGACGGTATAGGTAGAAGGCAACCAGGACAACACACGCCACGATGACGGGGATGTCAAAGGGGCGCATCGCCCGCCGTAGAGCCTCCCAGTTCTCCCCCAAAAGGTAGCCGCCGTAGGCCAGCCCAGTTGACCAAGGGAAGGAGCCGGCGAAAGTGAGCACGCTGAACCGCATCACACGCATCTTCACGACGCCTGCGGGGAAGCTGATGAAGGTGCGGATTACCGGGAGGAGGCGGGAGAGGAGGACCGCCCAATCGCCGTATTTGGCGAACCACCTGTCTGCGTTGGCGAGGTCTGAGCGGGTGATCAACAGGTAGCGGCCGTACCTTTCCAGGAGGGGCCTGCCGCCCCATGAGCCCAGCCAGTAAGCCAGGAGGGACCCCAACAGGTTGCCCAGGGCTCCATACAGGCCAGCCAACAGGATGTACGGCAAGCCCAGTCCCTTGGCCTGGATGAGCATCCAGCCGCTGAGCGGCATGATCAGCTCGCTGGGCAGGGGGATGGAGGCGCTTTCAATAGCCATGAGCAGGACAACTCCGGGCCAGCCCATGGCATCGTAGATGGCGGCGATGAGCGTAAGCAGTTGCTGTTCTATGGCTTCCATGGGGCATCGTCCCGCAGGTGTTCGTGACTCTCTCTAGCCTACGGGAGTCGCGCCTTAAGCGTCAACGCATGTTGACACCCTTCGTCACTTGTGATAAAAGTAACGGGGCATTCATCGTGGCCGCTAGGCGTTTTTCGTTCAGCGGGACATGCGGCTACAAGCATAATGAGGAGGAAACGTGCGAAAAGGATACCTGTTTGTGGGAGCGTTGCTCCTTACCCTCTCCCTGGGTCTCGTGGCCTGTGGTGGTGGTTCTGCAAGCAAGCCCACCGCAACCCCTACGAAGGCCGCGGCAACTCCCACCAAGGCAGCCACCACCCCCAGCGGCGGCGGTGAGGTGGTGCAGGTAACTCTGACGGATGCTCCGAAGTACACTTTCGTCCCCGATAAGCTGAGCTTTCAGAGCGGGAAGACCTACACCTTGCAGTTCAACGCCCCAAAGGAGTTCCACACCTTCACGGTGGGGGCTCTAGGCATTGACATCTTCATCAACCCCAACGAGGCGGTGAAGGCTGACATTACACCAGGCAAGGCCGGCACCTTCAAGCTCATCTGTATACCTCACGAGGGCCTGGGTATGATTGGTGAGGTTACCGTAAGTTAAGGGCACAGGTAGACGAGAGAGACTGGCCTGGAGTATCTTCAGGCCAGTCTTATTTTTGCGAGAGCGCCCATGTCCTCTGTGGTCTTCCTTGGCTTTGCCGCCCTCTTTGGCCTGGCCATCGGCAGCTTTCTCAACGTCGTCATAGACCGCCTGCCCGCAGGACGACCCATAGTCAAGGGCCGTTCTCAGTGCGACTCCTGCGGGCACACCCTTGGCCCGTGGGACCTGGCGCCGGTGGCCAGCTACCTGGCGCTGCGAGGCCGCTGCCGGTATTGTGGCGCGGCCATACCCAGGCGTATCCTTTTGGTGGAGGCCGCCAACGGCCTCTTGTACGCCTTCGCCGTGGGACTTTATGGGGCCACGCCGTTGAGCCTCATCACCATGGCGTACCTCAGCATCCTGATAGTGGTGTTTGTCATTGACCTGGAGCGCCAGCTCATCCTGAATGTGGTGACCTTGCCCAGCATCGCCCTTGCCCTGGCGGCGGCGCCCTGGGGACCAGTAGGAGGCGGCAGCCTTTCTCTCAAGGATGCTTATCTGGACGCCGCCTATGGGGCTGCCCTCGGCGGCGCGGTCTTGCTCTTGATCTACCTGGGAGCCCTGTTCATCATGCGTAGAGAGGCGCTGGGCCTGGGCGACGTGAAGCTGGGAGCGTTGCTGGGGGTAATGCTTGGGTTTGTGCCCACGGTGGTCACGCTGGACATCGCTTTTGTGGGCGGCGGCCTGCTGGCGCTGGGCCTCTGGCTGTTCAAGGTGCGCCGCCCCGGGGAGTACATCCCCTTTGGCCCGTTCCTGGTAGGGGCTGCCGTCGTCAGCCTCTTCTGGGGCCAAGCCCTGTTTGACTGGTACTGGGCGCTGTTTGGATAAGCAGGCGGAAGCGGTAGGGCATCACGGCTCGCAACGCTCAAGATATTGTGGTTGCCTCCCTTTTGGCGGTGTTGGCTGCCAAAAGGCGGGAAACTTCGTTGACGCCCAGTAGGTCGCATCCTCTATACTAAGCCCACATCCATACTAGGCGCGCATCGCCCGGGAGCAATGCCATGAAAGTCACCTGCCTCCAAGAAAACCTGAGCAAAGCCCTGGCCACCGTGGGCAGGGCCGTCGCCACCCGCACCACGCTTCCCGTCACACAGAACGTGCTCATGGCCTCGGACCAGGGGCGGCTCAAGCTGTCCGCCACCAACCTGGAGATCGCCATCAGCACCTGGGTGGGCGGCAAGGTACAGGACGATGGCGCCATCACCATCCCCGCGCGCCTGCTGACCGACTTTGTGGCCTCGCTGCCGGAGGGTACGATGGAGCTGACGACGACGCCCCGGCCCCTGGGCATTCACGTCGTCTCTGGACGCTCTGAGGCCCGCATCCACGGGACCGATGCGGAGGAGTTCCCGCCCATCCCATCGGTTGAGGCGGGCGTCGGCGGCTCCATCACCCCCAAGGCCCTGCGCGCCGCCATTGGCCAGGTGGTCTTTGCCGCCGCCACCGAGGACTCTCGCCCGGTCCTCACCGGCGTGAAGGTGGAGGGGGAGGGGGAGAAGGTGGTCTTTGCCGCCGCCGATGGCTTCCGCCTGGCGGTGCACACCGCGCCCCTGGCGGAGCCGGCGAGCGAGCCGGTGACCTTTATCATCCCGGCCAAGACGCTGCGGGAGCTGGACCGCCTGCTGGCCGACCAGCAGGAGCCGGTGCAGTTCACCGTCACGCCCCAGCGGAGCCAGGCCCTCTTCCGCCTGGCCAACGCAGAGCTGGTGTCCCAGTTGGTGCAAGGCACCTTCCCTAACTACAAGCAGCTCATCCCCCAGACCTTTGGGACCCGCACCACGGTCAAAAGGGAAGAGTTCACCCGTGCGACGCGCACCGCCTCTATCTTCGCCCGGGACGGCAGCGGCATCGTGCGCTTGCAGATTGTGCCCGGCGCTGGCGGCGGCCCGGGCAAGATGGTGGTCTCCGCCCGCGCCGAGGAGCTGGGC
>JACPCL010000002.1 GCA_016179765.1 Chloroflexota bacterium
CCGAAGGCCTTCTTCCCCCACGCGGCGTCGCTGCGTCAGGCTTTCGCCCATTGCGCAAAATTCCCTGCTGCTGCCTCCCGTAGGAGTGGGGGCCGTGTCGCAGTCCCCCTCTGGCTGGTCGTCCTCTCAGACCAGCTACCCGTCAGAGGCTTGGTGAGCCATTACCCCACCAACTACCTGATAGGACGCAAGCCCATCCCCAGGTGGCCGAAGCCTTTGCAGACCCATCTTGCGATGGGGCAGCACATGCGGTATTAGTCCACCTTTCGGTGGAGTATCCCCCGCCCAGGGGTAGGTTACTTACGCGTTACTCAGCCGTTCGCCACTGATCCCCCCTTGCGGGGTTCACCGTTCGACTTGCATGCATTAAGCGCGCCGCCAGCGTTCGTCCTGAGCCAGGATCAAACTCTCAGCGTGTTAACCTTACTTCCTTCCACTATCCACTTGTTAAGGTGCACAGAACAAAACATCGGCCCGCGCCGATGTGCAAAGGGTATACTAGCGCAACCTGGCAGGCGTGTCAAGGCTTTCTTCACAACTCCAGCACAACCTTTCCCTCCCCGGCCTTGACCGATGTATCGCCCCTGGCTACACTCCCTGGTAGTAGTGTAGCATGGTGTACTGGGGGTGTGTTCTGTACCCTACGACTTCCCCGGCTGCCTCTCACAACCCTTCGCCCTTTCAGGAGGCCCTCAGGCGCGGCCAGCTTCTGCTGCCCAGGTGCCTGGCCTGCGGCCACGTGTTCTACCCTCCCAAGGCCCACTGCCCCCGGTGCGGCTCCTCTGCCCTGGAGTGGACGCGGTGCTCCGGCCGGGGGCGCATCTATAGCTACGTCATCAACCACCGGCCCCTGGGGGCCACGCCAGGCGAGGCCTGGGACGTCATGGCCGTGGTGGAGCTCGACGAAGGGCCGCGCATCCTTGCAACCGTGGTCGGCCTTGACCCTGACCCCGCACAGGTACGGGTGGACATGATGGTGGAGGTGGCCTTTCCCGGTGCCGATGGGCCGGCCACAACCCTGAGCTTCCGCTCCGCATAAATTGACACCCCATGCGGGGAGTGCTATCTTCCCCCTGCCCACGCTGAGGAGGAGTGTCCTTTGCCCCAGAGCGCCCAGAGCAAGGTCATGACCGTCAGGGAAGCGGTGGAGCGTTTCATCCTCCCTGGCGCTGTCCTTGGCATGGGCGGGCAGAACGTGGGGCGTATCCCCATGGCCCTCACCCATGAGATCGCACGCCAGAGGGTAGGCGACCTGACCATCATGGGCTGCAACCTCTCCATCGCCATGGACATCCTGGTGGGCGCGGGCCGGGTCCGGCGCACCGAATCCGGCACCGGCAACCTGGAGCGCTTCGGCACCACCTTCCAGTGGCGAAGGGCCATTGAGGCAGGCAAGCTCCAGCACCGCGACTACAGCCACCTGGCCATGGTCTCCCGCTTTCTCGCTGGCGAGATGGGCCTCCCCTTCATGCCCACCAAGAGCCTGCTGGGGTCGGACATCCTGAACAAGCATCCCGATGGCTCAAAAGGGTACGTGCTCATGGACAACCCTTGGGGCGAGCACGAGCCGGTGGCCCTGCTCCCCGCTGCCCGGCCCGACGTGGCCATCATTCACGCCCAGCGCGCCGACGAGTTGGGCAACGTCGTGATAGAGGGGTTTGCCGCCCACGATGTGGAGATGGTGCGCGCCGCCAAAGCCGCCATCGTCTCCTGCGAAGAAGTTGTTAGCTCCGAGGAGACGCGCCGCCATCCTGAGCTGACCGCCATCCCGTACTTGTACGTCAATGCCGTGGTGGAGCAGCCCTTTGGTGGCCATCCCACCTCGGTGTACCGCGCCTACGACTTTGACGGCGATCACCTGACCCACTACCAGGCCTGCGCCCGGGAGGGTGGGCAGAAGTACCAGGAGTATCTGGAGCGCTACGTGTTAGGGTGCGAGAGCTTTGACGACTACCTGGAGCGGGTAGGGGGGATCAAGCGCCTCCACGCCCTGCGCCAGGCCATGCTCAGGATGATGTGAGGCGACGGGGGTGTCATGCCTAGGAGCAACGATACGCCCTTTCGTGAACTGTCGTACCGGCAGCAGCTACGCTATCTCCGCTCCCTCGCAGCAGCAATGCTGAAGGAGTACGGCCTCACGGACGTCTCGTTGATGCTCATTCGGTACCAGCATCATGCCATCTACAGGCTCGTCACTTCACAGGGAGAACATCTCCTCCTGCGCATAGCCGTGGGCGATCGGGACAGCCCCAATGAGTTTCAGGCGCAAATCGCCTGGCAGGAAGCCCTTTGGGAGGACCAGCTACCTGTGCCTGAGCCTGTGCGGACGCTTGACGGGAGGCTGGTAGCCAGTATGAAGCTGGATGAGTCTGGCGATGCCCTCTGCGCTCTTATGCGTTGGGCATCTGGCCGGCGGATAGGGGACGGCGCGGGGATTCAAGTCATGAAGCAAGCGGGGACTCTGGCCGCTCGGCTCCATGAGCATTCACGCAGGTCAACGTTTTACGGGGAAGGCAGCCTTCCGCGCTGGGACGTTACGGCCATCGGCGAGCCGGAGCGTTGGACTGCGGGCCTGAATGAGCAATCCAAAGCTACGATATGCGTAGCTGCCCACGTGGCTGAGGACGCCCTTCTGGAGCTGGACATGGGGCCGGACAGTTTCGGCGTCATTCACGCCGACCTGCACGTTGGGAACCTTGTGCTCAGCCAGGGTCGGCTGGCCCTCATAGACTTCGGCGATTGTGGCCGTGGCTTCTACCTCTATGACCTGGCCATCATGCTGGAGGTCCTGCGGTATCGCATGTCAAGCCGTGCTGAAACGCTAGGCAGTGCCTACCTGGAAGGCTATACCCGCGTGGCCGCTTTGCCCAAAGGCGCGGCTACGCTCTTCCCCACGTTCCTCGTGTTCCGCGAGCTCATCAACATGAAATATGTACTTGAGTCCCAGAACTGGAGAAACCAGCAGTGGGCATCCCGCTGGGTGCCAGAGTCCACCAGGAAGCTGGAGACCTACCTAAAAGCAGAGGGCCAAAGCGCCGGCGGGCCGTTTTCAACACCTGCCTTTTTTGCCCTGTAGGACAACACAACAAGCGATGGCCCAGGCATAAGGTTAGGCGATGTAACGCTTGACACACGGCCCGCCACTTTTGTCATTCTGAGCAAGTGAGCCAAAGGCGAACGCAGCGAAGAATCTCTCCTGCTGAGAAACTCATTCGAGCGTTGCAATAAAGTAGTAGAGGCGCATGTTACCGCAGTCAATGTACCCCAGTTTCTTGGATGGCGTGCCAGTCATTAGATTCATTTGGCGACGCCTGTTGGAGCGTGGGTTAGAAGTGAGGTTCCATGAGCCAACCTACCATCTGCCTCCTAGTGGAACATCTTTGAGATTTCGTGGGGTAAAAGACGAACCTCTGATAGTAGTAATGGTTAACCAATCGAAACCCTACATTCTGGCCTGGCTAGATTGTGAATTCATAAATCACAGAACAGATAGAAAGGAACTTATATTGTCCGCCTCCCTCCATTTGAAACGCAAACGGTTACTTCTCTGGTCAAAAACCTTGTCCCAAACAGACTTCGCAATCCATGACAATAGCGGCCCCAGAAATGACCCACGTCTCAATATTGAACTTGCGCCAATGTCCAAACCCCTGATAGTGAATTTGCGGGCGGAGGGACCTATTAGTCACCCAATTGGAAGACTGCCCAAACGAATGACACTGGAGATTGAGTTTAGGCTAGTTGGCCCTATTCGAACGATGCGAAGGAGGATGTGCAAGGTGAATCACGACCCAAAGACCGTATCAGATGTTCGTAGGGAACAAAGTTAAACTCGCTGGGACTCTCCTTTGAATAACATACGGAGCTTTCTATGTCCACCGCTTCTTCTCCTTCCACAAACTACACCGCCGACGAGCTGATGGTGGTGGAGGCCAGCCGCCACATCAATGACGGGGACATGGTGCTGGCAGGCACGGGTATGCCCCTCATCGCCATCACTCTGGCCAAGAAGAGCCACGCCCCCAATCTGTGCGCCGTGGTGGAGACGGGCATCATTGACCCGGAGCTGCTGCCCTCGCCCATCTCCGTCTCGGACCCGCGCATCCAGTACCGCGCCGTCAAGCTGGGCAGCCTGCGGGACGCCCTGGCCTGCGTGCTGCAGCGGGGCATGATAGACATCGGCATGATCGGCGGCGCGCAGATTGACCAGTTCGCCAACGTCAACTCCACCGTCATCGGCGACTACGCCAAACCCCAGGTGCGCTTCCCCGGCAGCGGCGGCGCCAATGACGTGGCCTCCCACTCCAAGCGGCTGCTGATTATCACCAAGCACGAGAAACGCCGATTCCCTGAGCGCGTGGACTACATCACCAGCCCCGGCTACATTGACGGGCCTGATGGACGGCGCAAGGCCGGCCTGCCCACGCCCCAGCAGGACATCACGATTGTCACCGACCTGTGCGTCATGGAGATAGACAAGTGGGTAGGGCGGCTCAAGGTGACGGCCCTGATGCCAGGCGTCACGCTGGAGCAGGTGCTGGCGAGCACCATCTTCAGGCCGCTGGTGGCCGAGCACCTGGCACCGGTGGAGCCGCCCTCAGAGGAGGTCATCCGCATCCTGCGGGAGGAGGTAGACCCCAAACGCGTGTACTTCAGGGGCGGAGGAGAGTAGGGGAGAACCAAGAGTTCCTTCCCCCCTTGTGGGGGAAGGCTAGAGCCTGTCCTTGAGTGAGCCGAAGCCCTGCGCGAAGCGAACGGGGAAGCGAAGGAATAAGGTGTAAAGTCCCACGTTAGCGGCACATAGGTCGCCTCCCGAGGAATACGCCCACATCCTGCGCGAGGCGGTAGACCCCAAGCAGCTGTATTCTAGGGCCGGAGGAGAGTAGAGGAATGAAGAGCTACAACATCTGGATCCTTGACGGCACTTCTGTGGATGACAAGACGGCAGCACGGCAGGAGAGCAAGTTACTGTCTGCACTTGTCAGTGCGTATCCCAAGAAGCAGTGGGAAATCAGGCCCATACTGCGGCACGTCCGCTCTAGGAGTGCACTTGAACGAGTGTTAGCTGAAATTAGGGGTCATAAGCCTAATACTGCGGCAGGAATACATTTTGTAGGTCACGCTGGTTTGGGCGAAGAAGGAACCTACTTGCTATTGGGCAAGGAGGCTCTCAGCCTTGAGGATAGAGCAGGACTTGAAGTTTTCAAGTCGCTGCCTGTTGATTGGATTCTGTTGTCCTGCTGCAACGTAGGGTGGCGTGGGCCGGTACTCAGGGCTCTAAGGCTCACAAGTGGGTGTGATGCGGTGTTTGCCTACAAAGGTGTTATAGAGGACTATCAGGCTTTTACCATAGACGCGCTTTTGTATCATCTATTGCTCGTTAACACCCCTCCTGGAATGAACGAACAGCAAATGACGTATGCCCTCTTCCGGCGAAGATTAGGGGGGGCGAGTCGTCAGCTGCTAATAGGGGCTAGTATTGTCGCATCCTATTGAGGTGGAGCTATACCATGACCCACCACCGTCAGCATGGGCGCATTTATTACAGCCCCTGGTAAGTGTCCTCCCTCCGCCTGGCTACCCTTGCTATGCTCACCAACTGCGCTTCGTCGTCTACGGCATAGATAATCCTAAACTGCCCCACCCGAATACGCCACAGGCCGCTTTCAGCCAGCTTCTTCACTCTCGGTGGTCTTGGGGTCTCCCCCAGGCCATCAATAGACAGGGCGATTTGCACCTGTGCTTCTTTGGGGAGCGCAAGCATCTGCCTTTGGGCAGCCCTACGGATCTCAACCCTATAAGCCAAGATGTTCTCTCTTGAAGGTGTCCCATTCAAGAGTACCGCTCTCGTCCTCCAAGGCGCTCAGCCCTTCCCGGGTATCTTCCTCATCCTCCAGCATCTCCACGGCGGCATCCCGGAGAAGCTTGGCCATGGAGGTCCGCTGCTCAAAGGCGAGGCGGCGAAGCCGCTCATGCTGCTCCTCAGTCAAGAGAATGGTCGTGCGTTTCAGTGTTGTTGCCATTGCCCCACCTTCCCTAAGCGACTAGCATATTAGCATATATATGTCGCTATGTCGTTATGCTGTCATGACATTGCTCTGGGGTATGGGTATACTGAGCGGCGACAGCTTCAGCTTGGCAACATCAGCCACGTACATCTCCACTCGCTAGACTCTATCCGAGTAGTACCGATAGAACAGCAATAAGGAGCAACCATGACCCAACCACACCGTGAGCAAGAGCCCTTCCACTGGCGCAGCGCCATCTCCTACAAGACCCAGGAACGCATCGTCGTCCGCGGGTACGACATCAACCAGCTTGCCGGCAACGTCTCCTTTGTGGAGGCCATCTGGCTGACCTGGATGGGGGAGCTGCCACCGCCCAACAAGATGAAGATGTTGGAGGCGGTGCTGGTATCCATGCACGAGCACGCCTTCTCCCCCTCCACCGTCTCCTCCCGCTTCGCCATCTCCGGCGGCAACCCCATCCACGCCGGCCTGGCGGCGGGTATCCTGACCATGGGCAACCGCCACGGCGTCGCCGACGTCCCCGCCCACACCTTCCTGGAGGCGATGCAGAAGGCCAAAGCCCCCGGCGGCTCCCTTGAGCAGGCCGCCGACGAGGTGTGCCGCTACCACCGGGAGAACCGCCTGACCCTCGTGGGGTTCCACCACCCCCAGCACATTAAGGACCCCCGCGTGGAGCGCCTTATTGAGCTGGCCCACCAGTATGGCGTGGCGGGAGAATACCTGAAGCTTGCCCAGGCCGTTGAAGCGGCAACGGAGAAGTACTGGGGCCGCCGCCTCTACATCAACGACCCGGGCATCATCGCCGCTATTTGCCTGGACATGGGCATGGACCCCGACCAGGCAAAGGGGGTCTCTATCCTCTCCCGCGCCGTGGGCCTCATCGCCCACTGCTGGGAGGAGATGCACCGGGAAGGGGCATGGCGCGCCTCCAGCGGCGCGGACATCATGCAGCCCCTGGACCTGCGGCTCCAGCTCCCAGAGTTCTACGACGGCCCAGCGGATAGAGAGCTGCCGACAGGAAGATAGCGCCCTCTGTTCCTCCGTTGCTCAAGAGGGTTCCATGTGCTTCTCGAGTAAGCCATCGTAGGGGCACGGCATGCCGTGCCCCTACGATGCGATATGTAGCTTCCCCCCAACACCGCCTGCAATCCCTGTGAGCTATTCATATCTTCTCTAACTCCCATAGGTCTTTTCTATATCACGCCCTGTTCAGGCCTTATTAATGGCATTTTGCCCAGATATGGGTGCTATACTTGAAAGATAGGCCACAAAAAGCGTTGGAGTTGTCCTGAGTGCCTGATTATGATGTAGCCATTATCGGCGCGGGGCCGGGCGGATACGTCGCCGCCATCCGCGCCGGACAGCTTGGGCTGAAAACCGCCGTTATAGAGCGGGACGATTTGGGCGGCATCTGCCTCAACTGGGGCTGCATCCCCAGCAAGGCCCTGCTGCGCAACGCCCAGGTGGTAAGCCTCTTCCGCAAGGCGGAAGAGTTTGGCGTCACCTACGACAACCTGCACGCCGACTACAGCAAGGCGGTGGACCGTAGCCGCAAGGTGGTGGGTACGCTGGGCAGGGGCATCGCTGCCCTGCTGCGCAAGCACAAGGTGGAGCACATCAAGGGCCAGGCCCGCTTTGTGGATGCCCACACCCTGGCTATTGTCTCGGAAGGCGCCCCAGAAGACCGCACCATCACCGCCAATAACGTCATCATTGCCACCGGCGCGCGCCCACGGGCTATCCCCGGCCTGGAGCCGGATGGCCAGCGGATTATCACCAGCCGGGAGGCCCTCGCAATGCGAGATGTGCCGCCTCGCACCGCCATCATTGGCGGCGGCGCCACGGGCGCGGAGTTCGCCTATCTGCTGAACGCCTATGGCAGCCAGGTGGCCATCGTGGAGATGCTCCCCCACCTGCTGCCCACCGAAGACGAAGAAATAAGCCGTCTCCTGGAGCGCGCCTTTACCCGCCAGGGCATCAAGTTCCTGACCGGCGCCAAAGTCCAGGAGGTGAAGAAGCAGGCAGAAGGTGTGAAGCTGACGGTGGAGCAGGGGGGCGAGGCCAAGACGCTGGAGGCGGATGTGGTCCTGGTAGCTGTCGGCGTCCAGGCCAACACCCATGACCTGGGCCTGGACGCCATTGGCGTGAAGCTGGAGCGGGGCTACGTGAAGGTAGACGCCTCCATGAAGACCAGCGCGCCGGGCGTCTACGCCATCGGGGACGTCACTGGCATTCTCCTCCTGGCCCACGTCGCCTCCGCCCAGGGCGTCCTGTGCGTGGAGCGCATCGCCGGCAAGGAGACTCCCGACCTCAGTTACGATTTCATGCCCAGGGCCACCTACTGCCATCCTCAGGTGGCCAGCTTTGGTCTGACAGAGAAGCAGGCCCTTGAAAAGGGGTACGCGGTCAAAGTGGGCAAGTTCCCCTTGACCGCCCTGGGCAAGGCTCAGGCCATGGGCGATACCGAGGGCATGGTGAAGATCGTCGCCGGCAAGCAGTACGGCGAAATCCTGGGGGCGCACCTGATTGGCCCAGAGGTGACGGAGCTCTTGGGGGAGCTGTCCCTGGGGCGACTCCTGGAAGGCACCACCCACGAGGTGGGCTGGCTGGTGCACGCCCACCCAACCCTCTCCGAAGCGCTAAAAGAGGCGGCCCTGGCCGCCGATAGCCAGGCAATTCATATTTGAGCACCCTGGTTCCCTCTCCTCCCCCAGGCGCTGCCCTGAGCAAGCCATAGGGCAGCGGGCATCCACACGAGGATGCGGGAAGTGTGGATAGCTTCCAAGAAGCTATTCTAAAATCTCTCTTCCTTGATGGGAGAGGGTCAGGGTGAGGGTGAAACACCCAGGGGAAGGCCTGGCCTCCCCAAAAAGAGCAGCCCGGAAGGGCAGCCGCAAGAGGATAAGGAACATGATGACCAGCTACAAAATTGTTGAGCATTTGGACAAGCAGACCCTTCAGGGGTACTACCGGCAGATGGCGCTGATCCGGGTCTTTGAGGAGCGGGCAGGGGAGCAGTA
>JACPCL010000003.1 GCA_016179765.1 Chloroflexota bacterium
CCTTGCTCCGTCATGGGACTGCCTATGTTCCTAGTCGCGTCCATACCCAAAGTCAAACTCTTACCCCTCTTGACACTCAACCATAGGATCTCTCCCAAATGGGGCGTTGCCTCAAAAGTCAGGAGGTGCAGGAAACATCAGTTCCCGCTGGGGGTCTGGGGGTGTCCCCCAGATACAATTCTTCCCCCTTCTCTTCAGGGAAGAGCCTGTCCTGAGCTTGCCGAAGGAGGGCTAGGGGGTTAGGTCAAAAGGACTTTTAGGGCAAGGCTCCACTTCGGAGAGGGAGACTACAGGGGAGAGGTCAACACCCTTGGCAACGAAGGGACGATGGCCCAATCTTTGAGCATCATGCCCCTAAGGGAGAGCTTGGAGAGGAAGGCCCCTCTGGGGCCTTCTTGAAAGAAAGAGGAAAAGAGGCCCCGCTCAGCGTGGGCGCCGCAGGCCCCCTTCCCCCAGTGGGAAAACCCTCCCCCATCTGATAGCATAGTAGAAGTGACACGAGCAGCACATCCGCCTCCCAGGAGACGCCATCCATGTCCCTAACCTTTGACCTAGGGAGCGCCGACCAGCCCAAGGGCCACGCCCTCCTCTACTATCGCTCCGGTGGGAGCCTGGCCGCCACCTATCTGGTGGTGCTGCCCTTTATGGTGGACTTCGCCAAGTACGTGCCGCCGGTGCTGGCAAGCCAGATTCGCATGACCAGCCTGGAGCAGTTCTCCGCCTTCGCCATGCCTCCCGTGCCCGAGGCGGTAGACGGCTACGTCGCCCTGGAAGACCTGGCCCACCGCCGGGACGACGACCTGGTCTTCGGCGGCAATGTGCCAGAGAACGACTTCCTGGAGTCCGCCCAGCGGGTCAACGACGACGTGCAGGAGTACGCCACCCTCTACCAGCGCCGTGCGCAGATCGCTCCCCCTTCAACGGCTGATGCGCCCGCAGAGAGCGCCTCAGACCTCAGCGTGAGCGAGGTCATGGTCTCCCTTATGAGCGAAAAAGAGCGCCTCCAGGAGCTGGCCAAGCTTGTTGGCAAGCTACGCTTTGCGGTAGAGGGCAACGACCGACCCCTGATGGCCGAGGCCGAAGCGGAGATGCAGGCCATCATCCGCCACCTGCCAGAGAGCTACCAGGCGCACAAGCTGCTTGTGGCCGGCAAGCGGCCAGGACCCCAGGGCGCCCGCCTAGCCCAGCTCTGCCTGGAGCGCTGCTACAAGCTGGCCGAGGGGAACTTCAGCGGAGCCACCACCCTAGAGACGCAGATCCGAGAGACCGAGGAGCGATGAGAGCCCGGCGCCCCCTGCGGGAACAGATGCGTAACGCGGAAAAGCTAACAGGACGCTGAAAAAGGGGAGTGCAGAGAGGCGAAGCCTCTCTGCAGGGAGTCTGTCCCGATTCCATCGGGACAGATACAAATCAATCACCGAGAGGAAGGCTCCTTTGGAGCCTTCTTGAAAGAGAAGGGGATACCTTGCCGTATACCCCTTGCCTGGCTTCGTGATATAATCCCACACAGTGTCTTTTGGTAGGCAAGTATAGCTATTACACAAAAGAATGGACGAACGGCGTGCAGGACTACGAACTGGTCATGGTGCTCAGCCCAGACATGGATGAAGAGACCGCCAGCGGCGTGGTGAGCAAGGTTACCCAGCTCATCACCGACCGTGGCGGCGCCCTGGTCAAGCAGGACAACTGGGGGTTGCGCCGGCTAGCCTATCCCATACAGAAATACAGGGAGGGCAACTACATCCTTGCCCAGTTCTCCCTTGACCCCAAGCACACCCTGGAATTGGAGTCTAGCCTGCGGGTTGCTCCTGCGGTGATACGACATCTACTGGTACTCAGGGGCTAGGGGCTGTCAGAAGCCCAAGAGCAGCCAGAGGGAGCGCGGCTATGGTGGGGTTTAACAAGATCCTGATCATTGGCAACGTTGGCACAGACCCAGAGATGCGGTACACGCCCAGCGGCAGCCCAGTGACCTCTTTCCGCATTGCCACCAGCAGGGCGTACACCACCGCCGATGGCGAACGCCACCAGGAGACGGAGTGGTTTACGGTGGTGGCCTGGAACCAGTTGGCGGAGCAGTGCAACCAGTACCTTGCAAAAGGCCGGCGCGCCTTCGTGGAGGGCCGCCTGCACAGCACGAGCTGGGAAGGCCAGGACGGCAAGACGCGCTTCCGCAATGAGATTACCGCTAACCGAGTCCTGTTCCTGGACCGCGGCCCTGGCTACCAGTCCGGCGAGGGTGAAGCCAACAGCGGAGGGGACCAGCCCCAGTCCGGCAACGTTGACGCCGAGGACCTGCCCTTCTAGCCGTCCCCTAAGGCCAAACGCACCAGAACTAAAGCAACAGGAGCCATACCCATGACCACATCAGCGCCCGGAAGAGGGAGCTTTGCCCCCAGAGGCCCCGCAGGAAGGCCCGGATTCAGGCCCCACCGCGACGGCCCAGGGGGGGGCGGGGGAGGTCGCAGGTTTTACAACCGTCGCAGAGTCTGCACCTTCTGCGTGGACAAAATCAAGGACATCGACTACAAAGACTTCAACCGCCTTCAACGGTTCCTGTCCGAGCGAGCGCGCATCATGCCACGCAGGCGGTCCGGCACGTGCAACCGGCACCAGAGGATGCTCGCCCTTGCCATCAAGCGGGCGCGGCATCTGGCCCTCCTCCCCTTCACCGCCGACCATGTCCTCTCCATGGGCCTGGCCACCCGCTAGCAGGCTGCGGAAAAGGGGGAGTGCAGAGGGGCTTTGCTCCTCTGCCGGGGGTCTGTCCCGATACATCGGGACAGATACAAATCAATCCCCGAGAGGAAGGCTCCTTTGGAGCCTTCTTGAAAGAGAAGGGGATACCTTGAACCCCCACGAAGGGGTTTAGGGGTGTTTTTCAGCAGCCTGCTAGCGTACCGGTCAACAGCGCCCTCTAGCTTGACTTGGGACTTTACCCAGCTCAGGGACCTTCATGGCTTCAAGATATCGCCCCAGACCAGCCACCACGCCCTCCCATGGCCGGCGCTCTGCCCTTCGCCAGCGCCAACGCCGTACCCAGCGGTGGGTCATTGTGCTGTTCGCCGCAGTCCTGGCCATGGTGACCGCCATCCCAGCCTTCGGCTATTTCACCACCTACGTGCTCCCTCCCCGACGCACCGTCGTCCAGGTGAACGACGCCAAGCACACCCTGGGCGACATGGTCAAGCGCACCCGCGCCTCCACCAGCGTGGAGTTGCAGGCCGGGAGCCAGCCTCAGCTTGCCACCCTGCCCTTTGAAATCCTCAACATCCTGGTGGATGAGGAGCTCCTACGCCAGAACGCCTCAATCGCTGGTGTAGTCGTGACACAGGAGGATGTGGACGCCGAGATCAGGCGGGTCCACTATCCTACCCCACCCACAGGCCAGCAGGTGGACCAGGCCTCCCTGGAAAAGGAGTACAAGGAAAGCCTGCGGCAGTACCTGAACCTCACCCAGTTCTCAGAGACGGAGTACCGCAACATCATCCGCGCCTCCCTCCTCAGCCAACGCATCCGCGAGCGCCTGAGCGAACAGGTACCCTCCGTTGCAGAGCAGGTGTACGTCCACTGGATCAAGGTCTTTGACCAGAACGTCGTCACGGAAATCCAGGAGCGCCTGGCAAAGGGCGACGCCTTTGACAGCCTGGCCCGCATTTACATGCGCGGCGACGCCATCGCGGACGCTAACGGGGAGGTGGGCTGGATGCCCAAGGGCGCCTTCCCCAGCCTGGATGGCTACCTCTTCCCCAGTGAAGGCAAGTCGGTGGAGTTGAACAAGATCAGCGATCCTATCATCGCCGGCGACGGCACCTACTTCCTGAAGGCCACCGCCGGCCCAGAGACCCGCGAGATCAGCAACCCCATGCGGGAGGTCATGAAGACCCGCGTCCTGCAGGAGTGGCTAAACCAGCAGCGTAGCACCAACAATGTCCAGGTGAACTTTACCTCCGACGACTACCAGTGGGTGGTCAACAAGGTACGGGAGCTTATCCCTGCTAGCGCCCAGACGGGCGGCTAGAGGCGGCTCCTATGAACACCCCCTCCATCGGCATCGGTCTCCTCGGCATGGGCGTCGTCGGCTCAGAGGTGGCCCGCAGCCTCCTGCAACAGGCGGACCGCTTGGAGCAGCAGGTGGGCCGGCCCCTTGCCCTCATATCCGTCCTGGTGCGGGAGGTAGCCCGGCCCAGAGACCCCGCCATCCCTCCCAGCCTCATGACCACCAGCCTCCAAGACGTGTTGGGCAACCCCGGTATACAGGTGGTAGTAGAGGTCATGGGCGGCCTTCGCCCAGCCTACGAGGCCATCCGCTCAGCCCTCTCCCAGGGCAAGCACGTCGTCACCGCCAACAAAGAGGTCATGGCCAACCACGGCCCGGAGCTGGTCCGGCTGGCGGAGGACCGAGAGGTCAACCTGCTCTACGAAGCGAGCGTCGGCGGCGGCATCCCCATCATCGGCCCGTTGCGCAAAGACCTCCTGGCCAACCAGGTCTCCTCCATCCACGCCATCATCAACGGCACCACCAACTACATCCTCACCCGCATGTCCCACGAAGGCGCTAGCTTTGAGGCGACCCTGCGCCAGGCCCAGGAGCTGGGCTACGCCGAGGCCAACCCCGCCAACGACGTGGACGGCACCGACGCCGCCTACAAGCTAGCCATCCTCTCCTCCCTGGCCTTCCACTCCCAGGTCACCGGCGTTGACGTATACCGGGAGGGCATCGCCAAACTCACCGCCCTGGACTTCCGTTACGCACATGAGCTGGGCTACGCCATCAAGCTCCTGGCCATCGCCCGCCGGGAGGATAGCGCCCTCTCCCTGCGCGTACACCCCTGCCTGGTGCCAGAGGACCATCTCCTGGCCAAGGTAGACGGCGTCTTCAATGCCATAGAGGTAGAGGGCGACCTGGTAGGCAAGGTCGTGTTCCACGGCCAGGGCGCCGGGCCCAAACCCACCGCCAGCGCCGTCCTGGGGGACATCCTGGAGGCGGCGCGGGGCATCGCCGCCGGGCGCAAGCCACCCAGGGGCGGCAACCTCCATAACGGCCTGCGCATCCTGCCCATTGAAGAGCTGGTCACCCAGTACTACCTCCGCGTCACCGTCACCGACCGCGCCGGCGTCCTGGCCAAAATCACCACCGTCCTCGGCGACCTGAACATCAGCATCGCCTCCGTCATCCAGAAAGCCTCCGACGCCGCCAGCCAGACGGCGGAGCTGGTCATCATGACCCACCTCGCCAAAGAGGCCCACGTTCAGGAGGCCGTCCGCCGCATGGCGCGGCTGGACGTGGTGCGGGAGGTCAGCAACGTGCTGCGCGTGGAACAGCGGGCGTAAGGTTGACATTTCCCCCTTTTTCCTCCCTCCCCAAAGGAGGCTTTGCCCGAAAAGTGGCGAGAGACAGGAAAGCAGAAGAATGAGACGTTTACGTTACCACTACGCAATAACGAGGCCGCACGGCGAACCGTCCGGCCGACGGCTGATAACTGGCGAAGACGGTAAGCGACATCCTTTCTCCTCCCAGATAGCGCCAGGCTAGACCGAATCGTAAGAGGACATTCATTGACCACTCTCAATCTCAAACCAAACCACAAGGCAGTCAAAGACTACTACGACGCACTCAATGCACTGACCGCGCTTGGAACCTCTCATGAGGGTGCGGTTTCCCCGTCCTTTGCCGCCTTGCTGCGCCACTGCGCCCACCAGTACGATTGGACGCTGATTGAGAAACACTCCGTCAAACGTAACGGCCATACTATAATCGTTGACGGCGCACTGGCGGACGCCTTCAAACTGGTCCATGGCTATTGGGAAGCCAAAGACAGCCACGATGATCTGGACAAGGAGATCAAAAAGAAGTTTGCCGTGGGATATCCCAAGGACAACATCCTCTTCCAGGCTCCCCACCGAGTCATCATCTGGCAGGACGCCAGACAGGTCTTGGATGAAGATATCACCCAGCCGGAACGTCTCATAGAAGCTCTGAGAACCTTCTTTGCCTACCAGCCCCCGGCTTATGAGCAGTTTGAGCAGGCTGTTGAGGAATTCAAACTCAAAGTACCCGAACTGGCTTCTGCACTGCTTCAGCTCATTGAGAAGGAACGCGCCAGCAACCAGCGCTTCATTCAGGCGTTCGAGGGTTTCTCCACGCTCTGCCGCCAGACCATCAACCCAAATATCTCCACTCAGGCGGTAGAGGAAATGCTCATCCAGCATCTGCTTACGGAGCGCATCTTCCGCAGCGTCTTTAACAATCCTGACTTTGTGGAGCGAAACGTCATCGCCCGCGAGATTGAGAAGGTGATCGTAGCCCTGACATCACAGTCCTTCAGCAAGCATGAATTCCAGCAGTCGCTGGACCGCTTCTATGGTGCTATTGAGACTACCGCTGCCACCATTGAAGACTTCTCTCAGAAGCAGGGCTTCTTGAACACCGTCTATGAGAAGTTCTTCCAGGGGTTCTCAGTCAAGGTAGCGGATACCCGCGGCATCGTTTACACCCCGCAGCCCATTGTGCAGTTCATGGTCAAATCCGTGCAGGAAATTCTCCGCAAGGAGTTTGGCCGCTCCCTTTCCGACCCAGGCGTACACATTATAGATCCGTTTGTGGGGACAGGCAGCTTCATCGTGCGCGTCATGCGGGAGATGCAGAAGTCCAGGCTGCCTTACAAGTACGCCAATGAGCTTCACTGCAACGAGGTCATCCTGCTGCCGTACTACATCGCCTCCATGAATATTGAGCACGAATACTATGAGCTTACCGGCATGTATCAGCCGTTTCAAGGCGTCTGTCTGGTGGATACGTTTGAGCTAGCCGAGGGAAAGCAACTTCCGCTTATGACAGAGGAGAACACCGCGCGGGTGAAGCGTCAGCAAGAAATGCCCATATTCGTCGTCATTGGCAATCCGCCCTACAACGCCGGGCAGGTAAACGAGAACGACAACAACAAGAACCGCAAGTATCCCGCGATTGATGGCCGCGTTTCACGAACCTACGGGAAAGCATCCCAAGCCACTCTCCTACGGAAGCTCAGCGATCCCTATGTGAAAGCGATTCGCTGGGCGTCAGATAGGATTGGTGATGAAGGGATTGTTGCCTTTGTCACGAATAGTAGCATTGTTACTGAGCTAACCTTCGACGGCATGAGGAGCTGTCTGGAGAGCGACTTCGATGCCATTTATGTTCTGGACTTGGGCGGGAATGTGCGGAAGAACCAAAAGCTGTCAGGTACCACGCACAACGTGTTCGGGATTCAGTTGGGGGTAAGCATCAACCTCTTGGTCAAGAGAAAGACTGCGCTACCCAGACAAGCCAGAATACACTATGCCCGCCTAGATGAGTTCTGGCGGAAAGAGGAGAAATACGATTTTCTCGACGAGAAGCAGCACATCGGCAACGTGGTTTGGGAAGAGAAGAAGCCCGACGCCAGTCACAACTGGCTGACCGAGGGAATGAGCACCGCATTTGAGTCATTCTTATCGCTCGGGACTAAGGAAACCAAAGGATCAAAAGGCATCAATGCAGAAGCTATTTTCAAGTTATTCAGCCTTGGTGTAGGTACAAATCGGGATGAATGGGTCTATGACTTTCAAAGAAGCTCCTTGGACAACAAGGTAACGAGGCTCATTCACAATTACAACCTCGAAGTTGCCAGATTCTCGGAAGAAGGCACAGGCGAGGATATTGACCAGTTTGTTAACAATGACCCAAATTACATCAAGTGGACGGATCGCCTAAAAGAGGCTCTGCGACACCATCAGAACCTTACTCACGATGCAGAGAAGGTGCGATACTCCATGTATCGGCCATTTACTAGGCAAGCCCTCTACTTTGACCCTTTATTGAATCAGAGAAGATATCGGCAATCCGTTATCTTTCCAACGCAACCAACTGAGGCCGAAAATCAAGTTGTTTGCATGCCAAGCGTAGGAGGGCGCACACCGTTCTGGTGTCTATGCGTAGGACTTATACCTAACTTGACGCTGACTTCCGTAGATGCCAACCAGTGCTTCCCCTTCTACGTTTACGGTGAAGACGGCAGCAACAGGCGGGAAAACATCACCGACTGGGCTCTGGAGCAGTTCCGCACGCATTACCACGATGACCGCATCTCCAAATGGGACATCTTCCACTACATATATGCCGTTTTGCATCACCCACAGTACCGCGAGAGATATGCCGCCAATCTGAGGCGAGAGCTGCCGCGCATCCCTTATGCCCCGGATTTTTGGAGGTTCGCCGAAGCTGGAGCCAAACTGGCAGACCTGCACCTCAACTACGAGAAGCATCCTGAATACCCGCTTCAGAGGCTGGAAAACAAAGACGTACGGCTGAACTGGCGTGTGGAGAGGATGAGGCTGGCCAAAGATAAGAGGCAGCTAGCCTATAACGATTTCCTGACCCTCGGCGGCATTCCACCGGAAGTTTTTGAATATCGCTTGGGCAACCGCTCAGCGCTTGAATGGATCATTGACCAGTACCAGGTCAGCACTGACAAGCGCAGCGGCATGGTCAACGACCCCAATCGCACAGACGATCCAGAGTATATCGTGCGACTCATCGGCAAGGTGACCACGGTCAGCTTGGATACGGTGAGAATAGTAACGGAACTGCCCGTGTTAGAGTAGCTATTTGGGCCAAATAGACACCTTAGGACCCTGGCCGTGGCTCACCCCAGCGTCACGACATCGGCCTATATGGAGGTGTCGGGACGAATGGGGCAACCGAAGGGGGGTTAGCCACCTCCCCTCCCCCTTGCCCGCAGGCGGCTGCCGATGTACAGTGCAAGGGGTTACTCTAGCAGGCTGCGGAAAAAAGGGAGTCCAGAGGGGCGAAGCCCCTTTAGGAACGCGCCGCCTGTGGATAACGCAGAAGATGACATGCGAGGCAACCAAGGGGTGCTGCTCCGCTACCGCCGCCTCCTCCCCATCACCGACGCCACGCCGATGATCAGCCTGGGGGAGGGCAGCACTCCCCTGGTGCGCTCCCGGCACGTCGGCAACTCCCTTGGATGCGAGGAGTTGTACTTCAAGCTGGAGGGATGCAACCCCACCGGCTCCTTCAAAGACAGGGGTATGGTCGTAGCGGTGGCCAAGGCCCTGGAGTCCAAGAGCAGCACCATCATCTGCGCCTCCACCGGCAACACCAGCGCCTCCGCCGCAGCCTACGGAGCCTACTGCGGCCTCAAGACGGTGGTGCTGGTGCCCAAGGGCAACGTGGCCTCGGGCAAGCTGGCCCAGGCCATCGCCTACGGGGCCCAGATCCTGGTGGTTAACGGCAATTTTGACCGTGCCCTGGAGCTGGTCCGCCAGCTTTCTAACTCCCACCCCATCACCCTGGTCAACTCCGTAAACCCCCACCGGCTCCAGGGGCAAAAGACCGCCGCCTTTGAGGTAGTGGACGCCCTGGGAGAGGCCCCGGACTACCTCTTCATCCCCGTCGGGAACGCCGGCAACATCAGCGCCTACTGGATGGGCTTCAGCCAGTACTACGAGATGAAGAAGACAGCCAGGCGGCCCAAGATGATGGGCTTCCAGGCGGAGGGTGCGGCACCCATTGTCTTAGGGCATCCTATTGAGCACCCCAACACCATCGCCTCCGCCATACGCATCGGCAACCCGGCAAGCTGGAAGCTGGCGCTGGCCGCCCGCGACCAGTCCGGCGGCTGCATTGACGCCGTCAGCGACGACGCCATCCTGGCCGCCTATAAGCTCATGGCCAGAAAGGAAGGAGTCTTCTGCGAGCCAGCCTCGGCGGCCTCCGTGGCCGGCCTCATCAAGAGCGTCAAGGACGGCCTGGATTTGCGGGGCAAGCGAGTCGTGTGCGTCATCACCGGGACTGGCCTTAAGGAGCCGGAACTGGCCTCCCAGCACGCCAGTGCCCCCCCCGTGGAGATAGACGCCACCCTGGGAGCGGTAGAAAATGCTCTGGACCTGGTGGCGGTGGGGTAGCCCTTGGACAATATCCTTTCCAACCGCACCATAGAGGACGCCGTGGCGCACATCCTGGCCGCCATTGGCGAGGACATGGAGCGCCCCGGCCTTCGGGATACCCCTCGCCGTACTCCATCTGCGAGCATCACCTGGTCCCCTTCTTCGGCGCCGCCCACGTGGCCTACCTCCCCAACGGGCGCGTCGTAGGCATCAGCAAAATTGTGCGCGCCCTGGAGGTGCTGGCCCGTCGGCCCCAGCTTCAGGAGCGCCTGACCGCTCAGCTCGCCGACGCCCTCTACACCTCCCTCCTCGCCTCCGGCGTGGCGGTGGTGGTCAAGGCGGAGCACCTGTGCCTGAGCATGCGGGGCGTCCGCAAGCCCGGCATCAAAGTAGCCACCTCCGCCTTCCGTGGAACCTTTTCCCAGGAACCCAGCATCCAACAAGAGATTCTGACCCAGTTGGGAGGCATCGCATAATGGCCCTGGTTGTCGCGCGGGAGAGCTTTAAGGAGATTTGGACCGACTGGGAGGTCCTCTTGTCCCACTGTCCAGGCCAGCCAGTGTTCCAGACCCCCACCTGGCACCATCTCTGGTGGAAAGAGATGGGCGGCGACGCAGAGCTTCGCCTTACCACCTTCCGCGAAGAGGGTAGGCTGGTGGGTCTGGCCCCGCTGATGGCCAAGAACGGCGACCTCTCCTTCCTGGGTGACACCGACCTGTGGGACTATCACGACTTCCTGGTTGCCCCTGGCAAGGACAAAGACTTCTTCCCCACCCTCCTGAACGTCATTGACCCCCAGCCCTGGAAGGCGTTCACCCTCACCTCCCTTCCCGAGACCTCCCTTTGCCTGGCTTACCTGCCCGACCTGTGTGCCGCCCATGGCTACACCCTTGAGCAATCCACAGAAGACGTCTCACCAGGCGTGGCCCTGCCCGCCACCTGGGACGAATACCTGGCCCGCCTGAGCAAGAAGGACCGGCACGAACTCCGCCGCAAGCTCCGCCGCCTGGAGAGCCAGGCCAACTTCAAGTGGTACGCCGTCCCCAGCGCACCCGGAGAGGGAGGCCCCTCTGGGGCCTCCTTGAAAGACCATGACCCCCAGACCCTGAACAGAGACCTCTCAGACTTCTTCGCACTCATGGGCCAGGGCCGGAAGGAGAAGGCGGATTTCCTGACGCCAGACCGGGAGGCCTTCTTCCGCCGTATGGCAGCCAGACTCGCGGACGCGGGCTTCCTGCGCCTCTTCTTCATGGAAGTGGAAGGCAAGCGGGTGGCCAGCGCCCTGTGCTTTGACTATGGCAACTCGCGCTTCCTGTACAACAGCGGGCTCAATCCAGACTACTATCACCTGAGCGTAGGACTGCTGCTCAACGCCATGTGCCTGCGCCAGGCCATAGAGGAGGGCAAGAGCTACTTTGACTTCCTCCGCGGCGACGAGCCATACAAGTACGACCTGGGCGCCAAGGATGTAAACCTCTACCGGCTGGTCATCCGTCGCTGAACCCTACCCACTTTCCCCACATCCAACAGGCAGCCGAATATGAGCACAACCACTTCCCACCAAGCAGGAGCAAGGGCACACCCTTGAAACGCATCGCCTTCATCAGCGTCCACGGCTGTCCCATGGCCCTCCTGGGTGCCAGGAGCGCCGGCGGCATGAACGTGTACGTCCGCGCCCTGGCCCAGGCCCTAGGGCGCATGGGCTTTGCCATGGACATCTTCACCCGCTGCCACGGCTCCGGTGAGCCGCTCATCAACCCGCTGGACGAGCACACCCGCGTAATCCACATAGAGGCTGGCCCGCAAGATGCCCCCAAAGAGGACCTCTTCGGCTATATTCCTGCCTTCCTCCACGGGGTACAAGCCTTTGTCCAGGGAAGCGGCCTCCGCTATGACCTCCTGCACAGCCACTACTGGCTCTCTGGGTGGGTGGGCCAGACTCTGGCCCAGGAGTGGCGCGCGCCTCACGTCACCACCTTCCACACCCTGGCGGAGATCAAGACCCGCGCCAGAGTGGGCGAGGCGGAAGCGACTCCTCGCAGCGCCACGGAGCGCCAGGTCATCGCCACATCGGACCGGGTCATCGTTTCAACGGCCCACGAGGGCGTCGCCCTCCAGCAGCTTTATGGCGCACCGGCAGGCAAGATGCGCGTCGTGCCCGGAGGCGTAGACCTGGACCTGTTCCACCCTGGCAGCCAGCGGGCTGCTCGCGACCAGCTCGGGCTGAATCGCCATCACACCATCCTGTACGTGGGCCGCTTGGACCCCATCAAAGGCCTTGAGGTCCTGATGCACACCCTCCCCCAGCTTGAGACGTGCAAAGACGTGCAGCTCCTCGTCGTCGGAGGGAGCCAGGAGGATGCCGAGTACCAGCGCCTGAAACAACTGTCCAGCCAGCTTGGCCTGGCGGAGCGCATAGAGTTCCTGGGCAGCCAGCAGCACGAGTCCCTCCCCTCCTACTACCAGGCCGCCGACGTGTGCGTCGTCCCCTCCTACTACGAAAGCTTCGGCCTAGTGGCCCTGGAGGCCATGGCCTGCGGCACGCCCGTTGTGGCCTCTCGCGTGCCAGGTTTACAGACCATCATGCGGGACAACCGCTCCGGCTACCTGGTGCCCTGGCACTGTCCCGACGCCTTTGCCGACCGCCTGGAGGTGCTTCTGTCTAACGACGCCCTGCGCCACAGCATGGGCCAGCAGGCCCGAAAAATGGCCGAGGCCATGGGCTGGGACATCACCGCACAGGGCGTGGCGCAGGTATACGCTGAGATGGGGGTAGAGGCACAGGAATAAGAGGAGGCTCCCATGGCTTCAGCAAAAAGCAAAGTCAAGGTTTTCTCTCTGTCCCGATACGTGAAGGCCGCGCTGGTAAGGGCGGTGTACGAGAGGGACGAGAACGGGGTGATCGTAGCAATTGTTCCCGAGGCCGCTGGATTCTTTGCCCAGGGGGACACACACGAGGAGGCCAGGGCCAATTTGGAGGACGTCATTGAAGGGAACGTATTGCTTTCCCTTCAGCTAGGCTGGGATATTCCCATCACCCCTGGCGTTACCGTTAAGGAGCGCGATGTCTCGGCTGACACCCCTTAAGCTGGAGGAGGTCGTCAAAGACTGCGGTTGTTGGGATACGACGGGCCTGTTGGCGGGGGCAGACATATCCGGATGGTGCATCCTCAAAAACGGAAGGTGGTCCCTTTGCCGGCACATAGGGGCAAGGACGTTGGCATCGGACTCATTCGCACTATTTTGAAAGAGATAGAAGTTTCTCCTGACGAATGGAACGAGCTTTGACCCCGTTGGTTCCTGATTCCTACCCCTTCCTTGACTCCCTCCGTTTTCGTGATACCCTTTCCTCCTATCACCTTCCCCCTCTTTGGGAGGCTACGTGGAAATAATTGAACGGCCACAGCGGGCCATGGTGGTGTTTGCCCACCCGGACGACGAAATCGGCTGTGCAGGGACGATCGCGGCGTGGGTAAAGCAGGGCACCGAGGTATGCCTTGTCCTGTGCACCAACGGCAACAAAGGCACCGAAGACCTAGACATGCCTCCAGACCAGTTGGCTCAGGTGCGCGCCCGGGAGCAGCAGGATGCCGCCGCCACCCTGGGGGTGAAGGACCTGGTGATGCTGGGCTACCCCGATGGCGGGCTGGAAGACACGCCCGAGTTCCGCGGCAAGCTGGTCCAAGAGATACGCCGCTTCCGTCCCCAGGTCGTGCTCACCCACGCCCCCATGACCACCCTGCGCCACAGCCATCGGGACCACCGCACCACCGGCGCCGTCGCCCTGGACGCCGTCTTCCCCTACGCCCGCGACCCGTGGCACTACGCCGAGCTCACCAAGGCAGGCCTTCAACCCCACAAGGTCGGCACCGTCCTCCTCTGGGGCAGCGACAACCCAGACGTATTCTCCGACATCACCGAAACCATGGACCAGAAGGTCCAGGCCATGATGTGCCATCGCAGCCAGTTCGCGCGCCCCAACCGCGACCCCAACCGCCAGCCCGGCGACTTCATGCGCGAAGGCGCCAGACGCCAGGGTGAACGCGCCGGCCTCCAGTACGCCGAGGCCTTCCACAAACTGGAGTTCCGTACCTAACTGTACCTCCCCCCCTTTATCCCTTGTATGTTTACAGGCGTCGGTGGTTGGGTGTACTGATGAGTAGCGTAATCCCCCTGCCGCCCATGAGGGACGGCCTGGGAGAGATTCTACCAGAA
>JACPCL010000031.1 GCA_016179765.1 Chloroflexota bacterium
CAGACTCGCAAACGTGGGGCAAAGCACCATCAGCAGGCCTCCTTCAATTTCTCCTGCCCCTATTATCCCACTATTGGGGACTTCTTCAGAGGTTCCCTAGATAACCTACCCCTCCTAGTGTGGTGAGTCATACGTTCTCGGAATAAGTCAGAGCGTGCTTGCTTGGAGAAATAGTCTTGCTAGACAGATACCTCACCCCTGGCCCCTCTCCTGCTGGAGAGGGGAATTTGTATCTGGGGGACACTCCTTCGCTTTGCTCAAGGACAGGCTCTCAGACTCCTGGCCCTTCACTTCCCCATTCGCTGCGCTCAGGGCTTCGGTTCACCCAAGGGCAGGCTGCGGGGCTTCGCCCCTCTGCACTCCCCTTTTTCCCCAGTCTGCAAGCTCCCTCTTCCCCCCTGGGAAAGAGGGAGAAGACACACTTGAATCAGTGTGATGCGGCTTTGCCGCATCACACTGATTCCTTAGTACCTATCATCCTCCTCTCCCTTTGGGAGAGGGGAACCACAGGAGGAGAGGTCCGAACCCTCCTGGAAAAGTATGTAGTCAATAACCTTCAGGCAGCGATGCGTCAACGGAAAGCACATGGAGCCTTTATCGCCCGATCCTGGATACCACGTAGGGTACCGTGCCGCGGGGCGTCGACACCTCTACCTTGTCACCCACCATCCTGTCCAAGAGCGCCCGGCCTAAGGGAGAGGCGTCGGAGATCTTGCCTGACGCAGGGTCTGTCTCCACGGAGTCCACCAAAATATAGGTGAACTCCCGCCCGGTGAGGGCGTGCTTGAGCACCACCTGGGAGCCAACGCCTACCCGTTGGAGGCCGCTGTGTACCATGGAGGCGCTGTCCAGAATGGTGGCGGTCTTCACCAACGCCTCCAGCTCGCGGACGCGGGCCTCGGTCTGGCCCTGGATCTCCTTGGCAGCGTCAAGAGGGGCGTTTTCTGACACATCCTTGGTAGCGGCGGCCTTGCGGATCTCTTCGGCCAGGTAGGGGCGCTGGGCTTTCAGGGCTACCAGCTCCTCCTGGAGGCGCTGGTAGCCCTCCGGCGTGAGCTGGTTCCCCGCCCGCTGCTGCCTCACATGGGACGCTGCGCCTCGCCGTCCCGGCCGGCGCAGCTTGGCGTGAGAGGCCAAGTTGACGCTGGTGAAACCCTCTTGGTGCAGATAGGCCAGAAACTTTTTGGTGGTTTTGAGCCGTTCGTCCTTTTCCCCTCCCATACCATCAAGCGTGGAGCAATACTCCTGCACCATGAGAGGGGTAAGGGAGTCCACGGGGCGATCCCTACCGCACCAGCGAGCAAAGCGCAGGAGCTCTTGCTGGGCAAAGGAGGGGGCTTTATCAACATGGGCTTGAAGAAAGTTAGCGCACGCCTCGGACAAGGGTTTCTGCGTAAGAGAACTCAAGAACACCTCCTCCTGACTCTAACCCTCAGATTTTAGGTGTCTCCCCTAAGGGCTGTCAAATGCCACCCTTTGCCATTGCTATGCCTTGCGACCAGAGACGGGGCGCCAAGCTGAGGCCAGGGGTGGCCACATCCTACCCCTTCTTTCTGGGGCGTCAGTACGTTACAATGAAGTTTGCAAGCCCTTGGCCAGGCCGCCGCAAGGGTGATACGGGAGGTTTTCATGCAGACTCGTTGGATGCGCAACACGATCATCTACCTCATTGTGGCCGTCGCCATCATCCTGATATTCATGACCTTCGCCAACGGGCCTCGCGGCACCGAGACCGACATCACCAACGTCGTCCGCATGGCGCAGGATGGCCGGGTAAGCACCATCGTCGTGGACGGCGATACCCTTTCCGTGACCTCGCGGGACACCCCACCACAGCGGTTCACCGCGCGCAAGGAGCCTGGCACCAGCGTGGTGGAGCTCCTGAAGGACGCGGGCGGCAAAGCCGCGGATGTGAAGGTCACGGTGAGAGGCTCTAGCGGCTTCTCCAACATCTTCGGGATCCTCATCAACTTCCTGCCCCTGATCTTCTTTGGGGCGATACTGCTGTTTATGATGCGGCAGGCCCAGGGCAGCAACAACCAGACCCTTAGCTTTGGCCGCAGCCGCGCCCGCATGTTCGTGGGCAACAAACCCAGCGTCACCTTCGCCGACGTGGCGGGCGTGGATGAAGCCAAGGTAGAGCTTCAGGAGGTGGTGGAGTTCCTTCGCTACCCGGAGCGGTTCCTGGCGCTCGGCGCGCGCATCCCACGGGGGGTTCTCCTGGTTGGACCCCCTGGCACGGGTAAGACGCTGCTGTCCAAGGCCGTGGCGGGCGAGGCGGGCGTCCCCTTCTTCTCCATCAGCGGCAGCGAGTTCGTGGAGATGTTCGTTGGCGTGGGCGCTGCCCGCGTCCGCGACCTGTTTGACCAGGCAAAGCGCAACGCCCCGTGCATCATCTTCGTGGACGAGATTGACGCCGTAGGCCGGCACCGCGGCGCTGGCCTGGGCGGCGGCCACGACGAGCGGGAGCAGACCCTGAACCAGATCCTGGTGGAGATGGACGGGTTTGACACCACCACCAATGTCATTGTCATGGCGGCCACCAACCGTCCGGACATCCTTGACCCAGCCCTGCTGCGACCAGGCCGCTTTGACCGTCGCGTGGTGCTGGACGCGCCCGACGTGGCGGGCCGCGTCGGCATCATGAAGGTGCACACCAAGGGCAAGCCTCTTGACGAGGACGTGAACCTGGAGGTCATCGCCAAGGAGACCTCTGGTTTTACGGGAGCAGACCTAGCCAACCTTGTGAACGAAGCGGCCATCCTGGCGGCTCGCGCCCTGAAGAAGACCATCTCCATGAAGGAGTTCGGCGAGTCCATAGACCGCGTCCTCCTGGGACCGGAGCGTAGGAGCCGCATCATCAGCCACCGGGAGAAGGAGATTACCGCCTACCACGAAGCGGGGCACGCCCTGTTGGGCAACCTTCTTGCCAACGCCGACCCGGTGCAGAAGGTGTCCATCGTCGCCCGCGGCATGGCCGGGGGCTTTACCCGCTCCATCCCGCCGGAAGACCGGCACATGCTCACCAAGGAGCAGTTCCGGGACATGCTGGCCATGGCCATGGGTGGCCGCGTGGCCGAGGAGCTTATCTTTAGCGAGGTCACCACGGGGGCCAGCAACGACTTGGAGCACGCCACCCAGTTAGCGCGAGACATGGTGACCCGCTACGGCATGAGCTATAAGCTTGGCCCCCGCACCTTTGGCAAGCGGGAGGAGCTGATCTTTCTGGGCCGTCAGATTAGTGAGCAACGGGACTACAGTGACAAGGTGGCGGAGGAGATAGACCAGGAGGTGCACCTCATCATCCAGGACGCGTATGGCCGCGCCCAGGAGGTGCTGAGCGCCCACAGGGCCAAGCTGGTGCAAATAGCCCGCCACCTCATTACCCACGAAACGGTGGAGGGCGAAGCTTTGAATAGGCTCTTTGCCTCGGAGGCGCCGCCCATAGAGGCGGTATCGCCCGAACCGGCGCCAGCGAAGGACTAAAGTCCCGTCCCTGAAGTTCATCGATAATGTCATTGCGAGGCCCGACGAAGGACGGCCGTGGCAATCTGGCGGCGGGGTCGCCTCTCCTCCAGATTGCTTCGTCGGCTGCCGCCTCCTCGCAATGACAATTCGTAAACGTTTTTCAGTTACAGGACACTAGAGACGAGCGGCAGAAGCCTCTGGACACGGACGATGCAATGGGTGAGCCTTCGGGTTGCTCCGACGCCCCTCCAATAGTTCCACCAAAAGGGGCGGTCAAATGACCGCCCCTGCCTTTCTCAACAACAGCGCCCCTCCCTTGCAGCAAGGCCGCTTAAGCCGTGGCCGTCCTGGTGAACACTCCCCCCCAACATGAGAGCTACACCGGCGCCAAGGTCGTAACCTTGCCCATAGCGCCAGCCCACCATTCGCATGGTCTGACTGGACCCATTCCCCAACCGGAACATCTTAGCTGACATGACCTCCACACCCCGCCACCCCGCCGTTTACCTGGAGACCCACGGGTGCAAGCTGAACCAGGCTGACACCCAGGCCATGGCCGCCCGGTTTCTCGCGGAGGGCTACACCCTGGCCGCCGGGCCGGAAGAGGCAGACGTGTGCGTGGTCAACACCTGCACCGTTACCCACGTGGCGGACGCCAAGGCCCGGCACGCAGTCCGTAGCGCCCGCCGCATGAACCTCAGCGCCCTGCTGGTGGCAACGGGTTGCTACGCCCAGCGCGCGCCGGGCCAGCTTGCCCAGCTTGAGGGGGTGGACCTGGTACTGGCCAACACCCAGAAGGCGGAGCTGGTGGCCCAGGTCAGCCAGGCTCTGGGCCTTGGGGCGTCCCCCTGCTCTGGGGGAGAGCCAGCGGCCGCTGTAGAGAAGGCGGCCCTGCCCACCCGGGCGATGGTGAAGATACAGGAAGGGTGCAATCAGGTGTGCGCCTATTGCATCGTGCCCAGGGTAAGGGGACGGGAGCACAGCGTCCACCCGGATGCTCTGGTGAACCAGGTGCAGCGCCTCACCGCAGAGGGCTACCGGGAGGTCGTGCTCACCGGCACCCAGCTTGGAACCTACGGCTTTGACATCCCAGGGGCCTCCCTCTGCCGGCTCATCGCCCGCATTCTGGCGGAGACCTCCATCCCGCGCCTGCGGGTCTCCTCATTACAGGCCCATGAGATCACGCGGGAACTGTTGGAACTTTGGAGCGACCCCCGGCTCTGCCCCCACCTTCACCTCCCGTTGCAGAGCGGCTCAGCCCAGATGTTGGTCCTCATGCGCAGGAGGTACTCCCCAGAGCAGTACGAGCACGCGGTGGACATGGTGCGAGCCGCGGCGCCGGCCGCAGCAGTGACGGCGGACGTCATTGTGGGCTTCCCAGGGGAGACGGAGGAGCTGTTTGAAGAGACTTACCAGCTTTGCCAGCGGGTGGGTTTTGCGGCGCTGCACCTCTTTCCCTACTCGGTACGGCCGGGGACCAGCGCAGCCCACTTTGCGGGCCAGGTGGAAGAGAAGGCGAAACGGGAGCGGATGGCGCGTCTATTGGCGCTGGCCAAGTCCCAGGCCGCACGCTTTCAGGAAGGGATGGTGGGTTCGGTGCGGCCAGTGTTGTGGGAGGCCAGCCACTCCCTGGGAGACGCCCAGGTGTGGTCTGGCCTCACCGATAACTACCTGCGCGTGTTCACCCGCTCCGGCGCGCCCCTGCATAACCAGGTGACGCCCGTGCGGCTGGAGCGGCGGCAAGGGGAGGTAGTGTGGGGAACCGTGTGCAGGACACCTACTCCGGCAGGTTCTGAGGAGCGCCCTCTACCTCTAAGACGTGCTCCACATGCTCCCCCTGAATGAGGTTGTTGAGCTGCGATCGGAGAGCCTGGACGTGGGTGTTCCCCGAGGCGTGGTTGGCATCGTCGAGGCTGCGCCAAATGGCGAGGCGCCCCACCGGGCCGACCATGGTATGCGACTTGTACCGGAAACCCAGGATGTACCCCGGGAACGTGGAATAGGTTGACTCCAACTCATCCAGCACCGCCTCCACGCGCTGGGTCATGCCCGCCGTAGGGTGGACAATAGTCTGCCGTGCAATACGCATTTTCTTCCCTCGCTTGGTTCACTCTTCACCACGCTCAAAGGGGCGCAACAGGCCAACCCCCTAGCAGGGTGCTGACCTCACCCCCCTGTGTTCCCCCTCTCCTAAAGGGAGAGGGGGGAGAGTAGTTCTTGGGGACACCCCCATCCGCCGCAGGCGGACCGCCCCTTCGCTCCCCGGTTTGCTTCGCTCAGGGCTTCGGCTCATTCAAGGGTAGGCTCCGGGGCTTCGCCCTTCAGCTGAAGGGCTTCGCCCCTCTGCACTCCCCTTTTTCCGCAGCCTGCTAGGGAGGCTCTAGTATAACAGGAATACCGCGAGGAGAAGAATAGCAGGCCCCCCGCCTTCTAGCGTGGGATGCAGGGGCGAAGCCCCTGACGGGGTTTGGGGGTGACTCCCAACACTTATCCCCCTCTTATGCAGGACAGGAAGTGAGGGCGCAAGACCTTGCGCCCCTACCTCAATCAGGACCTCACGGTCTGGGCACGACGGGAGTCCCGTTTGCAGGACCGACCCTGGTAGAATAGAGAGGGAGGCCCCTCCGGGGCCTCCTTGAAAGTAAAATGTCACCATGATTCCACTGAAGCTGACCCTGGAAAACTTCAAATGCTACCGGACGGACGTGCCGGCCCTGCACCTGGAAGGGGTGCGCATCGCATGCCTGTGCGGGGCCAACGGCCACGGAAAGTCGTCCCTGCTGGACGCCATGACCTGGGCCCTCTGGGGCGACGATGTGCACCGGCCTCAGGAGGAGCTGGTGCACATCGGCCAGCAGGAGATGCGGGTTGAGTTGGAGTTCATCGCGGGCGAAAAGTCTGGAGGGGCAGCAGCCGGCCAGCGATACCGGGTGCTACGCCGCTTCAGCAGGGGTCGGCTGGGCAGGACGGGCCAGACAGACCTGCAACTGCACGTGGCGATGGACGGGCAAACGGACAGGAACGGGCATACAGGCATACGGGCAGGCAGGCAGGCGGGCGGAGAGGGAGGCCCCTCTGGGGCCTCCTTGAAAGACAAGGGAGGGCAAGAGGTTAGCGAGGGATGGCGGAGCCTCAGCGGGAGCTCCATAAGGGAGACCCAGGCGGCCATCACCAAGCTGGTTGGCATGGACTACGCCACCTTTGTGAACAGCGCCTTCCTGTTGCAGGGACGGGCGGACGCCTTCACCACCCGGACGCCCGCGGAGCGCCAGCGAGTGCTGTCAAAGGTGCTGGACCTGGAGCGGTACGACCGCCTTCAGGAGCGCGCGAAAGAAAAGGCGCGGGAACGGGCGCTGCGGATGGGTTCGGTGCAAGGGCAGGCGCAGGCATGGGCGGGGCAACTGGCCCAGCGTCCCCAGCACGCGGCGGAGCTTCCCATGGTGGAGGCGGCGTTGGGGGAGGCAGACGTTGCGCTGGTAAGGGTGGAGCAGGAGGTCGCGGCCCTCCGGGAGCGGGCGACGGCCCTCCGGGAGCGGCGCCGGGAGTTGGAAGAGCTGGAGCGAGGGCAGCAGTCGGCCCAGGAGGAGCTTCGCCAGGTTCAGCAGCAGCAGGCCCAGCACGAGCGGCGCATCCAGGCATGGGAGGCTCTGGCGGCAAGGGAGGCGCAAATTACTTCCGAGCACGCTCGCCTCGCCGAGCTGCGGCAGAGGGATGAAGGGTTGAACCGCCTCGTGGAACCGTACGGGCGGATGGCGGAGCGTCGCCGCACCGTTCAGCAACGAGTCCAGGCCCTCCCCAGGCTGGAGTCGGACCTGGCGGCGGCCCAGCGGGAGCTGGCGACGCTGGCGGAGCGGGAGGCTGCGCTGGCGGCCCGGCGTACTGAGCTTCAGACACTGGACCTGGAAAGCCAGACGCTTCACACTTCCAACGAGCGGCTGCTGCGGGAGATGCAGGAGCTTCGTAAGAAGGTGGACATGCTCGCCCAGGGGGACGCCCGGTGCCCTCTGTGCGGCACGGAGCTTGGGGTGGATGGCCGACGCCACATTGAACAGGAGTACGAGGCGCAAGGCAGGGCCATGGCCATGGAGCACAGGGAGAACCAGGCGCGTCTGCGGCTGGTGGAGCCACGTCAACGTGAGATTTCGACGTGGCTGGCGGGGGAGGAGCGGGAGGTGGCGGACCGCCGGCGTGTCGTACTGGCCCGGGCGGGGTCCTTATCGCAGCAGGTGGAGGACGCGCGCAAGGCGCCGCCGGAACTGGCGCAGGTGGAAAGTGAACTGGTATCCCTGGGGTACGAGCCAGCAGCCCACCAGCAGGTGCGAGAAGCCATGTTGGGCCTGGCCAAGGTGGAGGAGGAGCACCGCCTGCTCACGGAGGCAAAGGCCGGCCTGCCGGAGGAGCGGGAGGCCTTGGCGCGGGTAGCAGGCATGATGGCCCGGCGGCAGCAGGCGCTGGCCCAGGGAGAGGAGCGAAGGACCCTCCTGCGGCAAGAGGCGGCGTCCCTTCCTTCCGTGGAGGGCCGCGTGAGGGAGGCGGAGGGCCGGCACGCAGGGGCCCAGGCCGGGCATCGCCAGCTCCTGGAACGCAAAGGATTCCTGGAGGAGCGGCTCCGGGAGTATGGAGAGTTGGAACGGCGGAATGCCCAAGCTGAGGCCCAGCTTGCAACCCTGGGCCAGGAGCGCCAGATGTATGATGACCTCTCCGCCGCCTTTGGGCGCACAGGGGTGCAGGCGCTCATCATAGAGGCGGCCATACCACAGCTAGAGGCCTACGCCAACGAGCTTCTGGGCCGCATGACCGATAACACCATGCACCTGCGGCTGGACACCCAGCGGGAGACGCAGCGCGGCGCCGCCGTGGAGACGCTGGAGGTCCGGGTGGCGGACCCCCTGGGCACTCGCAGCTACGACACCTTCAGCGGCGGCGAGGCCTTCCGCATCAACCTGGCCCTGCGCATCGGCCTGTCCAGGCTGCTGGCGTACCGTGCAGGCGCGCCCCTGCCCACGCTGTTCATTGACGAAGGGTTCGGCACCCAGGACGCCGCAGGCCGGGAGCGCATCCTGGACGTTATCCAGTCCATCGCCGATGACTTTGAATGCATCCTGGTCATCACCCACATGGACGAGGTGAAGGACGCCTTCCCGGTGCGCATAGAGGTGCAGAAGACGGAGGCGGGATCTACCTTCGTGATGGTGTAGAACAGAAGGAGCGAAGAGCATGAAGGCCGCACGATTGACCAGCCCCAGGCGATTTGAATTCGTAGAGGTGGAGACGCCGAAGCCCTCGACGGGAGAGGTGCTCATCCGGATGGAGCGCCTCTCCATCTGTGGCAGCGACCTGCGCCACTACGATAGGGTGCTGCCGGAGGAGGAGTACCCGTGGGAGCTGGGCCGCCCTTGCCACGAATGTATCGGCGTCATAGAAGAGAGCCGCACCAGAGAGCTCAAGGATGGCCAGCGGGTGATCGTCCTGCCTACGACCCGGGGCGGGCTCATGGAGTACCTGGTGGAGAAGCCGTCCCGTATCATCCCCGTGCCGGAGGGCGGCGACCCGGCGGTCTGGCTCATGTGCCAGCCCATGGGCACGGTGCTCCACGCCTGCCAGCGAACGGGCAGCGTCCTGGGCAAGCGAGTGGCCATTCTGGGGCAGGGGGCCATTGGCCTCAACTTCACCACCCTCATGGCCATGCAGGGAGCATCCCAGGTCATCGTCACGGACCTGCTGGACTACCGGCTGGCGCTGGCCAAAACCCTGGGCGCCACGCACTCCATCAACGCCCGGCGCGAGGATGTGCCCAAGGCGGTGGCGGAGGTGACGGGAGGCGCCATGGCGGACATTGTCATTGAGGCGGCGGGAGAGGAGACTACCCTCAACCAGTCATTTTACGTGGTGAAGCGGTACGGCCACGTCACCCTCTTTGGCATCCAGTGGGAAGAGAAGCTGACCCTGGACTTCGCCAGGATGTTTGACCAGCAGATTACGGTGCTGAACGTCTCCAGCGCCCGCAGCGACAATCCCACGGGGGCCATCAAACAGTGCGTTGAGCTGGTGGACCAGGGCCGGCTGGACCTGTCCCACCTGGTCACCCATCGCACGGCCTTTGGCGACGTGCAGCAGGCCTACGATACCTACAGCCGCAAGCTAGACAACGTCATCAAGGTGGTCATGAGGGTGTAGCCCTATCCTCCCGCTTTGGGCCGCCCGGGTGGGCATGGGTTCCTGGGTGGGGCAAGGAGGGAGAGAAGAAGTGCGCCACCCCCGCTAGATATTTTGCTAAAAGTGTAGTATTTTATCTTCTTGTGGGGAAGATGTGGCAGGCAGGTGGCTTCTAACACCCTCACTGAGCAGATAATTTACTGAACACTCATGGCAACTCAGCGATACACCATCCGGTCCAGGCAGTGCCAGGTGTGCGGCCAGCGCCAACCCCTGGCCAGCATCCTCCCTGCCAGCCTGGTGCGCCCCACGGTGGTGGAGAGCATCAAGAGCCGGCTCCCAACCTGGAACGGGGATGGCTACATTTGCATCCCTGATATGCAGGCCTTTCAACGCCAGCACGTGAGCGAGATCCTGCAGAAGGAGCAGGGTGACCTGTCCACCCTGGAGCAGAACGTCCTGGAAGGGATGCGCGAGCATGAGGTCCTGGCCGGAGACCTGAATGCCGAATACGACAGACGGCGCACCCTGGGGGGGCGCGTGGCGGACCGCATCGCCGTCTTCGGTGGAAGCTGGAGGTTCTTGGGCATCTTCGCCGTCGTCGTCGCATTCTGGGTCGTCATCAACGCTGTCGCCTTCCTCGGCAAACCCTTTGACCCCTATCCCTTCATCCTGCTGAACCTTGTCCTCTCCACCCTCGCCGCCGTTCAGGCCCCCGTCATCATGATGAGCCAGAACCGCCTGGTGGCCCGAGACCGCCTCCGAGCAGAGAGCGAGTACCGGGTGAGCCTGAAGGCGGAGCTGGAGATTCGCCTGCTGACGGAGAAGATAGACCATCTTGTGGCACAGCAGTGGCAGCGGTCCGTGGAGATCCAGGAGACACAACTGGACATGCTTGAGCAGATGCGGCCCCGCCAGCAGCGTCGGAAGGTGTCCATCAACGATGTGCTAGGCCGTCCCGCCTAGCAGGGTGCTGACCTCACCCCCTTGTGTTCCCCCTCTCCTAAAGGGAGAGGGGGAAGATTAGTTCTGGGGGACACCCCCATCCGCCGCAGGCGGACTCAGGGCAGGCTCCGGGGCTACGCCCCTCTGGACTTCCATTTTTCAGCACCTTGCTAGAGGCGATGCTCCTCAGACCAGCACCCCCAGGCAAGCGAGCTTGGGGGTGCTGCTACCGTGCTAAACTGAAGGGGAGCAACAAGCCATGATTACCTCCCACAACCACTCCTCCTTCACCGTCAGCAACCTGGAGCGGTCCGTAGCCTTCTACCAAGCCATCATCGGCTTCCAGGTGGAGAGCCTCTTTGAGGCTCGGGGCGAAGGCATCCGGCAGATTACCGGCTTCCAGGACGCCCACCTGAAGGTGGCGCACCTGCTGCTGGGTGACTTCCGCCTGGAGCTGGTGCAGTATCTGGCCCCCAAAGGGGTGGCCGCGGACCTGGCCACCAACAACGTGGGCTCTGCCCACATCGCCTTCTACGCCGACGACGTGGAGGCGACGTACCACCAGATGCGGGCGAAGGGGGTGCGGTTCAGGAGCACCCCCGTGGCAGGCGCGCCCGGCCGCCCCCGCGTCGCCTACTTCCTGGACCCCGACGGCATAACGCTGGAGCTGAGCGAGACGGTATGAACCAGGAGACCACCTTTTTCAGCGACGACAAAGCGGGGGTGCTGATCACCGACCAGCGTGTCGTCTTGTGGGGCGTCACTCATCTTCCCCGCGATATCTCCGCCGCGATCTCCCATCACGCACGGCCCAACCAGGGGTGGGTGCTAGCTTTGATAGGTACCGGCGTGCTCTTGATGTTCCTCGGCGCATCGGTCACCCAGTTGGCTGGCTTGGGGTTTATCCTCATCGGCGCGGGGATACTCCTGCGGCTGCTCTCCCGAGCGCGGTACGTGGTGCGGCTCACCGTCCGAGGGGAAGAGATGGAGGTGCTGAGCTCCCGGGATATGCTATACGTGGACGCCGTGGTTGGGGCAGTCACGCGGGCCAGCAAGGCTGCTGGAGGCTGGCGGCCGCCAGAGATGGAAGAGGAGTCTTAGCAGGCTGCTGACCTCACCCCCTTGTGTTCCCCCTCTCCTAAAGGGGGCCTTGTTCCAAAACTCCTTTGACCTCACCCCCTGTGTCCCCCTCCCCTGCAGGAGAGGGGGAATCTGAATCTGGGGACACCCCAGACCCCAGCAGGAAACCCAGGTTTCCTGCACCTTCCTGACTTTTGGTGCAAAGCTCCTAAAGGGAGAGGGGGAAGATTAGTTCTGGGGAACACCCCCAGGCCCCCGCCCCTTCACTTCCCCATTCGCTGCCCCTTCACTGGGTTCAGGGCTTTGGCTCACCAAGGCTTCGGTTCACTCAAGGGCAGGCTCCGAGGCTTCGCCCCTCTAGACTCCCCTTTCTTCCGCAGCCTGCTAGGAAGCGTTAGGTGACCTTCCCGCCTGCTACCTTGAGCATGGCTGCCAGCTTCACCGGTGCGTCGGCTACCAGCGCAGGCTCCGCCGTGGTGATGAGCGCCTGCTGGTAGGCGGCGGCTTCGGCGAGCACCTGGCACCGCCGGCCGGCGTCCAGTTCGGAGAGCACGTCATCCAGAAGCAGCACCGGCTCCTGGTGGCGCGTCTCCCGCAGAAAGGACGCCTCGGCCAGCCGCAGCGCCAGGCCAAGGGTACGCGCCTGCCCCCGGGAGGCGTAGGTGGCGGCCAGCATGCCGTCTATGGTGAGGGTAAGGTCGTCCCGGTGGGGGCCCAGGGAGGTGAGGCCGCTGCGTATCTCCGCCGCTCGCTGCTGGGCCACCGCCCCGGCCATCGCCTCCGCCGCCACCGATGGGGCGTAGGCTACAGCCATGGTCTCGCCTCCGGCCAGCCCCTGGTAGGATGCCGCCGCCAGGGGCGAGAGTCCTCGCACCACCTCTTCACGCCGATGGCTGATGGCGCTGCCCTCCTTCACCAGCTCCCCATCCCAGAAGTCCAGCTCCCCGGCTGCGGCGCGTCCCTCCCGCACCTGGCGCAGGAGGGAGTTGCGCTGGGCCAGGACGCGCTGGTAGCGCTGGAGGGCGCGGAGATAGGGGCGGTCCGCCTGAGAGATCAGGATATCCAGGAAGCGGCGGCGGCCCACGGGCGGCCCCAGCACCAGGTCCACGTCGCCGGCGGTGAACAGCACGGCGTTCATCTGGCCCACCAGTCCCGAGGCCGAGGTGGGCGCGCCGTTGACCCGGATCGCCTTTTGCACCCCAAGGGCGCCATCCCCCTCCCCGGGGGCCAGGCGCAGGCCCACGACGATGCGCAGGCGTCCGGCGGTCTGCTCCACCTCTCCGCTGACGATGGTCTGGTCGGCCAGGGCTGCGGCGGGGCCACTGGCCTCGGCGGCCTTCTGAGCCCCCCAGCTTATCATCTCTCGCTCCACGTTGGTGCGGTAGGACTTGGCGATGGACAGGAGGTACGCCGCCTCCAGCAGGTTGGACTTGCCCTGTCCGTTGCCGCCATGCAGGACGATGAGGCCGGGCGGAAGGTCAAGCTTCAGGCCGGCGAAGCTGCGAAAGTTGGCCAGGGCCAGGCGGGAGAGGTACATGGGGGGATTGTAGCAGAGAACCTAACCCCTGGCCCCTTCCCCATTCGCTTCGCTCAGGGCAGGCTCTATGAGGGAAGGGGGAATGTGGGCCAGACGGACATTGAGCATAGGGCAGAGGGGCGGGGAATTGTTTTGGGCGGCCTGGTCAGATTGGTCCGCTATCTGAGAATTGTTTTCACTTTGGGAGGAACAATTCCTTTCTCTGGCCTGGAGGTCAGCGGGTGAGTCTGTCCTGGACGGCCATCAGGCGGGTGAGGGTGCCGACGGCTTTGATGAGAAGCTCGTCGGGCGTGGTGGGATTGGAGATGAGGGATAGAAGCTTGACGCGCATGAAGGCGATCTCCGGCCTGAGGTCCCTCAGCTCAATAGCTTCGTGGAGGAGTGCTTCCTCCTCCGGCAGAAGGGCTTTGGCGTAGTAGCCGTGCTTGCGGGCGTTCTGGTTGCCGATGGGCGCGCCCGGCCCGCGGTGCGGGGTTTCCGGCGCAGCGGCGGTGGAAGGCAATGGGACGAGATGGAGCGGTCCGTTGGTGGTCATAGCATTGCCAGGATACGCGGCGAGGGGGGGTATGGGGAAGGGGTGGATGGCAGACCTAACCCCCTGCCCCCTTCCTAAAGGGGGAGGGGGGGAGATGGTGGTTGTGATGGTGCAGGGCGCAGCATGCTGCGCCCTGCTACAGAATTGGGCAGACACGCTGGTCTGGCCCTACGGGTTGCGGGCGTCCATGGATTCGCCCATGACACCCTCGCCCTGCTCTGCTAGTATAGCGTTGGTCACCTGACACAGGAGAGCCGCCATGGTCGCGAGGGCTACCCGCGAGGAGTTGAAACAGAGGGCCTGCGCGGCTATTGTGCCAGGGCACTGCACGGGCTGGCGCGCCATGCACGCGCTCAGCGCCGCCCTGCCCGAGGCCTTCATCCAGAACAGCGTGGGGACGCGGTACGAGTTGTAGGGTAGTGAGAGCATCTTTTCAGATTGGCCTGTGGCTGGCCAAGCGCCTCACTCTAAAGACCTCACGGGTACGAGGCTATTTCTTTGTTGTATCGTTTATGATACATTGGGGCCAGAGCCTACATGCCTACTGTTGCAGAAGAAGGGCCGTACCAGTTCCGCATCAATACCAGGGAGCTCCCCTTTGAACCGCCGCATGTGCATGTCTGGGCAAGCACCGAAAGCCTCTGCCGCATTGAACTCAACGGCGGAGGGTTTATGGACGAGCCCCCGCCTGGGGCGCAGCGGGCCATCTTGGCAGCGTACAGGAAGCACGCCGCTATCATGAGAGAAATGTGGGACCGTTTGCATCAGAGGTAGGACCTATGGCCCTGGCAACGTACGTAAAGAATGGCGACCGCATGATGACCTATGCCCGAGCGGTCAAGGAGGGGATTGAGCTGGCCTTTGCTGACGGCTTCACTGGCCTTGTCCCCTATACAGACCTGCCGGAGATTGGGGAGCTTGCCAACCTCGCCGCCATTGAACTGCCCAATCCCTACGAGGTCATCCTGAAGAATACCGTCGGTGAGACCTCCGAGTTGCCGTGGGACTTCGCCCGCCATTACTGCGATCCTTCCTATGAGGGCCGCGTTATGGCCGTAGCCGCCTCAGGGAGACAGGCCATCGGCAGCCGCATCCGCCGGCTCCGCGAAGCCAGTGAGATGACCCAGGCGGAGTTGGCTGCCGCCGCCGGTGTTGGCCGCGTGACCCTAGTGCGTATAGAAAGCGGCGAGCAGTCGCCCCGCTACGAGACCCTCGTCGCTCTTGCTGCCGCCCTCAGACGGCCCCTGGCAGAGCTCCTTGCGGGGCAGTCACGACAGTAATCCTCGTAGCCCGACTCTCGCCATAGGACATACCCATCCGTGGCAACCGATCTACAGCCTTCCCCCTCGCCCCTCCTCATCGTGGGAGGCGGCGACGGCATTGGCCTGTGGCTGGCCAAGCGCCTGTTCGCCCGCGTACCGGGCATGGGGCGCATCACCCTGGCGGACGTCAAGCCCGTGGCCTGGCGCAACGCTCCCGAGGGCGCCTTTCCCGGTCCCCAGCACACGGCGGAGCTAGCCGGCCTGGATGCGCCGATGGACGCGGTGCGCCTGGACTACGCCCACGCGGCCGATGGCTTTGCCGCCGACTGGGCTCCCGTGCTCACCAGGGCCCCGGCTCCCTTGGAGCCCCTGCCCCTGGACGACTACCGCCTGGTAATGCTGGCCGTGCCGGAGGAGGCGATGGAGCAGGCCGCCGCCGCCGTCCTGCCACGCCTGCGCCCTGGCGCCTACGTCTTTGACGTCTGCTCCACCAAAGGCGTCGCGCTGCCCGCCATGCTGCGCCACGCCCCAAAGGGCGTCTCGGTGCTGGGCACGCACCCCCTCTTCGGCCCCGCCGTGCCCGACCTGGTGGGCCAGGTCATGGTCATGACGCCCACACCGCGCACCAACCAGGCATTCTACGCCTGGTACCGAGACCTGGTGCGCTCCTTTGGCGCCGTCGTGGAGGAGGTCGCCGCCGAGGACCATGACCTGCACATGCTGTTCATCCAGACCCTGGCCCACTTTGCCTACTTGGTCTTTGGCCGCACACTGGCCCAGGCAGAGCCGCTGGGCTTCCGCCTGGAGGAGTCTTTCAAGCTGAGCACGCCGACTTACGGCATCCTGGCGGCCTTCACCGCCCGCATCATTGGGGGTAACCCGCGCCTCTACGCCCAGATCCAGGCCCAGCCCAACGCCGACAGGGTCCGCGCCCTCTTTCTCCAGGCGGCTATGGAGCTTGCCGGGCAGTTTTCCGGCGAGCAGGCCCAGGTGCAGGCCGCCATTCAGGGGGTGATAGACGCCTACAAAGGCGCCGACGTGGCCCGCGCCTACGCCAACTCTCGCGCCCTGGTGGACAGCGTGCAGCAGAGCTACCGGGAGCTGTTCGGACGCAAGCAGTCCGGCCAGCTTACGGTGCTCCAGGCCGGCGACCCTCTGAACCCGGCGGAGGCGTCCGTTGTCCACGTGGGCCTGGTGGCCGACGTGGACGGCCAGGGCGTGGAGCTGGTGGAGCGCGTTGCTCATGGGGGCGGCAGGTGGTTCATCGCCTACGACGCCGAGTCCGAGGCCGCCCTGCGCAAGGCGGGCCGTACCCTGCGGCCCAAGACCTCCCGCATCCTGCGCCACAACATCCGCCGCGTGCTCTCCGCCGAGGAGACGGTGGAGTGGCGGCGCGCTAACCTCCAGCACCACCAGCGGGACGTGTCGGCGCTGGCCGACCAGGCCGTGGACGTGGCCTATCTGTGCCAGGTGCTAACCAGGATCAACCCTTCGGTCGTGAGCGGGGAGGTCCTGGAACCTGCCGAGGGCGCCTGGCTCCGGCGGTATGGCCTGGGGAACCGGCTCATCCGCCTCTCCATCTTCGGCGACCGCGACCCCGACGCTTGCCTGGCAGAGGTGGTCAAGTCCCTGCGCCTGTTTGGCGTAAGGGTGGCGGGGAGGTAGGACAGCCCTCTCATCCCAGGTTGGCCTTTCTCCTGTACAATGACATAGAGCTGGAGCAAGGCACACGCCAGAAAGGAGGAGTGGGTTGCCCATGAGGAATGTACATATCCCGATTCCCAAGGATCTTGTAGCCGAGTTCTGCCAGCGTCATCACATTCGCACGTTGGCTCTTTTTGGGTCTGTGCTTCGCGACGATTTTCGCCCAGACAGCGACCTGGACGTCCTGGTTGAGTTTGAGCCAGGGCATACTCCAGGGCTGATATTCTTTGAGATGGAGGCAGAACTCTCCGCTCTTTTGGGGCGGAAGGTGGACTTGAATACCCCCCAGTTTCTGAGCCGGTACTTCCGTCAACAAGTCATAGGGGAAGCCGAAACCTACTATGTCGCAGCATGACGACTACGTGAATTTACGTCACATGCTGGATCATGCCACAGAGGCGGTTGCCCTGTTGCAAGGCATAACACGGGCAGACTTGGACAAAGACCGCGTGCTCAGTTTGGCCCTTGTGCGTCTCTTGGAAATCGTCGGCGAAGCAGCAAACCGCGTGACTGCTGCCACACAGTCCGAATATCCATTAATCCCTTGGCGGCAGCTCATAGGACTGCGAAACAGGTTGATCCACGGCTATGATGCCGTAGACATGGACATTCTTTGGACAATTCTGACCGTAGATTTGCCGGCGTTGGTTCAGCAGCTTGAGCGAGCAATCACTCAACAGCGTCCTCCTGGGCCGTAGACACTATCTAAGGCCCCACCTATTGTGGCCTTCGCCTTCCCTAAGGCATCCTTTGAAATCAAAGAGGCCCATCCATGAAAGTCCCGCTGTCCTGGCTCCGGTCCTACGTGCCCATAGAGATGCCCCCCAAGGAGCTGGCCCACCGCCTGACCATGGCCGGCCTGGAGACCGGCGGCGTGGAGGTCATCGGCGAAGGATGGGATAACATCGTGGTGGGCCACGTCCTGGAGGTGAGCCCGCACCCTAACGCTGACCGCCTGCGCCTGGCCACCGTTGACCTGGGCGGCGAGCAGATGACCGTCGTGTGCGGCGCGCCCAACGTCGCGGCGGGCCAGCGCGTCGCCTTTGCCCGGGTGGGCGCGGAGCCAATAGACGCCCACACCGGCCAGCGCCAGCGTCTCCAGGCCGCCCGCATTCGCGGCGTCGTCTCCCAGGGCATGGTCTGCTCCGCCCGGGAGCTGGGCCTGGGCGATGAGCACACGGGCATCCTCGTCCTGGATGAAGGCGCCCCCATCGGCGCGCCCCTGGCTGATGTCCTGGGCGACGCCATCCTGGACACCAAGCCCACCACCAACCGGCCCGACTGGCTCTCCGTCTTGGGCGTCGCCCACGAGGTTGGGGCCATCACGGTGCAGATGGTGGCCGAGCCGCCTATCTCCTACTGGGAGGAGGGCCCGGCTATTGAGAGCCAGGTGAAGATACTCGTGGAGGCGCCAGACCTGGCCCCGCGTTACACCGCCAGCCTCATCCTGGGTGCCAGGATAGGGCCATCCCCCGCCTGGATGCAGGAGCGCCTGAGGCGGGCGGGCCAGCGCCCCATCAACAACCTGGTGGACATCACCAACTACGTCATGTTGGAGTACGGCCAGCCCCTGCACGCCTTTGATTATGACAAGCTGGCCGAGCATACGGTCCGGGTCCGTCGCGCCGCGCCCGGGGAAGCGCTGACGACCCTGGACGGCCAGGTCCGCCGCCTGAGCGCCGACATGCTGGTCATCGCCGACGCCCGCATCCCCGTGGGCCTGGCGGGGGTCATGGGAGGGGCCAACTCCGAGATGACCATCGCAACGACCAACATTCTTCTTGAGTCGGCCAGCTTCAACCCCATCTCCATCCGGCGCACTCGGACTGCCCTGGACCTGAAGACCGGGGCGTCCGATCGTTTTGAGCGCGGCCTCAGCCCGGAGGTGGCCCCCATGGGCCTGCGCCGCGCTACTCAGCTTATCCTGGCCCTGGCGGGCGGCCAGGCCGCTCGGGGCGTCATAGACCTCTATCCCGGCCGCAAGCCCAAGGGGCCGCTGCCTCTTACCCTTGCCCGCGTCCGCAAAGTCCTGGGCGTGGACTACTCCCTGAGTGACTGCTTCCGTGCCCTGCATTCCCTGGGATTTGAGCCGGAGCTACGGGGCGAAACGACCCTTCTGGCGCACATCCCCTACTGGCGGAGCGACATCTCCATGGAGGACGACCTGGTGGAGGAGATTGCCCGCATCAAAGGCTACGATAGTGTGCCCACTACCTACCTGGCGGTAAGCATTCCGCCCCATCAGTCCAACCCGCGCCGGGAGCTGCGAGAGAGGGTGCGCGACCTGCTGGTAGGGGCTGGCCTGCAGGAGACCATCGGCTACGCCCTGACCAGCATAGAGGCGCTGAGCGCCGTCCAGGACCTGTCCCCCATCGGCCAGCCCCTGAAGGTGGCAAACCCCCTGAGCACCCGCTCGGAGGCCTTCCACGCCGCCAAGGTCCAGGACACCCTGCGGTACCGGGAGCACCTGCGCACCACCCTGCGGGCCGGCCTCCTGGAGGCCCTCGCCTCCAACCAGCGCTTCGTCCCAATGGAATCGGGGCTGCGCCTCTTTGAGGTGGGCCGCGCCTATCTCCCACAGCCCGGCGACCTGCCCAACGAACGGGAGATGGCCGCCGGCCTCCTGTGGGGCCAGCGAAGCCCCCTCCCCTGGTCCCACCAGGAGGACGTCGCCGGCTTCTACGACGCCAAGGGCGTTGTGGCGGCCCTCCTTTCGGAGCTGCACCTGGCCGCCGAGTATGCCCCTCTTCCCTCCCCCCTCGCGGGGGAGGGTGGGAGTGGGTCTCTTCCTTCCCCCTTGACGGGGGAAGGCCAGGATAGGGGTGAGGACCCGCTCTTCCGACCAGGCCGCGCCGCGAGCATCAGCATTGGCGGCCAGGCCGTCGGCGTCGTGGGTGAGGTGCGCCCCCAGGTCCTGGACACCTTCGGAGGGAGGGAGGGAACCGTCGCCTTCTTTGAGCTTGACCTGGACGCCCTCCTGCCCCTGCTGCCCCAGGGCACTCGCTCTTTCACGCCCCTCTCCGAGTACCCCGGGGCCTATCGCGACCTGGCCCTGGTGGTGGGCGCCGAGGTCCCCGCCGCCACCGTGGAGTCCCTCATAGGGAGGCACCCCCTGGTAGAAAGCGCCGCCCTTTTTGACGTCTACGCTGGCGATAATGTGCCGGCAGGCACGCGCTCCATGGCGTTTCGCATCCACTACCAGTCGCCCACAGAAACCTTGACCGCTCAGGCCGTCGCCTCCGCCCAGGACCAGCTCCTCCGTGACCTGGAGCGTGAGACGGGCGCAAAGCTGAGAGGGCCCTAGTGTCCCGTCCTTGAGGTTCATTGATAATGTGATTGCGCGGCCCGATGGTTCTAGGTTCTCGCCACAGGCTCTGGAGGGCCGTGGCAATCCGGCGACGGGGTCACCCCTCCTCCAGGTTGCTTCGTCGTCCTTCCAGGGAAGGACTCCTCGCAATGACAATTCGCAAACGTATTTCGGGGACAGCACACGAGCATCCCTCTCCGTTGCCGTTGCGCCGTTGCCATGGTCACGTTATGGCTCCTGCCTGTTGCTACGGAATCCTTTGCCGTGAGGCAAACACCCAAGGTAATCCGTCATAAGATAGCCTTGTTTCCACCCTTCCCAGGCTGCGCACCAAAGGAATCCCCTCTTGACAAGCCTGGACGGGGGCACTACAGTATGGCTTGGATTAGCAGTCGGCCCATAGGACTGCTAAAAGCAAAGCCCAGCAAATAGACCGTAGGAAAGGAGGTTGTCGTGCCCAGAAAGTTTCATCCCTTAGGTGACCGCGTTGTGATCAAGCCATCCACAAAGGAAGAGCGCACCAGTTCTGGCCTGGTCCTGCCGGACACCGCCAAGGAAAAGCCCCAGGAGGGGGAAGTGGTGGCCGCGGGCCCTGGCCGCGTTGCCGATGACGGAAAGCGCATCGCCATGGAGGTCAAGGTGGGAGACCTGGTGGTCTACTCCAAGTACGCCGGCGCCGAGCTCAAAGAGGAAGGCCAGGAGTACCTGATCCTTCGGGAGGCGGACATCCTGGCCAAGGTTGGATAGCCCTTTTGTCATTCTGAGCAAGTCCGCCAGAGGCGGACGCCGCGAAGAACCTCCCCTGGTGAGAGATTCATTGGGTTGTCCCGATACAATCGGGACTCCCTCAGCATGACAATCAATGAAACGTTTACATCTACTAAGAAGCTATCTCAAAAACCTTTGCAGTACCGCACCCTTCAGGGTGCGGTATGATACCCCAGTCCTCAGGTTGGGGTAAAGAAAGCCATTTTGAGATAGTTTCTAAATCTTCTGTTGTTACAGAGGAGGAGAAAGCATGGCAAAGCAACTGGTCTTTGGCGAGGACGCCCGCCGCTCCCTGAAAAAGGGCATTGACGCCCTAGCCGACTCCGTCCGTGTGACCCTTGGGCCCAAGGGCCGCAACGTCATCCTGGACAAGAAGTTTGGCCCGCCCACCGTCTGCTCCGATGGCGTCACCATCGCCAAGGAGATTGAGCTTGAGGATCCCATTGAGAACATGGGCGCCCAGCTTCTGAAGGAGGCGGCCAGCAAAACCAACGACGTGGCTGGCGATGGAACCACCACCTCTACCGTTCTGGCTCAGGCCATGATCACCGAGGGCTTCAAGAACGTGGCCGCCGGCGCCAACCCCCTGGCCCTGAAGCGCGGCATGGATAAGGCCGTCACGGCCCTGCGCGACGAGCTGAAAAGGATATCACGCCCCGTGGAAGGCAAGGAACAAATTGCCCAGGTGGCATCCCTCTCCGCCCACGAGCGTGAGATCGGCAACATGATCGCCGAAGTTATGGAGAAGGTAGGCAAGGACGGCGTCATCACCGTAGAGGAGTCCAAGGGCCTCCTGTACGAGGTGGAGTACGTAGAGGGCATGCAGTTTGACCGCGGCTACATCAGCCCCTACTTCATCACCAACCCGGAGCGCATGGAGACGGTCACCGAGGACCCTTACATCCTCATCACGGACAAGAAAATCTCCGCGGTCGCAGACATCCTGCCCGCCCTGGAGAAGGTGCTGCAGATCTCCAAGAACGTCGCGCTTATCGCTGAGGACATAGAGGGCGAAGCCCTGGCGACCCTGGTGGTCAACAAGCTGCGCGGCACGCTCAACTGCCTGGCCGTCAAGGCCCCCGGCTTTGGCGACCGCCGCAAGGCCATGCTGGAGGATATGGCCATCCTGACTGGAGGCCGCGTCATCAGCGAGGAGATAGGCCGCAAGCTGGATTCCGTCACGGTGGAGGACCTTGGCCGCGCCCGCCGCATCGTCTCCAACAAGGAGGAGACCACCATCGTGGAAGGCCGTGGCTCCGACGCTGCCATTCAGGGTCGCATCCGACAGATCAAGGCCCAACTTGATGAGACCACCTCTGAGTTTGACAAGGAGAAGCTCCAGGAGCGCCTGGCCAAGCTTTCCGGCGGCGTGGCTATCATCAAGGTCGGCGCTGCAACCGAGGTGGAGCTGAAAGAGAAGAAGGGCCGCGTTGAAGACGCCCTCTCCGCCACGCGCGCCGCCGTGGAGGAGGGCATTGTGCCCGGCGGGGGCGTCTCCCTGATCCGCGCCGGCTCGGCCCTTGACGCCTTGAACCTTGCGGGCGATGAATTCACCGGCTCCAAGATTGTGCGCAAGGCCATTGATGAGCCTATCAAGCTCATCGCCTTCAACGCCGGCATGGAAGGCTCCGTCATCCTGGACGCCGTCGGCAAGGGCACTGGCGACTACGGCTATGACGCCGAGGACAACCGCTTCGGCTCCATGCATGACTTCGGCATCATGGACCCCACCAAGGTCACCCGTGCAGCGCTGGAGAACGCCGTCAGCGTGGCCACTATGATTCTGACCACCGAGGCCCTGGTGACCGACATCCCCAAGAAGGAGAGCGCTCCCATGGCGCCTCCTCCCATGGACTACTAGGTCAACTGCCTCTAGGAAACAGAGGAGCGCCCCGACTTTGTCGGGGCGCTCCTCTGTTTAAGAGGCTAAGGACCAGCCCTTCCGGTGCATAGATGATTTGAATCGTTGTGATGCGCCATAGGCGCATCACAACGATTCTTTGTATCATCGTTCCCCTCTCCCAGGAGGAGAGGGGAACCACAGGGGGAGAGGTTAAGAGGATACTTCGTGGTCGTTGGCAGTGGCCGGGCTGTTGGCAGCCGCAGGTTGCCCATCCTCGCCGTCATCGCGGTGGAAGAGCTCCCGGGCCCTTTCCGCCAGGCGGTCCAGGTTCTTGATAATGGCGTGGTTGATGGTTCCTTCTGGATAGCTACCCGCGTCGTTGGGCTGGCCCATGGGGACGCCCGTCAGCAGCTCCATGCCCTGCTCAATGGTGTCCACCGCCCACACGTGGAACCTGCCCTCCTTCACCGCTTGCACCACGTCATCCCGCAGGATCAGGTTCTTGACGTTCGTCATTGGAATGACAACCCCCTGCTGGCCGGTGAGGCCCTTGGCCTTGCACACGTCGTAGAAGCCCTCCACCTTGTAGATGGCGCCGCCAATGGCCTGCACCTGGCCAAACTGGTTGACCGAGCCGGTGACGGCGATGCCCTGCTTGATGGGCATGACGGAAAGGCTGGAGAGCAGGGCGTAGAGCTCCGCGGCGGAGGCGGAGTCGCCCTCCACCTCGTCGTAGGTCTGCTCAAAGCCAATGGAGGAGCGCACGTTGAGTGGCCGGTCCTGGCCGTACTTGCCCATCAGGTAGCTGGTGAGGATGAAGAAGCCCTTGTTGTGGACGCGCCCCGTCATCTGGGCCTCCCGGTCCAGGTTGGCTACCTGGCCCCGTCCCAGGGAGGTACGAGCCGTGATACGCACCGGCCGCCCGAAGGTGTAGTCGCCCAGCATAAGCACTGAGAGGCCATTGACCTGGCCCACCACGGCGCCCGCGGTGTCAATCATGATGGCGCCGTCGTCGGTGAAGTCCTGGATGCGCTCTTCTGGCAGGTTAGAGCGGTAGGTCTTCTGCTGGATGGCCTTGGCAATGTGCTCCGCCATGACCAGCCGGCTGCTGCCATCGTGCCTGGCCCAGTAGTCCGCCTCGGTGATCAGGTCGGCAATGTCAATGAACCGGGTGGTCAAGCGTTCCTGGTCTTCCACCAGGCGTGAGGCGTACTCCACCAGCTTGGCCACGGCGCCCTTGTGAAAGGGTTTGATGTTGAAGTCGCGGCGGCGGTTGCACACGAAGCAGGCATAGAAACGGATATTCTCCGGCGTCTTCTCCATGGAGAGGTCAAAGTCTGCCTTGACTTTGAAGAACTTTCGGAAGTCTTCATCGGCCCGTTGGAGAAGCGCAAAGAGCTGGGGCGTCCCCATCAGGACAATCTTGGCGCTGATGGGTATGGGCTCAGGACGCAGTGTGGCGGTGGGGATGGAGCTGTTCTGCTCGGCGAAGTTCTCTATGCGGGCCTCTCCGGTGCGCAACACGTGCTTCAGGGTCCCCCAGGCAAGGGGGTTGGCCAGGATGTCCTTGGCCTGGAGGGCCAGGTAGCCGCCGTTGGCCAGGTGGATGGCTCCTGGACGCACCATGGTAAGGTCCGTGGCGGCAGTGCCATAACGGGGCCGGTACTCCACGCGGCCAAAGAGGTTGTAGTAGGAGGGGTTATATTCAAAGATGACGGGGGCGCCCTCGGTGCGGCCGTTGTCCACCAGGACGTTGACCCTGTAGCGGGTGAAACGCTCCGCCTCCGGGATGTCGCGGACCGCCGCCGCCTCATCCTGCGTCTGCTCCTGCTGCTGGCGCTGCTCTTCGTGGACGCGGAACTCGTCCACGTGCTCAGCGATGTCCTCACGTACGTCATCCATGTGGGCGAGCACGGCGGGGATATCCTTGTACTTCTCCTTGAGCTCCATGAAGGCAGGGGCGGTGACGGAGCGCACCAGGTCCCTGTCCACCTGGGCGCGGAGGCGGAAGACCTCACGCTCCACGCGGCGCAGCTCTATGAGGCGCTTGTTGATGAACTCCTGAAGGGCCTCGCTCTTGACACGCAGAGCGGCCTTGACCTCCTCCGAGAGGGCGTTGTAGACCTCCCGGCTGATGGGTTGGCCGTTGATGATGGGGGTGGTGAGGATGCCCGTGGGAGAGGGCTGTACCGTGAAGCCCTGGCGCTGGGCCTCTTCATCTATGCTCTGGGTGATGGACTCCCGCTGGGTCTGGACGCCGCGCATCGCCTCCTCTACCTTCGTGCGGTACTCCTCACTCTCAAAGGCGCCGGGGATGTTCCGCAGGCAGTCCCGTATCAGCTCCTCCATGTCCTGGACGAGCTGCCTTCCGATGCCAGGGGGGACGCGGACGGCGAGGGGCTGGAGGGGGTCACGGAAGTTGTGAAGGTAGCACCAGTCGTCAGGGGTGGGGTGCTCGCTGGCCACCCTATTCAGGAAGCCAAGCAGGGTTGTGGTGCGGCCTGTGCCCGGATAGCCGACCACGTAGATGTTGTAGCCGGGGGCCTCCACATTCAGGCCAAAGTCCAGGGCGGCGATGGCCCGGTCCTGGCCCACGGTGCCTTCCAAAGGGGAGAGCTCCTCTGTCGTCTCAAAGCCCAGGCTATCGGGGTCGCAGCGGCAGGTCAGCTTATCCACGGGGACACGGAGAGCGTCTAAGTCCATCAGGTAACCCTTTCAGAAACTGCACCTCTCAGTATGGAACAGGGGGAAGGGGCAGCGCAACCAGAGCGTGGAGTAGGTTGTCTTGTACACGACCATAAGTCTGGGGTTAGCCGAATCTACGTCTGGCACTGAAGCGCCAGGACTGGCTATTGCCACCCAGGCAAACAGAACCTTGTGGTTGACACCCCCTATGGGCAAGAGTAGATTTGAGGCGGGCCGACCGGCGCTACCCCGGCGGCCTTTTCCATCGTAGCGCCATGTAAGGAGTGAGCAAGCCGTGGACTGGGCCTTCGCAGCCTTAGCCAGCACCGCCGTCTTCGCCATGGTCAATGTGCTGGACAAGCGCATCCTGGCCGTGTACGTACCTGGCGTTGCAGGTTTCTATGCCCTGGTGGGCATTATCCAGCTTGGGATGGCAGCCGTGGCCCTTATCGCCGTGTCCTGGCAAGGTGCCCCCGCGGGGGCGCTGGCCGCGGCGGTCGCCTCCGGCGTGCTGTGGGGCGTGGTGCTCCTGCTGCTGTTCTACGGGCTGCGCGTCCTGGAGGTCTCTCGGGTGGTGCCTTTTTTCAACACCTTCCCCGTCTTTACAGCCCTCATGTCCGTGGCTTTTTTGGGAGAACGGCTGCTGCTGGTACACTGGCTGGCTATCGCGACGGTCATCGCCGGGGCGGGCCTCTCTGCCGTGGGGCAAGGACAGAAGATGGGGGAAGGGAACCCGAGGCTGGCATACACGGCGCTGCTCTTTGCCAGCGCCCTGACGGGTGCGGCCATCGTCACCTCCAAAGCGGCCCTGGATGGCATGGAGTTCTGGAACGTCTTTGCCCTGCGGTCCTTGCTCCTGGGGGCTGTGCTCCTTGTGCCGGGGCTGATGAGGGAAGGGCGGCGAGGGGCGTTGCAGGCGGTGTCCAACCCTAAAGGGCTTCTCCTCATAGTGGCTAACGAGGCCATGCTTGCCCCTCTTGGCCTGGTGTTCATGCTGGTGGCCTTTGACCGCGGGCCGGCCTCCCTTTCCTCCACCATCATGTCCTCACGGCCTATTTTTGTACTGCTCCTCAGCGCCCTGCTGAGCCTGCCCTTCATCCGCCTGCTGGACGAGCCGCTCACTCGGGAGGTGCTGGCGCTGAAGGTGGTGGCCATCGCCCTGGTGGTAGGGGGCGTCAGCGCCCTGACCCTTGCCTAGCCATGGAGGCAACCCCCCGGCTGGGTCTGCCGGCCCGGGCCTCTCGTTGGGACAAGTCCTTGACCCCTGGAGGCGCTCCCATGAACAAGGTGGTATCTTCGTTTGCGGAGGCTGTGGCCGACGTGCCCGACGGGGCGGTGATCATGATGGATGGGTTTGGCGGCCCCGGCGGCATGCCCCAGCACCTTATTCTGGCGCTGCGGGACAACGGGGCCAAAGGCTTGACCATCATCAGCAACACCGCGGGCCTGCCGGACTTCGGCTCCCTTGGCGTGGCAGTGGCGGTGACGCACAACGTCCTCATGGAGAACGGGCAGGTGCGAAAGGTCATAGCCTCTTTTCCGGTGTCGGCCTCGCCGGCGCGGCCCAACGCCTTTGAGCTGCTGTACCGGGAAGGGAAGATTGAGCTGGAGCTGTCACCCCAGGGCACCCTGGCGGAGCGCATCCGCGCGGGCGGCGCGGGCATTCCCGCCTTCTACACCCCTACGGGGGCAGGCACGCCGGTGGCCCAGGGCAAGGAGGTGCGCACCTTCAATGGCCGGGCGTGCGTGCTGGAGCACGCCTTGCTGGCGGACTTCGCCTTTATCCGTGCCCATCAGGCCGATACCCTGGGCAACCTGTCGTACCGGGGCACCTCCCGCAACTTCAACGCCCTGATGGCAACCGCGGCGCGTATCACCATCGCCGAGGTGGATGAGGTCATGGAACCGGGCGGAATTGGTCCGGAGGCCATCATGACGCCGGGGATTTACGTCAAACGCATTGTGAAGAGGTGAGCCATGCCAGAGCGGTTGGACAGGGAGCTCATCGCCATGCGGGTGGCCCAGGAGTTGCCCGAGGGCGCGTACGTGAACCTGGGCATTGGCATTCCTACCCTGGTGTCGCAGTTTCTTCCCCCAGGCCGGACGGTGGTGTACCACAGCGAGAGCGGCGTGCTGGGCTATGGGCCCCTGGCCGGCCAGGGCCAGGAGGACATTGACCTGATCAACGCCGGGGGCCAGTTTCTGCTGCCTACCCCAGGCATGGCCTTCTTCAACTCGGCAGAGGGTTTCGCCATGGTCCGGGGCGGACACATAGACGTGGCGGTGATGGGGGCCTTCCAGGTATCGGAAAAGGGCGACCTGGCTAACTGGATGCTGCCCGCCCGAGGCGTTGGCAACATTGGAGGGGCCATGGACCTGGCGGCGGGAGCCAGGCGCGTCATTGTGGCCATGGAGCACACGGACCCCCAGGGCAAGCCGAAAATCGTGCGGCGATGCGCCTATCCCATCACCGGCCCGGGCTGCGTGAGCCTGATAGTGACGGACGTGGCGGTCATAGAGGTATCCCCTGCTGGCCTGACCCTCTTGGAGGTGGCACCTGGCTGGTCCCCCAGAGAGGTGCAGGAGATCACGGAGGCGCACCTCTCCGTAGCAAGGGACCTCAGGGAGATGGGTTTCTAGCTGAATTTGTATCCGGGGGACACCCCCAGACCCCCGTCATCCCGACTTGTCGGGACGCCCCTCTGGACTCCCCTTTCTTCCTCAGCCACCTAGCTACCACGAAAGGGAATGGAGAGGGGAAAACTCTTGCCAACGTTGGCAAAATGGAGTATACCTACAGGCGTAATTTCGCAAAAGGAGGCTCCTCCCATGACAACGGCACAGGGTATCACTGACCCGGTCCTGAGAACGGCAGACTACGTCCTATCCCGGTTGACTTCCTACTTTGGGAACCGCCCGGACCACTTCAAGACCTTCATGGACGGAAACTTGAAGGCAGAGGGCTGGCTTCCGGCCGAGGCCTACGTGGCCCTTACCGGCCCGGTCTCCCGCAGCGCCGTTAAGGTGAACCTGGTGCGCGGCAAAGCCCAGGGCAGCAGCAAGTTTGATCCAGACCTGGAGCTGGACATCAATAAGGAGTTCCACCAGCTAGCTGTAGTGCCGGTGCTCACCTCCGCGGACGAGCCTCTGTCTGCCCAGGTGGAAAAGAGCCTGGCCCCCTACTTTCAATGGCTAACTGGCCCCCTAGCTCCCCGGGCGATGCTGTATCTCCTGGTCTGGCCCGCCAGCATTGAAGACGCCGATTGGAAGGCTGCCGTGACGAAGGTGGATCAGAAGTACCACGCCAAGCCTTTTGGCGAGATGCAGTTCGTGATCCCACGGCCACCGCGCCAGATGGTGCGCGGCTCCGCAGCCGTCTTCCTGCCCGCCAATCGCGTGCCGCCGCCTCCTGCGCCCTCCCGCTCACGAGAGTAAGCGACCGGAGAGTCCACCAAAAGCAGCCCCCGCCTTGAAGGCGGGGGCTGTGTTTATCGCAGGCTGTTGACCTCACCCCCTTCACTGCGTTCAGGGCTTCGGCTCACCAGGGCAGGCTCCGGGGCTTCGCCCCCCTGGACTCCCCTTTTTCCGCGGCCTGCTAAGGAAAGACTCAGGCTTTCTCTATTGCCTTCCGGAGTTTGTCCCCGTTCTCTCTCCACCATCCATACAGAATGGAGATGTCAGTGCCTATGGAAAAATGACGAACCCCCATGTCCAGGAACTCTTTCGCCTGCTCCACGCTTTGAATCTCCGCACGCGGAGGCACTCCCATGCGAAGAGCGGTCTGGAAGACGGTATTCCGAGCAACCAGAATCTCTGGGTCGTTACGTGAGCCTGCCTTCCCTGTACTGACGGAGTAGTCCGCACCCCCCCACTGGACCATGTCTATCCCCGGTACGGACAGAATCTCTTCAAGGTTCTGCACCGCCTCCTTTTTCTCAATCATGATGGCAACCACGATGTCCCTTAAAGCCTGCACGTATTCGGGGGTGCCTCCGTAGCCCATGTATGTGTGGCGTCGCATAGCAACACCATAGCTGCCCTTATCCTCAGGCGTTTCCGGGCGCACGATGCGGACACACTCTCGTACATCGTCTACCGAGCGGGAATCAGTGAACAGCACGCTGCTGAATCCGGCTCCTATTCCTCTTTGGGCCAGGAACGCCCGATGGCTCTGGTCAACCTTGATCATGGCCCCCATATTGTAAAGCTCGGCCGCACGGCAGAGGTTATCAAGGTCATGCAGGTCAAAGGGGGCGTACTCAGCCACAAACTCCACGTAGTCGTACAGTCCGGTGTGCCCAATGGCCTCCACAATGGAAGGCCAGGTGGTGTGAATGTGCGTGCTGACCGTGGGTTTACCAGCGTTGAGCTTCTCTCTTAACCTGTTTGGTCTCACGCTTCTGCCTCCAGTATTCGTGTTGTCCGAGCAACAGGGTATGCGTAGTTGTACCTTTGAATCGTTGTGATGCGCCGTTGGCGCATCACAACGATTCTTCAGATCATCTAGCAATGCGCAATACATAATATGGGAGGTTTGCTTTCAGTACAAGCAAGCGCTTAGTGGGATACTGCATCCCCACCCCAGGGAAAAAGTATGAGGCATCTGGCCCGCCTTCGGCGGGCCAGATGCCTCATACATCTCTTTGGGCCATGGGACGAGATAGTCCCGTCCAGCAGCCTGCTAGGGGAAAACGAGCGCGGGGAACCCTACGCCTGCTCCCGTGCTATCACGGAGCTTCCGGCAGCCAGCCTCCTGCCCGGGGGCCATAGTCCAGAGGCATGGGCGCTCCTGCGCGCACCGTGAGCAGGGGCACAACGCCTCTGTTTCCCCGCAACGTGGCTCCCTTGTTGTCATGGTAGAGGAAGTCGCCATCCACCAGCTTGAGCACCGAGATGTCGGCCTCTCTGCCCAGGGCCAGCGTGCCAAGGGTGCTCTCCATGTCAATAGCCCTGGCGGAGTTAACGGTGGTCATGCGCACCACCTCTTCCAGGGTGAACCCCAGGGCAAGAAAGCGGGACATGACCTCCGTAAGGCTCCCCACCAGGGTATGGCGGCCAGGGATGGTGAGGTCGGTGCTGATGCAGTGGGGGCGATAGCCCTGGTCAATGATGCGCCTGGCGGCGTCAAAGCTGAAGTTGAAGCGGCCCTGGGCTGCATCCAGCGTCACGCCCGCCTCCAGCGCCTCACGCACCTCCGGGTAGACGCGCCCGTTGGCGTCCAGGATGTTGGCGGTGTTGCCGGTGAAGAAGTGGGTGACGATGTCGCCCCTTTCCACCAGCTTCAGCATCTGACGTGTAGTATCGGGCGACACGAAAGAGTCTGGGTCGCCGATGTGCACCATCAGGCGGGTACCCGTCTCGCGGGTGGCCTGTTTCGCCAGCCGGACGGCCTCGGCCCCCATGTCCCGGACGCCTGGGCCGACGAGGCGAATCTTCACGCCCAGGACGTGGGGCTTGTTTGCCTGGATGGCGGCAATGGTAGCGGGCACGTCTATGTCCTGGCGAGAGAACAGCTCTGGCGTGAAGGCAAGGCCCGTGCGCGCGATGTGCACCAGGGCCAGGACGCGGGTTTTGGCCTTGGGAATGACGTAGCGGGCCATGCCGCCGATGGTGTGGGAGCCGCCGCTGCCGGCGTCTACCACGGTGCAGACGCCGGCATAGACGCCGGCGATGTCCGGGTCTACGCCGTTTTGGGTGATGCCATCGTAGACGTGGGTGTGCAGGTCTATGAGGCCGGGCGTCACGTAGCAGCCCTTGACACTGATGACGCGGGCCGCCTCCGAAGGAGCGATGTCGGCAGCGATGGCCTGGATCCGGCTACCGGCTATCGCCACGTCCAGTTGCTGGTTGACGCCGCTGGCGGGGTCAAGGAGGGCGCCGCCCTTGAGGAGCAGGTCGTACATGGGGTTGTCGCCTTTGCTTGTAGGTTTTTGGAGATGCGCTATACATAGTATGGGAGGTTTACTTTCAGTACAAGCAAGCGTTTCGTGGGATGCTTGCATCCCCACCCCAGGAAGAAAATATGAGGAAACTGGCCCGCCAAAGGCGGGCCAGTTTCCTCATACATCTCTTGGGGTCTTGGGGCGAAATTAGATTGTGCCTTGCTGCCTGAGCAGCACCAGGTCATCCCTGGTGTAGCCCAGTTCGCCGCAGAAGATTTCGCCGTTGTGCTGGCCCAGAAGAGGAGCGGGACGGCGCAGGCTCCAGGGAGCGCCGGGCAGCCGGAAGAGCTCACCGGGGAACATGAGCTTGCCCATCACGGGGTGGTCAACCTCGGCAAAGTAGCCGCGTTCATGAAGGGTGGGACAGCGGGCCAGGTCCTCCTGGGTCTGGACAACGCCGGCAACCCAGCCGTCGGCCATGGCGGCGTCAAAGAAGTCGTACTTCTTCATCTGCCGCAGCAGGGGCAGCACCAGGGCGTCAAACTCGGCGGCGCGCTCCTGGCGCTGTTGCGGGGTGGCAAACTGCGGCGCGTCTATCTCTGGGTGGCCGGTCAGGGCGGCGAACTCGGCCAGGGTGCCGCGCTGTCGCCCCTGCTGTGTGGAAGGGCCGATGTACCCGTCGGCGGCGGGCACGATGCCTTCAAAGCCGGCGCCCTTGAAGGAGCCGCCCTCCACCTTGGGGGCGCGGCGCTCTATCAGTCCGGCGTAGGAGTACCGGCTTATCGCCGTATAGTGGTGGGCGGCGGTGGCCTCGGCCAGGGAGAGGTCAACGTGCTGGCCCCGGCCATCCGCCTCCCGGGCGTACAGGGCTGCGGCGGTTGCATAGGCGGCGGTGATGCCGCCCATGTACAAGCTCTGCGGGTGGCCGTGCTTCAGCGGCTCCCGATCGTAGGCGCCGCTGGTGTACATGAGGCCGCTCATGGCGTAGTACACGAGGTCGTTGCCCTGGTAGCCCCGGTGGGGGCCGCTCTGACCGAAGGGGGTGATGGAGGTGACCACCAGCCGGGGGTTGAGGCGCTCCAGCTCCTCGTATCCCAGGCCGATGCTTTGCAGGTAACCTGGCTGAGCGCTTTCTACGAGGACGTCCGCCTTGCCCAGCAGTTCCCGAAGCAACTCCTGGCCGGAAGGGGAGCCGACCTCAAGGGTGACGCCCCGCTTGTTGCAGTTCAGGTAAAGGAAGAGGAGGCTCTTTTCTGGGTGCGGGTCGTCGTGGAAGAAGGGGCCGGTGCGGCGGGTCTCGTCGCCGACCCGCGGCGGTTCCACCTTGACCACGTCGGCGCCGTAGTCGGCGAAATACTTGGTGCAGAAGGCGCCCGGCGCCCCCTGGCTGAGGTCTATGATGCGGTAGTTGCCAAAGGGTGTGGCCATGCTAGAACCCACCATGCCGCTCGTGCTTATCAGGCCGCTGAAAAACACCCCCAAACCCCCTCAAGGGGGTTCAAGGTATCCCCTTCGGGGATGGATTTATATCTGGGGGACACCCCCAGACCCCCGCCAAAGGGGCTTCGCCCCTCTGGACACCCCTTTTTCCGCGGCCTGCTATATCCCCAAGAGCTTCTTGTAGTCTGGGTCGTAGGCGGCGACCGTGCCTTGCTCTATCTGCCGCTCCACAGACTGGCCCCGGCCTGGGGGTTGCTGGTTGGCTGGCTCCTTGCCCAGGACGCCCAGGTCATACAGCTCCGCCAGGTCCTCCTCGGAGCGGCCAAGGAGGTCTCCCAGGATGAGCTCGTTGTGCTCGCCCAGCATGGGCGCGGGACGGCGGATAAAGGCGGGCGTGCGGGACATCCGCCAGGGGCGTCCCACGTAGACGCGTGTGCCGATCTCTGCCTCCGGGTGGTGGGCCACCTTTTCAAAGAAGCCCCGTTCCTTCAAGTGGGGGTCCAGCAGCTCCTCTCTGGCGTTGTAGACGGCGCCGGCGGGAACGCCCAGGGCCTGCAGCAGGCCCATGAGCTCAGTGTGGACGTAGCTCGCTGTCCACTGAGCGATGAAACGGTCTAGCTCCTCCCGGTGCTTCCAACGGGAGAGGGCGTCGGCGAACCGGTCGTCTTGCGCCCAGGGGGGGCTGCCCATTGCCTGGACTAATGCCTCCCACTGCTGGTCCGTCTCTACCGCGATGGCGACCCACTGGTCGTCGCCTTTGCAGGGGTAGACGCCGTGGGGCGCGTAGTAGGGGTGGGTGTTGCCCATGCGTGCGCCGTTGCGCCCGTTGGCGATGAAGTCCAGCAGGGCGTCCCCCATGGTGGCGACGCCTATCTGGTACATGGAGAAGTCAATCCACTGGCCCTGGCCGGTCTGGTTGCGGTGCTCCAGGGCGGCCAGGAGGGCGAAGATGGCGGTCCAGCCCACGTGGAGGTCAAAGAAGGCGGCGCCCACCCGGCATGGGCCCTCATCCGGGTAGCCGGTGAACTGGCTAAGGCCGCAGGTCAGTTCAAACATGCGGCCAATGCCAGCGTAGCTGCGCCAGGGGCCGGTGTAGCCGAAGCCGGTGTTGGAGAGGTAGACCAGGTCGGGCTTGACCCTGCGGAGGTCCTCCCAGCCCAGGCCCAGGCGGTCCATGGCGCCAGCGCGGTTGTTTTCCACCAGCACGTCGCTGACGCGCACCAGGTCCTTGAACACCTCCACCGCCTCCTGCGCCCGCAGATTCAGGGTAACGCCCAGCTTGCTGCGCTGGAGGGCGTTAAAGCTGGCGTCCTGGTCCCAGTAGCGGGGGCCAGGCTTGCCATCGGGGAAGAGGCTGCCCTCGCCGCGGTACAGGGTGTGGCTGTCCACCTTGATGACCTCTGCCCCCATGTCCCCCATGAGGTGCAGGGCCGTGGGCATGGCCACCATGGTGGTGGAGTCTATGATACGTATGCCCTCTAGCGGGCCGTTCATGGGAGGCCTCCGTGGAGGCAGCGCCTCGGATAGCAAGGGATGGTACGCCTGGTTTTCGCCAACGTCAACATGTCTTCCTCTATAATGCACCTCAGACTTCAGAGAGGTGCATTATATGCTGAGCCAGCGGGCCCGGGATGTGCATTTTTCTTCCATCGTGGTGGACTGCCACGCGGACTCCATTGAGCGTGTTATAGATAAGGGCGAGGACATAGGGATGGCGACGGGCAAGGGGCACCTGGACCTGCCACGGATGCGGGAGGGGAACCTGGGGGCAGAGTTCTTTGCCTGTTTCGTACATCCTAATTTCATTCCAGAGGGGCGGTGCATCCGGCGCGTGCTGGACATGGCCGATGGGGTGAAGCAGCTTTGCGTCCGCTATCCGCAGGAGCTGGAGCTGGCGCGGACCGCTGGGGAGGTGCGCCGCATTGTGGGCGCCGGCAAGCGGGCGGCGGTCCTGTGCATAGAGGGGGGCCATGCCATTGAGGACAGCCTGGCGGTGCTGCGGACGTACCACGAGCTGGGCGTGCGGTACATGACCCTCACCTGGAACAATAGCAATAACTGGGCCGACGGCTGCCTGGACCCGCCCCGTCACCACGGCCTGACGGATTTTGGCAGGGCGGTGGTACGGGAGATGAACCGCCTGGGGATGCTGGTGGATGTGTCCCACGTTTCCGAGGAGACCTTCTGGGACGCGGTCAAGGCCTCTGTCAAGCCGGTTATCGCGTCCCACTCCTGCGCGTGGGAGCTGTGCCAGCACCCGCGCAACCTGAAGGATGAGCAGCTCAAGGCGGTGGCACAGATGGGCGGCGTGGTGTGCGTGACCTTTGCGCCGGGGTTTGTCTCCCCGGTGTTCAACGAGGCGCGTGTGGAGATGGAGGAGCACTTCCGCTGGCAGGCGCAGTACCTGGAGGCGGACCTGATCGGCCAGCCGGAGAAGCTGGCGCTGGCAAAAAAGGAGCTTCAGGCCAAGCAGGAGGAGCAAATCCACCGTGAGATGCCGCCGGTCAGTCTGTCCGAGATGGTAGACCACATTGCGCACGTTGCGAAGGTGGCGGGGGTTGACCACGTGGGCCTGGGCTCTGATTTTGACGGAACCCTGGTGCTGCCGGTGGGGATGGAGGACTGCTCAAAGTTGCCTGCTATCACGGAGGAGCTGCTACGCCGGGGGTTCACCGAGGGGGACGTGCGCAAGGTGCTGGGGGAGAACGTGCTGCGGCTGATGGCGGAGGCTATTGGGCAATAGAGGGCGCCTTCTGCCGGACCAGAAGGAGCGTGAGGATGCACAGGAGCTGGAGCCCGACGGAAAAGGCGACAAGCCCTGGGAGCCAGAGGTCGTAGAGGACGCCCATGACGGCGCTGCCAGCGAACCACGCCACACCAAAACCGGCGTTGAAAACGCCGTAGGCAGAGGCCCTTTTTTGAGCGGGCACCATCTGGGCAACCGCCGCGCGCATGATGGACTCCTGCGCGCCCATGCCAACACCCCACAACACTGTTCCGAGAAGCGCCAGGCCAGCGCCGCCCCAGAAGACCAGTGGAGCGAAGAGGGCGGAGGCTGCCACTGCAAACATGAGCACAGGAAAGCCGCGGCGATCAAAGAGCCGCCCAAAGAGTAGGGCTGCCAGGGCGTCCACGCCCATGGCAACGGAAAAGAAGAGCGGGATCATGGAATCGGAGACGATGGCCGCCTTCTTGAAGTGGAAGGCGATGAGGGGGAAGTCGGCGTAGGCGGCTGCCACCAGGGCTATGGCGCCCAGGTAGAGCCAGAACGCCCTGGGCAGCCCTTTGCCTTCCAGCGACGGTGTGGCTGGGTCAAAGTCGCTGGGGCGCGGGTAAATAAGCCGCGCCGCCGCCAGCGTTGCCAAGGCGAGCAGGGCGGGAATCAGCAGAAATGCAAAGCCTGTGCGGTAGCCCTCACCCAGGTACACCGCAGCCGCAACGATCAACGGCCCCGTAACGGCGCCTATCTGGTCCAGGGCCTCATGCAGGCCGAAGCCCCAGCCGTGTCCTACCTGCCGTGTGGCGTAGGAGAGCATGGCGTCGCGCGCCGGTGTGCGCACCGCTTTGCCGATGCGCTCCGCCATCATGAGGGCTACTGCTACCTGCCAGTTGCCTGCCAGGGCAAGGAGGGGAACGGCCAGCAGGTTGATGCAATACCCGAGGATGGTGATGGCCCAATAGCGTCGCGTCTTGTCGGCAAGGTATCCTGTGAGGAAGCGGAGGGCATAGCCCAACAGCTCGCCAAACCCGGCGGCGATGCCAACAACGGTTGCGCTTGCCCCTAGTACCGAGAGAAACGGCCCCGTGGCGCTCCTCGCTCCTTCATAGGTCATGTCGGCGAAGAGGCTCACGACGCCGACCAGGACAACGAACTTGAGCGCGCTCTTGGCGACCTTGTTGGACTGGCGTGGGACGCTTGGCGTGCCTTGTGCCATGGGGGGCCTCCTCCTCAAGGCGCGTTGTCAGCTCCCCAAGAACTCTCGGATAATAGCCACGGCCCCCGCCATGTTCTCCCGCTGGAGGCCGTGGCCGGCGTTGGGCACCTCACGCAGGAGGCCCAGGCCGCTGGGGATGCGCGCCGCCATCTCCTGGGCCTGCTTGCGGTCCAGCACGGTGCTCGTCTCGCCGCGCAGGACCAGGGTCTTGCAGTGCAGCTTGCCCACGCAGTCCCACAGGAAGGGGCCTTCTTTCAGGCCAGTGCGCCCGTTCAGCCAGGCGATCTCCGGGTCGGTCTTGGGCACAAGGATGCCGTCCCAGTTGGTGCGGTAGGTGTACCTTACCGTATCCCAGACCTCTGCCTCCGTAGACGCTTCGTTCTGCTGGCGGTGCCAGTCAAAAGCCTGCTGAGGGGAGAAGAAGCCCCTGGGCCGCTCGGGGCGGGCGCCTCCGGCCAGGCGGCGCTGGGCGGTGTCCCGGCCAGCGGGGGAGGGATCGGGCATGGGCCCGTAGTCGCCCAGCACCAGGTGGTCCAGGAGCTGGCCGTGGTAGGCCCCCAGGGGCATGCCGATGCGGGAGCCCAGGGAGTGGCCGAAGTAGTCAAAGGGGTAGGCGCCGAGGGCGACCGCGAAGGCGGCGATGTCACCGGCCATCTGCTGAGCGGAGTAGCCTTCCCTGCTCCAATCGGAGTCGCCGTGGCCGCGGCCGTCCAGGGCCAGCACGTGATGGGTCTCTAGGAAGTGGGGCGCGAACTGGTCAAAGGCGTGGGCGTGGCCGCCGATGCCGTGCATGAGGACGAGGGGCTTTTTGGTCTTGTCGCCTCCCCAGTCCAGGTAGTGCAGGCGCAGGCTATTGGCGTGGAGGTACTTATCCTCCGGAAGGAAGGGGGTCATGGTTGCCTCCTTAAACGGCATAGCAGGATGAGGGCTGGTATAGTGCCTCTTACGTCCCGTACGTGATGGCCAGTGCTCACCTCTCCCCATCTTGTCCCTCTCTCCGCAACGGAGAGGGGGACTGTCTTCACTTTTTGCTCACTCTCTTCCCTTTAGGGAACGGGGACATAAGGGGGTTAGGTGAGACTTTTGCTACCCAAACACGTGCCAATGGAGCGTCCCGCGTCAGCTATACAATCCAAAAAATGGTACCCCTGGGCGGAATTGAACCGCCGCCACCGGCTTCGGAGGCCGGTGCTCTATCCGCTGAGCTACAGGGGCACGCATGGATACTATAGCACGGGCCGCCGCGGCCCACTAGCAGGCTGCTGAATAACACCCCCAAACCCCCTCAAGGCGATTTGCCAAATAGTTGTGCTTCCGTAATCAGAACCTCACCCCCTATCCTCGCCTTCCCCCGCAAGGGGGGAAGGAACATGGGAGACGCAACGATGCTCCTTCTGCACATCTTTCCTCCCCCTTGACGGGGGAGGACTAAGGTAGGGGTGAGACTCTTGCCAAAGACAGCTTGTTCAGTTGATGACCATAAGGGGTTTAAGGTATCCGCCTACGGCGGATGGATTTCTCTCTGGGGGACACCCCCATCCGCCTACGGCGGACCGTCAAGAGGGCAAAGCCCTCTTGACTCCCCTTTCTTCTCTTCCGCAGCCTGCTAGCTGTTGTCGCCGTCCCCGTGTCCGCCGGTCGCCGCAGACGCCTGGGCAGGCGCAGCATCCTCCCGCCGCCGGCCAGGCCCCCTTCTCCTGAACAAGGGCACCAGCATGATGGGGGCCAAGAGCGTGGTAACTACCGTCATAAGGATGGAAACCCCAAAGAGGTCCCCCTCAATGACCCCCCGGGTCAGGCCAATGCCCGCCACAATCAGGGCCACCTCACCCCTGGGCAACATGCCCACCCCTACTCTGGCGGCGCCCAGCGCGGTGAAGCCCGTGGCCAGGGCCGGCAGGCCACACCCCACCACCTTGCTTACGATGGCAAGGGCGGTGATCACCAGTCCAAACACCAGCGCTCCGCCCATGGCCGGTAGGTCCACCAGCATCCCCATGGCCACAAAGAAGACGGGCACCAGCGTGTGGTAGACCGCCATAATGGGCTCATCCAGCTCCCGCTTGAGCCGTGTGGTGGAGAGGGCCAAGCCGACAGAGTACGCCCCGATGATCATTGCCAGGCCAAAGCTCTCCGCCAGGGCCGCGCCCAGAAGGGCAAGGGCAAGGGCAAGGGCAATCTCTGCTCCGGCCACGCGGAAGGCGCCCATAAGGCGCGAGATGGGGCGAGACGCCAGGATTCCCAGGCCCGTCAGGGCCACCCAAAAGCCGATGGCCTTACCGCCGATCAGGGCCACCTTTGCCGCCGAAACGCCCCCCGCAGCGCTGACGCCGACCACGACGGTCAGGACCAGGATTCCCAGCACGTCGTCCACCACCGCCGCGCCCACAACGGTCACCCCTTCCGGGGTGTCCATCCGTCCAAGGTCGCTCAGGACACGGGCGGTGATACCGACAGAGGTCGCCGTCATAACGGCCCCCATAAAGAGGGCCGCAGGGTCCATCCAACTGCTGGCGAAGCCCATGAGCACCGTGGCGCCCACGCCAAAGGCAAAGGGAAGGGCTACGCCGCCCAGGGCCACCAGCGTAGCGGGGCCGGCGTAGCGCAGAAACAGCTTCAGGTCAGTCTCCAGGCCCGCCGTAAAGAGCAGCACGATGGAGGCTACCTGGGCAAAGGCGTACAGTTCGTGGGACAGGGGTATCCCCGCTCCCGCCTCCAGGTACGCCTGAGGCTTTGGGAACAGGGCGCCAAGGCTGCCTACCTCAATGGCGCCCAGGGCGAAGGGGCCAATGAGGACGCCTACCGCCAGCTCTCCCAGGACGGGGGGGACTTTAAGAAGACGCAGGCAGACCTCTCCCCCAACCTTGGCGGCAACCAGAATGATCGCCAGTTGCAGGACCAGATGGACGATGGCTTCGGTGATATCCTGTTCCATGACTCCCCTGGTAAAGCTTGGGTGGCTGACAAACAGCCACGAGCATCGTTATTGCTGTGGAATTATAGCATCGGAACCACGGCGGGAGATGCGCACGGTTGGTGGAAACAGGCATGGGATGCGAGAAAATCAGGCTACGTAATCGCAAGAGAGTATTGACATCGTTTATATACCTGCCTATGATTAGGCGGGCTAAATACCAACCAGCACGGTAGGTTTTGGCCTGTAGTTGTATGTGGCGCTTGAAGCCATCTTTCTCCTGACGATTGATACGCACGGGAGGCAGTGATGCTCCGTACTGGCAGACCGGCATTGTGGGCTTTCCTCATCTTGTTGATGGCCATTGGCCTCCTGGCCGCCGCCTGCGCCCCTCAGGGGGAGCAGGGCGCTGCTGGCGCCAAAGGCGCTACGGGGGATAAAGGGGCCGTGGGCGATAAGGGCGCGGTAGGCAACAGAGGCGCCACGGGCGACAAGGGCGCCACGGGCGACAAGGGGGTTGCTGGGGCCAAGGGCCCGACGGGTAACGCCGGCCCCACCCTTCCAGCAAAGGTCGTGGTCATCCCCACGGGCAAGACATCTTCCCCCCAGCCCGTATCCGTCACCAAGGGTGCTCGCCAGCCTCTGGTGACCATCTACGGGACGGGTTTCCCCGCCGATGATATTCTTCTGGTGGAGGTCATTGGCGCAGACGGAATCTCCATAGCCATGGAGTATCTCGCTAAAAATCCGGATAAGACCGGCCCCACGGGCGCTTTCAAGACCAGCGTGCGGACGGACATCTCGGGCCTGACCCTGGCCGCTGGCGCCTATAGCCTGGTGGTGACCAGCCTGTCCGGCGTCACCGCATCCGCTCCGGTGTTCATCACCGAGCCGCCGCCAACGCCTACGCCAACACCCACGCCAACACCCTAGCCCTGATGGGCTGACCCAGAAATCAACAGCAGTCCAGTATAGCGCCATCGTAACGTACTCATTGGGAGGGAACCTTCATGAACCGTCTGAGCACAAGGTCGTTGTGGGCACTCATGGTCCTGTCCATCGCAGCCCTCTTCGTGCTGTCCGCCTGCACCGGGGCGCCGGGCGACACCGGCGCGGCGGGGGCCAAGGGTGACACCGGCGCCAAGGGTGACGCCGGCGCCAGGGGTGACGCTGGCGCCAAGGGCGACACTGGCGCCAAGGGTGACACTGGCGCCAAGGGCGATACCGGCGCCAAGGGAGCGACCGGCTCCGCCGGCCCCACCATCCCGGCCAGCATCATCGTCGTGCCCACGGTGAAGGACAAGCCGACGGCTGAGCAGCCCGCCGTGGTGACCAAGGGCGCTCGCCAGCCCTTGGTGACGGTCAGCGGCACGGGCTTTCCCCCCAACGAGCCGATGATTATTGAAGTGATTGGGGACAACGGCATATCCATAGCCATGGAGTATCTCGCTAAAAATCCGGATAAGACCGGCCCCACGGGCGCTTTCACCACCAGCGTCCGGACGGATATTTCAGGCCTCACCCTGGAGCCTGGGCTGTACACCCTGCTGGTGACCAGCCTCTCCGGCGTCTCGGCCTCCGCCCCCGTCGTGATTGCGGCGCCAAAGGTATAGCCTGAAATGACTACGAAGATGACCCGCGCTGATCGGCAGGCAATTGACCAAGCAGGTAGTCCATCAGATATCCGCAAGCGCATAGGAACTTACGCCCGTGCCCAAACGAGATTAGCCAACCAGATGAAAACGCTTGTGGAGAGGTACCCGAACCAGTGGGTAGCCATAGATGGAGGGAACGTTATCTGTAGTGGGCGGTCACTTGCTCAAGTGCTCGCGAACTGCGAAAGGAAAGGTGTGCCAGGTGGGGCCATCGCAGTGAGATACATGGACACCAAGAAACGGGCCATGGTTCTTTAAGTAAGCGAGTGCTTACAGGTTCGTTTGACCCAGCAACAAGGAGGCCTTTTTTAGAAGGCCTCCTTGTTGTTCCAGGACTAAACGCCAGCGGCCCCGTGTCTTTTCTAGTGGACACAGGTTCTGACGTTTCATGTCTCATGCCCGCCGACGGAATGCAACTCGGCATCAACTACAGGACGCTTGCAGGTCCGAAAGGTAATACAATTGGTGTAGGTGGAGGTGCTAACCCCTTTGAATTTCGCGCAGTGGTTATCTTCGCCGGCAATAATGCTTCTGTCTTCTACTATGTCATCAAACTTCAGGTATACCCACGCAAAGGGAAACTCTTGCCCCTACCGTCACTCCTTGGCAGAGATGTGCTGGATAGGTGGCGCATGGTTTATGACCCATCAAAAGACCGCCTGAGGTTTACGCCCAAATCATGGGATCTGAAAGCTAATGCCCCCTAGTAGGGTGCTGAAAAACACCCCCAAACCCCCTCAAGGGGGTTCAAGGTGTCCCATTCTCTTTCAAGAAGGCTCCAAAGGAGCCTTCCCCTCGGGGACTTATTTATATCTGTCCCGATTCCGTCGGGACAGACCCCTGTCAAGGGGCTTTGCCCCTCTGTACTCCCCTTTTTCAGCAGCCTGTTAGGGTTGCAAAGGATGGACGGATAACATGGAGCAGGTCAGGGCTTTAGACGTAGAGGAAATCCGGAAGGCCAACCATGACCTTGGGGAGCGGATGACGACCGAACAGGTGATGCTGGCTTACAACCCAGAAGCGGATGTGCTGTCCATCACCGTGGGTACCCCGCGGCCCGCGCTCACTGAGCCTGTGGGCGGTGATGTCATGTACCGGGTAGACCCAGACACGCTGAAAATCCTTGGCTTTGAGATTGTGGCATTCTTTGGGCATTACATGAAAGAAGGGGGACAGGGGAAGAGGGTGATGGGGAAATATCTGAAGCGATTGCAGAGAGACGACCACCAAGTATCAGTCAATCAAGTTGCAGTCAAGAAGGTGTTATGTGAGTTGTTTGGGCTGAAGGCGTGATAAGAAGCCTTCATCTGGCGTCATCGCTGCTCACCCCCCTGGAGTCCCCTCCCGTCTCCTTGCGCACCTGCACCTTGCGTACCCGGCGTCCGCTGATGGAGAGGACGTGCAGGGTGAGGCCATCCGCCTCCAGGGTATCGCCTGCGGCGGGAATCCTGCCCAGGCGGTGGGCAATGAGGCCGCCCAGAGTGTAGAAGCCTTCGTCCCCTCCTACGGAGGCGCCCAGGGCTTCGTTGAACTCTTCCAGCAACATGCGGCCGTCTACCACGGCCTCCCCCTCGCCGACGTGGACGATGTCAGGCTCTACCTTCTGGAACTCGTCTTCAATCTCCCCCACAATCTCCTCCAACACGTCCTCCATGGTCACCAGACCCTCGGTGCCACCGTACTCGTCCACCACAATGGCGATGTTGGTGCGGCGCTCCTGCATCTCTCGCAGGAGCTGGTCAAGGTGCAAGGTATCCGGAATGAACATGGCGGGGCGCAGGATGGCTTCCAGGGTCATACCGCTTTGAGCAACATCGGTCACGCGCTGAAGCACGTCCCGGGCGTACACCACGCCCAGGATGGTGTCAATGCTCTCCTGGTACACGGGCAGGCGGCTGTGGCCCTCCTCCGCCATGAAAGCCCCCACCTCTTGCAGGGGCGTGCCCACATCCACCGCGATAATATCCACGCGAGGCACCATCACCTCCCGTACCGCAATCCCCTCCAGGTCCAGTATGGACCGGATCATCCGTCGCTCCTCTGGATCAGCCCTTCGCACCTCCTCCTCCACGGGAACGTCGTCCTCTTGCCCATCGGAAGGGGAGTCGGCGGCGGTCCCGGGCTCAGCATCAGAGCGCCAGGCAAGGACGTAGAAGCCCAGCCGCTCGGAAAGCCACAGCACCGGGCTGAAGAGCCAGCCCGCGATGTAAAGAGGCATGGCCCCGGTCAGCAGAATGGGCCGGGCATGGCTTCGCCCCAGGGCCCTGGCGGCTACGTGCAGCACAGCCAGCACCACCAGGAGCAGGGCCGAAGAGAGCACAACGTGGGGCCAGTGAGACCAGGTCTGAGGGATGACCCAGGAGGCAAGAGAGGCGGAGGCGGAGAGCAGGAGGGCTAGTCGCACGATGGCCACCAGCAAGGCGGTGCGGTCGTGTGAGAGGATGAGGCGGCGTAGCGCGGGTGTTGGGGCCTCGGAGGCGGACCAGGGCGGCCCGGCGTACCGTTCCCAAAGGCCCAGGGCAGAGCCAAAGGCGGTGATACCAAAGAACAGCGGCAGAGAAAGGACTAATATGACGAGGGGTAATGAACTATCACTACTCATGCCGTGACCACCCCCTTCCGACCTCAGGAGCTGCTGAAAAACACCCCCAAACCCCCTCGTCCTTCAAGGAAGCCCCCGAGGGGCTTCCCTCTCCGGGGATGGATTTGTATCTGGGGGACACCCCCAGACCCCTGCCAAAGGGGCTTCGCCCCTCTGGACACCCCTTTTTCAGCACCCTGTTAGGAGCTGCCCGCCTCACCCTTTTTGGTGCGCTTCCGGAGGCGTGCAGGCACGCCAACGGCCAGGCTATCCGGCGGCACGTCTCTGTTGACGACGGCCCCCGCGCCGGTTACGGAACGCTCCCCTACCTTGACCGGGGCCACCAGCATCGTATCGCAGCCGATGAAGGCGTCGTCGCCGATGGTCGTAGGGTTATGGTTCACACCATCGTAATTGCAGGTGATGGCGCCGGCTCCGATGTTCACGTTCTTGCCCACCTGGACGTCGCCCATGTAGCTGAAGTGGCCCATCTTGACGCCACGGCCCAGGCGGCTGTTCTTCACCTCGGCGAAGTTGCCGATGTGGACTTCGCTCTCAATAACGGCGCCGGGCCGCAGGTGGCTGAAGGGGCCAACGTCCACTCCGGATTCTAGCGTAGCCCCCTCCAGCATGGAGGCGACCACCGTGCAATCATCGCCAACGGCTGAATCGTCCAGCATGGAGTTCGGCCCAATCTTGCAACGCTGGCCGACGGTGGTGCGTCCGGAAAGGGTGGTGTTGGGATAGATTACTGTGTCTTCCCCTACGGCCACGTCAGCATCCACATAGGTAGAGAGGGGGTCCACCACCGTTACCCCTGCCAGCATCCAGCGGGTCAGGATACGTCCCCGCATGGCCCTTTCCGCCTGGGCAAGCTGCACACGGTTGTTCACCCCAAAGGTCTCCATCTCCTCCACCGAGCTAGCGGTGCTTACTCCCGGGCCCTCCCGCGCAGCTATGGCAACCAGGTCCGTAAGGTAGTATTGCCCGGAGGGAGAGGGCGATAGGAGACGCAGCGCCGGCCACAGCCACTCCGCACGAAAGGCGTACATGCCCCCGTTGACCTCGCGGATGGCCCGCTGGCCCTCATCGGCGTCCTCCTCCTCCACGATGCGCACCACCTGGCCGGAGGCGTCCCGTAGAATGCGGCCCAGGCCTTCCGGAGGGACCAGGCTGGAGGTGAGAAGGGTGATGGCCGCGGCGGAGTCTTCGTGCTGGGCGATGAGGCGCTTCAGCGTCTCCGTTTGAATCAGGGGCGTGTCCCCGTGCATCACCAGGAGGTGGTCGGCCATGCCCTTCAGGGCACGCTCCGCCTGCATCAGGGCGTGTCCCGTGCCCAGGGGTCGCTCCTGTTCGGCGTACCGCACCTGGTCGCCCAGGCGCTGGCGCAGGTCGTCAGAGCCAGGGGCCACGATCAGGAGGACGGGGCCGCCCTGGGCCTCCCGCACCGCATCCACCACGTGACGCACCATCTCCTTGCCGCACAACGGGTGCAGCACCTTGGGCAATGAGGAGTGCATTCGCCTCCCCTGGCCCGCAGCCAGGACAACCGCTGCCCACTCAGACATGGCTCGCTCCTACGGCAGGCTCCTTAGCAGGCTGCTGAAAAACACCCCCAAACCCCCTCAAGGGGGTTCAAGGTATCCTTCAGCCGAAGGATGGATTTGTATCTGGGAGACACCCCCAGACCCCCGTCAAAGGGGCTTCGCCCCTCTGAACTCTCCTTTTTTCATCACCCTGCCAGGGTATGGTATAGTATAGCATTGGTTCCCCAGCGTCAGTGGGAGAGATGGCCGAGTGGTTGAAGGCGCCGCTCCCGAAAAGCGGTGTGCCCGCAAAGGCACCGTGGGTTCGAATCCCACTCTCTCCGCCAGACTCCCGCTGCCTTCCCCCGCTTTTTGCACGCGCGACCGTTACAGCAGGGTGCTGACCTCACCCCCTTGTGTTCCCCCTCTCCCTTTAGGAGAGGGGGAAGATTAGTTCTGGGGGACACCCCCATCCGCCACAGGCGGACCGTCCCTTCGTCCGCCTGCGGCGGGCTCAGGGCAGGCTCCGGGGCCTCGCCCCTCTGGACTCCCCCTTTTTTATCACCATGCGAGAACCCCGACTGAGTTCCTCTCCTTCCCGATGCGTCAAGGGCGGCTTTCAGAGATTTTGCTTTTTAGTTAGCATAATCTCTTGACAAACGCAGAATATCCCGCTAATCTTTGCCAGTATTCACCACATTTTTGTGGCTCTTATTCAAGCGCACGGGAGGATGCACCCATGACCACGGTGACTATCGGCAGTTCCAATGGCAAACAGGAGTATAGAGAGGCTCCAGCAAATATTGCGGTGATCGGCGTGGGCGGCGGCGGCTGCAACGCCGTTATGCGGATGATGAGGGAGCGGGTTGTCCCCGGCGTCAAGTACATCTGCGTGAACACCGATATCAAGTCCCTGCGCCAGGTAGATGGCGTCGCCTCTTCCATCCACATTGGTGAAGAGCTGACTCACGGCCTGGGAGCCGGCGGCGACCCCGCGGTGGGCGGCCAGGCGGCAATGAGCTCCCGCGATGAGCTCAAGCACGCCCTCACCGGGACCGACCTGGTCTTCGTCACCGCCGGCATGGGCGGCGGCACCGGCACAGGGGCCGCTCCCGTGGTGGCCGAGATCGCGCGAAAATCCGGCGCCCTGGTCGTGGCCGTCGTCACCACCCCCTTTACCTGGGAGGGGCATCGCCGCCTGGACTCCGCCATGGCCGGCGTGAGCCGCCTGCGGGAGAAGGTGGATAACCTTATCCTCATCCACAACGACCGCCTCTTGAAGCTCATGCACGCCGACGTCTCCATGGAAGAGGCCCTGCGGCGCGCCGACGAGGCCGTGATGTACGGCGTCCTCTCCGTTGCTGAGCTGGTCAACGTCCCCGGGGAGATCAACGTAGACCTGGCCGACGTGCGCACCATCATGAAACTTCCGGGCCGGGCTCTCATGGCGATTGGTGAGGCCAAAGAGCCTAACGCCGTTCTGGAGTGCGCCAAGATGGCCATAGGCAATCCCCTCCTGGACGTTTCCATTGACGGCGCCCATGGCGTTCTCTTCTGCGTGAACGGGGGCCCCAAGATGACCTTGGGCGAGGTCAACGCCGCCGGCGAGTTCATCGCCTCCAAGATCTCCCGCGACGCCACCATCTTCTTCGGCATGGTGAACGATCCTACCATGGCCGACAGGGCACGCTTGACCCTCATCTCCACCGGCATCCCTGAGGCCGCCCAGCAGGCAAAGGTGGGCGGCTTCAGGCCGGCGGCCGCCATCCCTCAACCTGCCCCCGCTCCTACCACCACCAGGAGGGTCTTCTAGACCTCTGCCCCTACCTACACCAGCCCGCTCAGACGCAGCGCCAAGGGCCACGCCCGTCCCGAGGTCTCCTTCTCCTAGCAGGGGAAGGAGACCTCGCGGTTTTTCTCCTCTTTGTCCTCATAGGCCGGGGTGACAAAAGGTATCCCTTTCGGGAACGGATTTATATCTGGGGGACACCCCCAGACCCCCGCCAGAGAGGCTTCACCCTTCTGGACTCCCCTTTCTTCCGCAGCCTGCTGGAGACAGTACCCACTGGTTTGTCAGGCAACGACGCCCTGCTTTCCGTGGCCCTCGGCGCTGTGCTGTGACTTGGCCGATCCTCCGGCGGCCCCTCGGACCCCAGGCTCCACCCTTGACCCCCCGCTTCTGAGGAGTAGAATGGGCCTGCAATGGTCAGACTGCGCAGGAGGAGCCATGCTACAGCGGTTTAGAGTCAACGAGGAGGAGGCCATTCGCGTCAACGAGACGAAGCTCCGGGGCACGGTGGAGCGCATCTTTGCAAAGATGAACGTACCGCCGGAGGACGCCCGGCTGGCCGCCGACGTGCTGGTGACGGCGGACCTGCGGGGCGTGGATAGTCACGGGGTGTCCAACATGCTGCGCGCCTACGTGGCCAGCTTCTCCAGCGGCGCCTATAACCCCAGGCCAAACCCTCGCATCGTGCGGGAGACGCCCTCCACCGCCACCATGGACTGCGACGGGGGCCTGGGGATTATCTTGTGCCCCAAGGCCATGCGTATGGCCATTCAGAAGGCGAGGGAGGTGGGGATGGGCATGGTGACCATGTACAACGGGCGTCACGCAGGCATGATCTCCTATCACGCCATGATGGCCCTGGAGCACGACATGATCGGCATGGCCATGACCAGCACCCGGCCCAGCGTGGTGCCCACCTTTGGCCGCGAGGCGCGCCTGGGCACCAACCCCATCGCCCTGGCGGCGCCGGCCAAGACGGAACCGCCCTTCGTCTTTGACGCCGCCACCAGCGCCGTTGCCTCCAACAAGTTCCAGCTTGCCAGACGTTTGGGTTCCCTGATGGAACCAGGAACCATGGCCGCCCCGGACGGCACCCCTGTCATGGAGGAGGCCCCGGTGCCGGAGCGACCCTACGGTTTGCCCCTGGGCGCCACGCGAGAGTTGGGCTCCCACAAGGGGTACGGCTTTGGGAGCATCGTGGACATCATGTGCGCGGTGCTCTCCGGCGGCGGGTTCGGGATGCTTTCCGGCGCGCGGGGAGACTACTCCCACATGGTGGCCGCCTTCCGCATAGACGCCTTCACCGACGTGGACCACTTCAAGGAGCTGATGGACCAGTTCCTGCGCACCCTCAAGAACACGCCCCCCGCGGCGGGGCAGGAGCGGGTCCTTTACGCCGGCTTGCCGGAGCATGAGACGCTGCAAGACCGCCGCGCCAAGGGCATACCCCTGCATCCGGAGGTCATTCACTGGTTTGAGGACATCTGCGGCGAGCTGGACATCCCCTTTGTCCTAGGCTAGTCTTAAGGCCCACCCCCTCCGCCGTACCTAACGCCTAGAGCCCACGTAGATACCTCCGGGAGGTTCAGGAGGGCGCTGCCCTCCTGACGGGGGGGCATGGGAGGTGTCCCCCATCTCAGAATCAATAAGGGGTGGGGACACCCCACACCCTGGCAGGGGCTTCGCCCCTGCACCCCAGAAATACAAAGAGCTTGCGGGGCAGGGCACAACAGCCAAAGAAGGAGAGAAACCATGGCAGTTACTCGCTTTGAGATCACGTCTCGCAGCCAGGCAGGAGGAGGAGCCTCGTTCGGAAAGACAGGGCAGTACGAGTTCATCAAGGGCACGCTCCACTACGCGGTGGACCCCAGGCACCCGGACAGCCAACTCATCACGGATATGAGCCTTGCACCCATGGGGCCCGATGGAAAGGTCCACTTTGCCTCGGACATCCAACTGCTCAAGCCCATAGCCCACCGGACGAAAGGCAGCCTGCTGCTGGACGTGGTGAACCGGGGCAACCGGAGCGGCATGGCTTTCAACAATCCTCCGCAAACGCCGGTAACGGCGGAGCCTGACCTGGGCAACGGCTTCCTCATGCGCCTTGGCTTCACGGTGGTATTCTGCGGCTGGCAAACCGATGTGCCGGAGGGGGGCATCCGCCTGCATGCGCCCGAGGCGCTGGATGCCAGCGGCAACCGGCTCACGGGCCAGGCCTACCAGCAGTTTGACGTGCTAAAGGACACCCATGAGTTGCTCCTCTCGGACCGCCTGCACAAGCCTCTGCCCGCTGCCGACCTCAACGACCCTGCCGCAATCCTGGTGGCGCGGGACTGGCCCGATGGCCCGCCCACCGTGATCCCAAGGGGCCAGTGGCGCTTCGCCCGCTGGGTGAATGGCGCCCCCAAGCCAGACCCCACCTACGTCTGCCTGCCCGCCGGCTTCCAGGCGGGCAAGGCGTACGAGGTTATCTACACCACCATCGGCGCTCCCGTCATTGGCCTGGGCTTCCTGGCTATACGTGACTGCGCCAGCTTCTTCCGTTACGGCGCCGCCCAGGAGGGCAACCCCTGCGCCGGGACCGTTGATCGCGCCTACACCTACGGCGTCTCTCAGACCGGGCGCACCGTGCGCGAGTTCCTCTACCTTGGCCTGAACCTGGACGAAGCCGGACGGCAGGTCTTTGACGGGGCTATGCCCCATACCGGCAGCTCTCGCCTGGGGGAGTTCAATGTCCGCTTTGGCCAGCCCTCCAGCAACCACATGCGCAACACGGGCAACATCCGCCCCTTGACCTACACCGAGGTGACCGATCCGGTTACAGAGGAGTCCGATGGCCTGCTGCGGCGGCTGGAGGCCAAGGGGGCTGTGCCCAAGATCATCGCCAGCAACTCCGGCGTGGAGTACTGGTGGAGCGGCGCAGCCTTTACCCACATTGATCCCACGGGCAGCAGAGACGTGGCGCCGCCGCCCGCCGTCCGGGTCTACCACCTGGCGGGGACCAAGCACGGGCCTGGCTCCCTGCCTTTGACCGATGCCCCTATGGAAGGCCTCCGCCAGCAGCACTGGTCCAACACCATAGACTACCGGCCTGTCCAGCGGGCCATGCTCTATAACCTGGACCGATGGGTGCGGGAGGGCGTGGAGCCACCCCCCAGCCTCATGCCCCGCATCGCCAATGGCACCGCCGTCCGCCGCGAAACCCTGAAGCCGGCCTTCACCGCTATCCCAGGCATGGGCTTTCCCACCGCCCTACCCATCCGGCGGCGGCTAGACTACGGTGTTGGGATGTCCAAGGGCGTCCCACACTATCCACCGCAAGAGGGAGAGCCCTTCCCGACCATGGTCTCGGCTGTGGATTCGGACCGTAACGAGGTCGCGGGGGTCCGCTTGCCCGACGTCCGCGTACCTCTGGGCACCCACACGGGCTGGACCATGCGCCACCCGGACATCGGTGGCGTGGGCCACTTCATGCCCCTGCAGGGAGCGGTTGTCCCCTTCCCTCGCACCCGCCAGGAGCGGCAGGCCCTGGGCGACCCGCGCCCCTCCCTTGAGGAACGGTACTCCTCCAAAGAGGACTACCTGGCAAAGGTGCGCAAGGCCGCGGCGGACCTGGTGCGGGAGCGGTACATCCTGGCTGAGGACGTGGAGGGCATCGTAGAGGGGGCCAGCGTCCGCTGGGACGCTTTCCATGCGGTGAGCCGGCTCGTCCCGTACCAGCCGTAGGGGTGCAGCATGCTGCACCCCTACAAGAGGACGCACAAACCCAGGACTGAAGTCCTGGGTTTGTGTCCGCTCTGCGGCGGCGAGGCCACGGCAAGCGTTACCTCTAGCGGAACGCCCCGGTTGCAGCCATGGCGAAGGCCTGGTCCAGTGCGAGGACAGGGCTGGTATGCCCCTGGCCAATGGTGTTCAAGGGGCCAAGGGCCCGTGCTAACGTGGGGTAATCATCCGCATCAACGGTGATGTGGAAGGTATGGTCCATTGGGGATACATACCCGGCGAGCACCTTCACGCCGGGGGTATTCTTCATGGCTTGCCACCAGTCAGTAATGCGCTTGGTCTGCTCTGGCGACTGAGCTGGACAGGTTGCGTTGGTATGCGTGTGCGTAACCTGAAACATCATGGGAACACCTCCCTTTCTTCTTGAAGCGCACTGGTTCTGTCTGAACCGAGATGAACTATTCTAGCACGGAGGGCAAGGGGTTCCGTTTGGTTGCTCATGCAGAACCGCTCCCTGAAGAGTACGGCATGATGCCACCCTATTATGGCGATTTGCCAAATACTTGTGCTTCCGTAATCAGAACCTCACCCCCTATCCTCGCCTTCCCCCGCAAGGGGGGAAGGAACAGTCTTTCCTCCCCATTGACGGGGGAGGACAAAGGTAGGGGTGAGACTCTTGCCAAAGAACAACTTATTCAGTTAATGACCATCACGGGGTGGTACTGTCCCGCACCAGCAAAGGGAACCGGGCCACACCCTCGGTTGACGAGAGCCCATACTTCCTATACTCTTGCCCTGCACGGCGGGAGCCCCCGCCTGCCACCAGAGCCTGGCCTATGGACCCATCAACCCCACTGAGAGAGGAGCACGTATGAAAGGTGTAACCGCCATTGCCAACATCCTGAAAATGGAGGGCACGGAGTACGTCTTCTGCTTTCCATCCAATCCCTTGATCAACGAGGCGGCTGCCGCGGGCATTCGCCCCATTATCGCCCGCACGGAGCGGGGCGCCATCAACATGGCCGATGGCTACTCCCGCATCAAAGGGGGCGGCAAGATCGGCGTCATCATCACCCAGGGCGGCCCAGGCATTGAGAACGGCTTTGGTGGGGTGGCCCACGCCTTCGCCGACTCCATTCCCATCCTGGTCCTCCCCGGCGGCACCGCCCGCGGCCGCCAGGGGGTGCGCCCCGATTTTGACCCGGTGCGTAACTATGCCCACATCACCAAGTGGGCCGCCCAGCTCAACATGGCCGAGCGCGTCCCGGAGATGATGGGATACGCCTTCAAGAACCTGCGCACCGCCCGCACGGGGCCGGTTCTCCTGGAGGTGCCGGGCGACGTGGCGAACGAGGAGATTGACGAGGTCAAGTTCAACTACAAGACCGTCAAGGGCAACAAGAGCGCCGGCGACCCACAGGACGTGGCCGACGCCGTGCGCGCCCTCCTGGCCGCCAAGGCACCGGTGCTCCACGTGGGCCAGGGCGTCCTGGACTGCGAGGCCTGGAACGAGCTGCGGGAGTTCGCCGAGCTGGTCAACTCCCCTGTCATGACCATCACCACGGGCAAGAGCGCCTTCCCGGAGGACCATCCCCTCTCCCTGGGCAACGGCGGCTCCACCGCCACTGGCATGGTAGACCACTTCCTGCGCAAGGCAGACCTCGTCTTCGGCCTCGGCTCCACCTTTTACGTCTCCCTGGTGGGCTCCCCCGTGCCCCAGGGCAAGGTCATGATTCAATGCACCCAGGACGAACGCGACCTGAGCAACGAGTACCACCTGGACCACGCGGTGCTGGGCGACGTGAAGCTGGTGCTCCAGCAGCTCATCGCCGAGGTGAAGAAGCAGGCCGGCCCCAACGGCCGCAAGGGCAACGACGCCGTGGCCAGGGAGGTCAAAGCCGTCAAGGAGGAGTGGCTACAGAAGTGGATGCCCAAGCTCACCTCCGATGAGCGGCCCATCAACCCCTACCGCGTCATCTGGGACCTGATGCACACCCTGGACCGGCGCAACACCATCATCACCCACGACTCCGGTAACCCCCGGGACCAGATGACCCCCTTCTACCAGCCCCTTATCCCTCATGGGTACACGGGCTGGGGCAACTCCACCCAGCTTGGCTACTCCCTGGGCATCTCTATCGGCGCCAAGCTTGCCGCTCCTGACAAGACCGTCGTGCACCTGCTGGGCGATGCGGCCATTGGCATGGCGGGCCTGGACTTTGAGAGCACCGTGCGGGCCAACGCCCCCATCATCAGCGTGGTGCTGAACAACGGGCGCATGGGCGGCTACGACCGCAACATGCCCGCCGCCACGGAGCGGTTCGGCAGCAACCTGCTGGGCGGCAACTACGCCAAGCTGGGGGAGGCCCTGGGCATTTATGGCGAGCGCGTGGAGGAGCCCAACCAGGTTGTGCCGGCCATCAAACGGGCGATGGAGGCCAACAAGCGAGGGCAGTCCGCTCTTCTGGAGATGATGACACGCCAGGAGCGCGATTTCTCCCGCGTCTCTTGGGTTGGCGGCGGCCACTAGGCCCTTCACCTCATCCGCCAACTGGCGCGCGCCAGGGCCCTGCTCCTGGAAAGCGGGGGCCTGGCGCGTTTGTCTACCACGCTTTCCGCCAAACAAGATGACGAAAGGGGAGTTCAGAGGGGCGAAGCCCCTTTGACGGTCCGCCTGCGGCGGATGGGGGTGTCCCCCAGATACAAAACCCCCTCTCCCCATAGGAGAAGAGGAAAACAGGGGGAGAGGTCTCCTACGACTCCTCTGGCAAAGGCAGTTGCCCCTCCTCCGCGAAGTGGGAAACGCCTACCCCCAGCAGCCGGAAGGCGCGTCCTGGACGCAGCTCCTTGCTGACAAGCTGCTGGGCGGCCCGCTGAAGAGCGGTGGCGTCGGAGACAGGCGCAGGCAGGGTGACGGAGCGGTTGAAGGTGGTGAAATCCGCCAGGCGCAGCTTCACCGTCACCGTCCGGCCCCTGGCCTTCTCTGCTGCCAGGCGCATAGCCACCTTCAGGCACAGCTTGGAAAGCTGGAAGGCGATGGCCGAGGGGTCCGACAGGTCCTTCTCAAAGGTGACTTCGGCGCTGATAGACTTGGCCTCGTGCTCCGGGACCACCGGGCGGTCGTCCTGGCTGCGGCTCAGGGCCAGAAGCTCCGGCCCCCGCACCCCGAACCGCTCCCTGGCCCACGCCTCGCTCTGTCGGGCCAGGTCACCCAGGGTCTTGACCCCCTCCTGGACCAGGCGCTCCTCCGTCTTTGGGCCAACACCCCACAGGACCTTTACCGGAAGGGGCGCAAGGAACTCACGCTCCCTGCCCGGCGCTACCACCAGCAGGCCATCGGGCTTGCTCAAGTCCGAGGCGATCTTGGCCACGGACTTGCTTGTGGCCAGGCCAACGGAAATGACCAGGCCGGTCCCCTCCTTCACTCGCTCCTTGAGGTCACGGCCGGCAACGGCCATAGGGATGCCCTTCTCTATCAGGTGGGTGACATCCAGAAAGGCTTCGTCCAGGGAGATGGGTTCCACCAGAGGGGTGATGGAGCGAAAGATGGCCATCACTTGGCGGGACACCTCTTCGTACCGGTGGAACCTGGACGGGACGACGATGCCCTGGGGACACCGGCGCACCGCCTGCGCCATGGGCATGGCGGCGTGGACGCCAAACTTCCGTGCCTCATAAGAGCAGGAGGCGACCACGCCCCGGCCCTGGGGGCTGCCGCCCACCAGCACCGCCTTGCCCTGAAGCTCAGGGTTGTCCCATTGCTCTACCGAGGCGTAGAAGGCGTCCAGGTCTGCGTGGAGAATGAAGGAGGTGCTCACGGCAATATTGTAGCACGCCCGTTCTCAAACTACCCAGCCGCCGCCAGGGCCAGGAGCGCAGCGCCTACGACGCCGGCCTGGTTCCCCAGCTTCGCCTTCGTGACGATCAGTGAGGCTGTGGCCGACTTGAGCCCCTGCCGTGCCACCACGGCTTGCGCCATCCCCACCAGCTCCGGCATCCCCTCTATCACGCCGCCGCCCAGGACCACCATCTCCGGGTTGAAGGCGTTGACCGTCGAGGCTACACCCATACCCAGGTCTTCGCCTATCTGGCGCACCAGCCCTTGGGCAAAGGCGTCGCCGCTGTGGGCCGCCTCCGAGACGGTGGCCGCCGTGATCATTGATGGGTCTCCCCGGGCCAGCGCAAGCAGCCGCTGGCCAGGCCCTGGGCTCTGGCGGACCGCCTCCTGCGCCCGCAGGGCAATGGCCCAGCCCCCGGCCAGCGCCTCCAGGCAGCCGCGGCCTCCGCACTTGCAGGGGGGGCCGTCCTTGTCCACCACCGTATGGCCAATCTCCCCCGCGCTGCCCGCCGCACCGGTGTACAGCTTGCCGTCCAGCACCAGGCCACCGCCGATGCCGGTGCCCACAAAGATGCACACCAGGTGGGAAAGCCCCTGCCCCGCGCCCATCTTCCACTCTGCCCAGGTAGCCGCCTGCACGTCGTTCGCCACCGTCACCGGCACGGGCAGGGCGGCCTGGAGCATCGCCTTGAGGGGCACGTCCCTCCATCCCAGGTTGGGAGAGCCCAGCACCGTCCCGGTGGCAAGGTCTATTTGGCCTGCGAAACCAACCCCCACTCCCCTGAGGCGCGCTTTCGGCGCTTGCTGAAGTAGCTCGCTCACCGCCTGCGTGACCTGGGCCAGCCACTCTCTGGGTTCCGCCCCGTACCTGCTGGCGAGGCGCACCGATGCCATGAGGCGGCCCTCGGCATCCACAAGGGCCGCCTCCACCTTGGTGCCGCCCACGTCAATGCCAATGGCCGCAAGGATGGCCATAGGGTCCTCCTGCACCAGCTCTCACCTTTGCGCCCATACGCTACACCCCCCCCCAAGTCCCACGCAAGGTGAAGGGGGCCTTACCTAACCCCCTGGCCCCCTTCCCTCAAGGGAAAGGGGAAGAATTGTATCTGGGGGACACCCCCAGACCCCCGCCATCCCGACTTGTCGGGACGCCCCTCTGGACACCCCTTTCTTCCGCAGCCTGCTAAGGTTGTTTCTGCCTTCCGAACAAAACGGTCATAAGGAACACTTGAACTAGAGCAACTCCTAGTCCCAGGGCGCTCCAGACTAGTAGCTGCCTGAGCTTGATCCCTGCTACCACAAAGATTGCAATCGTTGCTAGGGCGACGATAGCTGTTATAACACGCCACGTTTTGCATAGATGTACATTCGTTCGAGATTGTGCGGAAGATCCACTTTCCTCCCGCTCAGCACCATACCGAAACTGAGAATGCTTGCCCGTCAATCCCAGCCCAATCGGACCCACATATGCTGCCACTCCGACAAGGATGCCTACTAGGATACCCAGGGCAGCAAATCCAGTGCAGTTAGCTGAATTGCCACTGGCAACCAAGGTTGCGCCGCATGGCACTAGGAATAGAGCCCCAGCCGTATCGGCTCCTATGATTGCGGCGGCCCATCTCGCGGTAAAGGTCTTCTTCCGTCGGCCAATAACGTATCCTCAGATAGGGACGCTCGCTATGACGTATGCCCCATACAAAGCCAGCAACACCAACTTGTCGTTCATGGCTCTTGAATCGCTTGATAGAAGGTATACCCTGTAGACGTTACGGAACCCCCCAGCCCTGTTCCTTGACGCCCTGGGAGGCAAGCTGTAAAATAATTGTTGACCAAGTTAGTCAACAATTCTCTTTCATAATGGCCGCTGCTCTTACCCTTCGTCAATCCCCGTCATTGCAACGAAACCCGTCGCCAGCGTCCCAGGAGCCAGCATGACCACCACGCCACAGGTTCAGGAAAGCAACAAAGAGGTCAAGGCGGCCCTCCGCCAGGAGTACAAGTACGGCTTCGTTACCGAGGTGGAGGCCGAGACCGCGCCCCGCGGCCTGAGCGAGGACACCGTCCGCTTTATCTCCGAGAAGAAGCGTGAGCCGGAGTGGATGCTCCAGTGGCGGCTGCGCGCTTACCGGCATTTCATGACCCTGCTGGCCAGGGACCAGCACCCCCGCTGGGCTCACCTCCGGTACCCGGAGATAGACTTCCAGAACATTATCTGCTACTCAGCCCCCAAGCAAAAGAGGAAACTGAACAGCCTGGATGAGGTTGACCCGGAGCTACTCAAGACCTATGAGAAGCTGGGCATCTCCCTGGCCGAGCAGAAACGTCTGGCGGGTGTGGCCGTGGACGCCATCTTTGACAGCGTGTCCATCGCCACCACCTTCAAGGAGGAGCTGGCCAAGCGGGGCGTCATCTTCTGCGCCATGTCCGAAGCTATCCAGGACCACCCGGAGTTGGTGCGCAAGTACCTCGGCTCCGTGGTGCCCTATTCCGACAACTTCTACGCCGCCCTGAACGCCGCCGTCTTTTCCGACGGCTCCTTTTGTTACATCCCCAAGGGCGTGCGCTGCCCCTACGAGTTGACCACCTACTTCCGCATCAATACTCAGGACGTGGGCCAGTTTGAGCGCACCCTGATTGTGGCCGAAGAAGGCGCCTACGTGAGCTACCTGGAGGGGTGCAGCGCCCCCATGTTTGACACCAACCAGCTCCACGCCGCCGTGGTGGAGCTGATCACTCTGGACAACGCCCAGATCAAATACTCCACCATTCAGAACTGGTATCCGGGCGACGCCCAGGGGATGGGCGGCGTCTACAACTTCGTCACCAAGCGGGGCAAATGCCAGGGCAGGAACTCCAGAATCTCCTGGACTCAGGTAGAGACCGGCTCCGCCATCACCTGGAAGTACCCCAGCGTCCTGCTGCAAGGCGACGGCTCCATTGGCGAGTTCTACTCCGTTGCCCTCACCAAAGGCTACCAGCAGGCCGACACCGGCACCAAGATGACCCACATCGGCAAGAACACCCGCAGCACGGTCATTGCCAAGACCATATCGGCGGAGCAGGGCGAAGGCACCTACCGCGGCCTCGTGAAGGTCATGCCCAGCGCCGAGAACGCCTGGAACTTTACCCAGTGTGACTCCCTGCTCATCGGCGACAGGTGCGGCGCGCACACGACCCCCTACGTGGAGGTGCGCAACAACACCGCTCACCTGGAGCACGAGGCCTTCACCTCCCGCGTCAGCGAGGAGCAACTCTTCTACTGCAACCAGCGGGGGATCGGCCTGGAGGAGGCCCATGCCCTTATCATCAATGGCTTCTGCCGGGAGGTGTTCAAGCAGCTCCCTCTGGAGTTCGCCGTAGAAGCCACCCGCCTCCTGGAGATGAACCTGGAAGGCACGGTAGGGTGAGATGACCTAACCCCCCAACCCTCTTCCCTATAGGGAAGAGGGAGAACAAGAAAGTGAGGGTTTGTTTTGCGGCCATGCCGCAAAACAAACCCTCACAAAAAAGAACCCCTCTCCCTTGACGGGAGAGGAATAGGGTGGGGGTAAAACGATTGTATACAGCATATACAAGGACACTTATGCTAGAAATACGCGACCTGCACGCATCTATCAACGACGTTGAAATCCTGAAGGGCGTCAACCTCACCGTGAACGCCGGGGAGTTGCACGCCATCATGGGGCCTAACGGCTCGGGCAAAAGCACCCTGGCCTTCGTCCTGGCGGGCAAGCCCACCTACGCCATCACCAGCGGCCAGGTCCTCCTGGAAGGGGTGGATATGGTGGGCATGGCCCCCGAGAACCGGGCCAGGGCCGGCCTCTTCCTCTCCTTCCAGCAACCCATGGAAATCCCAGGGGTGCGCCTGGACCAGTTCCTGCGCGCCGGCTACAACGCCATTCACAAAGCCCGGCGTGAGGAGGAGCTGGACGTGCTGAAGTTTGACCGGCTGCTCACCCGCAAGACCAAGATGGTGGGCATGGAGGCCGCCCTCACCCGCCGCTACGTCAACGAAGGCTTCTCCGGCGGCGAACGCAAGCGTAACGAGATCCTGCAGATGGCCGTGCTGGAGCCAAAGCTGTCCATCCTGGACGAGCCGGACTCAGGCCTGGATATTGACGCCGTGCGCATCGTGGCCCAGGGCATCAACCAGCTCCGCACTCCTCAGAACTCGGTGCTCCTCATCACCCACTACCAGCGCATCCTGAACTACGTGCAGCCGGACTACGTCCACGTCCTCATCAACGGCAGGATTGTGCAGTCCGGCGATAAGGACCTGGCCCTGCAGGTGGAGGCCGAGGGCTACGACAGGTTTGAGGCGAAGGAGCAGGCGCTTGACCTCTCCCCCTCCTGTCCCCCTCTCCCAAAGGGAGAAGGGGATGTTTCCCCTTCCCTCCTAGGGAAGGGGGCCAGGGGGTTAGGTTAGAAGGACACCATGACCCAAACACTCGCAACACAAGAGCACGTCTACCTGGAAGCCTTCCGGGCCTTCCAGCGCAACGGCGCCGTCCACGACCCCGCGTGGGTGCAGGCCCTGCGACAGTCGGCGATGGACCGCTTCATGGAGTTGCGGTTCCCTACTGCCCGCCGTGGCAACGAGGAGTGGAAGTATACCGACGTGCGCCCTCTGGCGGCGACGCCTTTCCCCCTACCCTCCTCAGCCAACGCCAAGCCGGCTCCTCAGGAGGTGCGGCTCGCGACCTTTGGTGAGCGCACATGGCATAGGCTGGTTCTGGTAGACGGCCAACCGGCTCCGGACCTCTCCTCCCTGAATGGCCTGCCAGAAAGGGTAAGGGTCATGGGCCTTGCAGAGGCCGTCACATCGGCGGGAGACCTGGTGCAATCGCACCTGGGCTGCCACGCTGCCCATCAGTCCGAGGCCTTCGCCGCCCTGAACACCGCCTTCCTGCACCACGGCGCCTTCGTCCACGTCCCCGACGGCGTCTTCCTGGAACAGCCCATTCACCTCATCTTCATCACCACCAGAGGCCAGCAAGCTGCCTTCCACCCCAGAGTGCTCATCGTCACCGGCAGGGACTCCTCCGCCACAGTGGTGGAGAGCTACCTGGGCCTGGACAATAGCCGCTACTTCACCAACGTAGTGGCTGAGGTGGCCCTGGGGCGCGGCTCGGCCCTGAAACACTACCGTATACAGCGGCAGAGCGAGGCTTCCTACCACATCGCCACCACCCAGGTGAACCTCACCGCCAACTCCTCCTTCACCAACGGCGCCTTTGACTTCGGCGGCGGCCTGGTGCGCAACAACCTGAACGTCCTGGTAGCGGAAGAGGGCAGCAACTGCGCCCTCCACGGCCTCTACATGCCCACCGGCGACCAGCACGTGGATAACCAGGTCATTATTGACCACCAGGTGGGCCACTCCGACGTCAAAGAGGTGTACAAGGGCATCCTGAACGGGAGGGCGCGCTCCGTCTTCCACGGCAGCATCATCGTCCAGCCCCATGCGGCCAAGGTGAACGCTACCCAGGAGGACAAGAACCTGCTGCTCTCCCCCGAAGCCGAGGCGGACACGAAGCCCGCCTTCTGGATATACTGTGACGACGTGAAGTGCGGCCACGGCGCGGCCTGTGGCCAGATTGACCCCGACGCCCTCTTCTACCTGCGCTCCCGCGGCCTCAGCGAGGCCGCCGCCAAGGGGCTGCTGGTGCGTGGCTTTGCCGCAGGCATCCTGGACGCCATACAGGTTGAGTCGTTGCGTAAGCACGTGAATAGCATCGTATCTGCCCGCCTGGAGGAGTGGCTAGGGCAAGAGGCGTAAGCCCATACCCCTTCCCTGATGGTCATTAACAAGATAACTTATCTTGCAAGTAGCGGGTCGTTTCACCCCTACCTCAATCCTCCCCCTTGACGGGGGAGGAAGCCCCCTTCTCCCCTTGCGGGGGAAGGCAGGGATAGGGGGTTAGGTGAAAGAGAGCATCATGTTTGACCCCAAAGCCATACGGAAAGACTTCCCCATCCTGGCGCGCACCGTGCACGGCAAGCCCCTGGTGTACCTGGACAACGCCGCCACCTCCCAGAAGCCGCGCCAGGTTATCCAGACCCTGGTGGAGTGCTACGAGATGTACAACTCCAACGTCCATCGCGGCGTGCACACCCTCAGCATGGAGGCCACCGAGCGGTACGAGACGGCCCGCCAGAAGGCGGCGGATTTCATCAAGTCGCCCGCGCCCGAAGGCGTCATCTTTGTCCGCAACACCACCGAGGCCATCAACCTGGTGGCCAGCGCCTGGGCCACGGACAACGTGGGCAGGGGCGACGAAATCGTTGTCTCAGAGATGGAGCACCACAGCAACCTGGTCCCCTGGCAGAAGGTCGCCGCCCAGAAGGGGGCGCACCTCAAGCTCTTGCCCGCCACAGACGACGGCGTGATAGACGTCACCGCCCTGGACACCGTTATCACCCCACGAACGAAGCTGGTGTCCGTTGTCCACGTCTCCAACGTCACCGGCGCGGTCAACCCCGTGAAGGAGATTGGCCGGCGGGCGCACCAGGTGGGCGCGCTGTTCATGCTGGACGGCGCCCAGAGCGTGCCCCACATGCCCGTGGACGTGCAAGACCTTGACTGCGATTTCCTCGCCTTCTCCGGCCACAAGATGATGGCCCCGCCAGGCATCGGCGTGCTGTACGCCAGGCTTTCCGTGCTGGAGAAGATGGAGCCGTTTCTGCGCGGCGGCGAGATGGTGCGCGAGGTGTGGTACGACCACGCCACCTGGAACGACCTGCCCAACAAGTTTGAGGCCGGCACCCCCAACTTCACCGACGCCGTCGCCCTGGGCGCAGCCATAGACTACCTGAATGCCCTGGGCATGGACGCCGTCCGCCAGCACGAGGTTGAGCTCGGCGCATATGCCCTCAAGGCCTTTGCGCAGTTAGAAGAGGTGGACGTGCTGGGGCCAAAAGACGCCCGCCAGCGGGCCGGCCTGGTGACCTTCACCGCCGGCGACATTCACCCCCACGACCTGGGCACGTTCCTTGACCACGAGGGCATCGCCATCCGCACCGGACACCACTGCGTCATGCCCTACCACCGCAAGCTGGGCCTGGTGGCCACTGGCAGGGCCAGCTTTTACGTGTACAATACCAACGACGAGGTTGATCTCCTGGTCCAGTCCCTAAAGAACGCTCTGGCCTATTTTGCCCATGCTTCCTAACGACCTTGACGAGCTCTACAAAGAGGTCATCCTAGACCACTACCGCAACCCCCGCAACGCCCAGCGCCTGGACGACGCCCATGTGAAGGCCCACGGCTTTAACCCCTTCTGCGGCGACGAGGTTGACCTGCAACTGCGCCTCAACGGGGACGGCGCTATCCGCGAGGTGGGCTTTCAGGGACGGGGCTGCTCCATCAGCCAGGCTTCCGCATCGCTGCTGACAGAGGAGCTAAAGGGCAAGACGCTGGCCCAGACGGAGGCCCTGCGCCAGGCCTTCCGCCGTATGATGATGGGCGAGCGGCTGACGGATGAGGAGCGGGAGTCTCTGGGGGGCCTGGAGGTGCTGGCAGGCGTGCGCCAGTTCCCGGTGCGCATCAAGTGCGCCCTGCTGGTCTTCTCCGCCCTGGAGGATGGCATCAAGGAGCACCGTGGCAGGAAGAGATGACCTCTCCCCCTGCACGGGCCGTGCCCCGACAAATGGGCAATAAGAAACCCTGGGCTTAAGTCCAGGGTTTCTTCATCCTCTTGTAGGGGTGCAGCATGCTGCACCCCTACGGGATGGCCGGGAAAGCGGCTACCGCCGCAACTGGCGGCGCAGGGCAAATATAAACCCAGGGCTTAAGCCCTGGGTTTATGAGGCCTTTCCACCCCCGGTATGCCGCCGAAGCGCAGCCGCAGCAGGCCCTTCACGTCCTCCCAGGCGGTGCGCAGGATGCGGACGCGGGTGTCGGGGTCGTCAGTCCACGTGACGGGTACGCCCGCCAGTTTGAAGCCGCGCTTCTCGGCAATGAGCAGCAACTCCGTGTCAAAGAACCAGGCGTTGTCTTTGATGTGGGGCAGGATGGCCTGGGCCGCCGGGTGGGTGATGGCCTTAAATCCGCACTGGGCATCGGAAAAGCGGCTCCAGAACAGCAGCTTGATGAGCACATTGTAGCCGCGGGAGGTGACCTCCCGTTTGAGCCTGCGCTTGTACACCCTGGCTCCCCTGGCCAAGCGGGAGCCGTAGGCGACATGGGCGCCCTGCTCCAGGGCCTTGACCATCAGGGGAAACGCCTTGATGTCCGTGGAGAGGTCCACGTCCATGTAGCTCAGGATGCCGGCGCTGCTCTCCTGCCAGGCGCGTTTGAGGGCGCGGCCCCGTCCCCGCTGCTCCAGGCGAATGTAGCCAACGTCGGGCAGCTCCGCCGCCATGCGTAGTCCTATCTCCTGGGTGCGGTCGTCAGAGCCGTTGTCGGCGATGACGATGCGGTACGGGTTGGGGATGGCCGCTGGCAGGAACTCCCGCAGCCGCGCGATGCAGCCAGGCAGCGCCACCTCCTCGTTCAGCACGGGGATGACGATGTCCACGGAGGGGTAGGAGGTGGTCATGGTTGCCGTCCCATCTCCTCTTCCTCGCGCCGGAACTCCTCCCTGCGCTCTGCCATCAACTCCTCTGACCCCAGCACACCTGGTGGGATAACGCTCCGGTCGTAGCTCCCTGACCTCCACAGCGCGTCTACCATGAGCTCAAATACGATCTGCCTGCCCTCTACGCGGGCGATAAAGATATCGCCCTCAAAGAGGCGAAGCTGCTTACGGATAGCCGCAGGAAGGGTCATCCGTCCATTTCCGTGAAGACGAGCAGCACTACGTGTCGGAGCAGACATGAGGTTGTCCTTTTCTAATGCCTGAAGTGCCTGACCCCGCTGGTCAGCAGCGACATCCCCAGGCGGTCGGCGGCGGCCAGGGTTTCGTCGTCCCGGATGGAGCCGCCGGTGTGGACGACACAGGTGACGCCGTACTTGGCGCACACCTCCACCGTGTCCGGGAAGGGAATCAGCGCATCCGATGCGGCCACCGCGCCCCTGGCCCGCTCGCCGGCGGCGGCGCAGGCGATCTCGGCGCTGCGCACGCGGTTGGGCTGGCCCGGCCCCATGCCGATGAGCACGCCGTCTTTGACGACGGTTATGGCGTTGGACTTGACGTGTTTGCAGACGATCCACGCCACCCGCAGGTCCCGCAACTCGGAGGCCGTCGGCTGCCGCTGGCTAACGACCTCAAAGCGCTCCTCAGCAGTCACGTCGGCCTCCTGCACCAGGGCGCCGCCCCGCACGAAGCGCACGTCCAATCGCCCCCGGCGCGGGTCGCCGGTGGGGGCCGTCAGGATGCGCAGGTCCTGGGACTTGCGTTTCAGGTGCGCCAGGCCCTCGGGCGTCGCGCTGGGGGCGATGACGATCTCGTAAAACATGCGCGCGCCGCTGACGGGGCTGAGCACCTGGCGCAGGGCGTCGGCGAAGGGGAAGTCTATGGGCCGGTTGGCAGCGACGATGCCGCCGTATGCGGAGACCGGATCGCCTTCCTTGAGGGCGCGCTGGTAGAGGGCGGCCAGGTCGCCCTCGCCCACGGCGAAGCAGCAAGGGTTGGTGTGCTTGATGATGGCGACGACTGGCTCAGAGAAGTCGCAGGCCAGGTTGAAGGCGGCGTCGGCATCCAGGAAGTTGACGTAGGACATGGCGCGACCATGGTGCTGGGTTGCAGCGCCGACGCCCTCAACAGGGGTACGCACCGAGTCGTAAGTGTAGAAGGCCCCCTTCTGGTGGGGGTTCTCGCCGTACCGCAGCTCCTGAAGGCGGGTCATGGCGACGGTCAGGTGGGCAGGCAGAAGCTCGTCGCCGCGAAGGTACTCGGCCACCAGGGTGTCGTAGTGGGCTACGTGCTGGAAGGCTTTGGCAGCGAGTTTGCGGCGTTCCTCTTGAGACGGGCCGCCCTCGCGGAGCCTCTGGGCCACCCAGCCGTAGTCCGACGGGTCTACCACCACGACGACGTGGGGGAAGTTCTTGGCGGCGGCGCGCACCATGGCCGGCCCGCCGATGTCTATGTTCTCCAGGGCGTCCCCCAGCGCAACGTCCGGCCTTGCAACGGTCTGCCGGAAGGGGTACAGGTTCACCGCCACCACGTCTATCGTGCCGATGCCGTGCTGGGCAAGCTGGGCCATGTCGGCGGGCAGGTCACGGCGAGCCAGGATGCCGCCGTGCACTTTGGGGTGGAGGGTCTTGACGCGCCCGTCCAGGATCTCCGGGAAGCCCGTGTAGTCAGACACCTGCTGTACAATCAGGCCCGCCTGGGCCAGCTCCCGGTGGGTGCCGCCGGTGCTGATCAGCTCGTAGCCCAGCTCCGCCAGCGGCCGGGCGAACTCCGCCAGGCCGGTCTTGTCGTAGACGGAAAGGATGGCCTTCAAGGGGGTGCTCCTTGTGGGTTGTGCGAAGCTAGCCGTTGTTTGCTGCGAGCGCGTCATGTATGGCCAGTTCGGAAATCCAGCGGAAGTCTTCAGTATTGTGAGTGACTAGCGTGCGACCAAAAGCTAGAGCAGTCCCGGCGATAATAGCGTCGGCGAGGCTCATACGCCGCCTTTGGCGCAGCCGCACCGCCCAATCAGCGACTGTATTTGTGAGGGGCAAGACTTCCGTGGCGTGGAAGAAGGCCAGAAGGATCTGCCGTTCTTGGCTGTGGAGGCGGTGGTAGCCCAGTACCTCTATGAAGGTGACGACGGATACCGACGGAGCATGTTGAGCAATGAACTGCCGTAGGTCCACATGGGCAGGCTGGGCGGCGTAAATGACGATATTGCTGTCAAGCAGCATCACTCATCGGGGCGGGCCAGAGGATGGTCCTGCCTTTGCTCACGTTGCCAGGCCACCGGGTCGTGGATGGCCGAAAAAGCACCGCGCTGCGCAAGCTCGGCCAAGATTTCCGCCATGGCCGCCCCCTGGCTATGGTCAAGGTAGGGTTCCTCGCCCTCGGCGAGAGTGACGCGCACTTCTACCCCTTCCGACCGATTTGGGCGGTCGGCTATCCACTCTATTCGGTCACCATGAAGAATCGCTCTGTAAGTGCGGGCCATAGGGAATCACCTGCTGTTGTTGGCTTCTATTGTAGCATGTTACGTGAGAAGGCCAGCCAGCCCAACGCTGGCGAACTCCACCAGGCCGGTCTTGTCGTGGACGGAAAGGATGGCTTTCAAGAGGAGGCCCCTTAGCTTAAACTTTAATCCATATCGTGGGATGAAGCCTCGCCTAAGAGATAACGCCACCCTTTCCGCCACGCAAAGGGAGCGTTGACCAGGTCAGGTAGGACTTGCCCGCATAGCAGATGGCCAAGGGCCCAGCGTGTGGCAGAATGTCCAATGATGACTACGAGTTTGCCATCCCAGGCATGGGAGAGGTCGTTTAGGAACTCTTGAACCCTCGTTACAACATCGCGATAGCTTTCTCCTTCTGGGAAGGGGGCGTCAATGTGTTTGGCCCGCTCTAACTCCAAGAGGGTGGTCGGCATACCGTTGAGAAACCCATAGTTGCATTCGCGCAAGCGTTTGTCCAGGTACATGGGGATTCCCGAGTCACCGAAGGCTATGGTGGCCGTCTCCACAGCGCGGCCAAGGTCCGAGGTAAAGACCGCGTCTATTCTTTCGCGTCGTCTCCGTTCTCCCAGTTCCTTCGCCAGCAGCCTCCCCTTCTCTGACAAACAACCATCCAGCCAGCCCGTTGCAATGCCGCGCTCGTTGTCCACACTTATGGAATGGGTTTCAAAGACGATCTCAACTGCCATGTTCTTGAGACCCCCAGTGGACAAGTGAAAGGACGGCCTTCGGAAGGCAACAAAGGGGGCGGGCCGATGCTCCGGCCCGCCCCCTATTCTACCAGCCCTGGCAGCAGTACACCTAGCGCCCTTCTCATCCCTTCCCCCTTCCTGGCCAGGAAGGGGGAAGGGGGTTAGGTCGCCCTCACTCTGTCCATCTGGTACGCGGCGTCGCCGTCCACGTGGACGACGACTGGCGCGTTGTCCGCCACCGCCTCGCGTATCGCAGAGGGGAACTTGTTCACATCGGTCACGTGGATGCCCTTGACGCCAAAGCTCCTGGCAAGGGCCACGTAGTCCGGATTGACCAGCTCGGTGCCGATGACGTTGCCCTTGAAGCGGGTCAACTGGTCATCGTTGGAGGCGCCGTAGCGGTGGTTGTCAAAGATGACGGTGACCAGGTTAATCTTGTACTGCACCGCCGTCGCCAGCTCGCCGATGGCGTAGTTGAAGCCGCCGTCGCCCGTCAGGGAGAGGACTGGCGTGTTGGGGTTGCCAACCTTTGCGCCCAGGGCCGTGGGGAAGCCGTAGCCCAGGGTCCCCATGTAGGAGGAGGTGACCAGGGTCCGTGGCTTGAGGGTAGCGAAGGCTGAGCCGGCCCACCTGTCCGCGCCGGTGATGCCGCCAACGACTATCGTGTCCTCCGGCAGGTCCTTGCGCACCTGCTCCCATACGTTGTACGGAGCAGGGCGCTGGTTGCGCATGGCATCCTCGTCCCGCTTCTTCAGCGCCGCCACAGCCTGCTTGTCCCAGGACGCCTGGATGCGGCGGCCACTCAGCGCCTGCCCTATCTGACCCAGGCCAACCTTGGCGTCGGCCACAACGCCGACGGTTGGCTGCATGATAAGCTTGTTGCTGAACTCCGTGTCGTCTATGTCCAGGTGAATCAGGACCTGCTTGGGCTTCGGGGCCCAATCAGCCGTCGGGGGGATGTTGAAGCGAGTGCCGACGGCGAAGATGACGTCGGCCTGGCCCATCAGGTCGGCGACGGCCGAGCCCGGCACTCCAAAGCTTGCCGCATTAAGCACCATGGGGTTGGTGTCCGGTATCGCGCCCTTGCCCTCCCGCGTCAGGACCACGGGAGCACCCAGGGCCTCGGCGACGCGGCGTAGCTCCTGATGAGCGCCCGCGAGGTTCACGCCGCCGCCCGCCCAGATCAGGGGATGCCTGGCGGAGGCCAGGTGGCCGGCGACCGTGCGCAGGGCGTCGTCGGCGATGGAGGGGCGAGGATACTCCTCAGGCTCAACGGTCCGGATATCGGCGACGGTTGCAAGGGTGTCGGGCGGTATCTCAATCTCCACCGGACGGGGCCTGCCGGTCTTGATCTGGTGTATCGCCTCATGGATTCCCTCTGGGATGTCCTGGGCCTTGATGACGCGGTCCTGCCACTTGGTGACTGGCTTCATGAACTCCATCTGGTCGTGCACTTCGTGCAGAGCGCCCCGGCCAGTGCCGATGAGGTTGCTGTCTATCTGGCCGGAGATCATGAGGACGGGAGAGGAGGCTGCATAGGCGGTGGCCAGGGCAGCGCCAGCGTTGTAGGCGCCTGGGCCGGGCACAATCAGGCACACGCCCAGCTTGCCGGTGGTGCGGGCGTAGCCATCGGCCATGTAGGCGGTGGTCTGCTCGTGGCGGGTGGTGATGACCCGGATACCCGGCTGCGTAAAGAACCCGTTGTAGATGTGCATAATCTGCACGCCCGGCAGACCGAACACCACCTCCACCCCCTCGGCCAGGAGCTGTTTGATGACTGCCTCGCCGCCGGTCATCTGAGCCATAAGGGACCTCCTAGATTGATTGTCAGCTTGAGAAACCAGCGCCCAGAGGGTAACACAGGGGGAGGGGAAATGGTAGGGTGGCGAGGGGCGGGGGGCTCCATGAAACCGATCCGGTCCGATGTGTTCAGAATGGCATTCATTGTGCTCCTCTAGCCCATTGTAAATCCCGACCTATCAAGAGTTCGGTCATCTGAACATTATGGGTATTTTTCATGGGGATCACTTCAATATCAAACCTATGATCTTGTGCTAATCTCTGAGCTTCCAAAGTATTGTCATATGTCATAAGAAAATCGCCTCGCAAAGTTTCAACTACGTTAAACAACTCTTCGTGGTTCAGGTCATTGTAACGGTAGAGACGTTTCCCTGCTTTTTTCCCCCCGGCAGTATAAGGGGGATCAATAAAAAATATGGCATCCTCTTGTGTGGCTTTCTGTCGCAAAAGTGGCACTCCATCACCTTCAATAAAGTCAATCCTATCCTTAATGGCCGCTATGTCCAATATTCGTTTGCGGAGAGTTGCAGGATACCACCGCGACTTGATGCCTTTCCCATTTTCACCGCTCTTGATCACGCCACTGCCAGGTGCAAGAATACCTCCATGATTCACTCTGTTCTTAAGCAGGGTTTGAAAAGCCTTCTCTTTAGGATCAGCATATTCTGTGTCTAGAACACTTCTCACTGACTCAAAAGACACATCAAATGAGGTTATTTTATTAGCTAGCCATTCGGCGGAGTCCCCGAGAATAGCCTTCCAAACAGCAGCGACTTGGTCATCGAGTTCTGCCAGGACTACCTTAGAAGCCCAAGCCTCAAATGCCACCGTTAATCCTACGATGCCACCTCCAGCAAAGGGTTCTAGGAACTCCTTTGCTGGTCTTTGCTTCTGAGCAAGCCACTGCCTGACCAAGGGAACGAACCATGTCTTGCCCCCCGGGTAACGGAAAGGACTCCTCTGGGGAACAGAGGCAACATTCACCACCCGGTGCTGTTCGCCAATAGCAGGCAATTGTAGCTGCACCATGGTTCTTACAGTAATACGTCTAGTGTGGGTGCATCAGGTGAGTTATCATCTTCCAGTTTATCATCAAGCTTTGACTGCAACAGTTCAAGAAAATCTTTTTCCTCTCCCGTCTCCGGACTCATAATTCTCGCTAATGCAGCTTCAGATCTTACATACACTCTTTTGTGGAGTTGCAATGTGTATCTCTGCTGCGAAGGGTTGTAGGTTAGGTCATATACGAGCCATACGATGTCCGCTTCATCACTGCTTACTTCCGTGAACTTTGGAAGGCTCTCGTAAAGACCCCTGTTCAACGCCACTGCCATCTTCCGCTTCCAAGCCCTGAGAATACCTCCCTTGTATATCATTTGCGGAACAAGGCGCTTACGTGATGAAGAGAGATAATCAGGCCTTGGGTAGTTTGGTTGCTTCGTCCAATCCATATCATGATTGGCTGAAGGGTCTTTCAGATATTGCTCAAATGGCCGACGTATGTTGCCTGAAATATAGACCGCCTGTATTTCCAGAGCACCGAAGTCAATTACCCTCCCTCGTCCATCATACGAAACAAGGACTATGTCAATGTTCCCCGCAGCCTTTCCTACCCTGTCCTTTAAGTGCACTTCTGTTAGTGAAGTCCAATTTGTACCCTGAGGGAAGAAGAAAGCGGCGGCATCATCGGAGATTGTCCAATCCTGACGAAATCTGATGGGGCAAGTAATGACTACATCATTATCGTCATAAATACTGCAAACCCCAAGAGGATCATTGGCTTTATCTTTGGTACAGTTTGGCACTTTGTTGTTAAATGGGCAAAGCCTATTTCTGCGGTATCTTGCCGCCTCCAGTGATAGGTTGTGCGGCGGAAAGCCGAACACCTCCGCAAGAGGGTGGCGGTTAGGTTGCTGCGTCATGTTCGCCGTCATTCGCTCCATTATCCCCTCCCCACCTCTCCCACCACCCACGCCTCCGGCAGCAGGCGCAGCAGCGCATCCGCATTGGCCCGCTCGCACGTCATCACCATGCCCACGCCCATGTTGAACACGCGGTACATCTCCTCCCGCGCCACGTTGCCACGCTCCTGGATAATGCGGAACAGCGCAGGCTCCTTCCAGCTTTCGTAGTCAATGCGCGCCCGCAGGCCAGCGGGAATTGCCCGCGCCACGTTGTCCTCCAGCCCATCGCCGGTGATGTGGCCCATGCTCTTCACCAGGGGCAATGCCGGGGCCAGCAGCGGGTAGTAACTGCGGTGCGGCTCTAGCAGGGCCTCTCCCAGGGTGCGGCCAAGCTCCGGGTAGCGATCATGCAAGGGGGAAGGGTCCTTGTCCAGGTCAAAGACGTGGCGCACCAGGGAGTATCCATTGGTGTGCAGGCCGCTGGAAGGCACAGCGATCAGGATGTCGCCCGACTTCACTTTGGTGGGGTCCAGGAGCTGGGGGCGCTCGGCAGCGCCGACGACGAAGCCGCACAGCTCAAAGGCCCCCTCCTGAAAGTGGTTGGAGAGCTGGGAGGTCTCGCCGCCGATGAGGGCGCAGCCCGCGGCTCGGCACGCCTCGGCGATGCCCTTCACGATGGCCGCTACCCGCTCCGGCACGATCTCCTCCATGGCGATGTAGTCCAGGAAGAAGAGGGGCCGTGCGCCGGTGGTCAGCACGTCGTTGACGCTCTGGTTCACCACGTCGTGGCCGATGGTATCATAGCGCCCCATCCAGGAGGCCAGCTTCAGCTTCGTGCCCACGCCGTCGGTGCTGGAGACCAGCACCGGCTCCTTGAAGCCCTCCAGCTTGAACAGGCCACCGAAGAGGCCGATGTCCCCCAGCACCTGCGGCCCGAAGGTGGAGCGCACGAAGGGGTTGAACAGCTCTTTAGCTCTGGCGGCGGCGTCCAGGTCTACGCCCGCGTCACGATAGGTGGTCATAGGTGTTCTCTTGTTCTTGGGGGCTGAGGCATGACTTGGAGTTCCGGCATTGGGAAGTGCCTGAGATTGTCCGTAATCAGAGTAGCTTTCTCTTCCACGGCAACGGCAGCGATAACAGCGTCGGCCAGATTGATTGCAGTCCCGCGTCTTGCGAAGTCATGGCGAAATTGGCCTGCCAATTTCGCTTCCTGAGCAGTTATCGGATAGAACTCCAGGGTATCAACGAATTCATCTGCCTCCCGACGCTGCGGGAGGGTGAGGCCCGCATAAAACTCGGCAACGTTAATGCCACAGACGCCAAGACGATGGTCATCTTGGGTGAGAGAAGTAACGAGGGCAATTACAGCGGTGCTGCCATAAAAGTAGTCAATGAGCACAGTGGTATCCAGAAGATACTTAGCCATTGGAGGAAGGCTCCAGGTTTCGGTTACTCTCCTCGCGCAGCTTGCGCACCCACTTAGACGCCTTTTCAGGTGTAGCCCAATATGGATGGTCCTCAGCGGAGAAAATACCTGCTGTCTTCTTTATGGCAGCTAGCAACTTTTCCTTCCTTAGCCTCTCACGGATAGCTTCTTCCACAAAACGGCTCCTTTTGCGCGGGCCAACGAGGTCGTCAATTTGCTTTACCATCGCTTCAGGGAGAATGACATGCGTTCTCATAGACATTACTCCATATGACATAGATGTCACACATAGTATACCCACAACTATTGGGCCTTGCAAATATATGAAGGAAACGTAGTGGGCAGGCGATATCGCCTGCCCACTACTTCTTGTACCGTGGCAGCTAACCCCTACCGCTCCAGGGCCAGCTTGTCCATCTCAAGCTGCACGGGGATGGGGTACTTGCCGGTGAAGCAGGCGGCGCAGAAGGTCTTGCCGGCATCACCGCCCACGCTCTTCAGCAGGCCCTCCACGCTCATGTATCCCAGGCTGTCCGCGCCGATGAACCGGCATACCTCATCCACCGACATATTGGCGGCGATGAGCTCTTGCTTGCTTGCCATGTCCACCCCGAAGTGACATGGGTAGCGGATGGGCGGTGCGCAGACGCGCATGTGCACCTGGGTGGCCCCCGCCTTGCGCAGCAGGCTCACCACCTGGGGCGTCGTGGTGCCGCGCACGATGCTATCGTCCACCACCACCACGCGTCTGCCGCCGATGACCTCCGGCAGGGGGTTGAACTTGAGTCGCACGCCGAGGTCGCGGATGCGCTGGTCCGGCTGGATGAAGGTGCGTCCTATGTACCGGTTCTTCACCAGCCCCTCACTGTAGGGGATACCCGACTCCTGGGCGTAGCCGACGGCGGCGGCGGTGGCCGAATCGGGCACGCCGATGACCACATCGGCCTCCACGGGATGCTCCCGGGCAAGCTGGCGGCCCATCTCTCGGCGCGTCAGGTAGGTGAGGTTGCCCCCCAGCAAGCTGTCGGGGCGGGCAAAGTAGATGTGCTCAAAGACGCAGGGAGCCGCCTTGGGCAGCTCCCCCGCGTAGGGGATGGAGCGCAGGCCGTTCCCGTCAATCACCACGGCCTCGCCCGGCTCAACCTCGCGCAGGTATGTAGCCCCAAGGTGGTCCAGGGCGCAGCTTTCCGAGGCGATGATCCAGCCGCCGTTGAGCTTACCCAGGCACAGGGGCCGCACGCCCCTGGGGTCGCGGATGCCCAGCAGGGTGTCTCTGGTCAGCACGGTGAGGGAGTAGGCCCCCTGGAGCCGGCGCATCAGGTAGGAGAGCTTCTCACCCCACTCCTGCCCCGGGGCATAGGCCAGCAGGTTGGCGATGGCCTCAGAATCGGTGCTGGAGGTGAAGGTGTAGCCCAGCTCAGAGAGCTCGGCGCGCAGCTCCTGGGCGTTGATGACGTTGCCGTTGTGGGCCAGGGCCAGCTCCAGGTCGCCGCTGCGGGCCATGAGGGGTTGCGCGTTGCGGATGTGGGTGGAGCCGGTGGTGGAGTACCGGGTGTGGCCGATGGCGATGTGCCCTTCCAGGCGCATCAGGTCGCTCTCCCGGAAGGCCTGGGAAACCAACCCCATGTTGGTGTAGCAGTGGATGCGGTCGCCGGTGGCGGTGGCGATGCCCGCGCTCTCCTGGCCCCGATGCTGCAAGGCGTAGAGGCCGTAAAAGGCTGCCTGAGCTACGTTCATGCCCGGGGCGTACACCCCAATAACCCCACAGGCTTCGTGGAGCGACCCGTCTTCCCCCACCCCAGTGCGTCGGCTGGAAAGGGAGGCCAAAGAAGCACCCCTGGCGTGGCGTGTGATGGCTGCGACCTTCAGCGGAAGGGCTGCGCCTCTAGTATACGGCCTCCGGCGGAGAAGGGCAAAGGGCGAAAAGAGGGGGAAAGGTAACCTCTTGTCCTGACGCTGCCCCATCCACCACGAACTTCCATGAACCGAAGAGAACAGCGATTGACTTGGCCTTCCGCACAGGGTACGATGCACGTAGACCCCTGTTCCTTATTGCCAAGGCCAACACCAGCGGAGGAGGGCGCATGTATTCAAGCCTCATCGGTATGGTTGAGAAGGCCCAGCGGTACGCCCAGGAACGGGATCGGATCCACATAGGCCAGGTTTCGGCAACCATCCGCGGCGAGCACGACAGCCACCAGGTGAGCTACGAAGGTGGTGCCTGGCGCTGCACCTGCCAGCACTTTGTGGCAGGGGGGGTGTGCAGCCACACCATGGCCATGGAGCGCGTTCTGGACGGTATGCTCTCTAAGGCCTCACCGGCCAAGGTGTAAGAAGCCGGCTGGTATCCCCGGTGGGGGTACCACTGAGATGCGGCAAGCCTAACTCGGCCTGCCGAGGGGAGTACCTATTTCAAGAGACCCCGCCTTTACGGCGGGCTTTTTTTGCCGAGGTTTTAGCCCTCAAACTTCCGGAACACCAGGCAGGCGTTCTGCCCGCCAAAGCCAAAGCTGTTGGAGAGCACCGTCTTTACATTCTTCTGGCGGGCCACGTTGGGCACGTAGTCCAGGTCGCACTCCGGATCAGGGTACTGGTAGTTCACGGTGGGATGCATCACCCCAGTGAGGATGGTTTTGACGCAGGCCACCGCCTCCATGCCTCCCGCAGCGCCCATGGCGTGGCCGATCATGGACTTGGTGGCGCTGATGGGCACACGGTACGCCTGGTCGCCAAAGGCCAGCTTGATGGCCCTGGTCTCAGAGACATCGTTCAGGGGCGTGGAGGTGCCGTGGGCGTTGATGTAGTCCACCTCTTCGGGAAGGACGCCGGCGTCCTCCAGGGCGAGACGTATGGCCCTGGCCGCGCCTTCGCCGCTCTCCTCCGGCTGCACGGGGTGGTACGCGTCGGAGGTGGCGCTGTAGCCTATCACCTCCGCCAGGATGTTGGCCCCCCGCGAGAGGGCGTGCTCCAGGCTCTCCAGCACCAGGATAGCGGCGCCCTCGGCGGGCACGAAGCCGTCTCGCCGGGCGTCAAAGGGCCGGCTGGCGGCCTGGGGGTCTTCGTTGCGGCTGCTGAGGGCGCGCATGACGCAGAAGCCCGCCAGGCCCAGCTCGCTGATGTTGGCCTCGCTGCCGCCGGTGAAGACCACATCGGCGGCGCGGCGCCGGATCAGCTCCGCCGCATCGCCAATGGACTGGGTGGAAGCGGCGCAAGCGGTGGCGATGGTGGAGGACGCCCCTTTGGCCCCCAGGATACGGCTGACGGTGGCGGAGGCCATATTCGTGAGAACCATGGGGATGAAGAAGGGGGAGATGCGCATCCCGCCCTTTTCCACGATGGCTCGCATGGTCTCATCAATGGTGGGGAACCCGCCGTTGCCGTTGCCAAGGATCACGCCAACGCGGGTCCGGTCCGTCCTGTCCAGGTCAAGGTGGGCGTCCTCCACAGCCATCTGAGCCGCGGCCACGGCCAGTTGCGTGAAGCGGGCCATGCGGCGCGCCTCTTTGACCGACATGAACTGGCCTGGGTCAAAGTTAGGCGCCTCTCCTGCGATGCGGCAAGGGTAGGCCGACGGGTCGCACAGGGTGATGGGGCCAATGCCAGACACCCCCGCCACCAGGTTGCGCCAGAAGGCCTCCACCGACAACCCCAGGGGCGTGATCGCCCCCATGCCCGTGACAACGACCCTGCGTCGCTGGGCTGCAACTTGCATCTCTTAACCTCATCTTTCCCTACGGCACGGTGGCCCGCAGGTCCAGGCTGGCGTACACCTCCGGAGGTATGTGCAGGGAGTGCTCCCGCGCCTCCGCCGCCACAAAGAGGGAGCCGGTGACCACCACCATGTCCCCCACCTGGGCCATCTCCACCGCCTGATTCACCGCCGCCGCCACGCCCTCCACCTGCGCCGCTCCCACGCCGGCCCTGGCAAACTCCTCCGCCAGCATCCGGGGCGAGGCCGCCCTGGGATGCCGGGAGCGGGTGACGATGACCGTGGGACTCCCCGGGGCCAGCTCCTGGACAATGCCAGGGATGTTCTTGTCCGCAGAGAGGCCCACCACATAGATGAGCCTTCCGAACCGGAAATAGTCGTGCACCGCCTCCCGCAGCTTACCGGCGGAGTAGGGGTTGTGGGCGCCGTCTACTACCAGGAGCGGCTCCCTGGAGAGCACCTCTAGGCGGGCGGGCCACCGCACGGAGCGGAACCCCCTGGCGATGGAGTCTCTGGATATGGTGAATCCCATCTCGTTCAGGGCTTGCAGGCCCACCAGGGCCGTCGCCGCATTCTCAAGCTGGTGCGCCCCCAGGAGGGGAAGGGAGAGGGGAAACTCTCCCCAAGGGGCCGTGATGGTGAAGGACTGCCCATCCAGGTCATGGGCGTGCAGCATGTACTGGCACTCCTCGGCGGCAGGGATAAGGGGGACCCCTTGCTCCCAGGCCGCCCTCCGCAGCACCTCCATGACCCCTGGCGGCTGGGGGCTGGCGACGGCCACGCAGCCAGGCTTTATGATGCCTGCCTTATCAGCGGCGATCTTCTCCACGGTGTCCCCCAGGATGGCCGTGTGGTCCAGACTGATGGAGGTGAAGAGGCACAGTTGGGGTTGCACCACGTTGGTGGAGTCCAGACGCCCGCCCAGGCCCACCTCCATCACCTGGAAGCCTGCGCCCTTCTGAGCGTAGTACTGAAAGGCCATGGCGGTGAGCAACTCAAAGACGGTGACTGCGCCGTGGACGCCCTCGCCGTTAATGCCCTCCACCAGGGGCCACAGGTCCTCCACCAGGGCGGCGAACTCCCCTTCCGATACCGGCTGGCCATCGTACTGAATGCGCTCCCGGAAGGTGTGCAGGTGAGGCGAGGTGAACAGGCCAGGGGTGTACCCCTGGGCGGACAGCACCGAGGCGACCATGGCTGCGGTGCTGCCCTTGCCCTTGGTGCCGGTAACGTGGACGGTGGGCGTCTTCAGGTGCGGGTTGCCCAGCCGCGCAAGGAGCAGGCGAATGCGTCCCAGGTCATACCGCCGGTGATGGGGGGCTTGCCCGGAGACCCGTTCCAGGTCCGTGAGGGTGAGGAGCTTATCTAAAGACTGCTGGTAGTCCATGTTAGTGGTCCCGAATGTGCCTGGGCATGAGGCCCAGGGCAATGCGGTAGGCGTCAGGATACGTAATGCGCTTGATGTAGTCAATGTTACTCGCAAGGGGCCTGGGTTGGAAGCCAAAGGCCTCCTCCACTGCGCCCAGCCTGGCGACGTTGTCCAGAGCCAGCATGTTGAGCTGGTGCATGGTGATGGGCGGGTTGGGCAGCAGCCGCTCCATCAGCCACACCAGCACCCGCATGATGGGGATGGGCACGTGCAGCTTCCAGCGATGGAGGAAGTAGGTGAGGGCGATGGCGTCCACAATCTGGTCGTAGGTCAGTTGCTCCGGCCCGCCAATCTCCACCGCCTTGCCGCGCAGGTCTTCCCGCTCCAGGGCGTCGGCAATGCATCGGGAGGCGTCCAGCACATGGATGGGCTGAAACTTGGCCCTCCCGTCGCCGGCGAGGGGCACGATGGGGAAGGCCTTCACCGTGCCCGCCAGGGCGTTGATGAACTCGTCCCCTGGGCCAAAAATCAGGGAGCTGCGCAGGATGGTGTAAGAGACGCCGCTGTGGGCCACGGCCTGCTCTCCCAACCACTTGGAGCGCAGGTAAGGGAAGCCCGCGTCGTCCTGGGCCCCAACGGCGCTCAGGTGCATGAAGGCGCCAACGCCCCTCTCTTTCGCCGCCGCCGCCACGTTAGCCGTGCCCTGGTGGTTGACGGCGTCAAAGGTCATGCCCCGGCGCTCCCGGATGATGGCCACCAGATGCACGACGGCGTCCACGCCATCCATGGCCGCCTTCCAGGTGGATGGGTCGGAGACGTCGGCGTAGGCGATCTCCACGCCGCTGCCGGCCACGGCCTCCTCCCGTCCACGGCTGCGGCCCACGGCCCGCACGGTATGGCCGCGCTCCGCCAGGGTCTTAACCACGTGGCGGCCCACAAAACCGGTAGCCCCCGTTACCAGCACTCGCACCGTAAGCGCCTCCTCTCTTGCCTCAAGCTCCCTGATGGTTACTGTTTCACCCTCACCTTAGCAAGCTGCTGAAGAACACCCCCAAACCCCCTCAAGGGGGTTCAAGGTATCCGCCTGCGGCGGATGGATTTGTATTTGGGGGACACCCCCAGACCCCCGCCAGAGGGGCCTTGCCCCTCTGGACTCCCCCTTGATGGGGGAAGGTGAGAGCCTGCCCTGAGCAGAGCGAGGGGGTGGGGATGAAACCACCGCCATGAGTCAGGCAAACTATTGAGTGTATGACGCTCAACGGGAGGGAGCGGCCTGGTAGACCTCCCCCAGGCAGGCTCTATGATACATTACGCGGCGCCCTTGCAGCTCTTGGCGGCGGAGAGGCCCCGGCAGGGCGTCTCCCCCTCTTGGGTGAGAGTACGTCCAGATACTTGTACGCCGTACCCGTGTTCATCAGGACGATGGTAGCTTCGGGGTCAAGGGCTCCCTCCTTCAGCAGGCGGCGCAGGCCCGCCAGGGTGGCGGCCCCTTCTGGGCAAGGGTAGACGCCCTCGGCGGAGGCCATGGCCTTCACCTCTGCCAGGATCTCCTGGTCCGATACCATCACCCCCGCGCCGCCGCTCTCCCGGATGGCCCGCAGAATCAGGTAGTCGCCGATGGCCGAAGGCACGCGGATGCCGGCGGCGATGGTGCGCGCGTCCTGCCACGGTTCGGCGTGGCCGGCGCCGGCGTGCAGGGCCCGGACGATGGGCGCGCAGCCGTCGGACTGCACCGCCACCATCCGGGTCGTAACCTCGTCAATCCAGCCCAGGGCAAGCATCTCCTGGTAGGCTTTCCAGATGCCCACGATGCCCGTGCCGCCGCCGGTGGGGTACACGATGACGTCCGGCGTACGCCAGCCAAGCTGCTCGGCCAGCTCGTACCCCATGGTCTTCTTGCCCTCGGCCCGGTACGGCTCCTGCAGGGTGGAAAGGTCAAAGAGACCCTCCTTGGCGGCCTGCTCCCGGGAGAGGCGGCCCGCATCGCCAATGAGGCCGTCCACCAGGGTGAGTCGCGCACCGGCGTCCAGACACTCCTGCTGGTTGGCCTGGGGCGCATCCCTGGGCATGAAGACGTGGGCCTCCATCCCTCCCGCGGCGCAGTAGGCGGCCAGGGCCCCGGCGGCGTTGCCCGCGGAGGGGACGGTGAGCTTGCGCAGGCCCAGCTCCCTGGCCTTAGAGACGGCGGCGGCCATGCCCCGGGCCTTGAAGGAGCCGGTGGGGTTGCCCCCTTCGTCCTTGATGTAGAGGCGTGTGCAGCCAAGCTGCTTCCCCAGGTTCCTGGCGTGGAGAAGGGGCGTCATGCCTTCGCCAAGGCTCACCACGTTCTCCTCATGGCGCACGGGCATGAGTTCGTAGTATCGCCACAGGGTAGCTGGACGGGAGGCGATGGCCCTTCGGTCCACCTCCCGGCGCGCATGGGGCAGGTCATAGCGGGCGTACAGCACCTTGCCGCAAGCGGGACAGGTGCGGTGTGGCTCCTCTGCCGAGCAGGTCACCCCGCAGGAGGTGCATTCCAGGTGAGACAGGTAGCTGCGCATGGCAATCCTCAGTTGAGCGTGTGTCCAAAGCGTGGCACAACTATGCTGGCTTTGTAAAGCTCTGCACATTGGCTAGATGAGTCCGGTGGCAAGCTAATGCCCCACCCCAGGGAAGAAGAAAGACAGAATCTAAGCCGCCTTTGGCGGCTTAGATTCTGTCTTTCAATCTCTTCAGAGGCGGGGAACACCTAGCTAGGTGACGGCATTGCCCCATAGGAGACCTCAACTCCCCATGGCCCGCAGACGGCGGATGCGCTCCTGGATGGGCGGGTGCGTGCTAAAAAGGTGGTTCATCGTGCTGGCCTGCCCCTTAAATGGCTCGGCGATATACAGATGCGCCGTCCCTTTGGTGTTTGCGTCCAGCGGGTCTTTATCTTTGGCGATCTTCTCCAGGGCGCCCGCCAGGCCAGCAGGGTAGCGGGTAAGCAGCGCACCCGATGCATCGGCCATGTACTCGCGCTGGCGTGACACCGCCATCTGCACCATGAGAGCCGCCAGCGGCGCAACGATCATCGCCACTACCGCCGCCGCCAGCAGAATAGCGCCGCCAGCGTTTTCACCCTTGCCCCTGTACCGCTGCCGTGAGCCTGTGCCGTACCAGGTGGAGCGCAGGGCCACGTCGGCCATCATGGCGATGACCCCCACCAGCACGGCGGTGATGAGCATGAGACGGATGTCGTAGTTGCGGACGTGGGACAGTTCGTGGGCGATGACCCCTTCTAGCTCCAGCGGCTCCAACTTTTCCAGCAGGCCGGTGGTGATGGCGAGGGAGGCGTGCTGAGGGTCGCGCCCCGTGGCAAAGGCATTGAGCGCGCCGTCCTGAATGACGTACACCTTGGGCATGGGCACGCCAGCGCCAATGCACAGGTTCTCTACTGCGCGATAAAGCGCTTGGTGCTGCCGAGGGTCCGCCAGGCGTGCCTCGGAGATGCTGAGGACCATGGAGTCGCCGGAGCGGTAGCCCCAGATGGCGATGAGCAGCGCGACGCCAGCGGCCGCTGCGGCCACCAGGGTGGCCGGGAGGAGAGGCAAGCCCAACGCCAGCCCGAACAGCTCAGCCATGACCGCCGGGATGACCACCAGCGCCACGATGAACAGGATGGTGCGACGCTTGTTGGCCTCAATAGCCGTGTAGATGTTGAGGCCGCTAGGCGGTGAACCTGACGGCGATGTCGCCACGGGCTGCCTCCTCGGCTTCAAAGTAGCCCTCCTCTTTGAACCCGAAGTTGCGGGCGATGAGGACGCTGGGGAAGGTCTGGATTTTGGTGTTCAGGTCCCGTACGTTGGTGTTGTAGAACTGGCGGGCGTAGGCAATCTTGGACTCAATGTCCGAGAGGTCCTTCTGCATCTGTAGGAAGTTCTCACTAGCTCGTAGCTGAGGATACGCCTCGGCGACGGCAAAGAGGGACTTGAGGGCGCCCGTCAGCATATTGTCCGCCTGGGCGGCTTGCTGGGGCGTGCCTGCGGATAAGATGGCCGCCCGGGCCCTGGTGACATTCTCAAACACCTCTCGCTCGTGGGCGGCGTACCCCTTCACCGTCTCCACCAGGTTGGGCACCAGGCTGGCCCTTCGTTTGAGCTGCACGTCAATACCTGACCACGCTTCGCGCACACGCTGCCGCAGCGTGACAAGACGGTTGTATATGGTCCACACCACCAAGACAACCAGCGCAACAATTCCAAGGATGGCCAGCAAGAAGATGACACCTGCATCCATGAGGTCGCTCCCTTCTGAACCAGGGGATGTGCTTTGAAAGCTTCTGCTCCTTCTTATTCTACTCTACGGCGCGCCACAACAATGAGCAGCGCAGCAAAATCAGCTACAATGAGTAACCGTTAAGCCCATGTACGACATCCACTGCCATATTCTTCCTGACCTGGACGACGGCCCCAGTGACCTGGCGGCCTCCCTGGAGATGGCGCGCCTGGCAACGGCTGATGGCACGCACACCACCATCGCAACGCCCCACGGCGCGCAGGTCGCCGCCCTGGGGGGCAGGGCCGCGCTGGAGGAGCGCGTGCGCTCCTTTTGCCAGGCCATGCTCTCCCAAAGTATCCCTCTAAAGCTGGCTATGGGCGTGGAATACCTCCTCACCCTGGACCTGGTGCGAGAGGCGCAGGGGGGCATGGCGATCACCCTCAATGGCTCCCGGTACCTCCTGGTGGAGATAGACTTCCAGCAGTGGCCGCCTTATACCGATGAGGCCCTCTTCCAGGTCCAGCTTGCCGGCTACACCCCCATCCTTGCCCATCCCGAGCGCCAGGCCACCATCCAGCAGTCCCCTGCGCTGCTAGAGGGGCTGGTGGAGCGCGGCGTCCTGGCGGAGGTTACCGGCGGCAGCCTGCTGGGCGACTTTGGCGATACGGCGCAGCGCAGCGCCGAGGAGCTGGTACGCCGGGGCCTGGTCCATTTCATCGCCTCCGATGGCCACTCCCCCACGCACAACCGTCCGCCGGTCATGGCCGCGGCCAGGGCGGCCCTGGCCAGGCTCGCAGGCGAGGAGACGGCCCACCTCTTGGCCATAGCCAATCCCTTGGCCGTCGTGCAGGGCGGCCCCGTAACCACGCCGGGGCCCGTGCAACCCACCAGGGCCAAGGGTTTCCGCTGGTTCACGGGTAGGTAACATGAAGCTATCCCAAAAACCTTTTTGGCGCCGCCAGCCTTCAGGCTTGGGTGTGGCAGACCATGTTGAGATAGCTTGATGGCTCAGCGACCACCAACTGCTCCACCGCGAGAGAGGGTAGAGGCGAGCACAAAGCCATCCCCTGCCTTGTTGCGCTCCTTGAAAGCTGCCCCGCCTGTTGTCCACGACCTGCTGGTGGCCCTGGCCTTTGCCATACTCGGCGTGGTCATTGCCAGGAACCTCCTCTTGGAGGGCTTTCCGCCAGGGGTAGACACCCCCACCTTTCTCCACCTGAGCTGGTTCACCAGGGAGACGCTGCAAGGCCGCGGTGGCCTGGTTGACCCCTACTGGTACAGTGGCTTCCCCGCCTTCACCGCCTATCCTCCCTTGAGCTACGGTCTGGTGGGACTGCTCGCCTCTGTGCCTGGCGTGGGCCTCGTCTTCATCTACAAGGTGGTGCTCCTGGCCGCCTACGTGGGCACGGGCTACGCCACCTATTTTTTGGCTCGCCAGCTTGGCCAAACGCGGCCGTGGGCGGCCCTGGGCGGTGCGGTGACCCTGGCCTCCTATCCCCTTCTTGTGGCCGTTGGCCTGTGGGGATGGTATAGCTCCGTCTTTGCCCTGGCCCTGGCCCTTCTGTCCCTGGGCTTGCTAGAGCGGGCGTACCGGCGCAACAGCATCCGCACTGCGGCGGCCTCTGGCCTGGCCATGGGCGCCTCCTTCCTCGCCCATCACATGACGGCGGGCGCACTTGCCCTGGGCCTGCCCTTCTGGTTCCTGTTCTGCTACAGCGCCCTTCCCGGCCAGCGCCGCACACTGCTGAAGGTATCAATCCTGTTCTTGGCGGCTGCGCTGGCTACGACCCTGTGGTGGGCCCTCCCCTGGCTCTCTAATCTGCTGAGGGCCGACTTTCAGCGGGAAATCCCCGGGTTGTGGAGCTTCCCAGGCTTCTTGTACCTACGCGCCGTGACGAACAGAGACCTCATAGGCTGGTATGCCTACCCAAACTACGTGGGGATAGGCCTGACGGCCTTGGCCATAGGTGGTATACTCCATGCGTTTGTGGCCCGCACACCTGCCAGGCCGTACGCCGTCCTGCTCCTGTTGCTCCTGGCCTTTAGCCTTGGCGAGCAGGTCAACCCGCTCATCCGGGTGGGCCCGCTGAGGGGGCTGGACGTGGCTCGTTTTCAGTTGTACATGGCTCCGGTCACCGTCGTGGTGGGGCTGCCCTTCCTTTCCTCCCTGGGAACGGCCTTCGCTCAGCTTGGGGGGCGAAGCAAGGCCTCCCGGTGGCTCCCGACCCTGGGCAGCAGCCTGGCGGTGACCTTACTGCTGCTACAGACGGGGTGGGATACGGCAAAAGCTTCGGACAGATTGTTCAAGCCCTACCGGCTGACTTCCGAGGCCCAGGCAATGGTGCGCTGGCTGGGAGAGGAGGGGCGAGAAGGCAAGGTGCTGGGCGTGGGCTTCTGGCACTGGGACGACTTTTTCCTGCCCTACTACCTGCATCAGCCTGTGGTGGACGGCTGGCATGATGAGGGCGCCAAGGACTGGCGACCCGTGCGGGCGTTGCGTGTCATGATGTGGTTTCGCGAGATTGACATTCCCCGGGCGCACGCCCTGCTGGGTGAGCTGGATGGAAGGTACATAGCCGTCCAGGACTACTACTTTGGGGAGTCGCCCAAGGAGTTTCGCCTGGCCTTACAGCAGCACCCGCAACTCTTTTCCCAGGTGGCGGACTGGGGCACGGTGACCCTTTTTGAGCGCATCCCTGAGAGTTAGCGGAGCGTACGTGATTTTCAGGAACCCTTCTCTCCCACTCTCCCTTCTTGCCTCGCTCTTTCTCATCCTCGCGGCGGTTTCCTGCGGTTTGCGAGGCGCTCAGCCGACTCCATCGCCCAGCGGGACTGGCGTCGTCCCGTCATCTCCTACCCCCAAGGGAAGGGTCGCCCTGGGCTTTGCCTCCGTGAGCATTGAAGAGAAGGCCCAGGGCCGGCTTACCCGCCTGGATATCGTCCCCCGCCATCCCATCGTGGCCTCCGGAGACGTTACCGTCTTCTCCGTCCTGGCGTATGACGAAGCCGGCAGACCCGTTCCTTCCAATGAGCTAGGGGTACGCTGGCGCGCCACCGATCCGCAGGTTGGTTCTATCACCTCCGCCGGCATCTTCCGCGCAGGCGCTCAACGCGGCGTCTTTGACAAGTCCATCCAGGTGACCGTCACCCAGACCCTGAACGGCAGGGCCGTAACCTTGGAGGAGCTGGCTACCGTCTCGGTGATTCGCCCCCTTTCTGAAAACGACATCAGTCGCGTGGTGGTGCTGCCAGGGGGCGTCCAGATGGAGCCGAACAGCCAGATGCTCTTTACCCCCCTGGCGGTGGACCGGTCGGGCGTCCCCACGCCGGGAGTGGACTATACCTGGGAGATGCTTGAGCCGGCTGCGGGGACGATAACCCCCGATGGCCGCTTCACCAGCGGCAGAGGGGATGGGGATTTTCCCACGGCCATCCGCGTGGTGGCCCAGAAGCGCATTGATCCCTCCCAGACCGCTTCAGCCATCATCCCCGTGTCCATACGGACCATTGGCGATGCGCTGCCCCCCTCCAAGGTCAACCTGTATCCCCAAGGCATCAGCGTGCGCGTAGGGGACGTGATTGACTTCCGGGCCATAACGCTAGACCCACGGGGAAACCTGGTGGAAGGCCTGCGCACAGAGTGGCAACTCCGCGACCTGCTGGCCGGGGAGCTAGACTCCTCTGGCCGGTTCACGGCGGGTTCCACACCAGGGACGTATCCAAGCGTGGTAGAGGTTACCGTTACATCACAGGGCCCAGGGGGCATCGCCCCCTTGCGGGCCGTGGCCACCATCACGGTGTTGCCGCCCCGGGCCCAGCAGCTCTTGCAGAGCCTCATCCTGTCGCCTCAGGTCGTGCGGCTGCGTCCGGGGGAATCCCGGCGACTTGCGGCCACCGCCCTTACCGACTTGGGGCAGGTCGTCACCTCCGCCCAGGCGGTTTGGTCAGCAGACCCCCGGGTGGTGCAGGTGACTCAGGAGGGCCTGGTAACCGCGCTGGATGCCCCTGGGAGCTACGCCGACGCCGTGACGGTGCAGGTAACCTCGGGCGAAGGAGCGCAGCAGGTCACCGAATCGGCCACCGCCACCGTTATCATCCTTGGCCCCCTGGACCGCGTCGTGGTCGTACCCCAGGAGGTGACGGTCAATCCCAAGCAGGTGGTGCAGTTCACCTTCATCGCTTACGACACCAATGGCCTTCGTTTGTTTGACGTCCTGGCCACGTGGGAGGCGCTAGACCCTCAGGTGGGCGTCATAGACAACCTGGGCTTTTTTGTAGCTGGCGCCAAGCCCGGCCAGTACAAGGACGTGATCAGGGTAACCATCAGGCTCCTGAGGTCTGACCAGGGAGGCGGCTGATGGGTCTCCTCACCAACCGCCAGGATGCGCCATCTCCTGGTGATGAACCTGCCTTCCCATCCGCGCGACGACTGTTAGGGGTCTGGCTGTGGCGCTGCGCCAGTCTGGCCTTGTTGCTCCTCTGGGCCGTCTTTATCTTCCGCCTCTCCTCCCTCTCTCCGGAGGAGCTGCCGGATGAAGTAGACCTCTTCTCCTGGCTTGGCAAACTGCGGGACGTGCTCTTCCACTTTGTCCTGTACGGCGTCTTGGGCGCGCTGCTCACCTCCCTAGCGTGGAGCTGGAAGGGGAGGGCAGCCTTGGGCTGGCCCTGGCTCCTTCTGGGGACGGCCCTGGGCCTTGCCTACGGGGTCTCCGATGAGGTACACCAGTCCCTCACGCCCGGGCGTTCTGCGACACTGCTGGACGTGGTGGTAGACGGCGCTGGCGTGGCCACGGCCATCGCCTTTTGGAGTGCCGTGGCCGCCTGGTCGCTGCCGAGGCTGGCAGGCCGGTGGCTGTTCCTGTCCTTGCTGGCGTCACTGGTTTTTGCAGCTTTGGCTCCGGCCATGGCCAGCGCCCAGGAGCCGGTCCAACCACAGGTGCTCAGCCTGACCCTTGGCGCCCTGGCGGCAAGTCCTGGCGAGCCGGTGCGTGTGGAGGCCAGGGTGCGCAACCCGTCCAACAAAGGGGAGGAGTTTACCTTGCTCCTGTTTGTGGATGATGCCCCCCAAGAGTCCAGGGTGGTCCGTCTGCCGCCTGGAGCAATCCGTACCGTGCGCTTTACCGTGGTGCGCGCCCAGCCGGGCACCCACGTGGTCCGGCTTGGCCCCCAGGCAGCCTCCTTTCAGGTGCTCTCGCTCAGCTTCCTCCTCCGGGAGCTGGTGGTCTCGCCCCTGGTGGTGGGCCCGGGCGATCTGGTAACGGTCCGGGCTACCGTGGAGAACACCGGACCCGCCCCCGTGGTGTACCAGGCGCCTCTCTTCATCAATAACGTCCTGGTGGACGTGCGGACGGACCTCTTGCCACTAGGCAGCAAAGCGGTCGTGACCTTCCAGGTGGCAAAGCCGGAGCCTGGCGTCTATTCCGTCCTTCTTGGCAATCTGACTGGCCTCCTCATCGTCGCCGCCCGGGACCTGGATGTGGTGATTCCCTCCTCCTTGGGCATCAACCCTTCCATTGCCACCGCCCACGCCCTCGGTGGCCGTGCGCTGGAGATAACAGGAAACACCGTGGCGCTGGTCTCGGCCCCCTCCACCCTGGTGGCAACCCTCCCCGTGCGCCTTGAGCCGGGGCAGAGCCTGGGTTCCTTTCAGGACCTGGCCGCTGGCATAGTCTATGAGGCGAGCCGGTTGACCATACCCCTGAAGGATGACCTGAACCGGGTAGCCGCCCGCATGGTCCTTACCCCTTCCACCCTCACCGGGGAAGCAGCGCAGGCGCGCCTTACTGGGGCCTTGTCCCTAGAAATACCCGACACCCTCCTGCACCTGCCAGCGTCCGTCACTCCCGCAGCGCCCATCTCCTTCAGCATGAGCACACCCCTGAGCAGCCTGACGCTGGGCACCCCCCTGCGGCTTACTCCCGGCCTGGAGCCCAGGGCTGCGCTGCTTGCGCCACTGGAAGAGGCGGCCCAGAAGAGCGGCAAGACCCTGGAAAGCGTGGTGGCTTCGGTCACGCCGGATATTCCCGGCGCCCTTACGAGCGAAGCCCCCTCTGCCGTCCAGGTTTCCTTCACCGTGCCCCAGACCTGGCTGACCAGCCTTCCTCAGGGGGTTTTGCGCATCGCCCGCGTCTCACCAGAGGGCCTGGTGGAACTACAGCCACCTGTGCCTTCGCCACCCCAGTTTGGGCGCGTGGACCTGAAGTCCGCTTTCCCCTCGCCCCACGGCGCTTTCCTCCTTGTCACGCTGCGAGACGCTGCCCCTGCCCAGGTGACCGGGCTTCTCCTTTCCGCTCCCTTTGCGTCCGTAGGAAGTGCAGTGGAAGCCCGCGCCGTGGTGCGCAACGCCCTCGGGCAGAGCGTGGGACTTGCCAACTTGACGCTCAAGGTCAACGGCCAGCCCTTTGCCTTAGCCCCGGTCGTCACCCAGCCCGACGGCTCCATGGCCGCCCTCTTCCACCTCTCACCTTCAGAAACGGGCGTCTACGCCCTCACCGTCGGCGGGGCCCAGGCGAAGCTTGAGGTGGGCCTGCGCGACGTGCTGGGCCACATCCAGGTAACAGAGATCAACGTCACGCCCAAGACCATGGTCCCCGGCCAGCCTGTGGAGGTTGCAGCCTCCCTGGTCAACGTTGGCGACAAGACCTTAGTGGGGGAGGTGTATCTGGACATCAACGGCGCTCCCGTGGAAAAACGGGTTGTGCTCCTGGGGCCGGGCGCCACTTCAGAGGCGCTCTTTGTGGTGAGCCGCTTCAGGGAGGGAGAGTACGAGGTATCCCTCCTCTCACGGCGCGCCAGTTTCACCGTGGCCGCCGCGCCAAAGCCCCCTAATCTCCACGCCTCCGCTCTTGCCTTGGAGAACACCTCCCTCAACCCAGGTGATGCGATACAGGCAACTTTCCTAGTATCTAACACTGGCGACCTGCCCGGCGTCTATACGGCCCGCGTCTTCGTAGGCGCCAAAGAGATGGAGCGCCAAGAGATTCCCCTGGATGGCCTCACTGAAATGCCTGTGACGGTAAGGTTCCCGCCCCCTGGCGAAGGTATTTTCACCCTGGAGGTGGAGGGGATGAGGCGCGAATTCGTCGTCGTCTCCCCTTTGCAGCGCGCCGACCTGGTCGTGGTGACACTGGAGATGGAGCCCGCCACGGTATCTGGGGGAGAGCCCGTGATCGCCAACGTGGTCATCCGCAACCGGGAGGCCAGGGTCATCACGAGCACCCTGTACGTCCTGGTCAACGCCAAGGCGGAGACCCAGTCGGACCTGACGGCGCCTCCTCAACAGACGGTGCAGCGCATCTTCACGATCATCAAGCAAATCCCCGGCTACTACGAGGTGGAGATGCGCCTGGGAAGGGACCCGAAGTCTATTATCAGCATCTATCGGGGCCGGTTCCTGGTGACCCGCCCCCAGAGCCTCCCCTCCTGGGAGATTGCTCTGCTGGAGGTCTTGCCTCAACCGGCTGTGCCCTATGAGCCGGTGCAGGTCAGCTTCCTGCTGTCCAACCTGGGCCAACTGGCGGGCGAGCTGGAGGTCATCGCTGCTGTTGATGACCGAGTGGAATGGCGAGAGGTGATAGGGCTGGGGCCACAGAGCACCCGCCCCGTGAGCCTTACCCTGCCCGGGCGCGCTCCGGGAACCTACACCCTGGACGTCAATGACATAAGGGTGCGCTTCGTCGTGGGGTCTTCCCTCACGCCCGCTCCATCGTCCCAGCCATCGCCCGCGCCCAGGGGTGGCGCTCCCTTCGGAGGCGGCGTTGCAACGCTGGCGGCGCTGGCCCTTGTCGCGCTGGCCGCCGCGGGAATCGGCCTTTATCTCCTCCGCAGGCGGCGTTGAGTTTGACCATGCCGGGGGGCTGCGCCGCCGCCACGGGGAACTTTAGCAGGCTCTGACCTCACCCCCTTGTGTTCCCCCTCTCCTAAAGGGGGCTTTGCACCAAAAGTCAGGAAGGTGCAGTCCCGACATGTCGGGACTGCCGGGGTCTGGGGTGTCCCCAGATACAATTCTTCCCCCTTCCCTTCAGGGAAGGGGGCTAGGGGGTTAGGTCAAAAGGACTTTTGGAACAAGGCCCCTAAAGGGAGAGGGGGAAGATTAGTTCTGGGGGACACCTCCATCCGCCGCAGGCGGACTCAGGGCAGGCTCCGGGGCTTCGCCCCTCTGGACTCCCCTTTCTTCCGCAGCCTGCGAGGCCCTAGCTCACCGGGGCGGGCGCGGCCAGCAGCCCGTACAGCCCTGGCTGGAAGATGCGCGCCAGAAGGGTGTTGCGGCCAGGGTCATAGGCGGTCACCTGGGGCTCCCAGCGCCCACGCCCTTCATCATACCGGGCCACCAGCAGCCGGGCGGCATCGTTGCCCGAAGCAAACACCTCTTCCGGCTTGGGGCGCAGGGTCATGCGTACGGGTATCTTGAAGGCCAGGGCGCTTGGCGCGCCCTTGGTATCATACAGACGGAGGCGGAAGGCCCGCACCACCCGCTGACCAGATACGGGGCTGGGGGCTGCGAATGGTGACACCGGCTCGTAGGTAAGCTGGACGGTGCGCACCAAGGCCCCGGCGTCAAACTCCAGGGTGATACGGTCCCCGGAGTCCGGCTCGCCGCTCATGACCCGCACCGCCGGGCGCGGCGGGTTGCGGGGCACCGGTCCGGCAAAAATCGGGTCTACCTGCAAGGCAATGCCGCCGGGAGTGAGGGGAGACGCCACCGGAGTCACTTCGTTGGCAGGGATCACGTCCGGAAGGGTCCCCACCGGCCCTGGCGGAGGCGTAGGCCAGGGTGTAAGCTGGGCCAAGACCTGAGAACTCCTTCCCAGGAGAATGGCCACGGCCAGCGCAAGAACGAGCGCTGCTGCTGCGAGGGTGTATGGGCGCATAGGTGAGAGTTTGGGATACTCTTGTAGAATAAAGACTTGCGCCACAAGCGTGGGGCAGAGCACAGAGGAGTAAAGCTCCAACAATATGTTACAGGATACCACACCCCCTGCAAACAACCCACCGCCGCCCCGCCTTCCCCTTCTCCTCCGCAGACGCGGCTTGTGGATGGGCATCGCCGTGGTGACGGCGGTCCTGGGCCTGGGCGTGGCCACCTTTGTGTGGAGCAGCCTTCGCTCCGTTGCCCAGGTACAGGAGGACGTTGCTGAGATGGCGGCGTCTCTCCAGGGCCGCAGCCTGGAGGAGCTTACCGCTCCCGATTCCTACGCTGCGCTCATCAATCGCATCCAGGAAATAGAGGCGCGCTTGGAGGAGCTGCGTCGCAGTGGGCAGGCGGCCCGGGTGTTGGGCTGGGTACCGGGGGCTGGCCCCAAAGCCAAGGAGGCCGCCGCCTTCCTGGAGATGTCCAGCCGCCTTGCCCATGGAGCGCGCCTGACCTTGCAGGGGTACACCCCGGCAGTCCAGGCGTTGAACGCCGGCGGACCAGGGCTGGACACGGACTCCCTTCGCCAGGCCCTGGCCTCGGCTGAGCCCCTCTTTGTAGAGGCCCAGGAAGACCTGGCCGCCGCCAAGCGGCTGCGAGCGCAGCTCCAGGCCCCCGAGCTCCTGGGCGAGCGCGGCCAGGCTTATGTGGCAATGATTGACCAGTACCTCCCCTTGCTGGAAGTGGCGGTGGTGGTGGCCCAGGACGCCCCCCATATGGTGGGAGACGCCCTTGCCCTTCGCCAGACCGTGGGCGAGCTGCGCGTCTCCTTCAGCGACCCCTCGGCCCTGCTATCCAGACCCCAGGAGACCGAGGCCCGCTTCCAGGAGGTGGAGGCGCGTGCCCGTAGCCTCCAGGCCAGCCTGGTAACGGTGAAAAGCAACGTGCAGGGAGGCGACGCCCGGGTAGACCAGGCCCTGGACGCCGCCCTTGGCCTGAGCGCCCTTCTGGCGGAGATGGGAGAAACCCTGGGACGCTTCTCCGCCCTTTCCGACCGCACCCTGGCACTGGGGCCCATGACTCCCGAGGCCGGCGCACTCCTGGGGCAGGAGCTTCCCGCCCTGCGGGAGCGCCTTCAGTTGGCCCAGTCCCAGCTTGAATCGGTCCAATCGGCCTTTTCCCAGCAGGGCAACGCCGCCAGTGCCATGCTCTCTCTGATGGGCGGCGCGCTGGGCAGCACCACCGCGCCGCTACAGCGGGAGGAGAGCCTGCTGGCTACCGGGACCCAGTCCCTGGACTTCCTCTTCTATCTCCTCGGCTACGATGCGCCTCGCAAGTTTCTGCTCATTGGCCAGAACAGCGACGAAATTCGGGCCACGGGCGGCTTCCTGGGCGTGGTCGTGGAGATGGACATTGACCGTGGCGAGCTCAAGGCTTTGCGCTACCAGGATAGCGACGGCGTAGACTCTCCCACCTATGAGACCAACCCCATCGCCCCGGAACCCATCTTCCGCTACCTGTGGATGTCCCGCTTCCTCTTCCGCGACGCCAACTGGAACCCCCACTTCCCTGCCTCCGCCACCCAGGTGGCAGACCTGTACCAGCGGGGCCAAGGGGTGGAGGTAGATGGCGTCATCGCCGCCACGGATGACCTGGTGCTAGACCTGGTGGCCGCCCTGGGCGGCATCCGCGTGCCGGAGCTGCCTGGCCTTCTGGACAGAGCAACGGCGGAACGGTACGTCAAAGGCATCCTGACATACCCCTGCCTGCCGCGCCACGCGTCTAAGCGCAACAAGCGCTGCTTTGACGAAGACCTCTTCCGAGCCGTCATCCAGCGCCTCTTCTCGCCTATGGACGCCCAGGTACGCCCCCAGATGGTCGGGGCCCTCCTGAGCGCCCTGGGGAGTAAGGACATCCTTGTCCACGTCTTTGACCAGCAGGCGGCGGAGCTGCTCTGGCAACACAACTGGAACGGCGCCCTGCAGCAGGTTGACCACGACTATCTGATGATCGTGGACAGCTCCCTCCCTGGGCACGCCCGCTCGGTGGTAGAGCGGCGGGTGCAGTACCAGGTAACGTTAGACCCGCGACAGCCTATCCAGTCGCAATTGCTCATCTCGTACCAGCACAAGGGCACGGTGGCCGATCCCAACTGCCGGCAAGACCAGCCGAAGCCCACTGGCTGTTACTGGAACTACCTGCGGGTCTACGTGCCCGTGCTGGCCGATGACATCCAGGTCCCCCCGGTGCCCCTTCCTGAAGGCTCCGATTGGCTCATCTGGGGGTACGAACCCGCCGACTCCCTCAGCATCATCAGCTCTCCCCAAGGCGGCCTATCCGGGTTCACCGAGATAGGCGGCTATCTGCCCGCGGAGCCGGGCCAAAGCGTCACCCTGCCCATCAGCTACCGCCTGCCGGCATCGCGCCTGCGCGCCATCGGCAACGGCGTGTACGAGTACCGCCTGCTGATGCAAAAGCAGCCCGGCACGCCCGTAGAGCCGGTCAGCCTCTTTGTGCAACTGCCCCAGGGGGCGCGCCTGGTGAAGTCCCTGCCGGCGCCCTCGGCCCAGCAGGGCGACTGGGTGCGCATAGACGTGGACCTGACGGGGGACGTCACCTTTGTGGTGGACTTTCAGGTGTAGCGGCGTTTTACTTCCCTGGGGCAAAGAAAGCAGGGCGGGCCAAATGGCCCGCCCTGCTGTTGAGCGGTAGATGATGGTAGCGGGGGTTGGACTCGAACCAACGACCTTCGGGTTATGAGCCCGACGAGCTGCCACTGCTCCACCCCGCGATGGATTGACCTAACCCCCTGGCCCCCTTCCCTTCCAGGGAAGGGGGAAGAATTGTATCTGGGGGACACCCCCAGACCCCCAGCGGGAACTGACGTTCCCTGCACCCTCCTGACTTTTGAGGCGGCACTCATCAAGGGAGAGGGGATATTGGAGACAAGGGAGCGGGAGATAGTCAAGGTTGTGTCAGGGACTTAATATGGGTCAAGCCCTCGGTCTATTAGTACCGCTTAGCTGAGCCCCTTACGGGGCTTACACATGCGGCCTATCAAACAGGTGGTCTACCTGTGACCTTACCCCTTCCCTTGCGGGAAGGATGGGAGATCTCATCTTGGAGCGGGCTTCGCGCTTATATGCTTTCAGCGCTTATCCCAACCAGACCTAGCTACCCGGCACTGCTCCTGGCGGAACAACCGGCAAACCAGAGGTCTGTCCCTCCTGGTCCTCTCGTACTAAGGAGAGCCCTCCTCAAATCTCCTGCGCCCACGGCGGATAGAGACCGAACTGTCTCACGACGTTCTGAACCCAGCTCGCGTGCCGCTTTAACCGGCGAACAGCCGGACCCTTGGGACCTGCTCCAGCCCCAGGCCACGGCCCTTCCACACGGGACCGTAGGATCACTTTGTCCTGCTTTCGCACCTGCTCGACTTGTAAGTCTCACAGTCAAGCCCCCTTATGCCAATGCACTCCACGGACGATTTCCACCCGTCCTGAGGGGACCTTTGAACGCCTCCGTTACCTTTTAGGAGGCGACCGCCCCAGTCAAACTGCCCACCAGACATTGTCCTCCCGCCTAACGGGAGTTAGAGCCAGAAACACAGAAGAGTGGTATTTCAACGTTGGCTCCACCCCGACTAGCGTCGGGGCTTCACAGCCTCCCACCTATCCTACACATCCGTGTTTCCAGTCCAATGTCAAGATGCAGTAAAGCTCCATGGGGTCTTTTTGTCCTGCCGCGGGTTGCCCGCATCTTCACGGGCCTTGCAATTTCGCCGAGTCTCTCGTTGAGACAGCGCCCAAGTCGTTACACCATTCGTGCGGGTCGGAACTTACCCGACAAGGGACTTCGCTACCTTAGGACCGTTAGAGTTACGGCCGCCGTTCGCTGGGGCTTCGGTTCAAAGCTTCTCCTTGCGGATGACCTCTCCCCTTAACCTTCCAGTACTGGGCAGGCATCAGCCCCTATACTTAGGGTTTCCCCTTTGCAGAGACCTGTGTTTTTGTTAAACAGTCGCTTGGGCCAATGTGCTGAGACCCATAACGCTGGCGCCGCAAGGGCGCTTCACGTTCTGGGCACCCCTTATCCCGAAGTTACGGGGTCCTTTTGCCTAGTTCCTTAACGAGAGTTCTCTCGACCGCCTGAGGACTTTTATCCCTGTCTACCGGTGTCGGTTTACGGTACGGTCACCTTTACCCCATAGCAACGAGGCTTTTCTTGACGGCATAGGATCGGTGGAATTCCCCAGGCGAACCTAGAGTTCCCTCCCCCCTCAGCTCGTAGCGCCGGAGTGGATTTGCCTGCTCCGGCATGGCCTACAGGGGATGACGCACCATGTCCAATGGGTACGCCCCACCTACCTTCCCGTGTCCCCCCTTTGCTTTAAGCGAGATAACGGCGGTGCAGGAATTTTGACCTGCTGTCCATCGCTTACGCCTTGCGGCCGCAGCTTAGGACCGACTAACCCTACGTCGACAGACGTTGCGTAGGAAACCTTAGACTTTCGGCGTCCCGGGTTTTCACCGGAATATACGCTACTCATTCTGGCATTCGCACTTCTGCACCCTCCACTCATTCGCCTTGCGGCTACCTTACGGCTGAGCTTCGCTGGCTGCAGAACGCTCCCCTACCAATCCCGACAGAGTCGGAATTCCACGGCTTCGGCGGCAGGCTTAAGCCCCGTTGAGTTGTCGGCGCAGGATCCCTCGACCAGTGAGCTATTACGCACTCTTCAAAGGGTGGCTGCTTCTAAGCCAACCTCCTGGCTGTTTTAGCGATCCAACTTCCTTGCACACTAAGCCTGCACTTGGGGGCCTTAGCCGGTGGTCTGGGCTGTTTCCCTTTTGACAACGGAGCTTATCCCCCGCTGTCTCACTCCCGGAGTACGAGCTTGAAGTATTCGTGGTTTGATTGGGGTTGGTAAGCTCACGCCCCCTTGCCCATTCAGTGCCCTACCCCCTCAAGTCACCTCCGAGGCTGCACCTAAATGCATTTCGAGGAGAACCAGCTATCTCCGGGTTCGTTTGGCATTTCACCTCTACCCACAGCTCATCCCATATTTTTGTACTAATAATGGGTTCGAGCCTCTACCCCGAGACTATCGGGGCTTCACTCTGGCCATGGGTAGCTCACCCGGTTTCGGGTCTATTAGACGCAACTATCGCCCTCTTCGGACTCGCTTTCGCTACGGCTCCTCCGCTGAACGGATTAACCTTGCTACGCCTACATAACTCGCCAGATCATTCTTCAATAGGCACGCCGTCATCCCTCCCTTGCGGGAAGGACTCCGACTGTTTGTAAGCCCACGGTTTCAGGTCTCTTTCACTCCCCTTCCGGGGTGCTTTTCACCTTTCCCTCACGGTACTAGTTCACTATCGGTCGCTAAGGGTATTGAGCCTTGGAGGGTGGTCCCCCCAGCTTCCCACAGGATTCCACGTGTCCCGTGGTACTTAAGGACACATCAGGAGCCTCCTCCCTTTCGCCTACTGGGCTCTCACCTTCTACGGCGGCCCGTTCCAGGGACCTTCGGCTAGAGAAAAGGTTTCTTACTCCTCGCCCGCGCTGGGGTTTGGGCTGATGGCCTTGCAACACCCAGAAGGCATGGGCCCCCAGGCCGTGAAGCCTCCTCGGTTTAGGCTGTTCCCCGTTCGTTCGCCACTACTAGGGGAATCTCTTTTGATTTCTTTTCCTCGGGGTACTGAGATGTTTCAGTTCCCCCGCTTACCTCTCCTGGCTTAAGGGTTGGGCCAGGAGTGATCCCGATTTATCGGGACCGGGTTTCCCCATTCGGACATCCCCGTCTTAGCTAGCTAGACAGCTCAACGAGGCTTTTCGCAGTCTTGCCGCGTCCTTCTTCGGCCCTTAGCGCCAAGGCATCCACCGTGGGCCCTTAGTAACTTGACCCATATTAAGGCCCGGACAGAACCTTGACTATTCCCACTATTCCCTTGTTAAGGTGCAACCCCAACCAACGTTGCGCGTCGGCTGGCAAACGTGAAGGCGGCAGCCAGACACCTCTGGCTGCCGCCTTCGGTTACTGGGCTTATGCTACCTTCTCAGGCTTTGGAGCTCCGCAAAACACACACTCCTACAAACCTTCGTTCACTATATCAGCATGCCCATACCCCGTCAAGGGGAATGCGGGCCGGATTCTCCCTCCTTCTGCGCCCCGTTCAGTCCCCCAACTAGCAGGCTGCGGAAGAAAGGGGAGTCAAGAGGGCAAAGCCCTCTTGCGGGGGTCTGGGGGTGTCCCCCAGATACAAATCAATCCCTGGAGGGGGAAGCCCGAGAGGGGAACTCCTCTGGAGTTCCCTTGAAGGACAAATGGGGCTTCCTTGATGGAAAGGCAATACCTTGAACCCCCTTGAGGGGGGGCAGCAGCCTGCTAGGACGTGACCCTCTGGTAGGTACGCAGGCACCGGGTGCATACGGTCATCTGACGCATGCGGCCTGCTACCACCAGCTTGACTTTATGGACGTTTGCCAGGAAGCGCCGGGGGGTGGCGCGCTTGGAGTGGCTCACGTTGTGGCCGAACTGGCCGCTCTTGCTGCAAATCTGGCATGCCGCCATAGAAGCAACCCCTTTGACTGGCCCATCGCCTTTGAGTAGAATCGTCTCATTAACTTACCATAGGGCTTGGCAGGGAAGCAACTGGGACATCCTTTATGACCAACGCAGCTTCTAGTCCTGCGCCCATCCTGACGGGCGATAACCTCCTGGGTATGTTCGCCGCGGCCCAGGTGTGCCTGGCGCTGCACGCCCGGCAGATGGACGCCCTGAACGTCTTCCCCGTGCCCGATGGCGACACCGGCTCCAATATGTCCCTCACCATGCAGGCGGTAGGAGAGCGGCTGAGGAGCCAGCGCGGGAAAGGGGCAGGGGCTGCCGCAGCCTTCATCGCCCATGAGGCCATGATGGGCGCCCGCGGCAACAGCGGCGTTATCCTCTCCCAGTTCTTCGCAGGCATGGCCCAGGCCCTGGAGGGGCGGGAGAGCTTTGGCGGCAGAGAGACGGCCTTGGCCTTGGCAAAGGCTTCGGCCCAGGCCTACAGAGGCGTGAGCAAGCCAGTTGAGGGCACCATGCTCACGGTGATGCGCCAGGCGGCGGAGGCGGCGCAGCGGGCCCTGGCCCAAGGGGGGGAGACACCCATCCAGGTATGGAGCGCCGCCTGCCAGGGGGCAAAAGAGGCGCTCCTGCAGACGCCCGAGCTGCTGCCGGTGCTGAAGCAGGCGGGCGTGGTGGACGCGGGGGGCCTGGGCGTGGTGGCCCTGATGGAAGGGGCGCGGGCCTACCTCCTGGGCCAGGAGCCGGGGCCCATGGATATGGACATTGGCAACACCGCGCCCAGACCCGACTACCTCACCGCCACCGCCAGAGAGGCCTTCGGCTACTGCACCCAGCTCCTCATTCTGCCGCGGGATGGGGGCCAGGCGCTGAACGTGGAATCGGCGCGCCAGCGCATAGAGGTTATGAGCAACTCCACCGTCGTGGTGGGAGACGCCACCGCCCTCAAGGTACATGCCCACACCCACGATCCCGGCCCCATCGTCAGCTACGCCGTGTCCCTGGGCAGCATCAGCCAGGTGAAGATAGAGGACATGGACCGCCAGCACCACGGCTTCATGGCCATGCATCAGGAGGGGAGGCCGGTGGAAGAGGCGGCCCTTGGCGTCGTGGCGGTGGCCTCTGGCCAGGGGATTGAGCGCATCTTCCAGGAGTACGGCGCCAGGGCCATCGTCCCCGGCGGCCAGACCATGAATCCCAGCGCCCGGGACCTGCTGGAGGCGGCGGAGCGCGCCAGCGTCCGAGAGGTCATCCTGCTGCCCAACAACTCAAACGTCGTGACCACGGCTCAGCAGGCGGCGTCCCTGGGCCCGAGGCCGATCCACGTGGCGCCCTCCACCACTATCCCCCAGGGCATCGCCGCCTTGCTTGCCTTCAACCCGGAGGCGGATGCTGCTGCCAACCTGGCCCGGATGCAGCAGGCCATGGCCAGCGTGCGCTCCGGCGAGGTGACCCGGGCGGTGCGCTCCATCCGCATCAACGACGTGGATGTAGCGGAGGGCCAGGCCATCGCCTTGCTGGACGGGGAGCTGATTGCCGCAGCGGTGACGCCCCAGGAGGCCCTGGTAGCGCTGTGCCAAAGGGCGCGCCCGCAGCCTGGCGCGCTCATCACCCTCTACTGGGGCGGCGCAGCCAAGGAAGAGGAGGCACAGGCCGCGGCGGAGCGCCTGCGCGCCTGCAACCCGGGTGTGGAGGTGGACGTCGTCCACGGCGGCCAGCCCCACTATGACTACCTGGCGGCAATTGAGTGAAGTGAAAGGGAGGTTCCCATGGCCGTGAAAGTGGTCACCGACAGCACCGCCGACCTGCCGCCGGAGCTTGCCAGGGAGCTGGACATCACCGTGGCGCCCCTGAGCGTGCGCTTTGGGCAGGAGAGCTTTCTGGACGGCGTGGATCTCTCCTCGGATGCCTTCTTCCAGCGCCTTGTGGCGGCCAAAGAGCTACCCACCACCTCCCAACCGGCCCCGGGCGCCTTCCTCCTGGTGTACCGCCGCCTGCTGGAGGCCGGCCATCAGGTCCTCTCGGTGCACGTCTCGGAGAAGCTCAGCGGCACGCTCAACTCCGCGCGCCAGGCCAAGGAACAGCTTGGGAACGCGCCCATACAGATCCTGGACTCCCAGCAGGCCACCCTGGGCCTGGGCCTGGTGGCAACGGCTGCGGCCAAGGCAGTCAAGGCGGGGGCCAGCCTGCAAGAGACGGCGGCGGCGGCCAACGAGGCCATCGGCCAGGTGCAGGTCTTTGGCGTGCTGGACACCCTGGAATACCTGCAAAAGGGCGGGCGTATCGGCAAGGCCAGGGCCTTGGTAGGCTCCCTGCTGCACGTGCGGCCCATCATCACCATCAAAGAGGGTGTGACCCACTCCGCAGGCATGGCCCGCAGCCGGGCCCAGGGTATCCAGTTCCTGCTGACCGTGGCCCGGGAGCGCGCGCCCCTGAAGCAGGCCGCCGTCATCTACAGCACAACGCCCCTGGAGGCTGACCAGCTTGCCGAGCAGGTGAGACCCCTGGTGCAGGACGGCGCGGTCATGAAGGCGCGCTTTGGCCCAGTGCTGGGCACATACGTCGGCCCCGGCGCTTGGGGCCTGGCTGTCCAGTCGGAGAAGAGGGACTCCCTCTCCTGAGCTGGGGGTACCGCCATGGACGCGGCTAGAGAAGGGCCATGCCCCCATACCGATGCCGGACTTTCATGTCGGCCATAGCGGCTGTCCTTCCCCTGGTTCCCTTCTTTCTTGGGAGAGGGGTCTGTCGGTTTTTGGGCGGCGTCACTTCCGAGGAAGCTGGTAGCGAATGGTAAGATTGGCGCCGTTCCCTTTCGGGGGTTGGGCAAGAATGGAATCGCCAGAGCGCATTTCCTTCCGCATGACGGCGCAACAGATTGGCATCCGGGGTGTAGGTTTTGGGTACCCGCCGACGGCGCGGTGCAGCTTTCCGGAGTTTATGTCAATGTAGGAGAGACCGCTTTCGGCAGCCTCCTGTAGCTTGAGGCGAAGGGCTTCCGAGAACTCCCCAGAGTTTGGCGCATGTTGTTCCTGCACTTCTCGCTCCTTCCTTGCTTCCAGCCACCGCCTCAAAGACTCCTGGCTTTCCATGGACGGATACCCAGCCAGCAAGTGCTCCACACTGATGTCCTCGTCCAGGTCTTCCCAGTGGATGCCTTCCCCCTTCACAATGAGTTCCCAGTTGGCTCGCTCTGCGGGGGTAGCATGTACCAGGCGGGGAAACCAGACCAGGGCACAGAGAGAGTCCTTCCGTCGCTCAGTTCTACAGTGAGTCTTTCCTCGGATACCTCAACGTTCAAAGCGTTGGGTACCTCAATGCGAACGAGAGAAGTAGCCATTCCATGCCTCCAGCAACGCTACGTGACGCTCTTCAATGATTCTTTGGATGCGACGAAGCTCAACATCGGTAAACCCACTGGTGTTGGCAAGCTTCACCGGGTTCAGCCAGAACTTCGCACCCCTATCCTCTCTTCTCTTCTCACGTGCATATGCGCGGGTTCAACACCATCTCCAGCATAGAAGTAGAAGCGATAGCCTTGAACCCTCAGCACGGTGGGCATGGGCAAACCCTACAGCCTTGGCTTGCTGGCGGTGCTGCCGCCCCGGCTCTTCGCCGCCTTGGGGCGGAACTGCTTGAGGCCCGCCAGGAACCCATCGTAATTGCGGCGGGTCTCCTCCAGGTGGTCGCCGCCGAACTTCTCCAGGAAGCAGCCCACCAGCACCGTGGCCAGCACCGCCTCGCCGATGACGCAGGCGGGCGGCACCTGGCAGATGTCGCTGCGCTCGTAGTGGGCCTCCACCACCTCGCCGGTGTCCAGGTCTACCGAGGGCAGGGGCTTGCTAAGGGTGGAAATGGGCTTGAGGGCCATGCGGGCCACGACCGGCTCGCCGTTGCTCATGCCGCCCTCAATGCCGCCGGCGCGGTTGGTGACGTGGTGGAAGGGGCGCGCGTCGCCGCTCCACGGCTCAATAATGTCGTGGACGTTGGAACCGAGCTTCTCGGTGTTCTCAAAGCCGGCGCCAATCTCCACGCCCTTGACCGCCTGGATGCTCATCATGCCCTGGGCGATGAGGCCGTCCAGCTTGCGGTCCCACTGGGTATGGCTGCCCAGGCCCACGGGGACGCCGTAGGCGACGACCTCAAAGACGCCGCCGGCGGTGTCGCCGTTGTCGCGGCACCAGTCAACGTGGGCCATCATGGCCTTGGCGGCCTCAGGGTCGGCGCAGCGCACCGGCGACGCCTCCACGGCGTCCCAGTCAATCTTCTCTGGCATCCTGGCCTTGATAGCAGCGATGGTGAGGACGTGGGAGTGAATGGCGATGCCGAACTCCTCCAGGAAGCGGCGGGCCACCGCGCCGGCGGCGACGCGGGCCGCCGTCTCCCGGGCGCTGGCCCGCTCCAGGATGGGGCGGACGTCGTGCTGGCTGTACTTGAAGACGCCGGGGAAGTCGGCGTGGCCAGGGCGCAGGCGTGTGACGCGGCGCACCTTGGCGTCGTCGTCCACCGGCGCCACGGACATGGCTTCGGTCCAGTTGACAAAGTCCTTGTTCTCCACCCACATGGCGATGGGGCTGCCCATGGTGAGGCCGTGGCGGACGCCGGAGAGGCGGGTATGCCCTCCACGATGACGACGCCGCCCTTGCCGTGGGACTCTCCTGCCGTGAAGTAGCGGAACATGGGGGCCTCCTTACCTCTCCCCCCTTCCCCCTCCCCTGAAGAGGGAGGGGGTGAGAAGGATGGGTTGCCAGGGCATATCGTATACGCGGGGCAGTGCAAAGACAAGGCTGACCGCACCCGTGTGGTAAACGAGTCGTAGGGGCGATGCGGTGCATCGCCCATGGGCGTGGGTGGACACGCAGGCCATGCTCCTGCGGGCGCGAAGGCGTTGTAGGGGCGCAGCATGCTGCGCCCCTACGGGCGAGGGCACCCGTTCCGTAGGGGCAGACCCGGGTGTCTGCCCTGCCCTCGGCCCTGGGCGGACACGTCGGTCCGCCCCTATGGTGGGCACCCTCCCCGTAGGGGCAGACCCGGGTGTCTGCCCTGTCCTTGGCCCTGGGCGGACACGTCGGTCCGCCCCTATGGTGGGCACCCGTTCCGTAGGGGCAGACCCGGGTGTCTGCCCTGCCTCGGCCCTGGGCGGACACGCTGGTCCGCCCCTACGGGGAGGGAGGCGCTGCCGTTTTGTCATTCCTACGAAAATGGCTTCCTCCCCCCTTGCGGGGGAGGATTGAGGTAGGGGGTAGGCCCTCGTTCACCCCCATTCCTTCGCTTCCGCTCAGAGCCTGCCCTGAGCCTGCCGAAGGGACAGGCTCAGGCCTTCCCCCGTCAATGGGGAAGGAACTGACGATTGACCCTTTTCATCCCTCCTGTGCTGGCCCCCACCAGGAGAGTTTCCTCGCTTCCCGCCACGCTGCGCTCGCGGCTAAAGGCTCACCGGAATGACAGAGGGCTGTCCTACGGGCGCACGGGTATGTATGAATGAGAAGAGGCCCGCCTGGGCGGGCCTCTTCTGGGGGTTGTCTGTTCTGAGGGCCTAGTGGGCTCCCACGGGCACGGGCGCCCGGTCCAGCCGCTCTATCAGGAGAGGCCTGACCTTGCGCAGAGCGCGCAAGCTGGTGAGGAAGTCGCCGTCGCCGGCCTCCTTGCGGGAGTACACCAGCGTACCGTCCAGATAGACCTCAAACCGCCCATCGCTCACGGGGGTGAAGACGATGGAGGTCTCCTTGACGCGGCCGTCGCAAATCTCCGCTGCGAAACTCGCAGCCTTCCAGAAATAGCCTCAGGATACGCAGTACTTGATCTCCAGCCGGACCTTTCCTTCTGCCATGGTGCTCCCTCCTCTTGTGGTGCTGATGCCATTTGGCGTCTTGGGAATAGATTGTGCGCCTGGACGCCTGGGATGTCAACTCTGGAAGGGATGAGGAGGTTTGGGGCAAAATCTCTTATGCGGGGCAAATATTCTTGAAAAAAGGGCCCACAGCGGCGAACAAAGCGGTAAAATAGAGCAAGCACCGTATCCTTTTTTTCGCCGAGAGGTAGGGACATGATCAAAGCCATCGCCTTTGACTGGAGCAACACCCTCATGCGGGAGATCCCGCTCATCCGGCGGCCCTCTGCCCGCTCGCCTCAGATGGAGGTGGTGCCGGGCGTCACCAGCGCCTTGAAGGAGCTGCACCAGCAATTCCTCTGCTGCATCGCCTCCAACGCCAGGGGGCCTGAGGTCAGCGCCCTGAACATGGTCCTGGAACGGGCGGGGCTGGCGCAGTACATCGGCCACGTCTTTACCGCCCAGGAACTGGGCGCCCCCAAGCCGGAGGCCAGGTTCTTTCATAGCCTGCTCTACAAGCTCATGCTCAAGCCCCACGAGTGCGTCATGATAGGGGACGATTATAATGTGGACATCGCCGGCGCCAAGGCCGTGGGCATGAAAACCATCTGGTTCATCGAGCGCACCAACCAGGAGGCGCGGGACGCCGACGTGGTCATCGGCGCCATGAGCGAGCTGGCGACGGCCGTTGGCAAGCTGGCTGCCCAGGGGGAGCGGGAGGCCACGAGGCCACGGGTGGCGACACCCTCTCCATAGCAGGCTGCGGAAGAACACCCCCAAACCCGCCTTTGGCGGGTTCAAGGTATCCGCCTACGGCGGATTAATTGGTATCTGGGGGACACCCCCAGACCCCCACCATCCGCCTGAGGCGGACGCCCCACTGGACTCCCCTTTTTTTTGCACCCTGATAGGGCCGGGGGCAGAAGGCTCAAAATGCCCATGTGGACTCTCCTAGGACAGGAGCACATCACCTCGGCTCTCGGCAAAAGCCTTGCCCTGGGCCAGTTGGCCCACGCCTACCTCATCGTCGGCCCGCCCCAATCGGGCAAGAGCACGCTTGCGCGGGACATCGCCAGGGCGCTCAATTGCACGGAGCCTGACCCGCCCTGCGGCGGGTGCCACCAATGCCAGCGCATCGCCCGGGGCCTGCACGCCGACGTGCAGGTGGTAACGGTGACGCCAGACCCAGATACGAAGCGCCTGCGCACGGTGATCGCCATAGACCAGGTGCGGGAGTTGGAGCAACGGGCCGCCCTGGGGCCTTATGAGGGGAAGAGCCTGGTGTTCATCATTGACGGGGCCGAAAAACTGCATCCGACGGCAGCCAACGCCCTGCTCAAGACCCTGGAGGAGCCGCCGCCGAGGGTGAGCCTGCTCCTTCTCACCAGCCAGGAAGGGGGGCTGCCGCCCACCATCCGCTCCCGTTGCCAGCGCCTGGAGCTGCGGCCCGTGAACCAGGAGGCCATTGCCCAGACGCTGGCCCAGCGCCACAGCGTAGCGCCGGAGGACGCGTCGCTCCTCGCGCGGTTGTCCGGCGGCAGGCTCGGCTGGGCGCTGGCCGCCGCCCGAGACCCCAGGGTGCTGGAAGAGCGCCAGCAGCTTCTGGATACGTTGTTGGAGGTGCTGGAGAGCGGCCTGGAGCGGAGGTTCCAGGTGTCCCAGGAGCTGGCCAGCCGGGCGAGCAGGGACCGCGCGGGGGCCCAGGAGACCCTGGCCCTCTGGCTGAGCTGCTGGCGCGACCTGCTCATGCTGAAGGAGGGCGCGCCGGGCCTGGTGGCCAACACCGACTGGCGCTCCTCTCTGGATGCGCTGGCGGGCCGCTACTCTGCCCAGGAGGCCAGGGCCGTGGCCCTGGAGCTTCTGGCATCCATGGCGCGGCTGGATGCCAATGCCAGCCCTCGCCTGGCCTTGGACGTGCTGATGCTCTCACTCCCTCGCGCGTAGGCCTTGCGTGAAGCCTCCCAACCCCTGCCGTATACTCATGGGTGCGGCTCCGTAATACCTTTCCTCCGCTTGGGGCAGAAGGGAGAGATGCTAGCTCCATTGCTCAAAGCCTAAGGAACTTCTCGGCGGAACGTGGAAGTTCAGTGGCGACTATTGTATGATATCCGCCTCAGGAAATGGCGGACTGAACGTACTGCCGTCATTAACTCCATGCCCTTGAAGGGAGAATGTCATGAGCACTGGTGCAGCAGCAGGGTCTACTGGCGTCCCTCAATGGAAGTTTCGCTGGCGGAGCTGGCTGGGGGTAGCGGTGGTGCTCTTCCTTCTTTACGGCGCCGCCAACCTCTTTTTTGCCATCCAAGTGCCGGTCATGCAACATAGCAACGGTATCAGTAGGGCCCAAATCGTGAGTAACGAGGCGGACTCAGCAGTCCTGGGCAAGGACATTACCACCCTGGCCCAGACGGACCCGGCCATGAGTGACTATCTGGTGGCATTCATGGACACCATGTGCATGATGATGATGGCCTTTGCCATACTGCAACTGGGCGTCGCCTGGTTTGCCCTGCGCCGCGGACACACCTGGGCCCTATGGACCCTGGCCATCGCGGACATCGCCTTCATCCCCTACCTCATCGGCTGGACAAGCGTCTTTTCTAACTATGGCCTCACAATGGGAGACTCCATTACCTCCTTTGGCGGCTTCTGGATCTTCGTTACCATCGCCGTCGCGGTCGCCACGGGTCTGGGGTGGGTTGGGCTTCGCAAAGGGGCTACGCAAGCTGTAGCCTAAGAGAGACACCGGACCCCCAGGAAAGCATGGGCCCACCCATGGGTGGGCCCATGCTTTCTCAAAAACAGCCGAGGGCGAGCAGATGGGGAATATCACGTTTGCCCGCTGAACAGAGGAGCCCATGCAGTTTGCTATCCTGAGGTGAAGGAAGGCCAGAAAACCCTCTGGAAATGAGTGCCGTTTCCTTCTTGACAAAAATCTCGCAAGGGAGCAAAATCCCTTTGCCTAAAGTAGCAAACGTCCACTATCTCTTGGTTGTTCTCGTCAGGCGACTACTAGAGGTTGTGGCCGAATCTCTCTAGCGGTAGGCCCCAGTGGAATGCTCTGCCCTCATTGCGGGCACAACGACTCCAAAGTCATTGACTCCCGTGACACCGGCGATGGCGTGCGCCGCCGCCGGGAGTGCCTGGGGTGCCGCCAGCGCTTTACCACCTACGAGCGCATCCAGACCACGGGCCTGCTGGTGGTGAAACGGGACGGCCGGCGGGAGGAGTTCAGCCGGGATAAGCTGTTCAATAGCGTGCGCCTCGCCTGCGCCAAGCGTCCCCTGCCCACGGGCGCCCTGGACCGCCTGGTGAACGACGTGGAGGCGCAGCTCCACCACATCGGCAAGGTGGAGGTCCCCTCCTCCACCATCGGCGAGCTGGTAATGGAGCGCCTCAAGGCCCTGGACCGGGTGGGATACATCCGCTTCGCCAGCGTCTACCGGGACTTCACGGACCTGGAGTCCATCAAGGCGGAGGTGGAGAAGATGCTGGCGGGCCCTGAGGCCCAGGAGCGGCCAGAGAACCAGCCCTTCCTCCTGCCGCCGGAGGAGCGCATCCCCCGGGTGCCGGAGCCGCGGAGGAGAGGCAGGCCGAGGAAAGGGGAGAGGGGGTAGGGGCTTTCAAGGTAGGTTAACGCATGGTTATAAGGCTAGAGGAAGCAATGCATGGCACTTGCCACATCGGAGACCCGTCCGACGGATCCCACGGGCGAAGGTCACGAAAGTGCAGGCATTGCAGAAGATTGGTTTGTGATGCTCATTGGGTGGTGACTAATGACCAGCTGTTTTGTATTCGTTGTTGGGAGGTGACTGCGGTCTTCAGAGAACAGCAGTGATTGTCGTTCCGAGCGGAGCGAGGATTGGGGGCGTAGGGTTAACCTCAGGACTCACCTTTCACTTTCGAGGAAAGCACAATAAGTAAGGTAGCCGCGAAGAGACGTATCGCTCCGCTAGCAGGGGGGGTTGGCAGGTACAATAGCCCCTGTACGTACGTAATAGGTCCAGGACCTGATAACTGGCGTAGTGGAAATGAAGGAGTAGTTGAGGGTGACGAGCCATGAGGCACTTTCGTGAGAGTACTGGGCGGACCAACCTGTATAGCCTAATAAGCCGGCACACTTAGCTTCGCCTACTTGTTTGGTAGCGAGATAGCTTTTGACGATGCCAATCGCTTCTTCGCTGGTCAGCAACGGCGCTGGGGTATAAGTAGGGGTTGGCTCTTTGGTGAGTACAGGGGTACAAGCTAGGATCAGTAATAACACTAGGTACGTCGAAAGTCTCATATTCTTTGTCCATCAGTCAGCGTTCTAGAGGTCATTGGAGGACAATATGGCACACAAAAAAGTAACACGCAAGAAGGCGGCTAGTGCTGCGGGCAAAATACTGAGCACCAAAAAGAGCAGTGCGGCAGCCAAGTCAGCGGCCGGGAGCGCACTGAGCCAACGGCCGGGGAAGAAACACTAACATCCCCTCAATTCGGGTACCGGGAAAGGGGACTACGATGAATTCAACAATTGAAATGGAAAGGCGCAGATGGCTGAGCTTATGGTATGAGGCCCAAGCACTGCGCCAATCGGCTATGTCTGAAACAATAGTTGAGAGCAATGGTGTGGCAGAGGTGCGACGGCTTGTTCCGAAGGAGTCCTTTGAGACATCTGTCGCCACATTAGCTATGGCTGAGCGGCTAGAGGCGGAATCCAACGCGGCTTATTGGCGTATGCTGCACTTACTTAACCCTGTTAAATAAGCTGACTTTGTCATAGCAGCGCACCGTAGGGTGCATAGGATAGATAATGGAGAGGTGGTTGACTGTCATTCTGAGCAAGTCCTTCTTTGGAAGGACGCAGCGAAGAATCTAAGGCGCACGTAGGATAGAGCATCTGCTTCCCAAGCAGGGAGTTCAGGAAGGCAAACGCCTTAGATGCTTCGTCCTTCGGCTGAAGGACTCAGCATGACAAGGGGGACGACCTAACCCCCTTCCCGCACGGGAATCCCGACTTGTCAGGACTCTCCTTTTGGGAGAGGGGGACCAAGAGGGAGAAGTCAAGAGGTTAACAGAGGGGATACAGCCTGCCCCTTCAGCAGGCTCAGGGCTGGCTCTGAGCAGAAGACCGCCGAAAGCCTGCCCTTGAGCGAAGCGAAGGGCCCTGAACACCGTGAAGGAGCAGCCGGAGGGCCCGCCCTTCAGCCGAAGGGCGGGCCTCAATCACCCATCATCGGGGAGCACGACCATGACCACTGCCAGGATCGCACCAGCCCTTACACCTAATGCTATCACAATTCTGAAGACGCGCTACCTCATCGGCGATGAGACGCCTCAGGAGATGTTCACCCGCGTCGCACGGGCCGTGGCCTTAGCAGAGGCCCCCGCCGAACGGGAACGGTGGGAGGCCACCTTCTACAACCTGATGGCCAGCACCCGCTTTCTGCCCAACTCGCCCACGCTGTTCAACGCCGGCACGGGCCAGGGCACCCTCTCCGCCTGCTTCGTCCTGCCCGTGGAAGACACCATGGAGAGCATCATGCAGGCGGCCACGGCCAGCGCCATGATCCAGAAGTACGGCGGCGGCCTGGGGTACACCTTTGGCAAGCTGCGCCCTCGCGGCAGCAAGATCGCCACCACCCAGGGCAAGGCCTGCGGCCCCATCGCCGTCCTCAAGATGCTCTCCTCCCTTTCCGATATGATCACCCAGGGGGGCAAGCGCCACGGGGCCAACATGGGCATCCTCCCCGTGGAGCACCCGGAGGTCCTGGACTTCATCCACATGAAGGACGACGACCAGACGGCCCAGAACTTCAACATCTCCGTTGCGGTGACCGACGCCTTCATGGAGTCGGTGGAGAAGGACCAGCCGTGGCAGCTCATCAACCCCCACAACGGCAAGGCGGCCAGGACCGTGCCCGCACGCCAGATATGGACGGAGATCATCCAGTCCGCCTGGAAGACGGGCGACCCCGGCCTCTTCTTCATTGACGAGGCCAACCGCACCAATCCGACGCCCCACGTGGGCCGCCTGGAGAGCACCAACCCCTGCGGCGAGGTGCCCCTGCTGGCTAACGAGGCCTGCAACCTGGGGTCCATTGACCTGGGCAAGTTCGTCGTGGACGAGACGGGCATACGAGCATACGGGCATACGGACATAGGGGCCGTAGCGGCGGACCCACGTGTCCGCCCAACCTTTGACTTCAAGGCCCTGGAGGAGGTGTCGGCCATCGCCGCCCGCTTCCTGGACAACGTGGTCACCATCAACACCTTCCCCACGCAAGAGGTGACCAACGCCGTGGCCCTGACCCGCAAGACGGGCCTGGGGGTCATGGGCTGGCACGATGCCCTGGTGCGCCTGGGCATCCCCTACGAGTCGGAGGAGGCCCTGGAGCTGGCCCACCGCGTCATGGGCACCATCACCGATACGGCCCGCGAGGTGTCCCTGGACTTGGCCCAGGCGCGCGGCCCCTACCCCGCCTGGCAGCCCCAGTCCCCTGGCGAGCGGCCCATCCGCAACGCCACGCGCACCTGCATCGCCCCAACAGGAACCATCAGCGCCATCGCCGGGGCCTCCAGCGGCATTGAGCCCATCTTCGCCCTGGCCTTCGTCAAGAACGTCCTGGACGGCAAGCAGCTCCGGGAGGTCAACGCCGACTTTGACCGCATCGCCCGGGAGCGCGGCTTCTACTCCGAGGAGCTGATGGATGCCGTGGCCAGGACCGGCTCATGCCAGGCGCTCCCGCAAGTCCCCGAGGACGTGAAGCGCCTGTTCAAGGTGGCCAACGAGGTCAGCGCCGACTATCACGTCCGTATGCAGGCGGTGTTCCAGGAGCACACGGACCTGGCGGTAAGCAAGACCATCAACATGGCCCACTCCGCCACGGTGGAGGACGTGGAGAAGGCCTACTGGCTGGCCTACCACAACCGGTGCAAGGGCATCACCATCTACCGCGACGGCTCCAAGTCCATGCAGGTGCTGGAGGTGCAGAAGGAGACTGCGCGGACTACCGTAGGGGCGCAAGGCCTTGCTCCCCTACAATCGCCCGCAGCCACCACGCTTTCCCCCTCTCCTTTGATGGGAGAGGGCCGGGGTGAGGGTGCGCCCGTTCCCCCCGCCAAGCGGCCACGCCCCATGGCCATGCAGGGCGTGACGGAGCGTGTGCGCACCGGCCACGGCAACACCTACATCACCATCAACTTTGACGAGCAGGGCCGCCCCTTTGAGGTGTTCACCACCCTGGGCAAGGCCGGCTCCTGCGACGCCGCCAACCTGGAGGCCATCAGCCGCCTGGTCTCCCTGGCCCTGCGCTCCGGCATCCCCGCCGAGGAGGTGATTGACCAGCTCCAGGGCATCACCTGCCACCCGGTGTGGGACCAGGGCGAGCTAGTGCGCTCCGCCCCCGATGCCGTGGCCCTGGCCATCAAGCGCCACGTCAGGTACGTGCAGGAGGGCACGCGTCCCCTGGATGTGACCCAGGTCAAGGCGTCGGAGACGGCGTACAGCGCGCAGCTCAGCCTGCCGATGCAGAAGGACATACGGACAAACGGGCAAACGGGCAACGGAGAGGCCCACGGCCCAAGCGCGCCGCACGCTGCCACCGCTATCGGCTTCGCCTGTCCGGAGTGCGGCGGCCCCGTCGCCTTCCAGGAGGGGTGCGTCCGCTGCCAGGCCTGCGCCTGGAACCAGTGCGGGGGGTAGTTTACCTAACCCCCTGCCCCCCTTCCCTAAAGGGAAGGGGGGACATGAGGAAGGTGCCGGGGAACCTGGGTTCCACGCCGGGGTTCTAGGGGTGTCCCCTAGATACAAATTTCCCCCTCTCCGTTGCGGAGAGGGGGCCAGGGGGAGAGGTCAGCGAAAGGAGACAGCCAGCCATGGGCAGAAAGAGCCGCGCGAAGTTTGAGAAGCGCCAAGTCCATGCCCTGCTCCTGCGACGCCAGCCATCCTGCGTGGCGTGTCAAAAGGCTTTTGACCCCACCATGGACCACGACGTGCAGCCCGAAGGCGTCTGCTGGCGATGCCCCTGCGGCGAAGTAACGGTTGGAAGAGCCATCTTCATACCAGGCGAAGAAGGGTTCTTTATATCGGTCCCCCTCTCAGAGCTCGTGGAGGAGATGGATGGGATTGCTGCCCAAGAGAAGACAGGTGACAGGGAACCCCGTTCCCTGCCGGGGTACTAGAGCCTGCCCTGAGCGCAGCGAATGGGGGTGTCCCCTAGATCAATCTTCCCCCTCCCCTAAAGTGGGAGGGGGACTGAGGGGGTGAGGTCAGGGGTCACCTTCGCACTAGCAACGGAAAAGGAGAAGGCAACCGCCGCTGTCATTCTGAGCGCAGCGAAGAATCTGGTTAGCCCTTCCCGGCAAGAGCAAGGGAAAACAGCAGTGGTCTATTAACCCAGGCAAGATTCATTCGGTCGTCCCGACTTCATCGGGACTCCCTCAGAATGACAATCTTCCCCCTCCCACTTTAGGGGAGGGGGACCAAGGGGGAGAGGTAAGGAGGCATCTGCCAAGTCACAGACAGGAGGGCCCATGCTGGTACGCCAAAACATCCCCTGGCTGATAGATGGCACGCTGCCCCAGGTCACCGGACGTGTGCCTGACGCCCGGGCCACCCGCCTGCGAGGCAACGACGCCCTGGACCTGGCCGCGGAAGAGGGGCGCTGGCTGGCGACACGGGACGAGCGTCTTCCCGGTGAAGCGCCGTCGGGTAGCCTGCCGGTGGTCATCCTGACGGGCGGGCCGTGGACAGCGGAAGGGCTGACCCGAAACCTGCGGCACTTCCAGTTCTGCCTGAGCAGAAGCCCGCACCAGCCGCACATTGGCGAGCGGTTCATCCTGGAGATGGACCGCCGCATCTACAGGCTCCGTCCGGAAAGCGGAGCGGAGGAGCTTCAGACCTGGCAGGTCCCCAGTATCACTGCCGGCAGGTCGGGACTGGCGGTGGGCGCCCCGGCGTAACGACCGCCTGCTAAGGGGATGGCTTTCAGATCAAGCAGTGGGGTCCCCAGCCGGCGGGCGGTAACGGTAGCCGACGCCTCTGACCGTCTGAATCAGGCCAGGCTCCCCGCCATCCGCCAGCTTCCTACGCAGGTAGCTGACGTAGAGGCGCACGCTTTCGGAGCCACCTCCGTCCAGGCCCCAGACCAGGTCCAGCAGCCGATCCGGGGTGAGCACTTGGCCGGCGTTCCTGGCAAGGACGGAAACCAGCTTGAACTCGGTGGGAGTCAGCGTCAGCTCTTTGCCACGGAGGAAGACGCGGTGCTGGCTCTGGTCTATGGTCAAGGCAGCGTCCTGGTAGATGAACTCCTGGTCTTGGGCCTTGGGTGAGCGGCGCAGCACCGCCTCTACCCTGGCCAGCACCTCAACCCCGCTAAAGGGCTTCACAATGTAGTCGTCCGCCCCGGCTTTGAGACCTCGCACCTTGCTGGACTCTTCCACAAGGGAGGTGATAAAGAGCACGGGGGTCTCGGCGACCTCCCGGATGCGCTCCAACAGCGTCCAGCCATCCATTTCAGGCATGGTGATGTCCAGGAGCACCACGTCCGGCGGGGAGGCAAAGAACTCTCTCAGCCCCTCCATGCCGTTGGCGCTGATGCGCACACTGTACCCTTCACGCTCCAGTATCTCCTTCAACAGAAGCGCTATGCCTTCCTCGTCCTCTACGATAAGGGCCTTCCACTCCATACCTTCTCCTAGCCATGGGGGGTAGAGCCGAGGCAGCGCCAGAGGTCTACCCTCCTCCCTTCAACCGGCGTAACAGCCCACGCGTGGCCGCCAGCGAGGCGGCAGGGGTCTCTTTTTTTAGGAATCAGTGTGAGGCGGCCTTGCCGCCTCACACTGATTCAAATCCCCCTATCTCAGCCTTCCCCCACAAGGGGGGAAGGAACCTCCTTTTCTCCCCCTTGACGGGGGAGGACCAGGTAGAGATGAGACTCTTACTGAGTAACAACTTGTTCAGTTCATGACCATTAGGCTGGGGTGAAGAAATCCACTGTGGTGTAGCCTAATGATAAGGCAGAAAAGGGCCTGCCCGCCTAGATGCTCCCGTTAAGAAAGCATTAAGAATGGCGGGCAGGCTTTGCGACAAGAGGCGCGCCGGCGTGCAACGAGTGGTCAACCGTTGAGGGATTTCACCGCCCTGACGTACACGCTGCGGAGGGCTTCCAGGCCCGGCTCCGAGGAGTAGCGCCGCTCCTCTTTCACGGAGACGCGCTGGAAGCCTGCCTTCCCCAGGCGGGCCAGGTACTCCTCCTTCGGCTCGGCTCCCCCAACGCACTCGGCCCAGCGCTTGGGGTCGTCCTTTATCGCCTGGGGGAGGTCTCCCACCAACATCATGTCCGAGATGTGGAGGCGTCCGCCGGGACGGAGCACGCGGAAGGCCTCACGGAAAACGGCGTCCTTGTCCGGGGAGAGGCAGACGACGCAGTTAGAGATGATGACGTCGGCTGTGCCGTCTTGGACGGGCAGGGCCTCAATCTCCCCCTGGCGGAACTCCACGTTGGCCGCCTTCAGGCGTTGAGCATTGCTGCGGGCCAGCTCAATCATCTGGGGCGTCATGTCCACGCCAATGACGTGGCCGGAAGGCCCAACGGCCCGGCCAGCCAGGAAGCAGTCAATGCCGCCGCCGCTTCCCAGGTCCACGACCGTCTCGCCGGACTTCAGGTCGGCCAGGGCGGTAGGGTTGCCGCAGCCAGCGGAAGCCAGGAGCACCTCCCCAGGCAGGCCGGAGAGGTCGGCGCCCAGGTAGACGCCCCGGGCAGGTGTGGGCGGCGCGGCCTCCGCGGGGCCGCAGCAGGCGCTGACGGCCCCCGTGGCCCGGGCGGCGTACCGCTCCCGAACGGCGCGTTTGATGTCCTGGGGTTTGGAAGTGGTCATGGCGTCCTCCTTTGTGTGGGTGGGCGACTATGGTGCAGCAGATGGCGCGGCGTCCAGAGCATGGGATCTCCGCTCCGCTCCCTCGGCAGCCTGCACCGCCTGCTCCAGAGCGGGGATAATACGACGCCAGGAGCGGGCGGCAGTATGGTACACGCGCCAACCCTGGGGCGTCAGGGTGCATACCTTGCGCTCCCGGGCGCCGGTGCGCTCCACGTTGCACACGATGTAACCCTGCTCCATCAGCTCCTTCAAAGCAGGATAGATCATGGCGGCGCTGGGGGTGCAGCAGGCGTCGGTGGCTTCCTCCACCGCCTTGGCAAGCTGGTAGCCGTGCTTTGGACCTTTGGCCAAGGCAGCCAGCAGAAAAAAGCGGCTGACGCTTCGGTTGATGAGGAGGTCCCAGTAACTGTGGGTTTCAAGGGTCATGCTTGCATTCCTGCCCTATATATAGCAGCATTATATATAGCAGAGTGATGGGGAACTGTCAAGGGTGAGGGAAGGGATGCACCCGCCACGCAGCCCCAGCTAGGATAGTGTCTTTAACACTTCGTTAGCGTTGCTCTGAGCAGGTGGAGTCCCAATAGCATCAAGATGCGTTGGAGGAACCTAACCCCCTCGGTCCCCCTTCCACGTTGGGGAAGGGGGATGAGGCTACTTGTAGGGTTTTGCGGCTGTGCCGCAAAACCCTACAACAAAAAACCCCTCTCCCTTTGGGACAAAGGGACACAAGGAGGAGAGGTTACCACAGGCCGTTACTCGCGAGACTTGAGAGGCGCCACACTACCGAAGGCCTAGTGCGAAGGCCTGGCGCAACGCCCCACAGGCCTCTTCCACGGCCTGGCGGGCCTTGTCTACGGCCTCGTGCATGCCAAAGAAGCCGTGGATCATCCCCGGGTAGCAGGAGTAGTGGGTGGACACGCCGGCGTCTTGCAGGCGGCGAGCATACGCCTCCCCCTCATCGCGCAGGGGGTCGTACTCCGCGGTGATGACCAGGGCCGGCGGCAAGCGGCTCACGTCTTTGGCTTGCAGGGGCGCGGCGTAGGGGTTCTGAGCGTCGGCGGGGCTGCTGAGGTAGTGGTCCCAGTACCATATCATGCTCTCACAGGTCAGCATATAGCCGGCGCCGTTCTGGATATACGACGGGGTGTTGAAGTTGCGGTCGGTGACGGGATAGACCAGAAGCTGGTGCACCAGAGGCGGCCCGCCGCGGTCGCGGGCCATGAGGGCCACCGCCGCGGCCAGATTAGCGCCGGCGCTGCCGCCGCCTACGGCGACGCGGCGGGGGTCTACGTCAAGGGAGGGGGCGTGCCCGTGCACCCACTGGGCGGCGGCATAGCACTCCTCCGCCGGCAGGGGGAACTTGGCCTCCGGGGCAAGGCGGTAGTCCACGGAGACGACGACGCAGCCTCCGCCGGTGCACAGGTGACGGCATGTCCCGTCGGACATGTCCAGGGTGCCGATGACCCAGCCGCCGCCATGATAGTACACCAGACAGGGAAAGGGCCCATCGCCAAAGGGGACATAGACGCGGGCGGGAACGGCGCCGGCAGGGCCAGGGATGTGCGTATTGTAGCTGCGGGCCACCTCGGGTCCCTTGGCCACGGGCCGCGCGTGGCGGATGGCCCTGGCCAGAGCCGGCGACAGGGTGTGCAAAGGCGGCTCGCCGGCGGCCTCCTGAAGCTTGATGACGGCTTCTGCCTGGGGGTCCAGGGGCATGGCGCACCTCCTGTGGACGAGGGTGACGTTATGGTAGCGCACCCGGGGCAAAAAGGGGAGACGCCTGTGGGGGAAGGCTGGCCCAATGAGCGAGTTTCAGTTACATCTTTGGCGAAAGAAGGGCGGGGAAGAGAACCATTTTGTTATGAGAAAAGAAAATCATAGAACAGAAGGAAAAACAGCCCGATACTAGACACGAAACCAAGAAACGACCACCCCAGGAGCCAGGGAGACTTGCGCCAAGAAGCGCGATCAGGTCGCCCAAACCGCCAGGAAATAGCTGCTACCGACGCAATGAATACGCCGTAGCTTATGGGGATCAACTCCATCCACAGGAAAGCCAGCAATAGCGGCGGTTGTGGGTCAGCCATCTGGCTAAAGAGCGCCGCAAAGGCCATGAAGCCGAATAACGACATGACCCATATTCCCGCGTTGACGACCGCCGCCAGACCTAGAGGATCAAGTGTCCAATCTAAATTTGGCTGGCCCTTAGTTCCTGCCCGGTAAGCATACTGGCCTGTGAGGAACACCATGATCACCTGGGAACCCGCGAAGGCAGGCCAAAACATGAGCAGAGAGTCCTCCGAGCCAGAAGCAAATGAAGATGCAAAATAGATTACCCAGCCTATGGGCGACAAAAGTACAAAACCTGTAAGGCAAAGTAACGTTGGGCGTGCTGCCTTAAGGGCCTTCATCGGTTGGTCCTTGTTGGTTTCCCTGTTTCCTCTGCACTAGGGATACTGAGGGTGCCCCTCCCATAGCCCTTTTGCGTAGTCCATGCGCTCCGTGACGGCGGCGCGAAGAGCGGCAGGCGAGGGGTACTGCAATCGCTGGGCGAGGTAGGCGAACTCGCGCGTCTCCGTCGGCGGGATGGTCAGGTCCTTGGCGTGGCCCCGAACGGCCCGCAAGGCGTCAATAAGCCGCCGCAAAAAGCTGTACACCTGCCGCAGCTCTTCAGCTTCCCTCTGGGGGATATGCCCCCCATGCACCAGGCGGTCTATGGCGTCCAGGGTGTTGGCCACGCGCACTGCGGGGTCGCCGTGACCTACGGCGATCTGCCTAGCCTGGACGTAGTACTCCACGTCTACCAGGCCGCCGGGGCTGTACTTGGCGCTGACCTGGCCCGCGGGCGTCAGCTCGCTGGCCTGGCGGCCCCGCAGATGACGGATGTTCTCCATATCCAGGGGTGCGCCGGAGTAGACGAAGGCGTCGCGCGCCTCCAGCACCTGCGCCCCCAGGGCCGGGTCGCCGGCCACGGGGCGCAGCCGCACCAGGGCCATGCGCTCAAACTGCCGGGCAAAGCCATCGCCAGAGTAGTAGTCACGGAAGGCCGCCAGAGATGAGGCCAGCGCGCCCTTGTTGCCGTAGGGCCGCAGACGCAAGTCCAGCTCAAAGATGCCCTCGCGCCGGGTTTCCAGGGTCGCCAGAAAGGCGCGCACGAAGTCGTTGAAGTAGGTGGAGGTGCGGACCACCTGCGGCCCCCGGGTGGAACCCTCCTCCTGGTAGACGAAGAGCATCTCAATGTCCGAGCCGAACCCCAGCTCGCGACCCCCAAACTTCCCCAGCGCGCACGCCGTCCAGGGGCAGGGGTCGCCGTTGGGCAGGGAAGGGACGCCGAATCGCCCCTGAAGGGTGGGATGACACAGCGCCGAAGCCTGCTCCACCGTCACTTCCGCCAGGTCTGAAAGCTCTTCGGCAAACTCCCGGAAGCCGATGCGATGGGTGATGTGGCGCAGGTCTACTCGGAACATCTCCCGGTCTTTGAAGCGATTGAGCTCTCGTACTTTGGCCTGGTGGTCCACCAGCGACTCCAGGGACCCCTGGAGAGCCAGGCGGAGCTGCGGGATGCTCCTGCGCTCCTCCAGGGCAGGAGTGTCCACCAGCACTGGGAAGAGGTTTTCGTGCTGCATGCGCAGGAAGTCTTCCCACAGGAACTTGCTGACGCCCATCATATCCGCCAGAGTCTCCAGGACACGGGCCGACTCCAGGTTGCGCAGCTCGCGCGTCCAGTCCGGGCGAGCGAGGATCTGGTGGGCCAAGGCGTTGAACTGGCGCAGGGCCTGGGCGGGATTGGGAGAGCGGGGCAGCAGGTAGGTGAACTGTTTGATGAGGGCGGCGGCGGCGCGAATCTCGTGCAGCCGTTGGGGGCTGGTAATCTTGCGGCCGGCGGCATCGGTGAGCCAGAAGGTATCGTGCACCTGGCCCTCCTGGGTGCGCACCTCGGCCCGCTCAATGTTCACCTCCAGCATGGTGAGGGCGTTGGCGAAGGCGAAGAGGAAACCAAGGGTGTCGGCGGCGCGGATGGAGAGGAGCGTGTAGTGGGAGGAGGCGTCGTTGTCCAGCTCCACCGATACGGGGAAAAGCTGCCGCTCCGCCTCCTGCCCCGATCCCACTACCCGGCTGACGCGGGCTATGATGGCCTCCCGCGCCCTATCCGCCTGGCCGCTCACCATGAGACCCAGAAGCCCTCCCATCTCTCCCTTGAAGCGGTCCCAAAAGGCGGGAGCGGGCGGCTCCGGGGCGCGTACGTGAAAGATGTCCAGCAACTTGGTGTCCGGCAGAGCGGGGCCTGGGGGCGTCCCAACTTGCCGGGACCGCATCACCGAGGTCCCCGGTCCCAGGGGGTTCCACCGCCCGCCTAGGCGGGCCCGCGCGGGCACGGGCGCGGCGGCCCGCCGCTGCGGCAGGTGCACGGTGAACACGTCCACGCTCTGGATGTTCATGCGGTAGGCCGCGAAAAGTCCGGCGATGATGGACAGGGCGCCAAGAGCGTCCCAGGCGCACAAAGTGACGGCCCACAGGCCCGGGCCTTCCCGCGCGGCGTCCAGGACTGCATCCTCCGGCTTCTGGACCGACTGGAGCATGGCCAGGTGGCGCACGCGCGCCGCCGCGTCCAGGGCCTGGTAAGCCCTGCCGAGCTGGCCCTCCAGGGCCTCCTGGGTGAGGGGTTCAGGGGGCTGGGTCAAGGGGGTGCTCCTGAGCTTGAATGCTGGGGCGTGGGCCCGCACCTACGCCCGTATGTCCTGTTCACCATCCGCGTACAGATTGGAGGAGGTTCATGACTCTTACAATCCCGGTTGATAGACAAACGACCCCGATCTGTAACAGTTACGGAGATTCGTTAGTGTCCTAATTTGGTGTCAGCGGTGCGTTGACATATAGAGTGCATGTGTTCTAATATAGAGGCAATTCGGGTTTCCGAAGGTGGATAGCCCGCAAGGGCTAGCGCAGAGAGGTCGGGTTTACCCCGACCTTTTTGTTTCTATTCAAGTAGCTTCTGGCCTATAAGGTCAAATTTGCCCTTGAACACTTGCGCCAGCTTCGCCGAGAAAGTGGCGCCAGATAGAGGCACCTTTCCCCGGGACTCCAAAATATACTGCTTGGCAGGGTAGGCCAAGAGGTCCGTGACCTGTAGGCCTCCGATGTTCTGTTCTTTCCGCTTGACCTTCAACTCTCTGCTTGTAAGTACCTTTTGGAATTCCTGGGACGAAATGTAGTACGTGCCACCTTGCCAAAGCTTTCTGTATGCATCTTTCAGGGCCATGTCCTCTTTGCCACCCCTGGCTTCGGCAAGAACGTCTCCCGTGCCGTTGACGTACATGAGATACCCTCTGTATCGTTCTAGCAGAAGCGTAAGCAAGAGGTGATACGGATGTATGGCCGCGTCCCCATATCGTTCCCTATGAGCCTTCTTGTCTAAGACGACGGTGAAGAGACGGAAACGGGCCAACCGGATGTACTCAAGGAAGGCGTTCTCCCAAGCCAAGTTTCTGCTTGGGTCAACTAGGACGCCGAAGTGACCCTTCCTATACCGAATCTCTTCCCGATGCAGAACAACAGGGTCATCGGGGCTATGAGGAAAATGAATCTGTTTTAGGGCTTCCAACTGGGGTTGGAATTCCGTGCGGTAATAGTCTGATTCTATCGCTATTCCTGTGAGGGCAAGGTATCTCCGGCTCACATCGTCAAGCAATTTGTAGGTGTGGTCACCCGATTCATCAACATAGAGCCGATATCGCACTGCTCAGACCCCTTCTCGGTACTCTTGGATTATGGCCGCCCTTACCGGAGATTCCTATCTGTACTGCTCAGGGGTATGTCTATGATACCATAGGGAGTTGTGGACCTAATCCCCGGCATGGCTGGACGTCACGCACGTTCACCGCCGCCACCGAGGGCCCATGGGCGATGTAAACGACCTCCTTGCCGCCTTTGAACGGGGCGCCCTCCTGCGCCCCTCCCGGGAGGCCCTGAACCTGGTGGACCTGGCCCGCTCCGTGGCGCTCTGGGCAGGAGGGGAGGGCGTGCCTTCAACGCCAGGGGTTGAGAAGCTGGCGGCGCTGGTGGACCCTGGCCGGCACCTGGTGCTGGTGCTGGCCGATGGCCTGGGCATGAACGTCCTGGGGCTGCTGCCGGAGGGCGCCTTCCTGCCCCGCCATCTCGTCGCCTCCCTGCGCACCGTATTCCCTTCCACCACGGCGGTGGCCCTGACCTCCCTGGCCACGGCCCAGTGGCCCGCCCAGCACGGCGTAGTTGGCTGGTGGACGCACCTGCCGGAAATCGGCGCCGCGGCTGCCATCCTGCAGTTCGCCACGCGCTCGGACCACCGGCCCCTGGGGGAGTTGGGGATATCACCCCAGCAGGCCTTTCCTGCCCCCTCAGCCCTGGCGACTCTGAAGCATGACGCCCTGTCCCTGTTCCCTGAGCGCATTGCCCAGGGACCCTACACCGACTACTTCTGTGGTGGCCGCGCTGTCATGGGCTACCACAGCCTTGCGGAGGCGGTGGACATCGCCGTTGAACGGGTGCGCAAGGCGGAAGCCCCCACCTTCACCTACCTGTACACCCCCCGCATAGATGACGCCGCCCACACCTACGGCGTGGCGAGGCCAGAGCTGCGGGCGGCCCTGGCTGACCTGGACCGTGAGGTGGAACGCCTGGCCGAGGGTCTGGCAGGCAAGGGGCGCGTGGCGCTGACCGCCGACCACGGTTTCCTGGACGCCGGCGAGGGCCGCCGCCACGAGATTAAGGCCTACGACCCTCTGTTGGCGCTGCTTCACCACCCACCTTCCGGCGATGCGCGGGTGTTGTACCTTCACGCCAGGTCCGAGGCCCACGCCCAGATACGCGGCTACTTCCTCCATCGCTTTGGCCCACGGTTCGCCGTGCTCACTACGGAGGAGGCGGAGGCCCTGCGGCTCTTTGGCCCAGAGAGGCTTTCCGAAGCAACCAGAGGCCGGATGGGAGACCTGGTGGCCATCTCACTTGGGGCAGACGCCCTGGAATACCGGGCCGCCAGCGGCAACGGACGGGTGATGCTGGAGGCCTCCCAGCACTCCGGCCTCTCTCCACAGGAGATGCTTATCCCCCTGGTGGTGGTCTAGCAGGCTGTTGTCCCTCGGCCCTTGCCGTGCTAGGCTATCCCCATGGCCCATCAGCACCCACGCGCCCCAGACATGCTCTCCGTAGAGGAGGCCAGGGAGAAAATCCTGGCCCTCGTGCCCGTTCTGGAGGCACAGGAGACGCCCCTGCTGGACGCCCTCGGCCTCACCCTGGCCCAGGACGCCGTCGCCGCCTTTGACATCCCCCCCTGGGACAACTCCGCCATGGACGGCTACGCCCTGCTCCATCGGGACATCCAGAGGGTAAGCCCGGAGCAACCCGTCACCCTGAAGGTCATTGGCCACCTGGCGGCGGGCCAGACGCCCCGCCAGCCCGTCGTCTCGGGGGCGGCCATCCGCATCATGACCGGCGCGCCCATCCCGCCCGGCGCCGACACCGTCGTGCCGTTTGAAGAGACCGACGAGCTTGCCCGCAAGGCCTCCGGCCGCTCCCTGGACCACATCGCCATTCTCTCCCAGACTTCCAAAGGCGCCAACGTGCGGCCCAGGGGCGAGGATGCCGCCAGGGGATCCCTGGTCCTGCCCAGGGCCACCGTGCTCCGCCCCAGCGAACTGGGCGTCCTGGCCTCCCTGGGCTACGCCACCGTCAAGGTCATCCGCCGCCCCGTCGTGGCCATCCTCTCCACGGGCGACGAGCTCCAGAGCCCTGGCCAGCCCCCGATGGCCGGCAAGATTTACGACAGCAATAGCTACAGCATCGCGGGCCTGGTGAAGAGGTACGGCGGCGTACCCCGGCTCCTGGACATCGCCCGGGATAACCTCCCCTCCATGAACGCCATGCTGGCCCAGGGCCTCGCCGCCGACATGCTCATCACCTCTGCCGGCGTCTCCAAGGGTGACTATGACATGGTCAAGGACGTGCTGGCTGAGCATGGAGAGATCGCCTTCTGGTCCGTGCGGATGCGCCCCGCCAAGCCACTGGCCTTCGGCGTGCTCAGGGGTAATGGCGGCAGGCCCGTGCCCCATCTGGGGCTGCCGGGCAACCCCGTCAGCGCCATGGTGGCCTTTGAGGAGCTGGGACGCCCCGCGCTGCTCAAGATGATGGGCCGCACCCAGCTGGACAAGCCCACCGTTGAGGCCGTGCTGGAGGACGCCATCGTCAACCACGATGGGCGCAGAGTGTACGCCCGCGCCTTCGTCACCAAACGTGGGGCCACCTACTACGCCCGCACCACAGGCCCCCAAGGCTCCAACCTCCTGACCTCCATGGCCCGCGCCAACGGGCTGGCCATCTGCCCGGAGGATGTGCCTCAGTTGGGGCCTGGGGAGCGCGTGCAAGTCCGCATGTTGGACTGGGACGAGGAGGGCGTCTATTAGCGGTGTGATGAAAAAAGGGGTGTCCAGAGGGGCAAAGCCCCTTGGCGGGGGACTGGGGGTGCCCCCCAGATACACCCTTACGGGTTTGCTCGCTTCATAACACGTGCTATAGTGTTACGAGATCACTCACGAAACGGTGATGGATGAACGGAGCCGAAAAGCAGTGACCAGCGAACAGTCAAACGACGGTGAGCAGTACCTCCCCGCCACCTTCGCCATCTTCCCCGAAAAGCTGGAGGGCCAGGGCCGTTCCTTCGGCCTGCTGCTCTTGCACCGGCGATGCGCCGCCTGCTGGGGCGCCCTTATCCAGGAGCCCGCCGGCGGCCTGGAACTCCCCTGGCAAGACCACCTGGTGAAAATTGCGGAGCACTGCTCCGCCAACCAGGACTTCGTCTCTCCAGGCCTGCCCATCATGGAGGCGGTGTTCCGCGTCCTGCTCTCCAATGGCAACCAGCCCACCACCCTTGAGGAGGTGCTGGCCGTCTTGCAGAAGCAGTGGTCTGATTCGGCCAGCCACTGGGTGCCGCCGCCGGCCAAGCTGCACCGGATGCTCACCCGGGACGTGTTCTATGGCATTGGAAGCGTCCCACCTCCCACATAGGAATAGCAGCCCTAAAGGAAGGTGCTGGCCCCGCCAAAAGCGGGGCCAGCACCTTCCTTTGCCGTTCCCATCGTGCACGCTGCACAGTCTCTGTCTCTATGCGGCCAGTCGGGCCTTGGCCCTGCCAGCAAGCTCCGTGAAGGCTTGTGGGTCTTTCACCGCCAAGTCCGCCAGGATCTTGCGGTCCACCTGGATGTCGGCCAGCTTAAGGCCATGGATGAGGGAGTTGTAGTTCAGGCCGTTCTGCTTGGCCGCAGCGCCAATACGGACAATCCAGAGGCTCCGGAAGTCTCCCTTCCGGTCCCTGCGGTGGACCGTGGCGTAGGCCATCCCAGCCTTCAGAGAGTCCTTGGCCCGCTTGAAGAGGCGGTGCCGCACGCTGTAGTGGCCCCTGGTGAGGGCCAGCACCGCAGCGTGGCGCCGGTGCCTGGTCACACCTCGTTTGATCCTAGCCACGGGTGCTCCTTTTCAAAAAGAATCCCGACCTGTCGGGACTCCAGCATGGTATCCGCCTACGGCGGATGGATTTGTATCTGGGGGACACTCCCAGACCCCCGTCATCCGCCTGCGGCGGACGCCCCTCTGAACTCCCCTTTTTCCGCCGCCTGTTAGGCTAGGGTGAAGAACCATGTTGAGATGGTCTCTATGATACTAACCATCATACCACGAGCCTCGGGAGGGCGTAGCGTACATGCTTCACGGGCCAGAACAATAAGAGCGGTTGGCTCCTTATCCGTAAGGCAGAAGGCGGTGCACCTTGGCGATGTCCGTCGGCGCTGTGGAGACGGTATCGTCAAACATACGGCGGGTGCGCTTGGCCTTGTTGCGCCGCAGGTGGCTGCTCATGCGCTTCATACGGAGGGTCTTGCCGGAGCCGGAGAATTTGAAGCGCGCCTTCGCGCCTTTATGCGTCTTGAGCTTGGGCATTCTTTACCCTTTCTTGGGCCATCCGTTACGGGTCGCTCCGCCTCGCCTAGCTCGCCTCTGCCGGGGTCGGCTTCGCCGGAGAGGCGACATCCGCCTGCGGCGGACGCCCAGCAGCCGGAACGCCCGGCGTCAGGATGATGCTCAACGTGCGGCCCTCCATGCCTGGAGCCCGTTCCAGCTTGGCCTGTTCCTGGACGCTTTCCGCCACCCTCTTCAGCAAACCCACGCCCAACTCCGGGTGGGTGATAGCCCGACCACGGAAGACCACCGACACCTTCACCTTACTGCCCTCCGCCAGAAGTTTCTGGATCGTGCGGGTCTTGGATTCAATGTCGTGGGCGCCCGTCGTGGGGCGGAACCGCACCTCTCGCAGTCCCGTGGACTTCTGGCCCTTGCGAGACTCCCGCTCCTTCTTGGTCTGAGCGTACTTGAACTTGCCATAGTCCAGCAGGCGGCACACGGGCGGCTCTGAGTTCGGCGCCACCTCCACCAGGTCGGTTTCGCGCTCGTGGGCCAGAGTCAAGGCATCCCGCAGGTTCATGACGCCCAGTTGCTCCCCCTCTTCGGTGATAACCCGGACCGTGGTCGCCCTGATTCGCTGGTTTACCCGGTACTCCCTAGCGATACGAAAGGTCCCCCTTCGCCTTGGAATGAGCCTATGGTGGCACTATAGCATACGCCTGGGAGCCAGTAAAGACGGGATAGTCCTGTTGGCGTGAGGGTGGGTTCCCAGTTCGCTCCGGACCCACGGTGCCGCCTCTCCCTTCATGTTCCTGAAGGCACGTATTGAGCCACGGTTCCAAGCCAAGAGAAGAAGCAAGGAGGTTTCCAGGAGGGGAGTACGTCTCTCTTCATCACGCCGCACTCTACGGCGCCGCCCTAGCGCGTCAGATTGACACGCTGCTTCCACGACTATACAATCCCTGCGTAAAACATCTGTACTTGCTGTGCGGATTACGAAACCATTTTGACAACGTCACTGTCACGCTGCGAAGCGATGAGCCAGCAGAGGAAAGCCACCGAAGGAATGAGAGAGACGCCGTCAAGCTCCAAGCTTGCCCATAAGACCGTACCCTTGCCCAAACAGCCCCGAACTTCCCTGACGGAGAGTGAAGGAGCACCGATTAAAGAGGCGATAACCTCATGACCACTGGCTGGCGACGCAGGCCTGGGGACCGGGTCATCCGGCACCCCCGGCGGCAAGAGCTTGAACCCATCTACATCCAGACCCCCCCAAGGCGTATGCCTGGGCGCAAGTTTGAGTCGCCCCTTATTCTGGTATACGGCTTTGGCGGACTTATTGCCATTGGCACCCTGCTCCTCTGGCTCCCCTTCTTCAACACCACGGGGGATTTTGCCCCCTTCATGACCGCCCTGTTCACCGCCACCTCCGCGGCCTGCGTCACGGGCCTGGTGGTAGTGAATACCGGCGCCTTCTGGAACCACTGGGGGCAGGCCATCATCATGACCCTTATCCTCATTGGCGGCCTGGGGTTCATGAGCACCGCTACCTACCTGCTCCTGATCGTTGCCCAGCGCATCTCCTTACCCAACCAGCTCATCATCACCCGGGGCTTTCTGGAGGCTGCCCGGTTCGGCGGGCTGGCGCGCCTGACCCTGCAGATTGTGGCCCTGTCCTTTGTCATCCTTGTCCTGGGCTTTGTCCTTCTCTACTGGCGCTTTGAACCTATCTTTGGAGCCAGGGAAGGGGCCTGGCAGGCCCTCTTCACTGTCATATCAGCCTACAACAACGCCGGCTTTGACGTACTCCCCGGCTCCGTCAGCATGGCAATGCTCAGGGTTGATACCATCCTGCTGGGTGGGACCGCCCTGGTCATCATGTCGGGTAGCCTGGGCTACATGCTTTTTGTAGACCTCCTGAAAACCCGCAAGTTTAACCGGTTCTCCCTGGATAGCCGCCTGGTGATCGTCACCACCCTATCCCTGTGGTTGGCGGGCGCAGTTTTGTTCCTGCTGTTTGAGTATACCAATGGGGAAACCATTGGCCCCGATACGGTCGGGGTCAAGGTGGTGAACTCCCTTTTTCACTCCGTCAGCGCACGCACCGCTGGCTTCAGCACCATAAATATAGGCCTTGCCCAACTCCAGACCATTGTCCTTCTGATGGCCCTGATGTTTGTGGGGGGCGCCTCAGGGTCTACCGCCGGGGGAATCAAGGTCAACACCTTCGCCGTTATCATCGCCACGGTGCTCGCCACCGTCAGGAACCGGGGGTACGTGGAGGCCTTCCGCAAGGAGATTCCGTCGGAACACGTGCAGCGCGCTCTGACCATTGCCTTCCTTGCCGTTACCTTTGTGGGTGGTATATCCTTCCTCATGGTCATAACGGAGAGGTTCCCCTTTGACCGCATCCTGTTTGAGGTGGTGTCCGCCTTTGCCACCACGGGGCTGTCCACCGGCATCACTGCAGAGCTATCTGCCATAGGCAAGACGCTGATCATCGTCACCATGTTCGTCGGTCGCATAGGGCCACTCACCATCGCCTTGGCCTTGGGGCAAGGGCAGCGGCGCGCCGTGTACCGCTACTCCCAGGAAAGGGTTAGAATAGGGTAGAGGTGCAGTATGGCAAAGCAAGCAGTCGTCATCGGGCTGGGACGGTTTGGCATCAGCCTGGCCCAGGAGCTTTACCACCTGGGCTTTGACGTCCTGGGCATAGACAAAAGCGAGCAGGTGGTGAAAGACCTGGAAGGTCAGCTTACCACCGTCGTCCAGGGCGACTCCACCAGCGAATCCGTGCTGCGAGACCTGGGCATCGCCAGCTACGACCTGGCTATTGTGTCCATCGGGGGGGACATAGAGGCCAGCATCTTGACCACCCTGTTGGTCAAAGGCCTCGGCATCCCTCAGGTCGTGGCCCGCTCCAACAACCCTTTACACGCCCGCGCCCTGGAGCACAGCGGGGCTGATAAGGTCATCAACCCGGAGCAGGATGCTGGCGTGCGCCTGGCACACGCCCTCTTTAACCCCGATGTCCAGGACTATCTCTCCGTCACCTCTACCTTCGGCATCAGCCGGTTCCACCCTCCAGAGCGACTCACCGGCATGACCCTTGAAGAGGTTGGCCTGAGCGGCACGCGGGACCGGTACGGCATCATCGTCCTAGCCATCCGCCGGGGCAGGGAGCCCATCCTGCTACCTGCCAAGGATGAGATCATCGCCAAAGGGGATATCCTCTTTGTGGCCGGGCGAGACGACATGCTGGACAAGGTACGCCGCGGGGAGCCTCCCACCTCCCACCCAAGCGTGGCCCCCAGGGAAGGGGCAGCCACCCGCTCCCCCTAACCCCTGACCGCCCCCCTTTGCGAAGAATTCGCCGCCTGGGCCTATTTCCCTCCAATTGAACCCATCCTGGGATGCGGAGTATAATCGGTCAGCCCCAAACAGCAAATCCCAATCCCAGCCTCAGCCATTGCTATGCCCTGGAAAAAGGTGCTCCTCCCCGTCCATGGCAACGATACCGACCCGAAGGCTTTGCGCCTGGCTTGCGATCTGACAAGAGACGCCAAGGGCAGCGTCTATCTGGTGTACGTTATTGAAGTGCCCCACCACCTTCCCCTGGACTCAGACCTTCCCACGGAGAGCAGCAACGCGGAAGAGACCCTCCATCGGATGGAGGAGCTGGGCAAGGAGTACAAGACCGGCGTGGAAGCGGTGATGCTCCAGGCGCGAGAGGCGGGCCCCGCCATCGTACAAGAGGCCGTGGAGCGCGAGGTGGACCTCATCCTTCTTGCCCTCCCCTACCAGTTGCAGCACGGCAGCTTCTCCCTGGGCAAGGCGGCGCCCCATGTGCTCAAGTACGCCCCATGCCCGGTACTCCTGTGGCGGTTGGAGTTAACTCCTCCGGGCAACGGCACCTAGCAGGGAAAGGAACCGAGAGTATCTGGGCGCTGCTTCGCAGCGCCCAGATACTCTCAACAAAACATCCCCCTCTCCGAGTCGGAGAGGGGGATACAGGGGGAGAGGTCTGAAGCGCGATGAACATACTGGTGATGGGCTGCAACCGAATAGGGGCCATGGTCGTGCGTGAGCTGGTACAAGAAGGCCACCAGGTCACCGTCATGGACAACACCGAGGAGAACCTGCGCCGCATCCCTCCCACCCTCGGCGCACGTACCCTCCTGGCCGACGGCACCTCCGAGGATGACCTGCGACGGGCGGGCATCCAGGGGGCCGACGCCTTCTTCGCCATCGGCGCCGGGGACGCCCGCAACGCCTTTGCAGCCCAGAAGGTGCGCTTCCTCTTCCAGGTGCCCAAGGTGGTCTGCCTCATCTACGACCCCATCCGCCAGCAGATGTTCCGGGACCTGGGGGTAGACGCCATCAGCCCGTCCAAAATGATCTCCTCCATGCTGCTGGAGACGCTGAGGAAGTAGCCATGTACATCATCATCGTAGGGTGTGGCAAGGTAGGGTATCACCTGCTCAAGGCGCTCATCACCGCTGGGCACGAGGTCCTGGCCATTGAGCAGGACCCACCCAGGCACGCCCGGATTGTGGAGGAGCTGGGCAGCGTTGCCATCAGCGGCGACGGTTCGGAGGCGGCGTTGCTGGCCGAAGCCGGCGCCAACCGCGCCGACGTCCTTGTGGCCGTCACGGGCCACGACGAGGACAACCTGGTGGCCTGCCAGGTGGCCAAACACCGCTTCAACGTCAAAAAGACCATCGCCCTGGTCAACGACCCCTCCAACGAAAAGCTGTTCAAGTCCCTGGGCGTGGATGTGGTGGTCAGCCACACCAACATCATCCTGGCCCACGTGGAAGGGGAGCTGACGGAGCAGCCCCTCATCCACCTCATGCCGGTACCCCGCTCCAACCTTCGCCTGGTGGACATCCACGTCCCGCCAGACGCCGAGGTTGTGGGCAAGCCCCTCCATGAGCTGGTGCTCCCGCCCAACTCCCTCATCTCCCTGGTCGTCAACCGCAAAGGGCAACCTCGGATCCCCAAGCCCGGCCAGCTCATTGAGCCGAACGATGAGGTCATCGCCATTACACCCCCGGAGGCGGACGAGGAGCTTATCGCTATCTTCACGCGGGTGGGCCGCTGATGCCGCAAAGAGTCTCCTACTTTGGCCCCGCGGGCACCTTCACCGAGGCCGCAGCCCTCAAGCACGACCCCCAGGCCCAGCTCCTTCCCTACCCATCCATCGCCGCCGCCGCGGAAGCCGTCTCCGCAGGACAGGCGGACGAGGCGGTGGTGCCCATTGAGAACAGCCTGGAAGGCTCCGTCAACGACACCCTGGACCTCCTCATCCACCACACCTCCCTGCTCATCCACCGCGAGCTGGTCATCCCCATAGAGCACTGTCTCCTGGTGCCCCCCGGAGCCCGGGAGTCGGATATTAGAGCCATCTACTCCCACCCTCAGGCCCTGGGCCAGTGCCGGGGGTACCTTGCCAGGCGTTTCCCCAACGCCGCCATTGTGCCCGCCATGAGCACCGCCGCCGCCGCCGAGCGCCTGGCCCGTGAGCCAGACGGCGCCGCAGCCATCGCCACCATGCGCGCCGCGGAGCTCTACGGCATGCAGGTGCTGGACAGAGGCATCCAGGACAACCCTTCCAACGTCACACGCTTCGTCGTCCTTGCCCACCAGGACAGCCCGCCCACCGGCAAGGACAAGACCTCCCTCTGCTTCACCTTCGGCGACGACCGCCCCGGCCTCCTGCACGCCGCCCTGGGGGAGTTCGCCCTCCGCCACATCAACCTGGCAAAGGTAGAGTCCCGCCCCACCCGGCAGAGTCTGGGGCAGTACATCTTCCTGCTGGACCTGGCGGGCCACCGCCAGGACCCCCTGGTCAGCGAGGCGCTTTTGGCCCTTCAGCGCCACGTCTCCCTGCTCAAAATCTTCGGCTCCTACCCCCGGTACGAGGCATAGGGGTGCAAGAGCCCTCCCTGAGCGGGCCTCAAGTGCAGGCTCCGCGAAGGGGAAGCGAAGAATCTAAGACCTCTGCCACCCTTCAGTCTGTTGGTAGCCCACGTGTCAATTCTTTCTCAATAGTTTGGAAACTTGAAAGGAAACTGGGTCTCAGTGAGTTATCGTACGTTGAGGTGCGCCGAAACACGGAACGGTACCCCAGCTTTTGCCATTCAGGCTGATGCTCCACATAGTTCCATATGGAGGCAAGGCCAAGTCTTATGATTGGTACAACCCAATCATTCAAAGATTCGACGAGTTTCTTACTTAGATCAGCACGGAAATATTCCAATGGTAAAACCTTGTAATGGGCCCGAAGAGCATCGCCTACCAGCCCTAGGACAGTCAACCTACCGTTCTCTAACCACACTCTGGCTGCTTTGCGCTGTTCAGGAGGCAAAGTATCTAGCAGGGTGTTGAAAAAGGCTGTTGTAACCAGATAGATGGGATATTTTCTTGGTGAAGGGTGGCTTTTGGT